>JANYDK010000083.1 GCA_025363655.1 Deltaproteobacteria bacterium | reverse complement strand
TAACCAACCCGGTACCCCCGGCGCCGTGCGCGCTCTACTGCTCCCTCGATCACGCGGCTCGGCTCCGCCCCGAGGCCGAATCGCAGCTCGTCGGCGTCGCGTCACGCAGCTCGCGCATCCACCCAACCTCTCGGAGAGCCAATAAATTCCCAGCGATTCGCGCTGGCTCGTCGATTACGCCGCCCCACGGGTCACGCGACTGGAGCGAAATCCAGGCTGAGGTCCAAGGCATTTCAACATGGATCGAGTTCCCACAGCTCGATCAGCTGGCACGGGAACCGTCGCAAGACGTCCTGCTCGTCATCGTGTTGGCCTGGCTGCGTGAGCAGCTTCGCAATGGTTCGCCCTCCGAGCTCGAGGACGTCACGTCGATGGTGCTCGTCGAGCTTCGCTACGTGAGCAGTTATCCGGTTCTCGGAATCCGCGTCTCGCACGACAGCGTGGCAGACTCGGTGCAGAAGCGCCTGAGCGCGATCGCCGAGAAGCTTTTTGCAGGCCTATCGGTGGTGGAACTCTGTACCTTTGCCACGTCGGTGAAGGTCGATTGGTGCCAGCTGCGCGCCAGCCTACTGTCCAATGAGATCGTCGAGTAAGTGTGGCCGGGCTGGCTGCCTCGAACGAGCGTGGCCGGAAGCCGCGTTCCCACGTTCGTCTCGTTTCACGCAATCACGATCGGCGAACCATGAACGAACTCGACAGCCGACCCTTCCTTGTGTGGCCACTGTACGTTCCGTGAGGAGTGCGAGGCGAACCATGAGTCAAGAGCCGTTGCAAGGTTGGGACTTCTGGGCCGAGCCGCCTTCGCTCGAACCCCTCATTCACATTCATCAGCAAGTGCTCGTTGCCGTCTTGTCGTGGGTCAAGCCGCAACTGGTGGCCCGCCTCGGCGCTCGGGCGGACGGCGTGACGTTCGACGTAATCGAGGTGGAGTACTCCGGAAGCTACCCGGTTCTCGCGTTTCGCTTGCCGGCAGCGGTAGATCGATTCGAGTTTGCGAAGCTCTGCGAGGCTGAAATCGAGCAAATTCTCGCTGACACCCCAGTCACTTCATTCTTGCAGTTCGTTGGGCACCACCGTCGGTCCTGGACCGAGGTTCGAGAAGATCTGAGACCATGCAAGCCCGCGATCACGAGCGACGGCGGCACCTGACTCCGCAGCCCGATTTTCTCCTCCCCGAAAAATCGCGCATGATGACCTCGTGACCTCTCTCTCTCCCCGCGTGGCCGTCGCCATCTGCCTCCTCGCCGCCGCCCCCCCCCTCGCCTGCGGTCCCAAATCCACTGCAAAAACCGGAAAATCCGGCGACGGCCCGACGGTGGAGAAGAAAAAGATCAAAAACCCCGACGGCTCGACCACCGAAGTCACCACCACCACCACCTGGGTCGAAGCCCCCGATCCCCCCGATCGCGCCGCCGACCCCTACCCCTCCGACCCGCTCGTCAAATACAACGTCGACGTCCTCAACGCCTATCGCGCCAAGGCCGGCGTCCCCGCGCTCAAATACGACGCCAAGATCACCGCCTACGCCGTCGTCGGCAGCCAACAACTCTCGAGCGATCACACCCCCCACGCGCACTTCATGGCCACCGCCCAAGGCCACCCCGATCTCGGCACGCGGAGTGCGGAAAATCAGGGGGATTGGAACGGCATCCCGGTGCTCGACAATGGTGGCGCGCTCGCCAATGGGAAGAAGCAAATCGATCTCATGATGAAGATGATGATCGACGAAGGCCCCGGCGGTGGGCACCACGACAACATGCTCAATGTGAAGATGAAGCGCGTCGGCATCGGGCTCGTGTACGTCGGGGGGAAGCTCTACCTGACGAACGATTTCTCGAACTGACGCTGAGCACCGAGAACCGAGAACCGAGGCCGCGGATGGGTGAGAGGGCGCTCGACGATCTGCCGCGCGGCATCGAGAGGCGTCGCGCGCTCGTACGTCGGCTCGCCCTCGCGGTCGTCTGGATCGCGATCCTCGAGCAGGCCGGCGAACTCTTCGGCGTCATCGGGAGCGACGAGCCCGCGAGCTCCTCGTTCGCGCTGGTCGGCGTGGGGCTCGGCTTCTTCTCCGCGGCGGCGATCGGCGTCGATGCGTTGGTGGTCGGCGTGCGCAAGCGGCGCGGCGAGGGGCCTTCGATTCGCAACCTCGCGCCCGGCGGATGGGTCTGCTTCACGGGGATGTTCTGGATGATCGGCGTGCCCGCGTATTTCCTCGGCGCCAGGCGACGCGCGAAGCGGGGCGACGACGAGGCCGCCGAGCTCGTGCCGGTGGGCACCGGGAGCTACGTGGCGATCGTCCTCTTCGGTGCGATCGGCCTCCTCGCCTTCCTTGGCGCGCTCCTCGGAGCCCTTTTTTGAGCGATATTTTGTGAAGTGAGGACCAATGTCCGCACCTCGGCGGCTGGGCGCTAGGTCACTTCGCCTGGAAAATCAGCCGCGAGTGACGGACCATGAGGGAGCGTGCCGAACCCTCCCCCCAAACCGACGACGGCGCCGAGCACCACCGAGGACATCACCGGATACCTCGCGGTCGACGAGCTCGAATCGCTCGACACGCTCGCGGCGGCCGCTCCGGTCAGCTTGCACTCGCCCCCTCGTCCACCGCCGGCGCCGAAATCACGGCCGGGCGGCTCGAAATCGGCGATGCCTCCGCCGCTTCCGCCGACCTCGCGTGAGCCCTCGGGGCCGCGTGAACCTGCAGGGTCACGCGAGCCTTCGACCCCGCGGGATACGTTGCCGCACGCGCCGCCCGCCGCGGCGACCGCGAAGAGCCCGTCTCCCTCCGGGGTCATTCCGCGGCCGACCGGAGTGCCGATCGCGAAGAGTCCGAGCGGGAAATCGACGCCGAACGCGCTCGCGCAGAAGCCTCCGAGTGCACCGATCGCTCCGACGCCGGCGACTCCGGCCGTCGCGCCGAGGGTGACCCCGCTGGGTCATGGTCCGATGCAGCCGGCGGCACCTCCGCCGCCTCCCCCGCCGCCTCCTCCGCCTGCTCCCCCGTCGCATCCGTCGAGCGTGATGACGGCGATGGGTCCCGCAAGCGCGCTGAGGGCGATGGATGCCGACAAGACGACGAAGATGTCGCGGACCAAGACGGCCGCGTTCGATCCCGCCGATTTGGCGCGCGGAACGGTGCCGCCGATGCAGCCCGAGCTCACCCTCGCGCCAAGCGAATCGCTGCAGATCGCCGCCGAGAGGCCGATGGCCACGCAGCCGGGCGTCGCTTCGCTGCAGGTGGAACGCGCGAAGGGAACGGCGGCTGAAATCGAGCGCTATCTCTCGGCGCTGCGTGCGCGGGCGAAGCGTGGAGACGATCCGCGCATCGCACGTCTGCTCGTCGAGCAAGGTCTGGCGTGGGAGCGGGCGGGAGATCTCTCGCGCGCCGCCGAGCTCTTCGACGAGGCGATGAAGCGTGGACCCGAGCTTCATCCGGCCGTGCGTGGTGCGCGACGCGTGCGGCTCGGTCTGCGCGAAGGCGACAGCGTCACGCTCGCGCCGATTCTCTCGCTGCTCGATCACGAGATGCGGTTGGCGACGAAGGAGGCCGAGCGGGCCGATCTTCTGGTCGAGCGCGCGCGCCTCTTGGAGGCGAAGCCGGGCACCGAAGAGCAAGTGCTCGCGGCGTTGCGCGATGCGCTGACGCTCCGCCCGTCGCATGGCGAAGCGTTGCGTGCGCTCGAGGCTGCCCTGGAGCGCGCGGCGACGACGTCTTCGAAGAAGAAGGACGAGGCCGCCGCCAAGCGCTTCTCCACCGAGCTCGGCGCCCATCACGCACGCCTCGCCGCGGCCTATGGCGGCGACGCCGAGCTGGTCGCCAGCTACCTCGCGTCGGGCGCACAAATCCTCGAGAGGAATGGCGATTTGGTCGGCGCCGAAGAGGCCTATGCGGCGGCGCTCGTCGCCGACGGTCGCGTCGGACCCGTGCGTGAGGCGTACAAGCGTCTGCTCGCTCGCCGAGGTGCCCACGCCCGGTTGCGCGATGTCCTCGCCGAAGAGGCCGGACGTGAGCACGACCTCGCGCGCAGCGTGCGTCTGCTCTTCGAGGCGGCGCGCATCTCGCTCGAGCAGCTCGCGGATGCCTCGCAAGCGGTCACGCTCCTCGAAGCGGCGGTCGCGCGTGCGCCCACCGATCCCGCCGTCGATTTGCGCGTGCTCGACGAGCTCGTGCGTCTCCTCGAGGCGCGCGGCGATGCACTCGGCGCCGCATCGGCCCGCAAGGCGCGCATCCTCCACGAGACCGAACCTGCCCTGCGCGCCATCGAGCACCGACGGCTCGCGGCCAACTGCGAAGAGTCGGGCGATCTTCCGGGCGCGATCGGCGCGCTGCGCCAAGCATGCGTGGTCGAGCCGCTGCACGTGCCGACCCAACTGGCGCTCGACCGGCTCTACGCCGCGGCCGAGAGGCATCGCGAGCGCGTCGATCTATGGCTCGACGAGGCGGCGAAGGCGCGCGATCCGTCGCGTCGCGCGGCAGCCTACGTCCGCGCCGCGCACGTCGCGGAAGACGACCTCACGAGCCCCGACGAAGCGCTCGATTACCTGCGCGCAGCGTGGGTCACCGACACCACCAACGTCGACGCCTTCGACGAGCTGACACGCCTTCTTTTGCCGCCCAACGAGGTTCGCCACGGGGTCGGCGGCGGCGAAGGGCGAAGCGCGCGCGCGCTCATCGAGCTCTTCTCGCACGCAGCGCAGACCACCTCCGAGCCTGCACGGAAAATCGCCTACCTCGAGAAGGTGGCAGCGCTGTGGGAAGACGCGCTCGGCGAGCCGGCGCATGCGGCCGAGATCTATGCGCGCGTGCTCGCGCTCGAACCGACGCGTCGCTTCGCGCTCCTGGCGATGCAGCGTGCCTACGAGCGGAGCGGTGACTTCCGCAAGCTCGCCGACGCCATCGAGAGCGAGGCCGATCAGAGCACCGACGCGGCCCACGCGGCGCTGCTCCGGCTTCGAGCCGCGGAGATTTGGAACACCCGGGTCGGAGATCGCGATCGCGCGATCGCCCTCACCCACCGTGTCCTCGAGACCCACCCCGATCACCCAGGCGCATTGCGTGCACTGCTGAAGGCGCAGGAGGCCGCGGGGCGTCACGAAGAAGTGGTCGCCACGCTCCGTCGGATGATCGCGCTCATCAAGCCGAAGGACGTCGCCGAGACGATCCCGCTCTGGCTCGAGGTCGGAGAGATCTATCGTCATCGGCTCGGACGACTCGACGAGGCGATCGATGCGTGGCGCTCGGCGCTCGCGGTGGCGCCGAGGCAACCGGTGGCGACGCGTGAGCTCGCGCACGCGCTTCGTCATCGCGGCAGTTGGCGATCGGTCGCCGAGCTGGAAGAGCAAATCGCGGCGGCTTCGGCCGATCCGACGGCGGCGGGGCTCTCTTGGGTGCGCGCCGCCGAGGTCTGGGAAGGTCGTCTCGGCGAGGACGAACGCGCGCAAAATGCCTATGCCAAGGCCCTCGAGCTGCGCGCGGACGATCTCAGCGCGTGGGAAGGGCTCGCGCGCCTCGCCGAACGCCGCGGTGCGCTCCGCGAGCTCGAGGCGGCCTATCGCCTCCGCATCGACAACGAAGAAGGTGCACCGCGACTGGCGCTTCGCTTCGCGCTCGGTGAGCTCCTCGTCCGTCGCGGGGACTCGCTCGAAGGCGCCGAGGCCGCGCTCGACGCCGTCCTCGCCGAGCAGCCGGGCAACCTCCATGCGCTCCGGCTCGCCGAGTCGATTCATCGCCGCACCGGCAACGACGCCGCACTCTCGCGCGTCCTGACGATGATGGCGCAAGCGATTCGTGACCCGCTCGCCAAGCGCGGCGTCCTCTGGGAGCTCGTCCGCCTGCAGGAAGATCGCGTCGCCAGCTCGCCGCCGATCGCGGCGTACTTGCTCATCTACGAGATCGATTCGCACGACGAGGGAGCGCTGTCTGGCATCGTGCGGCTCGCGACCAGTCGCTTGCGCCAAGAGCTGATGCAGGTGCGCGACAATCGCCCGAGCGATGGTCTGCCCAACGTGCGCGGTCTCCTCGCGTTCGGTTTGCGCCGACAAATTGCGCTCGGAACCGACGCGCCGACCAAGACCTCGCTCGAGCTCCGGCTCGCCGATCTCCTCGAAGACTCGCTCGATTCCAAGGAGGTCGCCGAGTCGCTCGCGCGCTATCGGCAGGCGCTCACCGATGATCCGGAGTCGCCGACCGCGTGCGCGGGCGTGCGTCGCGTGGCATCGATGCTCGGCGACGTCGCGGCGCAATTGCAGGGCGAAGAACAAGCGGCAGAGATCGCGCCCGACGTGCCCTCACGCGTCGCCCACCTCTTGCGCGCCGCCGAGTTGGCCCGTCGTGGCGGTGAGGCCGGAGCGACACTCGCCATCGAGCTCGGGAGCAAAGCGCTGAGGAGCGATCCTGATTCGCCGCAAGCAGCCTCGATGCTCGGGGAGCTCCTCCTCGCTCGCCACGACGCGCGGCGCCTCGTCGACGCGTACATGGAGGCGTCGTCGGCTGCGAAAGATCCAGCTCGCATCGTCGCGCTCTCGCGAGAGGGTGCGCGCCTCGCCAGCACGCAGTTGCAGAACGCACCGGTGGCGACTGCGCTGCTGATGCAGGCCCGCGAAGTGGCGCGCTGGGACGCCGACGTCCTCGTCGAGCTCGGCGATCTCTACCGCGGACAACACGCCTGGGCCGAAGCAGCGCGCGCCTACCAAGACGCGACCGACGAAGAGCATTGTCATGCGCCAGCGTCGCTGCGTGTGCACGCGCACAACGCGCTCGCTGGTCTCTACGAAGGCGCGCTCGACGACGGTCCGCGCGCGCTCGAACACCTTCGCGCGGTCTGTCGTCTCTCTCCCGACGACAACGCGGCAGCACGAAAGCTCGCGGGTTTGCTCTTCGAACAGGGCGACTGGGCCGGCGTAGAGGCGTGCCTCGAAGCGCTCGTTCGCACGGGCACGCTCGCGCGACTCGAGCACGTCGAGGTCCTCTTGCAGCTCGCGGAGCTCCGCGATGCGCAAGGTGACACCAAGGGCACCGAGACCTCGCTGCGCGACGCGCTTCGCCTCGAGCCGTCGCTCGATGGACAACCGTATGCACGCTTGCATGCATTCCACGAGAAGGGCCACGAGAAGGGCGGCGGTGGAGAAGCCGGCTTCGCAGCAGCCCTCTCCGAGCTCGCGGGCGAGACGAACGCCGATCCCCGCTGGCTCGTGCGCCTCGGTGAAATGGAAGTTCATCGCCTCGGAAAGCCGCACGAAGGTCTGCAACACCTCCGCAACGCGCTCGCGTTTCTTCCGAACGACGTCGCGGCGCTGCTCGCGTACGGCGAAGCGCTCCTCGCGGTCGGCGCCAACGAGGACGCGGCGAAATCGCTCCGCGAATTGGTGACGCGGGAGCCTTCTCACGCGGGTGTGCTCAGCGCCACGCAGACCGCGCTCAACGCGGTGGGAAGACGAGAAGAAGCGCTCGTCCTCGAAGAGCTGCGTGCGTACCTCGGGCTCACCGACGGTGCGGCGTTCCGCAGCCGACGTCTCCCGCCGACGCCTCCCCGGCAGGACACACTGCAAGACGTCGTTCTCTACTCGCACGTGCTCCCGCCGCTCGCGCGAAGCCCGATCTTGGAGACGCTCGCGGCAATCGCCGATCAGCTCGGCAAGGTGCTGCCGCCCGATCTCGGAGCGATCGGCCTCTCGGTGCGCGACAAGCACGGCGTCCGAAGCACCCATCCGCTGCGCGCATACGTCGATCGCGCGGCCCATGCGCTCGGCATCGGTGACGTCGATCTCTACATCCACGACTCGCCCGATCAACGCATCTTGGTCGAGAATTTCGACGTCCCCGCGCTCATCGTCCCCGCGTCGCTGCGAACGCTCCCCGAGCTCGAGACCGCGTTCGCGATCGCGCGGCTCGTCGCGAAGGTCGCGCTCAAGGCCCAGCTCGTCGACAAGCTGCGCCCGGCCGAGCTCGAAGACCTCGTCTACGCAGCGGTCGGTCCCTATGGCGGTCCGATGCCACGCGCGCGTGCCGGCGACGTCGAAGAACTTTCACGCCGCGTCCAAAAAGCCGTCTCTCGCAAAGCGCGAAAGCAGCTCGAGGAGGTCGCGCCGCGCGTCTCGCACTTCGATCCGATCCGCTTCGCCCGTGCGATCGATCAGGGGGCGAGCCGCGCTGCATATCTCCTCACGGGAGACCTCGCGAGCGCGATCGACCACCTCCGCCGCTACGAGGACGTCTCGGCCGCCGATCTGGTCCGCGAAGGGACGACGACCGGCGATCTGATTCGCTTCGCGCTCACGGCCGACAGCGCCACGCTCCGCCGCCGCCTCGGCACGTCCTGGGCATGACGAGCATGCGCGTGACGATCCGGCGCATGACGAGCGTGCATCGCGGGTGATACGTTCGGCGCATGGTCCTCGACACGCGCCTGAAGAAGCTCGCGACCGGAGTCTCCGCCGGCGAAGCCGCGCGCGCCCATGCACGCAGCCTCATCCCCGGCGAATCGCTGAGCGATCGCGAGCAGTCGCAGGCGGAAGAGTTCCGCGCCACCATCGAGGCGATGTTCCTCATGGCCGCCGTCGATGGCGAGGTGTCGGAGGAAGAGATGGCGCAGCTCTCGGCGAGCATCCAGGCCATCGCCGACATGCACGCGATCGAGGGAATGAAGCTCGAAGAGACGCTCGAAGACCTCAACACGGTCCTCGCGCGCGATGGCTGGAACAAGCGACTCGAGGCCGTCTCGCGGCGCATCACCAGCGCCGAAGGGAAGTCGTTCGCCTTCCGACTCGCGGCCGGCGTCGCCTTCGTCGACGATCACGTCGCCCACGCCGAGGCAGCCGCCATCGACGCGCTCTCGGCGGCGCTCGGCCTCACGAGCGAAGAGTCGCAAGCCGTGCTCATGGAAGTGCACGGCGACCTCTTCGGCGAAAAAGACGCCGAGGCTTAGGCGCCTCTCGCGAGCGTCGGCTAGCGAGGAAACGCCGCCGCGTTGCCACCATCGACGGTGACGATGCAACCCGTCGTGCTTTCGGCGGTGGCGAGATAGAGAAACGCATCGGCGACGTCGTCGGCGGTCACCTCGCGGTTGAGCAGATTGGCGCGGAAATACGCGTCCGGGTCGAGCCCGCGGGCCTTCGCGCGTGACTCGAGGACGCCGTCGCCGAAGAGCGCAGTGCGAATGCGATCGGCATTGACGGCGTTCGCGCGCACGCCGTAGGGGCCGAGATCGATGGCGTACTGACGCATGAGCGCGACGGTGGCGGCCTTCGCGACTGCATACGGACCGAATCCAGGTCCAGGGTTGAAGGCGGCCTTCGAAGCGTTGAAGAGGAGTGCGCCGGGCGTCGCCTGCGCGAGGAAGACGCACGAGGCGGCCCGAGCCACGTGCTGATGACCGAAGAAGTTGGGCCCGAGGGAGCGTTCGAGCGTCTCGGTGCCGTGCTCTTCGTGGAGGAAGCCCTGCGGCGCGGTGCCTGCGTTGGAGACGACGACGTCGACCCCTCCGAACGCGTCGATCGCGGCGTCGAACGCGAGAGCGACCTGCGCTTCGTCGCCGACGTCGGCCTGCACCGAGATGGTTCGCGACACGTCTCCCGTTCCGACGCTGGCGACTGCGGCGGCGAGCGTCGTCGCGTCGCGATCGACGACGACGACGTGGGCGCCGGCGGCGAGGAAGCGACGCACGGTGGCGAGGCCGATGCCCGACGCTCCACCAGTGACGAGCGTGACGCGCCCGTCGAGCGGCCGAGGGTTCGCCTTGCCGAGCTTGGCCTGTTCCAGCGGCCAATATTCGAGGTCGAAGAGATCGACCGGGGCGACGGGACGGTACTCACCGATCGCGGTCGCGTCGTCGATGACGTCGATGGTGTGCGCGTAAATCTCGCGGGCGACGTCGGCCTCGCGCTTGGTCTTGCCGGCCGCGACGACGCCGATGCCTGGGACGACGAGGAGCCGCGGCGCCCGATCGAGCGGCTTTCGTGGACCTCGGGCCTGCATGCCCTGTGAAACATAATGTTGATATCTTTCGCCGAACTCGGCGATCGCGCGGGTCACCGCCGCGCGCATCGCATCGAGCGGCGCCGTCTCCGAGAGACGCGGGAGGAGCGCCGGCCACGGCTTGGTCCGAATGACGTGGTCGGGCGTAGCGGGACCGATCTGCGAGTGGTGAGTGACGCGATCGTCGTCCGCAAACGCCAGCGCCCGTGGCGAGGTGTCCCACGAGAGCACGTTGGGACCGCCTGCCGCCGAGAGCGCGCCGCGGAGCACGGGCGCGAGCATGCGCCGGAGCTGCGTATGCGAAGCTGCTTCGGTCGTCAGGCGTGGTCGCGATCGATGACCTGCGACGTACCGCTCGGCGCGACTGACGGCGTCGATCATCCGTCGATACGAGGTGCGCGCATCGGGTCCGAAGGTGAAGATGCCGTGCTGCGCGAGGATGATGACGTCGGCCTTCTCACGATGGGCGTCGAACGCCGCAGCGCAGACCTTCGCGAGCGCGAAGCCGGGCATCACGTACGGCACCACCACCACGCCTTCGCCCCAGATTTTCAGGGCGATTCGCGCCGCATCGGGCTGGTCGGCGATCGCCAGCACGGCGTCGGCGTGGGTGTGATCGACGAACGGATGTGGGAGGAACGCGTGCAGTAGCGTCTCGATCGACGGGTTCGGCGCGGAGGCGTCGAGGAGGAGCAAGCGCTGCTCGCTCACCATCGCCTCGTCGGACAGCACGTCGAGCGCACGCAACCTGCGCAGCCCCTCGAGACGCACCGCGGGGTGACCTGTGGGCTCGATGGTGGCGAGATCGGAGCCGCTCCCCTTGATGAAGAGGACGTCGACCTCATCGCCAGTGACGGTCTCGCGACGTCCTTTCGCCGACGTGTTGCCACCGCCGTGGAGGACGAGCGCCGACTCGGCACCGAGAAGCCGCGCGGTGTACGTGCGGAGGGCGAGCATCTCGCCGTGGGCCGCGCCCCAGCGTTCGATGGCTCGCGAGGCGTCGTCGTCGCGGTAACGATCGTCCATCCCCGGGTCATATCGGAGCGGCGCGCCGGCGACCACGTCTGCCGAGGCAATTTCCGTTAGGCTCGGCGGCGCATGGCGACCTCCGATCCGTGGGCAGATGCCGGTCGCGTGGAGCGCGGCGAACCCGAAGTTTCGTTCGCCTTCGGGCTCTCGGCAGCCCGCACGCTCGAGCTCGTCGAGCTGCGCGGCGAGCGCGTCGGCTACGGAGTCGTCACCTCGATGCTCCGCGAGCACGCCGAGGTCGCCCACCTCGACGCAACGAGCGCGATGCCCATCGGCACCTCGGTGCACCGGCTCTGCCGGCAGCTCGAATTGCCGGTCGGCGCGCGCATGCGTGGGCGCGTCGTCGATCCGCTCGGACGCCCGCTCGACGAGCTCCCCGAGCGCCGCTTCGAATCGCTCCGCACGCGGCCGCTCTTCACCCGTGGCGCCAGGCGCGAGCTCCGCGACTTCGATTTCGGCGAGCCCATCTATTGCGGTCGTCGTCGCGTCGATTTGTTCGCGCGGCTGCGCACCGGTGAGCGAAGGCTCGTCGTCTCCGGCACGCGCGCCGCGCGCACCGAGCTCGCCGCCGAGTTCGCGCTCGAGTCGACGTTCGTCAGCCGTCGCATGCCGCTGCACGTGGTCTTCGTCTCGCTCCCGGAAGACGCCGCCGAGGAAACGCGGGTGCGACACCTCCTCGCCGATGCCCAGGCCAACGTCACGTTGGTGATGGCACGTCACGACGCGCCGAAGACTCTGCGCGCGCTCGCAGCAGCCGCCGGGTGCGCCCTCGCCGAGCAGACGTTCCACGATCGACACCCTGCCCTCTTGGTGCTCGACGACGTCGACGCGCTCGCCGCAGCGTGGAATGCCTCTCCGCTCGCCGCTCGTGGCAGCATCGACGCGCACGTCGCCGGCATCCTCGATCGCGCCTGCCTCGGACGACACGAATACGAAGGTGGCTCCCTCACTGTCGTCGCCACGCTCGCCGGGGAGCGTGACGGCGAACGGCTCTCGGTCCTCGAGCCGAGCAGTGACGGCGCGCTCGTGCTCGACGGCGACGAGGTCGATCCGTGGCGCTCCCATCCGGTGCAACGCTTCGGCTCACCACTCAAGGGCTGGGGCGCTCAACTGGCCCGACATCGCGAGCTCGGCACGACTCTCACCGACGATCACGCCGACGATCACGACCGACGCGTGCGCGAGGTCCTCTCGCTCTCCGCGCGACGCACGCCGGTCGAAGAGCAGGTCGCCGTCGTCTATGCCGCGCTCGCCGGTCACGCCGACGAGATGCCGGTCGAGCTCTTGCGCACTTGGGAGACCCATCTGCTCGCGCACCTTCGCGAGACCGAAGGTCCGCTGTTGCGAAGCATCCGCGAAATCGGCGGTATCTCCGGCGACATGAAGCCGCAGCTGGAGAAGGCTTTTCGCGAGTTCCGACCGGCGCTGCCCTATCGAGCTTGAGCCACTGGCGTCTTCGCCGTCAGCGGAGCGCGCGGCCTTCGAAGCGTTCGAGCGCCGCCACGACGTCGCCCGGAAGCACCTTCGACTTCTGCGCGCGGTAGTCGAAGCAGACCCACGTCCCCTCGCCCTCGGCGGCCACCTGCCCGCTCTCGACGTCGACGACGCGATACACCTGCGTCGACGACGAACGCCCCACACGCGTGGTCGAGCACTCGACCGAGATGCGCCCGGGATGGCGGAGCTGCGCCCGGTAGTCGCAGCGCACGGAGGCGAGGATCGGATAGACGCCCTCCCCGAGGAGCTCGTTCATCTTCACCTCGGCGAAGTACGTGGTGCGCGCGGTCTCGAACCAGCGGAAGAAGACGACGTTGTTCACGTGCTGCATCATGTCGACGTCGCCCCATTGGACGGCGACGACGACGCGACAAGGAAACGACGGCGCGGGAGACGACGCCAGAGGCGGCTCGACGCTCACCGCGGGACGCTCTCGAAGTAGCCGTGAATGCGGTAGGTCGTCCCTTCACGGCGCAAAAGCAGGCGAATTTCCTCACCGAAGAGCACGTCGGCGCCGAGCCGCGGCGTCGCGATGGGGATGCGCACGAGCACGTCGTCGGGCCCCATCGCGTTCGGTCTTTGCGGACGACCGGGCATGCCGAGGTCTTCCCGCGCGTAGAGCTCGACTTCTTGCGAGTGGTACATCTGCTCGAGGTCGAGCTGATCGAACGGCGCGCCCTTCAGCCGAGTGGCGAGATCGGTCAAGAAGTAGAACTTCATCCGATCGCCCGGGCTCGGGAGGCTGCTCGCCTCGCGGATGTCGACGATGAGCTCGTCGAGGTCGGGCTCGATGGGCGCGGTCGAACGGGCATGGAACGCTTCGAAGAGGTGGCGAACGACGCCGAGGACCGCAGCTTCGGGGAGCGGCGTCCGCAGCGCGGCCACGGTGTCGCCGGCCTTCGCCAAGTCGGCTGGGCGCGGAAGGCTGGTGACCGGATCGACCGGCACCGCGCCAGCATCGGACTCGGTCCGCGCCTCACTCGTGCGAAGCGGACGCGCTCCACACCCAGCACCCACGAGAAGCACGAGGCAGGCGAGGGCAGAGCCCCACGACGTGGCGCTGATCAGGTCAGAAGGTCTCGACCGAAGGATCGGCATCGCGGGTCGCCACGACGATCGCACGAGGCGGAAGCGGGGTCCACGAGGAAGGGCTCTCGCCTTCGCCGACAGTCTGTCCCTCGGCGAAGTCGCTGGCGAGGATGGCGAAGCGGAGCGCTCCCGGATCGGTCAACCGCACCCGTCGAAGCGCGTCGTCGGCGACGAGCAAGTCCATGTCGGCGCGACCATGCACCACGCGCATCGCCATGCGGGACGAGTGGTTGTCGCCCGTGCGATGGAGCGCGGCGAGCATCTCACCGTTGGTAAGGAGCGCGTTGAGGGCGAATCCAGGCTGGCCGCCCTCTTCGGCGACGATTTGATCGAGGAGCGAAGCCGTCGACGAGAGCGCCGCCGACACCGTGCGGGCATCGGCGCGCGCGCCATCTTGGAGGCGACCCGCGTCGAAGAGGAACGAGAGCACGACGTGGAAGAGCACCTCGCTGTCGGTGTCGCCGCGGACGTTCTTGCGGAGGAACTCGGGGATGCTGTCGAGGAGGCGGAGCTTGATTTGCTCCCAACGGAGGATGGAGCCGGTGTGCGCGAAGAGCCACTCGCGATAACGGAACGGGTGCGTGTTCTCGGTGCGCATCCCGCCGACGGTGGCCGCGCGCACGTGTCCGACGATGAGATCGGAGCGGAGATCTTTCGCCAACTTGGCGAGATCGAGCGCGCTGCGTTCGTCGTTCGGCCGACGACGGAGGAGCACCTCGCCCCCTTGGTAGAAGCCGATGCCCCATGAAAGCGGGCCTTCCGGCACCAGACCCTCGGGCACCGCGAGCGCGTCACGCTCGAGCTCGAGGACCCTGCCTGCCAAGTCTGCACGGTTGCCAATCAGTCCGAAGAGACGCGCCATGAATTCTCCTTCTCGACCGCGGGCACGACGTGAGCTGCAACGAGGCTGCTACGAGTCGACGGGCGAGCCGGGCGGACCTTGGGGGTCGTCGTCCGATTCGTCACGTCGGTCACGGGAGATGGATGCTGCACGAGGGATGCCGGATGCGCGGACCCGCCGAAACGGACGCAGCATCCGTTCGGTACGCGCCTTCGACACACGTCGCTCTGCGTCGAGCCAGATGCGGAGGATGAACGGCGCGAGCACGCAAGCGCCCAACACCAGCATCCAGACAGGCACTCCCAACGCGCGCATGTCGCCTCGCAGCATACGCCGACCGTGCACGAATCGACGGAGAACTTCTCCACCATGTCGTCGCTGTCACAGTTTCACCGCCTGCCCCGATATCCTTGCATCGTGATTGTCGATCCTCATGTCGGTGCCACATGCGCGCACCTCGGTGTGCGTCATCGCGCCATCGTTGTGGCGCTCTTCGTGAACGTGTTGGCGTGTGGCAAAACACCACGCCCGGCGCCGCTCACCGAAGCGATGACGACACAGGCACCGCCCGTCGCGTCGACCGTCCCGTCCGCGTCGGCGCTTCCCTCGGCCTCCGTTGCCTCCGAAGAGCCGATCGTCGAGGTCGAGCCTCCGCCGCGCGATCCCGGACCGTTCAACATTCCCTTCGGCGTGATCGACGGGAAGAAGCCGCCGCGCAACGTCTTCGTCATCGCCGCCAAGTCACCGAAAAATCCGCAGCGCCTGATCGCGTTCCTCCACGGCATCTGCAATCCACCCGAATACGCCTGCGGTCTCTGGCAGGAGAGCAGCGTCGACCTCGGCTTTCTCGTCTGTCCGACCGGCGACGCGAGCTGCGGTCCCGGTCAGTACAACGCGCCGACGTGGGGCAAACCGGAGTCGAAGATCGACGAAGATCTCGAGACCGCCGTCGAGGCCGCGAGCGCGCAATTTCCCGGCGCCATCTCGCGCGACGACGCGGTCCTCTGCGGCTTCTCGCGCGGCGCCTACATGGCGGTCCGCTTCGCCCTCGCGCATCCCGGCCGATGGCCTTATCTCGTGCTCAACGAAGCCAACGTCACGCTCGACGCCGCGGCGCTACGCAAGGCAAAGGTGCGCGCGGTCGCGCTCATCGCCGGCGAACTCGGTGGCCAAATCGGCGGCGAAAAGAAGACCGTCGCCGCGCTCGAAAAGGCCGGCTTCCCCGTCAAATTCTGGCCAATGCCCAAGGCCGGCCACTGGTACTCCGAAGACATCGCCCAAATCATGCGCGAGGCCGTCGAGTTCGTGACCTCTCACCCGGAGTGAGTCGTGCTCTCTACGGCTTCACCGGCGCGAACGGCAGAATCGTCTTCAGGTCTTCGTCGTTGAAGCGGAGCCCCGCGCCGAAGAAGATCTCGGTGCGATCGGTGTTCAAAAGGTCGTCGACGCCGACCACGGCCCAGAGGCGCTTGGCGAACTCGTAGGAGATGCGCTCGCGCCAACGCGGGTGCACGTTCTCGCCGAAGCCGAAGAGGTCGCTGGCGATCTCGAGCTTGTCGTCGAAGAGGTGGAAGATCCCGCCGATGCCGCCCGAGGACTCGCGGATGCCGAACATCATCGTCACCGGACCGAGCCGCCGCGCGAACATGAAGGAGAAGCGGAAGTCGTTCTTCGTCTCGAAGCGGACCTCGCGCGTGAAGGGCGGCTTGTTCGGATCGGTGCTGTAGGTGTCGACCTGATCGATCGTCGTCTTGCCGCGCGGGTCGTTGATGAGCTCGATGAGGTAGTACTTGTCCTCGCGCGGCTGCAGTCGCAGGCCGACGTAGGCCTTGATGCCGTTGCTGCGCACGTAATACTCGCTGCGCAAATCGACGATCGTCTGCACGCGCGAGATGCCGCTCGTGAAATCGTGGATGTCGGTGGCGACGCCCTCGACCTCGTTGATCAGCGTCGAATCGTTGGAGAGCCGGCCGAGCGTGCCTTCGCCCTTGTCGATGCGATCGAGGATGTTGTCGGAGTGCTTGAGCGTCGAGTCGAGGTTCTTCGAGGCGGCGTTGAGCCGATCGAGCGTGTCGCGGATGCTCGCCATGCCGCTCTTGTCGTCGCCCTTGAGCTTGGTCTTGTCCTTCTCGAGGAGATCTTTGAAGTCGCCGGTCACGGCCGCGACGTTGTCGAGGATCTTGTCGACCTTCGGCACGCTCTGGTTCGTGATTTTCTCGATGTTCTTGATCGTCTCGGTGACGCTCCGTCGGTTCTCTTTGACCGTCTCGTTGATCTCTTTCGAGACCTCGGAGAGGTTCTTGAGGATGTCCTTCATCTGCTTGCCACCCTCTTCGGTACCGAAGGCGTTGGCTGCTTGGATGGACACCGACTTCACGCGATCGGCGATGACCGCCAGGTCGGCCATGATTTTGTCGGTCGACGCCGATTCGACCGAGTTGACGATCTCGTCGCCGTCCTTGAGCTTGGCCTGGCCGTCGGAGCCTGGCGTGAGCACCATCACCATGTCGCCGAGGAGGCTCGACGAGCGCTTGGTCGCCGTCGCGTCGGTGTGCAGATCGATGCCGGGATCGAGCCGAATGGCGACCTTCGCCTCACCACGATCGAGCGTGATCGACTCGATGGAGCCGACGGAAATACCGGCGATTTTCACCTTGGATTTGACGACCAGCCCGGTCGAGTCCTTGAGGTGCGTGTAGACGGTGACGCCGCCCTTGGTCGCGACGTCTTTCGCGACCTGGCGATAGACGAGCCAACTCGCGGCAGCGAGGACGAGAACGAAAAGAGCGACCTTCGCCCCCTGCGTGATGCCGGCGAGCCGTGCCATGTCCTGGCACCCTAGCAGAAGACGAGAGAGCGCGGGAGAAGCGCCCTCATCGCGGTTCGGTCATCGCGGCCGGGAATTTCTCGTGGAAATACGCGGCCCAGATGGGAGGAACGTCGTGGAAGACGTCACCGGCGAGCATCGACGTGATGGTGCGCCGGAGCACGGTGCGCTGTGGCTTGACGAAGAGGAGATCGCGAAGCTCGCCGCGGTAGAACGACTGCACGGCGCCGAGGAAGAGCTCGGTGGCCGCGCGCACTGCCTTCACGTAGCCGTCGAAGCGCGCCGCCGAGACGTCGCCGGCGGTGAGCGCCTCGTCGATGATCGTCGCCGCCAGGTCGCCGCCGCCGATGGCGAGGTGTGCACCGGTGGAGAAGAGTGGATCGATGAAGCCGGCAGCGTCGCCGACTGCGAGCCAACCGTCACCCGCGAGCGTGCCGACTCGGAAGCTGTAGTCGGCCGCGGCGCGCACCGGACCGACACGTGGAGCGTCGCCGATGAGGTGCTTCATCCAGCGTGAGCGCGAGACCTCGGCGTCGAGGAGCGCGGCGAGGCGAGCGGACTTGGCGTCGTCGAGGTCGTCGTACTCGCGCGGCGTCGGACCTTCGGCGCCGACGAGCCGCGGGAGCTCGGCGAGGCGCTGCCCGACGACGGCCGACGAGAGGACGAAGCCGATGCTGCTGCGACCATCTCGAAAGGGAATGAACCATCCCCAACCGGCCGGGCCACCGCGTTCGTCGTGCCCGTCGAGGATGATGATTTCGATCTGCCCGGCGTCGACGCCTTCGTTGCGATGACCACCACGAACGTGCGTGAAAATGGCTGTTTTGTCGAGCTGAGGGAGCCGCTGGTGGCCTCGCGTGTCGTGCTGACCATGCGTGCGGCGTGAGAGGAAGCCGTCGCGCCCGGTAGCATCGATGACGACCGAGGCATGGAGCTCGCGCGCGTGGCCTTCGGCGTCACGCGCGCGCACGCCGACGACGCGGGTTCCTTGCGCACCTTCGTGACTGGGTTCGGTGATGGGCTCGAGCGCACTCCAACCTTCGCGGAGGTCGACGCCGAGACGGACGGCGTTGCGGAGGAGGACGTCGTCGAAGGTGTCGCGAGAGACCTGCCAGGCGTACGGCGACTTGGCGGCGAAGGCGTCGACGAACCGGTACTGCGCTTCCGAGGCTGGATTTCCCGGCCCGCCAGCGTCGTCGAGGAACCTGGCGCCGTGCTTCTGGACGAAGAGACGGTCGAGCTCTTCGACGACGCCGAGCGACCTCAGCACCGGCACGCTCGCAGGCAGCAGCGACTCGCCGATGTGGAAGCGAGGGAAGCGCGCGCGCTCGAGGACGACGACGCGACGCCCAAGCTGCGCGAGCCGCGCCGCGACCGTGCTTCCGCCGGGCCCGCCACCGATGACGACGACGTCCACTCGCTCCGAGTCCGCAGACTCGTTCGACTTCGCGCTCGCTCCCATGAGACCCATGACACGCTGCGCATACCGCTCGGACGCGGGCGACGCCATGCCATCTGCACCCTGCTCCCAGACCTGTGCCGTGCTAGGGATGAGCCCGAATGGACCAGCTCACCGCCCACCTCGACCGCGGATGGGACCTCGCGCAACACGGCGACGCGCCTGGCGCCGAGGCCTCGGCCCGGCAGGCGCTCGAGATCGATCCCAACGCTCCCGAGGTCCACAACCTCCTCGGCTACATCTCCGCCCTCAACGGCGACGCCGAAGAAGCGGTCGAGCACTACAAGAACGCGCTCGGGCTCGACGAAGGTTATTTCGACGCGATGCTCAACGCCGCCGAGGTGCTCGTCCATCCGCTGCAGCAGTTCGACGACGCGGTCGACATGTGCGACGACGCCATCAGCTGGGCGGAAAACGACGAAGAAATCGCCGACGCGGTGCTCATCAAGATCGACGCGCTCCTCGGCAAAGGCGACGACGCTGCCGCACGCAAGGCCCTCTCCGGAATCCCCAGCGGTCCCTTCGAGGGTGAGCGCTACGACTTCCTCATCGGCCGCGCGTGGTTCGAGCTCGGCGATCCCGAGCGCGCCGTCCCTCACCTCGATCGCGTCCTCTCGCGCGACGCCAAGAACGCGGAAGCCTGGTATTACCGTGGTCTCGTGCACGAGGCGCAGGGCGAGCCGCTCGAGGCGACTTCGGCCCTCCTCAAGGTGCGCATCCTCGACGACGAAGCGCCGCCGTTCCCCTGGGGCGTGAACACCAGCGCCTTCGAACAGCTGGCCACGGCCGCGGTCGCCAAGCTCGACCCGGCCCTTCGTCGTTTCGTCGAACAGGCCGAGGTCTTCGTCACGCCGCTG
This sequence comes from Deltaproteobacteria bacterium, assembly GCA_025363655.1. GTDB lineage: Bacteria > Myxococcota_A > Polyangia > Polyangiales > JADJMO01 > JANYDK01. The sequence continues at coordinate 203,147 of JANYDK010000083.1, read as the reverse complement.
CCAGGGCTCGAGGTCGTCGCCGACGGCATCGATCCACGCGCGCCGCTCCTCATCGACGGCCTCGCCACCCCCGAGCGCCCCGGCCCGCCGTGCGCGCGCCTCTTCTTCTACCAACGCAACTTCGAGCGCTCGATCGGCGGCGCGCCCGATTTGCCCGACGAGCTGCTCGGCGTGCTCGAAGCAGAAATCACCGCCACCTTCCTCGAAGATCGTCGCCACGAGGCCCAGCGCCCGCGCGCGAAGCACGAGCTCAACTAAGTCGTCTCACCCGCGAGCTGGCGAGCTCGCGAAACGAGAAGCTTGTGAGCGCGCGTGAACGAGCGGTCACGTCATCGGCGCACAGGTGGGCCCAGATCGAGAACGGCGGTTGACTGGCAACTTCCGCCGACCGTCATTCATTCCGAGAAAAACAGCCTAGTTCACGTGAGGCACGCTCGTTGCGATGGCCTCTTCCATGAACGCCGTCACCTCCGCCCGCAAGCTCTCCGCCCTTCTCTTCGTCACCGCTCTCCCCGTCTTCGGCAGCTTCGGCTGCAGCGCTGCCGGCTCTTCGGTGAACGAGTGCGCGGACAATCACTGCAACAGCGGCTACCCCAAAGGACCGGTCCGCGGTCTTCGCGCCGATGGGCGTGTCGACATCGACGCCATCTCGGCGTGGCCGAAGCGCATCGCCGAGCCCAAGCCGCTCACGTCCGAGGAGATCGCCCGCGCCTGCGCCATCGTCGGCGCGTGCACCAAGTCGACCGCGCCGCAGCCGGAAAAAGACGCCGATTTGGCGACAGCCACGGCGCTCTGCGCGCTCCCGGGCAGCTCCGAGGAGCGCGCGATTCCTGGCGGCGGCAGCAACGAGCGCGACAGCTTCACCCTGCGCGCCATCCTCGAGAAGCCGACCTGTGAATCGGTCGTCGCCAGCACCGCTCGCCCGCTCCCGATCCACTGCGAAGAGGACGGCTGTTGGTGGGAGAGCTCGACGCCGATCCCCAAGGTCACCTGCGCCGGCACCGTCGCGACGTTGGACTCCGCTGGCCACGTCTACAGCCGCGACTGCGCCCGCAGCTACACCGCGTGCGACTCGACCTCACCGACCGGCTGCACCGATCGCGCGCCGATCGCCTGCGATGCGAAGGGAAAAGATCGCTGTGACGGCGACGTCAAGCTCGGCTGCGACAGCGGCGGCCGCGTCAGCTTCCACGACTGCGCGCTCGTCGGTCGCAAGTGCGTCGAGAGCGCCGACGGCGCGGCCTGCGCCCCGCGCGACACCACCTGCGACGCCCTCAGCTCGTGCGGAGACAAGAGCACCCAGCTGACCATCTGCGCCACCGACCACAAGGTCACCGTCGACTGCACCGCCCTCGGCTTCGCCCGCTGCGACTTCGGGCACTGCGCGAACTAGGGCCCCGGCGACGGTTGCAGCCCTAGTCGGGCGGGTAGGTCGATGACTGTTGGCCGAAGCCGCCGTCGTAGGTCTGCGCGGAGTACGTCTGGAGGAAGTAGTACTTCTCGAAGCCGCGCCGCTGGAACGAGACGGCGCCGAAGGCGTTGACCGCGATCGAGGCGATGGCCGCCAGACGAAACACGACGCCGAAGGGGCGCATGCCGATCGCGAGCAAGAGGAAGAGGTACGGCGAGAAGTCGTTGGAGAAACGGAAGCCGAACTGAATCCAACCGCTGTTGTGATAGAGGAGCACGAGCCCGGCGATCGGCACCACCGTCGCCCACAAAACCCAGTGCAGCGCTGGCTTCACCTTCGGCCACAAGAGCCAGAAGTAGAGCGGCGTCGTCACCCACAGGGCCAGACCGTTGCCGCTGATTTGCAGGCGCGAAATGCCCGGCGGCAACTTCGCCGCGGGGTTGACGATGGGCAAGAGAGTGAAGGCGCACGTGAGGTTGCGCGAGAGGTAGTGGTAGCTGAAGAGCCCGAAGCGCTTCACGCGCTCCATCCACACCACGTTGAGCAGCTGGTGCCCGTAGATGTTCGGGTCGCCGTAGCAGACCTCGTTGATCTTCCGCGTCGCCCACAGCGCGACGAGAATGGGCACGGCGAAGACGACGTAGCGGACGAAGAGCGCGCGGAGATCGAGCTTGCCCCAGACGTCTCCCGCTCGAAGGAGGAGCGAGCCGTCGGTGCGCACCGGTGAGCGCAAGGAGACGCGCGCGGCTTCGAAGGCGAAGAGCGGGACGCAGAGGATGAAGGGCGGGCGCGTGTGATAGCCGCAACCGACGAGGACACCCGCGAGCGCGCACCACCAGATTTTGTCGGCGCGAAATGCGCACAGCAGATATCCGCCGGTGAGCGCGGCGGCGACCACGTGGGCGGCGAACCAGACGGTGCCTTGCACCGCGCTGAAGAAGTAGACCGTGCCGAAGGCGTAGGCGAGGGCGAGCCCGGCGTTCTCGATCTGCGAGCGGGCAAGCCTTTTTTGCGCTCGCAGGCTCTCGAGCGCGAGGAAGAAGAGCGCGGGCCCGATGCCTGCGACGAGGACGACGAAGAGCCCGTCGCGGAACATCAGCGCGCTCCCCGCCATCGAGACGAACGGGTACATCACGACCGCGGGGAAGAGCGGGAACGAGTTGTAGTAGCGAACCTCGACCTTGTGCGTGACCGGGTCTTCCTTCCGGACGATCGCCCAGTCGTTGTACATGTCGAGCTCGCCGCGTCGCGCGCGCGCGGTGATGTCTTCTTCGGTGAGGTACCACCGCCCCTGCTTCCACACCTCGGCCTGCACCGCGAAGTGGTTGTTCATCGTGTGCGACTCGGTGCGATCGCCCGCGACCCAGGCGAAGACCGCGGAGCAGACGACGTAAAGGAGCGCAGCGATGATCAGCCGCCGTCGCAGGCCATCCCCGGACGCGGGTTTGTCGGCCGGCTTCGACGCCTTCGACGCGTTCGACGCCGACTTCGACGTCTCGCTCGACGCCCTCTTCGCCTCGGCCTCTTCGCCCACGGGCTCGACGACAGGCTCGTCGACCACTGCCTCTTCCGCGACCATCGGCCGAGCACGCTACTACGGCTTCGCGCAACCGGCGACGATGCGTGGCTGCTGCACGCAATAGGCGTCGCCGAGCGCGCGATCGCGGCAAATCGCGTGGTGGCAAGCGTCGACGGCGACGCACGTGGTGATGGCTCCGTGCTGGCAAACCCCGGCGAGGCATCGCTCGCTGCCGTCGCAGAACGTACCGTCGGTGCAGTCGCGATCGCTCGTGCAGTGACTCGGCAAGCCGACGCAGGCTAAGCTGGAGTCGCAGCCCTCCGTCGCCTTGCACTTGCCAGCGTCGGGAAGACCGCCGCAGCCGCTCGGATCGGTCACCCGATCGCCGAGGCAGACGCCGATCCCACACGCCCCAACTGCCGGACATCGTCCGTCGACGGGCTCGTGGAGACATCTTCCGGACGCGAGCTCGCAGACGTCGTCGGTGCACGCGCGAAGGTCGTCGCATCGCGCGTCGCCGGTGCACCCTTCGGGTTTCTCGCAGCCGAGATCGGGGAGGCAGATTTCGGAGACGGCGCAGAGCGGGACGGCCGGCACGTCGACGACGCATCCCCGCGAAGCCTCGACGCACGTCGAGCTCGCGCACCCGCCGGGATCACGGCAAGCAGCGTTGCGCGGCGAGATACATATCGACGCTATACACTCCTCCATGCCGTCGCAAAAGATGCCGTCGTCGCAGTCGCGCCGATCGGTGCAAGGGTCGCCAGGTCGCGGTACGTGCACATCGGTCACGTCGCCAGCCTTCGAATCGGCCACGTCCTCACGCGCGTCGCGCGCGTCGACCCCAGCCTCTGCTGCGCTCGGGACGTCCGCGTCGTGTGAAGAAGTGCAACCGGCAAGCGCTGCGATCACCACCGTGGCAATCGTGCAAGTGGCGCCCGACGCGCGACGATTCTGCGGAAATTCCAGCCGTTGAATGAGCACGTAGCCTCGAACGTCCATGTTGAGATTCGGACCCGTGCTCCCGCCCTCAGGAGACACACTCACCCCTCGTTGTGATACGCCAACCAGCGTAACCACTGCACCCTTACTCTTTCTCCGTCCTCGTGACGGAACGCAGCCAGGAGGATCCTCGATGCGCACACGTTTGATGAGCACCGCCCTCGGCACCAGCCTCGCGGCCGGCGCCCTTTACTTCACGTTCGGCGCCGTCGGCTGCACCGTCGTCAGCAGCGACAGCACGACCGACACCGGCGTCGTCGTGACGGACACCAACCCGGCCCCCGACACCGGCACTCCGGACACGACCCCGACCGCCGACACCGGCACCGGCCACGTCGTCACGGTTCCGGCGGTCCAACTCATCACCTCCAGCATCGCCGACGCGACGTTGGTCCACGACTTCGGCGGCGGCTCGACGCGCGACGACCTCGTCGGCAACCGCCTCTACGACGCCTTCGCCCTCGCCTGCACCGACGACGGCAAGACCGACACCATCTGCGCGACCGGCATCGGCAGCACGGAAATCGGCAAGGGCGCTGGCGATACGCTCGTCGACGGCAAGATCACCGGCCTGCCGAACGGCACCGCCACCTACAAGATCACCGTCACCGGCTACCTCCGCGGCTTCAACGGCGACCTCGCCGTCGCCCCGGCCCACGACGATGCGCACCGCGTGAAGTGGGCGCAGGTCAACTGCACGGTGAAGTACGACGGCTCCGCCGACGTCACCGCCACCTGCACCCCGCTCAAGCTCATCGCCGCCGACGGCGTGGTCTTCACCTCCGACATCCTCCCCGACGGCTACTGCGCGGGGAAGGGCGCGAGCACGACGGCGGGCTTCTCCATCCTCCGCGCGCGCAATCCCGACACCGGCACGGTCGTCGTCTCGCGCACGACCGACGACTGCCTCGGCGTCGTCTACGTCACCAAGGCGTCGCTCGCTCTCGGCACCGCCACCACCGCGCCGTTCCGCCTCTCGCTCGAATCGAAGGATGGCACCATCTCGGCCTGCACCGCCAACAGCACGTGCTCGGTCGACTTCAACTCGGCGCACATCGTCATCGTCGGCGGCAGCGCCAGCGCGGCCAACAAGTGCCCGCTCAACGCCTCGAACACGACCCCGAGCAGCTGCTTTTGACTCTCACCCCGGCTATGGCCGGGGCCGCGAGAACTCTCACCCCGGCTATGGCCGGGGCCCCCAAGGGCTCTCACCCCGGCTATGACGGAGGCCCCGAGGGCTCTCACCCCGGCTATGGCCGGGGCCGCGAGATGTAGTTGCATCGTTGGTGTAGAAAGGCTGGAGCGGAAACGCTCCGGCCTTTTTTCTTGGGGCAAATCTGCTTCCAAGAAGAGGGGTCGACGCCGACGGAATTTGCGTTACGAGTCATGGATGCCCCCGAATCGTGGCGGAGACGACCTCGGCACGCCGCAGCTGGCGATGCCCAAGCTCACGCCGGTCGTGAAATGGCTGCTGATCATCCTCGGCAGCCTCTTTCTCCTCTTCCTCGTGGAAGAGCGCGGGTGGCTCGGTCCGCTGAAGATCGCCAAGTACCTCGTCCTCTTCCCCGACCTCGTGATCGGCGATCGGCGCAGCGGCGAGTGGGTCTGGCATCTCCAACTCTGGCGCCTCCTCACCTATCCGTTCGTCAACGTGGTCGTCGGCGGCGACGTCACCTCCATCCTCTGGAGCGGTCTCTCGCTCTACTTCTTCGGACCCGATCTCGAAGAAGCGCTCGGCAAGCGTCGCTTCGTCGCCTTCTTGCTCCTCTGCACCGTGCTCACCGGCCTCATCGCGACGCTCTTCGCGCTCTTCGATCCGGTCCGCTTCACCATGCCGGTGCTCGGCGTCAGCATCACCGCGCTCTCGCTCACCGCCGCGTGGGGCACGCGCTTTCCCAATCGGCGTCTGCTCTTCCCGCCCATCGCCGGCAAGTGGCTCGTCGTCGCCATCCTCGTGCTCGAGCTGGTGATGATCCTCGCCCGCGGCTCGCAAACGCCGGCTGCGTCCATCTCGGCGATCGCCTTCGGCTACCTCCTGATGCGCTATTGGGATCGCATCGACGACCTCCTCGACCGGCTGCGCATCCGTCGCGCGAAGCAGAAGCGCGACCGCGGCCTCCGCGCCATTCGTGGTGGCCTCGACGATCGCAGCGTGGGCAAACCGCAGAAACCGGTCGACAAGCGCTTCCTCAATTAAACCCGTAGACTGCGTCGTCGTGACGGGCTGGGCGCGCTTTGGAATTTTCGGCTTCCTCGTCTACGCCTCTGCGCTCGCTGCGTGCGGGAGCAAGGGCGCGGGAGACCGCTTCGCACCAGGCGACGACAGCGCCGTTCCTTTCGACAGCGGCACGTTCTCCGACGTCGTCGGCGAGGCCATCCACCCCGACGCCGATCCGACGCTGGGCGGCCCTTGCCTCGACGACGCCCAGTGCGTCCGGCCGACGATCACCTGCGCCACCTTCACGTGCGACAAGACGGTCGGCCGCTGCCGCGCTGCCACCGACGACACGCGCTGCGACGACGGGCTCTACTGCAACGGCGCCGAGCGCTGCGATCCGCGCATCGGCTGCCTCCCGGGCGCAGTCGTCGATTGCTCGTCGGGCGACACTTGCACCATCGACACCTGCATCGAGGCCACGCACGACTGCAAACACGCACCGCGCGACGTCGATCGCGACGGTGATCCGACCGCCTCGTGCACCAGCGTCGGCGGCAAGGACTGCGACGATCACGACCCGACGGTGTCGTCGAAGCTCGGCGAAGTGTGCGGCAACGCCAAGGACGACAACTGCGACGGGAAAATCGACGAGAGCCCCTGCATCACGCCCGATCACGCGAGCTGCGGCACGGCGTTGGTCGTCTCGGCCGACGGCACCTATTCGCTCTCGCCCGCCGGCACCTCGCGCACCCTCGCCGCCAGCTGCGCGTCGAACGCCGACTTTCCGAGGCAGATGGTGGTCGCGCTCCACCTCGACGGTAGCGACCACAAAGACATCGATGTCGTCGCGTCGTCGACCGGAGGAAGGCTCGCGCTCGCTGCCGACACGCTCTGCGGCGACGCCACCACCGAGACGGCGTGCGTCGCCGAGCCCGTCACCGCGACCTCGGTCCGTATCAAGCTACGCAACGTCGCCCCCGGCATATATCCGGTTTATGTATTTTCAGCCGGGGAAACCGCGGTCGAGCTCAAGGTCAGCTTCCTCACGCCAGGCCCGGCGGCGACCAACCTGACGTGCGCCACGGCCTTGCCTCTCGTCGATGGCACCACGCCCACCGCCACCGTCCTCGCCGACTTGGCCGACATCGGCAAGGTCCCGAGCGCCTGCGCTTCGGCCGTGGGTCCGCTCGTCTACCGCGTCGACATCCCGAGCGCGCTCGGGCCACGCGATCTACGCGTGCGTGCCGTGCTCGGCACCTCGGGCGTGCGTGCGGTGCTCGGCCTCCGCGACGACGGATGCATCACCAGCGGTGACGAGCTGCGCTGCGGAACGGGTGCGCCGGCAGACTTGTTCGTGCGCGCTCTCCCCGTCGGCACCCACTACGTCACGCTCGCCGCCAACGGTCCGACCGACGTGACGCTGACGGCGACGCTCTCGCCGCCGACGCCTGCGCCCGCCGACGCGACCTGCACCACGGCGCCTCCGCTGCCCCTCGACACGACGATCATCGTCGACACCAAGAGCCATGAAAAAGGCGTCGCCGCGTCTTGTTTCGCGGGCACGCCGTCGCCCTACAGCGCGCCACCGCTCACCGCCGACGCCGCGTATTCGCTCCACCTCACCGACGTCAGCGACGTGCTCGTCGTCGCCCACGCGACCGGCAGCGATCAAGTCGGCGTCGGTCTCGCCAGCCCCGCCTGCACCTCGCCCGACTACGGCTGCGCGCGTGGATACCCGAACCGCATCGTCCGACGCGCGCTCGCGGCCGGCGACTATCGCGTCTTCGTCGAGAGCACCAACGCCAGCGCGGTCTCGCTCTCGACGTTCGTTCGAACTCCTGCGGCCACGCCGAGCCCCGTCGGCGCCGACGACTGCAGCGCGCCCGTCGTCGTCATCCCCGAGACGGGCGGTCTCTTCGTCGGCACCACCGGCGGCAAGCACGCCGATCTCGACGCCTCGTGCGACACCGCCGGCATGCCCAAGGGCGGCGCTCCCGAGGTGATTTACCGCCTCGATCTCAAGAAGCGCTCACGCGTCATCCTCGACGCCGTCGGCTCGGCCTATACGACGATCGTCAGCATCCGCGCGGGGGCGACGTGCCCTGGGGTCGAGCTCGTCGATGGCTGCGCGGCCGGCTACGTCATCGACAACGCGTTCCTCGACTACCCGCTCGACGCCGGCACCTATTGGATCGTCGTCGACGGCTACTCCCTCGGCTCGGGCGCCTATCGCCTCGACGTTCGCATCGCGCCACCGCTGCCGATCTGAGTTCGTTTCGCAGGCGATTTCCCGCCTGTCAGCCGTCGCTCGGCGCGTCGGAGAGTACGTCGGCGTCTCCACCGACTTCGGCGTCGACACCAACGTCTCCGGCCGCGTCTCCGGGCGCGTCTCCGGGCGCGTCGGCATCGGCGTCGTGTGCGTCGGGCAACGCATCTGCCCCCCCATCGGTCGACGTGTCGCTCCCGGTGTCGGCGCTACCGGAGTCGCCGGCGATCGCGTCGCCGCCAGAGTCGGTCCTCGGCGGCGAGGTGTCGACGACGCTCGTATCCGTCGAAGGGGTCGCCGAATCGACCGCAAATCCCGCGTCGTCGCCGGGCGCCGCACCGGTATCGCCTTCGAGCGGATCGTCGGGCTTCGGACCGAGGGAGCAGCCCGTGAGCCCGGCGCCGAGCAAGGCGAGCAGGCCGAGCAGGCCGACACTGCCGCGCGTCCACAGCGAACGACGATCGCGCACCTGGCTCATCCGCCCTCTCCCGCTGCATCCCCATCGGGAATGGCGACGTCGCCGACTTCACCTGCGTGCACATCACCGGCGTCACCGGCGTCACCGGCGTCGCCCACGGCATCACCATCGCCACCTGGAGCATCGCTGCTGCCGTCGGTCTTGGTGGTTCCCGTGTCTGGCGACGACGTGTCGGAGGGAGGAGCGAGCACATCGCTGGCGACGTCGGCGCCACCCGTGCTCGTGTCGGCAGCGATGCCGCCATCAAGGTCGGCCGAGGGCGCGGGATCGTCCGGCTTGGGACCGAGAATGCACGCCGTCACGCTCACCGCTGCGAGCATGAAGAGCGCGAAAAATAGGCCGATCCGAAGACGTCGGGGGTTCATCCGCCACCTTCGACGACGTCGCCGGTCGCAGCGTCGGAATCCCCGCCATCGGGAGCATCACCGACGTCACCGACGTCACCTGCGTCACCATCGTGAGCGTCAGCAGCAGCGTCGCAAGAAGCAGTGGCGCCGGCCTCGCCGTCGCAGCTCGGCACCGGCGTCAACGAGTCGGCCGAGAACCCATCCGCGAAATCGGAGTCGCCGCTCGTCTTGCCCGAGTCGAACGACGCGCCGTCAGCGCTCGCGCCCGTGTCGGAAAGGGACACGCCGTCCGATGCCGGATCGTCTGGCTTTGGACCGAGGATGCACGCAGCGCCAACGACGACGAGGGCCGCCATCGACGTGCCGAGCGCGAGAAAACGCAGGCGAGCCCAGGTGCTCATCCACCCGTCGGCACGTCGCCGCCTCCATCTCCATCCGCCGCGTCGGAAGGCGCGTCGGAAGAAGCATCGGCGGCGTCGCTGGCACCGGCGTCTGCATCCCCACCGGCGTCACCGGCATCGCCCGCATCTGCGTCGCGGCCATCATGTGCGTCTGCCGGCGCATCTCCGAAGCCATCGGCCGTGGCATCCCCCGCGGCGTCGACGCTGGTCGAGGTATCGCTGGAGGATGCGTCGCTGCAGTGTTCGGGATCGCTCGCGCAATCGGCAGGACCCGAGTCGCCACCGCCCGCCGACGTATCGAGAGCACCGGCTGCGTCGGGCGACGCGCCCGGGTTGGTGTCGGCGCCTAGGAGACCGCTGTCGTCACCACCGCCCGTGATCGGGTCGTCCGGCTTGGGACCGAGGCTGCACCCGGACGCGCCCAAGAGGACCGCCAAGAACGCCGAAGCGCCCCAGGTCCAGACGGATCGGCCGAATCGGGTCCTGGTCACGTCTCCGCTCCGTGCATTCGACGCGCCATTTCGTCAGCGCCCCCGTTTGGACAGAGGAGCATACGAAACATTCGCGAAGATGCGCAGCAAAGCACCAGGTTTCGTCGCGCTCCCGGCGTGAAAAGCGCTGCATTTGCGCGGAATCACACGTCAGGCGCATCAGGCGCAACGCCGGAAGCCAGGACAATGCTGGCGCCGCCCCGACGAGGAGCGGCGCACAGCGGCACAACCCTCAGAAGTTGATCTTCCAGCCAACCGTCTTGGCCGGACCACCGAAGGCCGGGACCTTCGCAGTACGGAAACGACCCGAGACACACGACTTCACGCCACCGTCGAAGTCGCCGGAGACCGACGCCCCAGTGGCGCTGCCGCTCGGAGAGAACGTGACCGCGACCGAGCCGCTGCCCGAACCACCGCAGTCCTTGTAGCCAATCGACGAGAGGGCCGCCTTCGCCGCGCCCTTGTCGAACTCCGCACCACCACCGGCCGGCGGCGCATCGGTCTTGGTCGGAGCAGGCGCTGCCGTCTTCGCGCCCATGCACTCTTCGAGCGACTTGCAAGGCTTGCCACCGGTGGAGGTAGGCGCAGCCGTGGTCGCCGTCGGCGCCGCGGTGGTCGCCGTGGTGCCCGGCTTGGCCGTGAGCGCTCCGCCGGGGATGGGCTTGCCGGTGGGCGCACCTGGGGTCTTGGCGCTGCCGATGGTGCCGCCGGTGTTGTCGCCCGTCGGAGCCGGATCGCCCGTCGCGATCGTCGGTGCGGTGCCGGTGTTGTCGCCCGTCGGCGCAGTCGGGCTCGGCGTCTTGCCCGAGTTGGTCGGAGCCTCGAGCCCCCCCTTGTCGTCCTTGCCCTTGCTCGCATCCTTCGGCGCGTCGTCCTTCTTCAGGATGAGCACGAGGAGCAGCGCGATGATCGCGATGCCGAACACACCGATCACGATGTAGAGAATCGGCGAGCCCTTCTTCCGATCTTCGGCCGGCATCTCCATCGCCGTCGGCGGCGGAGGCGCGAGGATCGGTGCCCCGAGCGCGGAGCCGAACGCTCCACCGCCACCGAGGTTCATGATGTCGTCGAGCTTGGCGCGATCGTCCTTGCCCGAACCACCCTTGGCCGCCGAAGCGAGCTTCTGGATGTCGATGAGGCCGGATTTCTCGTCGTCTCCGATGGTGGCTGCCGGCGTCGACGGACCCGACGCGGTGAGCGCCGCGAGCGAGAAGAGGACCGAGTTCTCGTTGCGTGCGCCGATCGGTTTGCCCGAGTCGACCGCTTCGCTCATGCCGAGCCCGCCGCCACCGCCCATCGCCATTCCTGGCTGCGGAGCACTCGTGGCGACGTCTTCGTCTTCGGCAGCGCCACCCACTGGGGCCGCGAAGAGGTCGACCGCACCGCCGCGGCGCGAACCACCGAGGCGCGCGGCAGCGGCCGTTTCGATCGCCGGCGCGGGATACGCAGCAGGCGGAGGCTGATATGCGGCAGGCGCTGGCGCCGCTTCGGCGTGACCATTCGACGCAGCTTGCTCGCCGGCAGACGCGTAGTCGGCGGGCGGCATCGACGTCGCCCCACCACTCAGCTGTCCTTGAAGCGCTTCGACGTCGCGGAGCATCTGCCAGTCGGCCATGCCCTCGCGCCAGAGGAACGTCTCCCCGTTGATCGTGCCCGCTGCATGGAGCTCGAGGAGCTGCGCGGTGTTGACCTCGCGCTGATCGTTGTCGTCGACCGACACCGTCCAGCTGTCGACGCCACCTGCAGCCGCGGCGGCCGCTTGGTTGTCGTAGACGCGCGTCTCGTCTTGATCTTGCGCCTGCTCAGCCTGCTCGCGCCCATCGATCTCGATGCGCGCGCCGCACTTCTTGCAAGCGATCTTGACGATCTTCCCGCGGACTTTTTCGTCGGCGATGTTGTACTTGGCGCCGCAGGACTGACACGAGATCTTCATGGGTCATTGCCTCTTGCCACGGGACTGCGAGGAGCCTTCGTGGATGCTTGGCCGGAGCACGAATTGTCGAAACCAACCCGACGCGAATTCAAATCCGCCGGCATCTGCTGCACGATTTCGGCAGCACGCCGAACGAGCCCCACGGCTCGAACGACCCGGCATTGCACACGGCCCGCGATGCTCGAAGTGTACGCGGCGTTAGCCGGGGTGATCAAGGTACGTGCAGAAGCGTCACCTCCCATACCAAAGATCTCTTCGCGCGTGCGCATGCCGAATCGATCTTACGACCGGGCGCGCCGCAGGATCTTGGCGAAGGGCAAACACCTACATGTATCTTGCGCGCGCCGTCTGCCCAGGCGTCAGTTGAGCGGCACGAGCTCGACGCCATCGCTGCCACAGAAGCCAGTGTCGCGCGGGTAACGCGTGCCGCAGACTGGGCAAATTCGCTCGGTCGGACCGGTCGGCCGCATGGGAAGCGGCGGTTGGTGGGCGGGACTGCGCACCTCGACGAGCCGATGGCCATCGTTGGGACAGAACGTCCCCCCGAGGGGCGCGCGCTCGGCACAGATGGGACAGACCATCACGAGCTCCGACCCCACCAGCGCTGCGCCCGCGTTCGGATCGGGGGTGCCGATCACCGTCGAGGTCGGCCTCGGCGCCCCTCCGACGCCAGCGATCGGCATCGGCGTCTGACCCGACATGCGCGGGGACCGAGGCCGCGGCGGTCCCGGATCGGCGCGTCTTGCGCTGCCCGCCTGGGCTCGCTTGCGGGCATCGCTGTTGGCGGCTCCGCGTCGATAGGCGACGACACCTCCGAGCGCGAGCAGCGTCAGCGAGCCCCCGACGATCGCGAAATACGCGAGCCGGCGACGGGTCCCCGGATCGGCCGGCGGGTCGATCGTGACCTTCTCGGACTGTCCGCCGGTGATCGTCACCGAGACCGCTTGCTCATCGGCGCCTGCGTCGTCGAAGCCGGAGGTACCGAGGAGCTCGGCGTAGTGTTGGTCGCTCACGATCTCGACGGTGACGCGTGCGCTTTTGGTGCCCGAGTCGAGCTTGGCCTCGACGACGAGGGTGGCGACGGCCGGCTCGGCATCGGCGACGACGCGGACGCGACCCGTGGCCGCGTCGATGTTGATCGAGCTCGCCATCGTCGACGACTCCGGCGCCAGCCGATACGCCAGCTTGCTCTCGAGCTCGCAGCCCTTGTCGTCGAGGAGGCGCGCCTTGAAGGTGAACTCCTCGCCGGGTCGCAGGAGCTTCTTTCTAGGCCTGATTTCCAGTGCGGCGGGGGCACCGAGGGTGTCGCAGGCGATCGGCGGCGCCTTGGTCGACGAGGCCGACGTCTTGGTCGTCGTCGTGTTGGTCGTGTTGGTCGTGTTGGTGGTCGGGCTCGTGGTGCTCGTGGTGCTCGTGGTGCCCGACGCGGCGCCTTCGCGGGCGACGATGCTGAACGTGCGCGAGCGCTCGACGTCGGCCGAGCAGGTGCCCGTCGCCATCGTCGTCGTGTAGCGCGCGGTCTCCGTGAGGACGATCGTGTCGTCGTTGGTGGCGCGGACGACGGTGGTGATCGTCGCCTTGAGCGGGTTGTCGGGCGGGCTCTCGCAGCGCGTCTTCCACATCCGAAGCGACGGCGTGGCGCTGTGCGAGACGCGACGCGCCCCCTCCTGCACGAAGCAACTGTCGGTGCGAAACGGCTGGGCACCCGAGAAAACGAGCTCATCGCCCACCACCGTGACCTTGTACGAGCCGCCGCCGAGCGGATTCGCCTTCGGCTTCGGGCCACACTCGTCGACCCAGGTGGTGACGGTCATGTTCTCGAAGAGCGGCCCGGCCGACCAGGAGCCCGCCAGCGTCGGCGACTCGGCGGGCGCATCGCTCGACCAGAGCGCGAGAATGCACACGCATGCGAAGGAGACGACGCACCTCACCCATGCGCCCCTCGTCACCTGCGCGCCTCGCATTTCTCCCTGAGACTGCTTCGCAACTTTCGCCAGCACGGTCGCTCTCGACCGCCGAGCCTAACACCGTCGTCCGTCCGCACTCGCACTCCGTCGAGGCGCCGACGGAATGGTTTCGGCAGCCGAACGGAGCGAGATGGACCGAAACGGCCAAAGTTGCGGAGCAACCTTTGGCGAAAACGAAAAATCCATTGAGTCTTTAGTGATTCCGTTGACCGGCAGATTTGCCCCGTGCTACCCCACCAGGGAGTCCGGCGCGCTTCCGCATACGTGATTGCTCAGGTGTGGTGCCGCCAGGAGCCCAAACCGAGACGGGGCGTGCGCGCCACGCGGAGGTCAACATGTCACGGGGTAAGTCGCTTACGCGTCCGAGCGCGAACCACATTGGTGGACGTTCGCCGCGCGCTTCTCGTTTTCTTCGCTTCACGGTCGGCGCGCTTGCGCTCGGCGGCTCGCTCGCTCTCAGCGCGCACTCTCCCAAAGAGGCGCACGCGCAGGCGACGACCAACTTGAACAACGGCGACGGCATGAACACGCGGCTCTTCCGCGGCGCCGTCGACTCGAAGGGCTTCTTCAGCGTCAACGGCACCGACGTCCTCGGCAAGGGCGACGTCGCCTTCGGCCTCGTCCTCGACGGCGGCTTCGGCCTCCTCCGCCTGCGCGATCAGTCGGCGGCGACGGGGGTGAACCGCACCGAGAAGAAGGTCATCGACAACCAGTTCCACGGCCTGCTCTTCGTCGGCTACTCGCCGTTCAAGAACCTGACGCTCGGCATCGGCATCCCGACCGACCTCGTCTCCGGCAAGCCGCAAGACACGGGGATGAACCCGGCGAGCATCACGCCGAACCAGAAGACCGACGTCAACGCGTTCTTCACCGGCGCGTGGAACTTCAACGTCAAATACCGCATCCTTCGCGTGGAAGACGCGCCGATCGGCATGGCCATCATCGGCGCCGTCGACGTGCCCTTCAGCGAGGAAGCGCGCAAGGGCTACGCCGCCGATCCGGGCGTGTCCTTCCATCCGACGCTCGCCCTCGAGAAGCGCTTCGGCGGTGAGCAGCGCCTCCGCATCGGCCTCAACGTCGGCGCCTCGTTCATGGGCAGCGGCGGCTCCAAAATCGACGACCTCAAGGCAGGCGATCCGGGCAAGGCCCTGCAACACGGCAATTTGGGCCGTTTCGGCGTCGGCATCAGCTATCGCGTCACCGACACCCTCGATCTCGTCGGCGAGACCTACGGCAGCTACCTCCTGAAGAACGACGCCGGCGGCAGCGCCGGTCTCTCGGCAGAGGGCGTCGGCGGCATCAAGATCTTCGTCGAGCGCAACAGCTACCTCTTCATGGGCGGCGGCGTCGGGTACCTCAAGGGCTACCAAGCGGCCGACGAGCGCGGCTTCCTCGGCTTCATCTTCGAGCCCTCGATCGGCGATCGCGACGGCGACGGCATCAAGGACGACGTCGACAAGTGCCCGGACGATCCCGAGGACAAGGACGGCTTCCAAGACGAAGATGGCTGCCCCGATCCGGACAACGATCAGGACGGCATCCTCGACAAGAACGACGCCTGCCCGAACGATCCCGAGACGAAGAACGGCATCGCCGACGAAGACGGCTGCCCCGACGGCGTCGACGGTGACCGCGATCACGACGGCATCAAGGACAGCAAAGACAAGTGCCCCGACGACCCGGAGGACAAGGACGGGTTCGAGGACACCGACGGCTGCCCCGATCCGGACAACGACAAGGACGGCATCCTCGACAAGGATGATCAGTGCCCGAACGATCCGGAAGACAAAGACGGCTTCCAGGACGAAGACGGCTGCCCCGATCCGGACAACGACAAGGACGGCATCCTCGACAAGGACGACAAGTGCCCGAACGACCCCGAGACCTTCAACGGGTTCGAGGACGAGGACGGCTGCCCCGACAAGGGCAAGGTCATCATCGAGGGCAACACGCTCGTCATCCTCGACAAGATCGAGTTCGACTACAACAAGGCAACCATCAAAGACAAGTCGATGCCCATCGTCGAGCAGGTGGCTGCGACGCTGGTCGCGCACCCGGAGTTCACGCTCGTCGAAGTGCAAGGACACGCCGACGAACGTGGCGACGACGCCTACAACCTGAGCCTCACGCAAGAGCGCGTGAACTCGGTCATGAAGGCACTCGTCGAGCGCAAGGTGGAGAAATCTCGACTCCGCGCGAAGGGCTTCGGCGAATACTGCCCGGCCGACGATCAGCACAACGAGACGGCATGGGAGAAGAATCGCCGCGTCGAGTTCAAGATCGTCAAGACCAAGGACGGTCCCACGGGCGTCGTGCTCGGCTGCGAAAATGCCGCCAAACACAACGTGAAGAGCGCTCCGGTTCCCTGACCAAGAGGGCCGCTACGTGACGTGCGAGAGCCGGACGACCTCCGGCTCTCGTTCGTTTTGTCGGTCGCGGCTTGCGAGGCGCGTCGGCGGTGTGCGTTTTTCGCTTGGCCCCGTGCCACCTCGTGTACGCTCGTCACGAAATGGCTGACGTAGACGCCGGCACCAAGATCCTGCGCGCGCGGGTCTTGACCATCCCCGCCGATCTGAAGGCGCTTTTCTCGATCGTCGACGACGGCGACCTCTCCGACGAGCTGCGCCAGCTCGCCGCCGGAGCGATTTTCTACAACCTCAACCCGGCGAACCTGATCCCCGCCAAAGAAGGCGCGCTCGGCCTCGCCGACGATGCCATCGCCATCCGCTGCGCCCTCGACGAGGTCCGTCGCACGGCACCAGAGCAGGCGAAGAAATACGCGGCGACGGCGCCCGAGACCTGGGAAGGGCTCGAGAACGAAATCGCGCTCCTCTCCGCGATGCTCGGCGATCTCTGGGCGCCCCTCGCCGATGCGTGGCGCAAGGTCGGGATGAGCGAGTGGCGTGGCAAGAAGGCGAAAGACTGCGTCGCCGACGCCGACGATTCGGCCTGGCTCTACGCCGCCGTCGAAGAAGCGCTCTCCCTTCGCGACGTCGACGACGCCGAGGTCGTGCGCGAAGTCCGCAAAGAGCCGCTCCTCGCCAAACTCACGCAGCGCCTCGCCGTTCGCAAAAAGTAATTTGCTCGCTACGATGGGCACGATGACTCGTGCTCGCGTCGCTCTGCTCGTCATTTCGGCCGCGCTCGCGCCGTCGCTCGTCTCTTGTGGAACCAAGGACGACGCGACGCTGGCGGTCTACGCGCAGAATCCGGCGCTGAAAAAATCGGTGAGCCCCGTCGGCTTCAAGCTCGAGGGCTCGGTCGACGTCGTCTTCGACATGGGTCACTACGCGAGCGGCTCGGTGAAAGTCGACGCGGTCAGCCTGCGCATCTTCGACGCCAAGAACCTCAACGTGCTCGCGCGGGCGAAGATCTCGCCGTCGACGACGTTCGTGCTTCCTGCAGAGCTCGCACCTTCGAGCAAAATCACCGCGAGCTTCACGATCGGAATCGATCAACTGACCACGCAAGAGATCACCGATCTCTGCGCTGGCCCGCTGACGATTTCGGGAACGGTGACCCGCGCCGACACGCCGGAGCCCATCCACATCGGGAGCAACGCGGTGTCGGCGACGGGCTGTCCGTAACTTCGCTCGATTCGCTCGCTCTTACTTCGCGCGCCCAGCCGTGCCCGATTTGTCGGACCCCTGCGCGCTGTGAACGTCGCGGTGCGGAGCCTTGGCTGCCGGTGCAGCGCCAGACGCAGGTGCAGCGTCGAGACACGAGCGACCTTCACCGGGAACGCACGCGGGGCCCTTCACGCCGAGGCCCTTCTTCACGCCGTCGATGAGGGCGCTGAGCGGGATGCCCTCTTCTGCGGCCGGCGACATCATGCGCAACGTCTGAATGCCGCTCGATTCGTCGCTGACTGCGCCTTGATCGATGGTCGAGGCGAGGGACATCGCCGGGAGCGACGCGGAGCCGGAGCCGCCGTTCTTGCAGGCCATCGACAACATCATCACCGCGCCGAGCGACATGACACCGACGACGCGAACCACTGTATTTTTTTCGATCTTCATGAGGTCCTGCCTTCGTCGAGTGCAACCCAGGTGACGCGACTTTTCTTCCCACCGGCGAAAGCCGCGGCTGATTTCTCGGCCCGCGCGACTCGTGGTAGCGGAGAGCGTGCGCGTGCGTGGGATCGACGTGTGGGTGCTCGCGGCCGTCTTCGGTGTGCCCACGCTCGCCTCGTGCAGTCGCTGCGGCGGAGGTAGCACGAGCTCGGCGACCGGCTCCGCGTCGACGAGCGCGAGCGCCGCCGGCAGCACTGCGACCAGATGCACTGCGCTCGGCGCGCCCGCCCGCTTCGGCATCGACGCGCAAACCATCGTCGCGAAGGACGAGTCGCCGGTCCCTTTCGCAGCAGAGATCGGCGGGGCAAGCGCCGATGCCGAAGGCTTCTTCGTCGGCGCGCGTGCCCCTGGTCTCACCGGCAGCACCGTCGTCCTCCACCTCGACGCTTCGGGCGCAGCCTTGCGCACGCTCGTCACCACGCCGCCGCCCGAAAAAGGCGTCGCGCGCGCGCCGTTCGTCGCCACGAGCGGTGGCAAGACCTTCGTCGCCACGCTCCTCGTCGAGGAAGGAAGCAAGCGCACGCTCGACGTCGCCGAGCTGAACGGCGCCGCGCTCAGCCGCATCGGCCTCGTCCCGCAAGGTCTCGACGAATCCGAAGACTCGACCATGCTCTCGTTCGGAGCCGCGCCGGTGGTCTCGTGGGACGACGCCGATGCCGCCGGATCGATCGGACGCGTGCGGCTCGTCCGCGTGAGCAGCGGCATGAGCGTCCCGCTCGTGCCCGCGCCGATTCCTGCGCCGAGTGCAGCACCAAGCACGAGCACGAGCACCAGCGCGAGCCCGCCTCCGCCTCCGGAAGCCGCACCCCCCGACGTGCTCTCACCCTCGACGAGCGACGCGTCGTTCCCCCTCTTGGTCGCGGGTCCGAACGGGAAGGCTGCGCTCTTCTGGCTCGCCGAACGTCCTGAATCCGAGGCCGCGCTCGCTGCGCAGCTCGGGGAGGCCGATGCTGGTGAGCCTTCGCAAGTCGAAGCCCATCGTTGGGTCGAGGTCGTGATCATCGATCCAAAGACGGGCCGAGCGCTCGGTCCGCCACGCGCGCTCACCTCGAAAGACGGGCACGCGCAAACGATGGCAGCGGTGTGGACGGGCGCCGGTCTCGTCGTCGTCGTGCGCGACGATGCGAGACCGACCGATGGCGACGGCGGCGCGCTCGTCGCTTCGCGTGCACCCGTCGATGCTGCGTTCACGATCGGCGAGCCCACCACCGTCACGATCGCCGCGAGCGACGTCGCGCCAGGCATGCCGTTCGTGTCGGCCTCGGAGAGCGGCGTCGTCGTCCTCTACCTCGACGGCCAAGACGGCGGTCGCCTCGTCGGGGTGTTCGGAGATGTTCGCGCGACCCGCGAACCGGCGCTCGACGATCGTCACGTCATCGCCGCCACGGCTGACCGCTTCCTCACCTCGCGCCTCGCCGGCCGCGGTCTCGAGCTCCTCGTGCTGCGCTGCGCCCCATAATTTTCACGCCCGAACGACGCCGCACGATCGTTTGCGCGAATTTCCTCGAATGACGCAGGCGAACGCTGGCACGTCGCCGGTTTTTCTGGCACACATCCTCCCCTTCTGTGGTCCGGCTCGCCGGATCCATAAGTAGCCTAAGGAGTCTCCCATGAAGCGCGCGTATGCGATCGGTCTGTTGGGTGCGGTGGTGGCGAGTGCAGTCGTCGGCGTGGTCGCGTGCGGAAGCAGCGACAGCGGTGGAACGGTCACCGTCAACGACACCGGCTCGAAGGCCGACACCAACACGCCGCCGGGCGACACGCCCCCGGGCACCGACACGAACGTTCCCCCGCCGAGCGACGGCGGCGACACCGGCACGACCGCGGATACGTCGGGCCCCGACCTGCCCCCGACGTGTGCGACCACGCTGAAGGACGGCAAGCTCGCCGAGTTCAACGATCCGGGTTCGCCGAAGAAGGCCACCAAGGGTGATGGCATCCACCTCACCGGCGTCATCGCCACCTCCGGCAAGTTCCTCGTCTCGAAGTCGGCGAAGACCGGCACGTGCCTCTACGGCGTCTTCGTCGCCGATGCGAACGCCACGTTCGTTGCGTACTCGGGCATCCTCGTCGTCTCGCAGGGCGTCGACGCCACCGCGGGCGACAGCGGCGCGACGTCGTGCCACGACGGCGACCTCATCCCCAAGGACGTGAAGGCGGGCGACACCCTCGAGCTCAAGGGCCTCTACGACGAGTTCGGCCCGACCGCGGCGACCTGCGGCGGCGCGACGCCTCCCACGGCCGTCCCCAACCCGGCCAAGGCACCGCAGCTCGCCAAGCTCTGTGCGTACACGAAGACGGGCGACGGCACCGCGCCCGCGCCGCTCGCCGTCACCCCCGACGACATCAAGGGCACCGGCCCCGATCAGCTCAAGTACTCGGGCGGCCTCGTCAAGGTCACGGCCGTAAAAGCCAAGACCGCGACGGCTCCGGGTGACACGTCGTTCGGCGCCTTCGCGCTCGATCCGTCGGGTCTCGCGGTTGGCGACAAAATCTACTACCGCGGCGCGGCCACCGCCCCGGTCGTCGCCGTGGGTCAGTCGTTCACGGAGATCACTGGCCAGAGCTACCTCGATTTCTGCACGTGGACCCTCGAGCCGCGGAGCATTTGCGACATCAAGCCCCCGCCGGTGAACCCGGATGCGGGTGCTGATGCGGGTCCGAGCTGCCCGTAGTCGTATCGGTGACGTGATGTGGCGGGACGCGGTCTTCGGGCGGCGTCCCGTCGCTGTTTTTGTGCCTCTCGTTCACCTCGTGGAGCCGCATCACGGGCCGGCGTTTCGGAGGAGGGTGGAGCGGGCAATGCCAGATTTCGCGGGGTCGATCCACTGGGATGGGTTAAGCGCAATCGCTTCGGCACGACGACGAAGGTCCCTGTCCGTGGAAGCCGAGGCCCCCCCGCGCACCATGTCCGACATCCATTTCCCTGGCATCTCGCTGGACAAATTCGCCCCTCGCGCTCCCGCGCCCGACCGAATCGTCCCCCGACCTGTCGATCGGCCCTCGGGGGGTTGTCTTCCGACCTCTGGTAGGAGACGCTGTCCCGAGTGACACGCGGCCCCCGCTGCGAACGGGTCGTCGAGCTCCTGCTCGACGGCAAGGACCCGCGCGAAGACCCTCAGCTCAAAGCTCACATCCCCTCCTGCGCCGAGTGCACTGACCGAATCCGAGTCATGGGTATGTTCAAAGAGAAGGAGCCGGAGATTCGCGAGGGGACGACCCTCGTCGAACGCTTCGAGATCGTCCGCTCCCTCGGACGTGGCGGCATGGGTGAGGTCTTCCTCGCTCGGGACCGAAACTTCGGCGCCAGCGCCGTCGCCGTCAAAGTCGTGCGTCGCGATACGCGATTGCCGGGTGACGACGAGGCCCTCCGCAAGGAGGTCGAGCTCGCGCGCGCGGTCAACCACCCGAACATCGCCCGCGTCCACGACCTGCACCAATCGCCGCACGGCCCCATCGTCACGATGGCCTTCGTCGACGGCGTGACGCTGCACCAATGGATCCGCGAGAAGAAGCGTATGGGCGGCGTCAGCGCCGACGAGTGGCGCCGCATCGCGCGTGACGTCGCGGCCGGTCTTGCTGCCGTTCACCAGGCGGGCATCGTCCACGGCGACCTGAAGCCCGGCAACGTGATGGTCGATCGGGCCACCGGCAACGGCTTCATCGTGGACTTCGGCTTCGCCAAAGAACGCGCCCGCACCGTCGCCACGTTGCGTGGTGAGAAGAAGGGCGCCGACGGCGGCACGCCCAATTACATGTCCCCCGAGCGCCTCGACAAAGGCGGCGCCAGCGTCGAAGACGACCTCTACGCGCTCGGCATGACGATCTGGGAAATGCTCTCGGCGAAGGTGCCCGAGCCGGGACATCATCCGCCGAGCCACCCGATCGAGAAGCAGCTCCCGTTCGGCATCCCGCCCGGTCTCGCGACCGACGAGCTCAAGCAAATCTTCCGCTTGCAGTCGAAGGATCCGGTGCGTCGCCCGCAAGGTCGCCACCTTCGGTTCTTCAACCCCAACACCGTCGCGACCAACCCGCTGCAGGTCGCCCGCGAGCGCATCGATCCGGGCGCCAACCCGCCCTATCGCGGAAGCTCGACGCCGTTCCGCACCGACGCGCAAGGTCTATTGATTACCTATGCATCGAACGCGCGTGAGCTGATCGGCCGAGTTTTGCCGCTCGACCGTACGCGCATGGTGCTCGGTCGCGCGCCGAGCGTGCCGGGGACGAAGCAGCAGGTCGACTTGGTGGTGCCCGAGGCGACCATCAGCGCCATCCACGCCATCCTCGCCTTCCAAACCAACGGATGCTGGAACGTCGAGGACGCGAAAGAGCCGCGCCCGTCGACCAATGGCGTCTACGGCGAAGGTGCCTACGAGCGCCAAGCGCAGGTGACGCTGCTCCATGGCAACGAGGCGATGGTCGGCGAGCTCCGCATCAAGCTGGTGAGCTTCCGTGAGGCCTCCGCACTCCACGAGAAGGCGCTGCAGTTCCTCCGCTTCCGCGACGGGCTCACCGGCCTGCTCCACGAAGAGGCCTTCCGCGCGACGCTCGACGGTGATCTCGCCTTCGCGCGCTGGGCCGGCTACCCGCTGACGCTGGCGTGGTTCTACCTGCGCACGCCGGCCCGCGACGGGCAGGGTCGTCTGACGATTCAAGAGATGCAGGCGCTGCGGCGCGCGTCGAAGGCTGCCGTCGATCTCTTCGACATGCTGCTTCTCTCGCTCACCGCGACGACGGCCGGGCTCACTGGCATCGGTAGCTTCGCGGTCGCGCTCGTCGGACAGACGGCAGAGATCGCGCGGCCGCTCGTCGAGCAGGTGCTGACGCAGATGCGCTCGCAGATGCCGGCGGGCGTCGAAGCGGGCGCCGTCGTCGTCGAAGCGAGCGCCGAACACACGCGCGGCAGCGACCTGCTCGAGGCCACGCGGCGCACGCCCGGTGGTCCCGTCTTCAACATCGCCTGAGCCGGTGTCCGACGTCGACGTCTCGCTCGTCCCGCGGCCGGTGGTCGCGCTCATCGCTCGGCTCCGCGAGCGCGGTTTTCGCGCATGGATCGTCGGCGGCTGCGTGCGTGATTTGCTTCGTGGAGGCGTCGTCAAAGATTGGGACGTCGCGACCAGCGCTCATCCCGATGAGGTGAAGAAGAGCTTTCGACGGGTCATCCCCACCGGCATCGAGCACGGCACGGTCACCGTGCACATGCCGGAGGCCGACGGCGGCGGCGCCTACGAAGTGACGACGTTGCGCGGCGAGACGACCTACAGCGATGGTCGCAGGCCCGACGCGGTGATCTTCGTCGACGACATCGTCGCCGATCTCGCGCGCCGCGATTTCACGGTCAACGCGATCGCGCTCGATCCGACGGCGCCGGACGATCAGCAGCTGATCGATCCGTTCGATGGACGCGGTGACCTGCGTCGTCGCCTGCTGCGGGCGGTCGGCAAGGCCGAGGAGCGCTTCTCCGAAGACGGGCTCCGCGCGCTCCGGGCGGCGCGCTTCGTCGCTTCGCTGGAATTCGAGCTCGATCCGAGCACCGCAGCGGCGATTCGTCCAGCCCTCGCGACCTATCGCAAGGTGTCGGCCGAGCGCGTGCGCGACGAGTGGGTGAAAGCACTCGCAGCACCGCGTCCTTCGCGCGCGTTCGAGGTGATGCGCGAGCACGGGCTCCTCGAGGTGTCGGCACCCGAGCTCTTGCCGCAGCATGGTTGCGAACAGAACAAGTGGCATCGCTACGACGTCTGGGGTCACGCGATGGCCTGCGTCGATGCCGCGCGAGGCGACGTCATGCTCAGGCTCTCGGCGCTCCTCCACGACGTCGGCAAGCCGAAGACGCGCGCGTTCAGCGAGAAGACCAACGACTGGACCTTCTACGACCACGAGCGCGTCGGCGCCGAGATGGTCGAGCCGATGCTGGCGCGACTTCGCTTCTCCAACGACGAGCGCACGCGCATCGCTCACCTCGTGCGGCATCACCTCGTCTGCTACGAGCCGAGCTGGAGCGACGCGGCGGTGCGACGGTGGGTGCAGCGCATCGGACGCGATCGGCTCGACGACATGTACGCGCTCAACGAGGCCGACATCCGCGGCAAGGACGTCGACAAAGAGGCGGATTTGACCGCGCAAAATGAGCTGCGCGCGCGGGTCTCGGCGATCCTCGCCCGGGGCGAGGCGCTGTCGGTGCGCGACCTCGCGATCGGCGGCACCGACCTGATGTCGAGGCTGGCGATGACGCCAGGGCCGCGCCTCGGGATGTTGCTCGAACGCCTGATGGAAGAGGTGATCGAGGAGCCGGGGAAGAACGACGCGGCCCTGCTGCTGGAGCGCGCGAGAGAGATCTTGCCGACGTTGCCGGAGACGAAGCCGCGCAAGGACAAGGGCGAGAAGAAGGCCGAGAACAAGGATCCGTCGTCGTGACGCGGCCGCTGACGCTGGCGGTTTCGCTCGGCTGCCCTGGAGGCATCGGTCCGGAGATCGCGCTCGCGGCGACGAGCGCGCGTTCGGCAGAGCTCGGGCGCATTCTTCTGTTCGGTGACGCGACGTTGCTTCGTGCGCGCGCGGGTTCCGTCGGCGTCGACGCGGGACGCATCGTCGTCGTCGCGACGCCGGAAGAAGCCCATCGCCTCCCGAGCGATCGCATCGCGGTCTTCGAAGGAGCCACGCGACTCGAAGAGAGTGATCGTGTTCCTGGCCGATTTTCCCCGCGTGGCGGCGCTGCGCAACTGGCGTGGATCGACGCCGCGACCGACGCGGTGATCGCGGGTATCGCCGATGCGTTGGTGACCGGTCCTGCCTCCAAGGCGGCGGTCGCCTCCGCTTCACCGAGCTCGGCCGCGGCGCGCGCCTTTCGCGGGCACACCGAGCATCTCGGTGCGCGTCTCGGTGCGTCCGGCGAGGAAGGAAAACCGTGCGACACGGTGATGGCGTTCGTCGCCGAGAAGCTCGTCATCACCTTGGCAACGACGCACCTCCCACTCGGCGAAGTCGCGAAGGTGCTCGGGCCTGCCGACGTGGCTCGCGCCGCGTATTGGACCGCACGGCTGGTCGACGATCTCGAGCTCGCGCCGGACAAGGCCGTCGCCATCCTCGCGCTCAATCCGCATGCCGGCGAGGGTGGCTTGCTCGGTGACGAAGAGACGCGCGTCGAGGCGCCCGGCATCGAGCAGGCGCGCGCGAGGCTGCTCGCCGAAGGTCGTATGCGCGGGCTCGTCGGTCCGTTGCCCGCCGAGTCGGCCATTCGGAGGTGCGTGCACGAGGGCGCCTACGCGGCGTGCGTCGCGATGTACCACGATCAGGCGACCATCCCCTCGAAGCTCGTCGCCTTCGGAGACGCGGTCAACGTCACCCTCGGCTTGCCGATCGTGCGCACCAGCGTCGATCACGGAACGGCCTATGATTTGGCGGGAAAAGGCACCGCCGACGTGCGCGGGATGGAAGCGGCGCTCTCCCTCGCTGCGCGCCTCGTGCGTCGTCGCGAAAAAGATGGCGACGCGAGGTCTTAGAGCCGTGAGCTGATCGGCGACTCGGTCTCGCCGCGGAGACGTCGACCGAGGGGGACGAGGCGCGGGATCATCGCGAAGGCGGCGCCGATCAACGCGATCACGCCGACGCAGAAATACGCTTGCCCGCTGTTGCCGATGGCGAGCGCGAAGACGCCGAGGCCGACGCGTCGGAGCGTGCTCTCGATCGCGGAGACGAAGCCCGCTCGACTGGCTCCCGCGCGCGAGAGAAGGACTCCGCGCGCCGCCGCCGCTGCTGCTGCTGCGGTACCGCAGGCGAGAGGGAGGATGACGAAGAGAGCGTTCGGCGAGAGGTGCGAGGCCACCAGCAGCGGGGCGGCGGCGAGCGTCGCGCCGATGGCGATGCGAAGAAGACGCGCGTGGGTGAAGGCAGCGGAGAGGATGCGCGCCATCACGCCCTTGGCCGCGAGCACACCCGCGCACGCGAGCATCCCTGCGGCGGCGAGGGAGGCGCGCGCAGCGTCGTCTCCGACGAGCGCGTAAGCGTCGATGGTGTCGGTGCCGCGCGCAGCGATTCCGAGCGCGCAGATGGCGCCGACGAGACCGATCGTTCCCGCGGAGAGCAGCGAACGACGATCGCCCGCGCGAAGCTCGGTGCGCCTGCCCGAGGGCGCGCGGTGCACGCGATCGGCGACCCGCAACGTCGAGGCGAGACAACCTGCGAGCATCGTTCCCGCCGCGGCGAGGATCATCGCGCCAGAGACGCCCACATGAAGCACGATCGCGAGCCCCGCGAGGACGCAGGCGAGCGTGCCCTTGTAGAGGAGCGCGGCGATCTCGATACGTGCGACGCGACGCGCATCACGCCCGATCGCCAAGCTCGCGCGTGCTTCGGCGCCGGTCGCGAGACCTGCACCGACGCCCGTGAGTACGACGCCGAACGCGACCCACGGGAGCGAGGCCGCGCGCGCGATGGCGAGGAGACCAATCGTCTGCGCCATCGCCGCGAGGACGAGGAACGGCCGCGCCCGCCCCAGTCGATCGCCGAAACGAGCGGCCGGGATCTCGGTGGCGAGGGCCGCGAGACCGAAGAGGGCGCCGAGCCGCAGGCACGTCCCGGAGTCACCACCGAGAGGACCGATGATCCAAGGCAAGAGGGCCGCACTGGCGCCTCCGCCGAGGAGGGCTCGGACCACCGTCAGGCGTCGTTCGCCAGGCCGATGAGCAGTGATTCGCGTCGAGGGGGAGGACATGGTGCGTGCGGAGGCCGAAGCGCGGCTTTCTCGCTTGTCGATCGTACGTAGACAGGACACCGTGCGGCCAACTCCTCGTCCGTCTCGTCCTGCCATGTCCGTCCCCCCTCCCCGTAGCCCCGCAACGAATGGCGCGCCCGATCCAGGTCGCCGTCGCGTCCTTCGCGCCCTCGGTCTCGGCGGTCTCGCCTCCGTCGCCGGTGCCATCGCCACGATTCGCACCACTGGGTACGAAGTCGACCCAGCGCGCGTGGCGAAGTTGCGTTTTCTTCGGCCTTGGCAGCTCGTCGTCGTCGACGCCGCCGCGGCGCGCATCTGCCTCGCCGACGTCCCCTACGATGCGCCGGGCGCGCCGCCGACCCCGCGCGAAGTGCAGGTCGGCGAGTTCATCGACGCGTTTCTCGCAGCCGCCTCCGAGCCGATCCAGAAAGACGCCTCCTCGCTCTTCGGATTTCTCGAACACGGCTGGCCGCTTGCCTGCGGACACCTTCATCGATTCACCGCGCTCGACGCCGCCGCACAAGATCACGTCCTCGGGAGCCTCGAGAGCTCGCGCCTCGGGATGCTGCGCGGCTGCTTCCACGGACTCAAGTCGATGGTGATGATGGGCTACTACCGCGACCCGCGCACCTGGGGCGTGCTCGGCTACGACGGACCCTTGGTGAACCGGCCGCTCGACGGGTGGACCGAGAAGCGTCATCTGCCGGTGGTGAAATCACCTGAAAAACAGGGTGGTTCTTGAAGACTCCGCGCACGCCGGGCGTCCTCTCCGGCAAGGATCTCGAGAGCGATCTGGTGCTCGACGTCGACGCGGTGGTGATCGGCACCGGCGCCGGCGGCTCGATCGCGCTGCGTGAGCTCGCGCGCGCTGGATGCAACGTCGTCGCCCTCGAAGAAGGGAGCGATCACCTCCCCGAAGATTTCGATCAACGCGAAGATCACATGCTCCCCGAGCTCTTCGCCGAAGGGGGCGGACGGATGACGGAAGATCTCGCGATCACCGTCCTCCAAGGGCGCGGCGTCGGCGGCTCGACGGTGCACAACACCAACCTCTGCAAGCGGACACCGACCGAGATTCTCGACCGATGGGCGCAGAAGCACGCCGTGCTCGGATGCTCGGTCGCCGAGATGGAGCCGAGCTTCGCCGCCATCGAACGCGATCTCCACGTCACGCGCATCGACGACGACGACATCAACGCCAACAACGACGCGCTCCGCCGCGGCGTGAAAACGCTCGGCTGGCGTGGCGGCAACCTCTCGCACAACCGCGATGGCTGCGCGCGCAGCGGCTTCTGCGAGCTCGGCTGCGCCTACAACGGGAAGAACAACGCACGAAAAAGCGTGCTTCCGGTAGCCCTCTCGGCCGGGGCACGCATCTATTGCGACGTGCGTGCGCTGCGGGTTCTCCATGACGGCATCCGCGTCAGCGGCATCGAGGCGCGCGCAGCGAACGGACGCTCGGTGAAGATTCGCGCGCGCGTGGTCGTGCTCGCCGCCAGCGCCGTCGGGAGCGCCCTTCTCGCGTTGCAGAGCGGCATCCACGATCCGCACTACCAACTCGGGCAGAAGCTTCACATCCACCCCGGCGCGGCGATCGCTGGTTATTTCGACGATCGGAACATCGACGGCTGGCGCGGCATTCCGCAGAGCTACGAGTGCACCGAGCACCTCGACTTCGCCGAAGGGTCCGATCGCCGCGTCTGGATCACCACTGCATTTGCCCATCCGATCGGCGCGGCGACGATGACGCCGGGCTTCGGCGCGGCCCACATGGGCGC
Organism: Deltaproteobacteria bacterium; assembly: GCA_025363655.1. GTDB lineage: Bacteria > Myxococcota_A > Polyangia > Polyangiales > JADJMO01 > JANYDK01. The sequence goes on along the minus strand of JANYDK010000083.1, from coordinate 174,613 downwards.
GATGCGGAGGTATCGCCACCTCGTCGCGCTCACCGCGGTGGTGCACGACGAGACCGAAGGCGTGGTGTCGATCGGCGATGCCGGTCGTCCGGTGCTTCGCTACGAGATGACGCCGGGCGATCGCGCGCAGATGCTCAAGGGTGTGCGCGCGGCGGCAGAGCTGCTCCTCGCGGCCGGCGCCACCGAGGTCGCGGTGCCGGGGGTGCCGCCGCGCATCGTGCGCACCCGCGCCGAGCTCGGCCGCATCGACGAAGACGTCGTTCGCCCACACGGGATGCCTCTCACCGCCGTGCACCCGATGGGCACGCTACGCATGGGTGAAGATCCCTTCACCTCGGTCGTGAAGTCGACCGGCGAGCATCATCATCTTCGAGGACTGTTCGTCGCCGATGGCTCGCTCTTCCCCAGCAGCCTCGGCGGCCCCCCGCAAATTTCCATCTACGCCTTCGCGCTTCACATTTCTCGACACATCGTCGCCGCAGCACGCGCTTGATCACACTCGAGAGTGGGCCACGCGCGTCGTGATGTGGAAGACTGATGACGGAGATTGATGAGGCGCCCGTCCGTCACCCGTCGCGAGATGCTCGGCGCGCTCGCCCTGATGACGACCGCGTGCAAGCGCGGCTTCGACGACGACGTACCGCCGACGCCGAAGAAGCCGGCGACCACCGCCAGCGTCGCCTCGCCTCCCGTCGCCTCGGTCTCGGCGGCTCCTCCCGTGCACTCGTCGGCCGGGCTACGCGTCATCGAGTGGGATTTTCCGCCTGATTTGTCGATTCCGTTCGATCACACCTGGGCACGCAAGTGCGCGGCGTTGGTGCCCGATCCGCTGCCGAAGGGCGAAGAGAAGATCCCGCTCCTCATCGCCCTCCACGGCATGGGCGAGACGGTCGATCCCATCACCGGCATCTACGGATGGCTCAAGGCCTACGAGCTCGACAAGGCCTACTCCGCGCTCCACTCGCCGCCGCTCGACGACGCCGACTTCCACGACTTGGTCACGCCCGAGCACCTCGCCGAGGTCAACGCCAGCCTCGAGAAGAACCCGTTTCGCGGCCTGGTCATCGTCTGCCCCTTCGTACCGCGACAGATCAGCGCCGAGGTCTCCTTCGACGACTACGCGCGCTTCCTCGCCGACAAAGTGATTCCTCGCGCACGCAAAGAGCTGCCGGTCATCCCCACCACCGCGGCCACCGGCATCGATGGCGTCTCGCTCGGAGGCATCAGTGCGCTGACGATGGGTCTCATGCGCCCCGAGACCTTCGGCGCCATCGGCTCACTCCAGCCCGCAGTCTTCGATGCACCGCAGGCCGATCGCATCGCCGCCGAGGCACAACGCTCGCTCAAGGGCCGCCCCCTACGCGTGACGACCTCCGAACAAGACGTCTACAAGGACGCACTCGTCGTCTTCGATCAGAAGCTGACCGAACGAAAAATCGCCCACGAATTCGCGATTTATCCAGGCCCCCACGACTACATCTGGAACAAGGGCCCCGGCGCCATCGAAATGCTCCTCTGGCACGACCGCACCCTTCGTCGCACCTGAGTACGCTCCGTTGCTCCGTTGCTCCGTGACGCCTCTCGCTCTCGCCTACGACGACTCGAGCGGCTCGTCTTCGCCATCCTTGGGCTTCTCGCGAAGCCCGAGCGCGCGGAACTTCTTGTAGAGGTGGCTTCGCTCGAGATCGAGACCGCGCGCGGTGGCGGCCATCTGATTTCCATAATGTTTCAATGCTTCTTGGAGAATGGTGCGCTCGGCCTCCTCGACGAGGACGCGGAAGGGCACCGTCGCGCGGAAGAGCCCGCCCGCCGCCGGCACGCCCGCCTGCGGAAGGAAGCTGCGCACCTGCTCGGCGTCGATGGTCTCGTCGGGGCTGAGGATGACGAGCCGCTCGATGAGGTTCTTCAGCTCGCGGACGTTGCCGGGGAAGGAGTACCCGGAGAGCACGTCGAGCGCGTCGTCGGTCATCTTCATGCCGCGCCGATCGTTGGCGCGCGAGGTGAGCTCGAGGAAGTGACGCGTGAGATTGGGGATGTCTTCGCGACGCGCACGCAGCGTCGGGATCTCGATCGGGAGGACGTGCAAGCGATCGTAGAGGTCGGGTCGGAACGCACCGGTCGAGGTGGCGGCGACCAAATCGCGGTTCGTCGCGGCGACCACGCGGACGTCGATCTTGATGACGTCACCACCACCGACACGCTCGATTTCTCGCTCTTGCAGCACGCGGAGGAGCTTCGCCTGCATCGGCATCGGCATGTCGCCGACCTCGTCGAGGAAGAGCGTGCCGCGGTTGGCGCGCTCGAACTTTCCGCGGCGTGACTTGGTGGCGCCGGTGAACGCGCCCGCCTCGTGACCGAAGAGCTCGCTCTCGATCAGCTCGCCTGGCACCGCCGCGCAGTTGAGCTTCTCGAGCGGCCCCTTCGCGCGCGGTGACTGCAAGTGGATGGCGCGCGCGACGAGCTCTTTCCCGGTGCCACGTTCACCGGTGACGAGGACGTTGGCGTCCTTCGCCTTGGCAGCACGCGCGATGCGCTCGCGGAGCTGGAGCATCGCCGGAGAGTCGCCGAGAATCTCTCCGTCCCAACCGGCCTGCGCCTTGAGCTCGCGGGCCTCGGCCTCGGCGCGGACGAGGCGAAGGGTGTTGTCGAGGACGAGGAGCAGGCGATCGGTGGAGAGCGGTTTCTCCAGGAAATCGAGCGCTCCGAGGCGCGTCGCCTTCACCGCGGTGTCGATGGTGCCGTGACCGCTCATGACGATGCACGGGATCTCGTTTCGCGCAGCACGCAGCCGCGTCAGCATGTCGATGCCGTCGCCATCGGGGAGCGCGATGTCGAGGAGCAAGAGGTCGTAGGCGCGCTTCTGCAGCTTCTCTTCGGCGACGCGCACCCCTCCGGCGACGTCGACGGAGTAGCCCTCGAGCCGCAGCGCGGTCGAGAGCGTCGTCAGGATGTTCGGCTCGTCGTCGACCACCAAGAGGTGCGCGTTACCCATCGCGGGCAAGGCTAACCCCAAGTCGATGGGGAGACGATAGAGGCTCGAATCACTTGAAGCCAAAGATTGCTTCGCAACTTTGGCCGCTCGCTGGATCTCGCCTGCGGCTCGGTCCGCTCGCCTACTTCGGCGGGTCGGTGTTCCGCGGCTTGGCGACCGGGATGCGACCGCTCGGGGTCATCACCTGGTAGCCGCGCATGCCTTCGCGGATGACCTTGTTCGCCTCGAACGGGCCGGAGAAGTCCTCGACGACGACCTGCTTCTTTTCGAGCGTCTTGTAGTCTTCGAAGAAGCGCTTCAGCTCGGTGAGCACGTGCTGCGGCAATTCGCGGATGTGCGTGTAAGCCGAGACCGCCGGATCGAAGAGGCTGATGGCGATGATCTTGTCGTCGAGCCCCTTCTCGTCGCGCATCGACATCACGCCGACGGCGCGCGCGCGAACGATGGTGAGCGGCGCCACCGGCTCTTGACCGAGGACGAGGACGTCGAGCGGATCACCGTCGTCGCAGAAGGTGCGGGGAATGAAGCCGTAGTTGGCCGGGTAGTGGACCGCGGAGAAGAGCACGCGATCGAGCATCAGGAGCCCGGTCTTCTTGTCGAGCTCGTACTTGTTCTTCGAGCCCTTGGGGATCTCGATGAGCGCGGGGAAACCCTCTTCGACCGGTTCATCGATGGGAATGTCGTGCCAGGGGTGAGCCATTGCCGACGAGCCTAACACCGGCGCGGCGGTGCGTAGCTGCGCGGCGCGAATCGAGTCGCGACGCACACTCAGGACGCAAGCAGCGCTTCGCGCAGGCCAGTGAAGAGACGGAGCGAGGCCGCGCGATCGGGGAAACCAGCGAGAGCGACCAAGGCGGGCGCGACCGGCGCATCGACTTCGCGCTCGAGCTCGGTGAGCGCGCGACGTCTCGCCGCATCGACCTCGGCGCGCGCCGAGTCGTCCATGACGCCGTCGAGCCACGCCGCGAGGGCAAGCGAGAAGGCAGCGTGCCTCGTCTCGTCCTCGGCGATGCGAGCCATCTCGACGCGGATCGTCTCGTCCTTCGCGGTCATCGCCTGGTGGGTGGCGACGAGCGCGCCGAACGCTTCGCGGATGCAACCCTCGATGGCGTTGTCGAGCGCGAGTGCGCGGAGATCACGCGGCGGGCGTGGCGCGACCTTCGGAATGCGTGGGCTTCCGCCGAATCGTTTCGCGACCCGTCGCATCGCGCGCGCGTGCTGGATTTCCTCGCGTCGCGAGCGTCGCGCGGAAGCGACGAGCGCAGTCGGCGCGCCATGCAGCACGAGCTCGCGCTCGAGGATGGCAAACGCATCGATCGACGCCGCTTCGAGCTCGGCGATGCGCGCGAAGACGGCGCCGAGCTCCTGCGAGCCATCGCCGACCTCGAGCACGTAGCCGGCCGGTCTACGTCCCGTCACGCAGGTCGTGCAGTGCAAGACCACGTGCGGATCACTTTCGGCGTTGGTCGCGTAGCAATTGACGTAGCCCGAATCGAATCCGCAGAGGCTCGTGCAGGTGGCCCCGGGGATGGAGACGCCCGTGTGCACGCCCGGCACCGCGCAGGCGTAGTACTCGACGATCACGTCGCACGGCCCAGCCGTGCTCGAGATCGGCGAGGTGACGCAGGCGTCGGGGACATCGGCGTCCTTCGGTGATTCCTTGGTGTCGTTGCCACCATCGTTGCCGACATGGTCACCGCCGACTTGGCCTCCACATGCGACGAGGGGAACGCCGAGGGAGCCGAGGACGAGGCTGCGAAAAATGGCGCGAAGGGCGAGCGGGCGAACAGGCAGCATGCCCTCGTGTAGCAGCAAGCCGCGAGCCATCGAAACTGTGCCGGCCTGCGCCGACAAAACGAAGACGACCCCGCCGCGGGGGGCGAGGTCGTCTCTCTTCACTCGTGTTCGCGAGTTACTTCTTCTTCTTCGCCGGCGCCTTCTTGGCGGGCTTCTTCGCGACGGCCTTGTCCTTCGAGAGGACGATCTCGAGCGCGTCGCCCTTGGCGCGGACGACGTAGCTCGGGACGTTGTCCTTGAAGGTGATGGTCAGCTCGGCGCCGCCAGGAACGTTGGCGACCTTGGCGGAGGCGATGCGCGCGTCCTTGGCCGCGAGCGGGTTGGCCGCCTCGGTCGACTTGCGGTTGGGGACGGCGACGACGAAGCCGTTGGTGGTGGCGATGCCACGCAGCTCGGTGATCGGCCCATCGAGGTGCAGCGTCATGCGCGTGCCCTTCTTCACCGTGGTGGTGCCGAAGGGGTTGGGCTTGCCGCTACCGTCGACGCCGGTCGGCTCACCGGCGAGCGGCGCAGCGGCAGCGAGCGGCGCTGCGTTCCCCATCACCGCGTTGGTGTCGATCGGCGCGACGGGGAGCGGCGCAGGTGCGGGTGCCGGCGCGAGCTCGGGCGCGGGCGCTTGCACGACCGGCGCGCTCTTGGGTTTGCGGAAGGCGAAGAAGGCGAGGACGAGCGCGAGCCCGACTCCCATCGCGATCCCGATTTGCTTACGACGCGCGGACTTCTTGGTGTCGATCTCTTGCATGACGCCCTCCTCACTCCCCTCCCCATTCATCGAGTTGAGGAAATCTCGCGATGCTCCCTGGGGACGAAGCACGCGCGACTTTTGACCTGCATTTCCCGGTGCGGGCGACGTCGTCCGTCGCACCTCTTCCTCGCCGCGACCACTTCCGGCACGCCCCTTGAGGAGAGAGACGGTGTTCTTGGCGCGGAGACCGAAGCGCGCGGCGATCGCCCCGGCGCCCGACATCGCGTCGCGCATCGCCGAGCCGACCTTCTTCATTCCGTCGGCGACGACGTCGAGCTTGCCCGACTCTTCGGCGACCGGAAGCGAGATGCGCTGCTGCGAGCTCGCGCCCATCGCCTCGCCGTCGCTCTCGCGCGCGTCGTCTCTCGCCTGGGTCTCGTGTTCGATCTTCTCGGTGCGATCGAAGCCGATCGTCTCGCTCTTCGACATCGCGGGCGGCGGCATCGTCGCCTCGCGCGGAGCAGCGATGATCGCCGGCCCGTCGTTCTTCGCGGTCCCCATGCTTGCTCCTTCGTTCACGGAAGTTCCGGCAGTGACGGCGGTGGCAGCGACGTCGTAGCGGAGGCGCACGACCAGCTGCGGAATCTTCGATTCGTCGTCGATCTCGCAGTCGACGCCGTCGACGCGGGCCGAGCGACGCGTGCGGTGCTCCTTGTCCTCGAGCTCGACGACGGCGCCGAGGCGCAGCATCTTCAGCTCGCTGCCGACGATCGCGCCCCTGCTGGCGTCGTCGCGGAGCGTCGCGCGCATCGGTGCGCTGACGCCCTCGATGTGAATTCGGACCGGCGATCCAGGCTTGATCGAGAGACGCGGCGTCGAGGTCGGTCCATCGACAGGGCCGACACCGATCAGCGTCTTCGGCGCCTCCGCCGGCGGTTCGACCGAGACGCCGACGATCTGACGAATGGCGGCGGCGTTCTTCGCCTCGAGCTCGGCGAAGCGAACGCCGAACTCGCAACCCTCGGGGCCGTCGTGAGCCCAAACCACCTGACCACCGGCGAGGATCGGCGGCGTCTCGCTCGCGCCTTCGAAGCGGAAGGTGAGCGCAGTGCCGACCTCCGGCAGGTAGGCGGTGCGCAGGTGCATGCCGGTCGCCGACAAGTCGATGCTCTCCGCTTCGAACGACGTGCCTTGCGGCGCGGCGATCTCGACGAGCGCCTCGAAGGGCACGCGCGAGAGAATCGGATTGCGGCGGTCACTCTGGGACGAGGTCGGAACACTCATGATCGGTCTCCCTGGTCCTTCCGGAGATCGGCGACACCGCTCGATATCCTCATCCGCGCCATATCGAGCGTGGAAGCACGGGGCCAAGAAAGTATCCAAGTTGCGACGCCTCCCCCGGCGTGAGAAAGAATCTGCTCTCACGTGCCCGTCACCCTCGTCGTCCGGCGCCTCGCCGGAGCCAGCACCCCCACCGATGCCGAGCTTCCGCCGCTCGTCTTCGACGCGCCGCGCATCGTCCTCGGTCGGAGCGAGTCGTGCGATCTGCGCCTCCCCGACCCCTCGGTGAGCACGCGGCACGCGTCGATTCGCGCGAGCGGCGCCGGCTATTCCGTGCTCGACGAGGGCTCGACCAACGGCACGCGACTCAACGGCGAGAGGCTGACGCCCCAGGTTCCACGGCAGCTTCGGACCGGTGACGAGCTCGCCCTCGGACGCATGCACCTGACGGTGCGTCTCGGCGCCGCGGTGCCGACCAACCCGCACGCGACGCGCGAGCTGGCGATGGCGATCGTCGCTCGCCAGCTCGGAGAGACCGCCTCGGTCAAGGTCGTCGTCGTCTCCGGCGTCGACGCCGGAGCCTCGCTCGCTCTCCACGTCGGTCAGCCTCGCACCGTCGGCCGTGATCCACGCTGCGCGCTCCGCCTCACCGATCGCGGGGTGCCGCCGATCAGCCTCGAAATCCAGGTTGAAGGCACGCGCACCAAGGTCACGCGTCGCGACGGCCGCGTACCGGCGACGCTCGACGGAAAACCGGTCGAGGTCGGCGCCTCCCTCGTGTGGTTCGACCGTGGGCGACTCGAGCTCGCTTCGACCATCCTCGAGCTCGACGATCCGCTCGCGCGCGCGCTCGATGCCAGCGCCGAAGGTGTCGATGAAAAAGTCGCGCCGGCAGAGCCTCCTCCCCCAGCCGAGCCACCGCCCGTCGCGCCCGCCTCCGAGGTGCCCTCGCCTCCCTCCGCCGCGGCGGTCGTCGAAGCTCAGTTCCCGAGCGTGCGCAGCGGCCTCGTCCGCGGACCAATGCCGGAGCGCCGGAAAAATTGGCGCGGCGCGACGGTGGCGTTCGAGGTCGTGGCGCTCATCCTCGGCCTCGTGGTCCTCGCCGGTTCGGCGGCTGGCCTCTGGTGGCTACTGCGCCGCTAGCTCCCGGGTAGGACCCACGACGCGCGCTCTGTTAGAATCGCGCGGCGGAGGCGGAGTTGGTTCTGGCACGAGCAGCATCACGGCGCGAGGCCCCGGCCCTCGGCACGCGGCCGACGTGAGCGACGGCCACGCGGCGAAACGCAGGCCCGCCTTCGGCGTCGGCCGGCTGAACCCAGGCGCCGTACTGCGCGAGCGTTACGAGATTCGACGCACGCTCGGCGAGGGTGGCATGGGCGTCGTCTACGAGGCGTTCGATCGGGTGCGCGGCGCCCGGGTGGCGCTGAAGACCATCCGCATCCTCGACGCCGCCGGACTCTTTCGCTTCAAGAACGAGTTCAGGGCGCTGGTCGACGTGACTCACCGGAACCTCGCCTCGCTGCACGAGCTCGAATCGGAGGGTGACGGCGCGTTCTTCACCATGGAGTACGTCGAGGGCCACGACTTCTTTCGCTTCGTCTCGCGGACGCCGCTCGCTGTGAGCCCGACCGAGGACACGATCTCGACGGAGAACTCCCAGCTTTCCCGGGCCAGCACTCCTCGCGCGCCCCCTGCTGCCGTGTCGGGCGTCCTCACCTGTGAGCTGAACCGTCTGCGCCCAGCGCTCCTGCAGCTCGTCGAGGGGGTCTCGGCGCTGCACGCGTGCAGGAAGCTCCACCGTGATCTCAAACCCTCCAACGTCCTCGTCACCGCCGAAGCGCGGGTGGTCGTCCTCGATTTCGGCCTCGTCTCGAGTCTCGCGAGGGACGGGCTCGAGACGCTCGATCAGAACATCGTCGGCACGCCCGAATACATGTCGCCCGAGCAGGCTGCGGTCGCCCAGCTCAGCGAGGCGAGTGACTGGTACAGCATCGGCGTCATGCTCTACGAAGCACTGGTAGGTGCGGTTCCTTTCACGGGGCCGCCTCTCAAGATCATCATCGACAAACAGCGCTTCGATCCGCCGCGACCCCGCGAGCTCGTTGACGGCGTGCCCGACGACCTCGACGCGCTCTGCATGGAGCTACTCCAACGCGATCCGAAGCGGCGCCCAGGAGCCGAAAGGCTCCGCGAGCGCCTGGGCGGACTTCCGGCCGCGCGACCGACGACGCCACGCCACCCCGCGTCGACGATGCCCAGCCTCGCCACCACCTTCGTCGGGCGCGAGGGGCACATGACCGCGCTCGCCGAGGCGTACGCGGCGACGCTCGAGGGAACTCCCGTCATCACACACGTGCACGGCAGCTCTGGGATGGGCAAGAGCCTGCTCGTGCGACGATTTCTCGAGATGCTCGGGCGCGACGCCGTCGTGCTCTCTGGCCGTTGTTACGAGCGCGAGTCTGTCCCCTACAAGGCCCTCGACAGCATCGTCGACGCGCTCAGTCGCCACCTACGGCGCCTGCAGCGACACGCCGTCGAAGCCGTGCTGCCGCTCGAGATCCACGCCCTCACGCGACTGTTCCCAGTGCTCAATCGCGTCGAGGCGATCGCGAGCGCGCCCTTGCTCGCGTATGCCATTCCCGATCCGCAGGAGCTCCGCAGCCGTGCGGCCAACGCCTTGCGCGAGCTGCTGGCGCGCATGGCGGTGCGAAGACCTCTGGTGCTCTGGATCGACGATCTGCAATGGGGAGACGTCGACAGCGCCGCACTGATTCGCGAGCTGCTGAGGCCGCCGACGCCTCCCCGCATGCTCATGCTCCTGAGCTACCGCAGCGAAGACGCCTCCGCGGCGATCATCGCCGAGCTGCGTGGCGCCCGTGATCGAGGTGGAGCCGAGGTGCGCGAGATCGTCGTCGGGCCCCTCGAGCTCGACGAAGCCGAAGCCCTCGCCGCCGCTCAGCTCGGCACTGGCGAGGCCTTGCGCGCAATCGCGAGGGTGATCGCCAGAGAGTCATGCGGTAACCCCTTGTTCGTCGACGAGCTCGTGCGCCACGTCGGACAAGGCAAGGACGTCGGCGGCACGCTGCGACTCGACGACGTGCTCTTCGAGCAGGTGACGACGCTTCCGGACGACGCGCATCGCCTGCTCGAGATCGTCGCCATCGCAGGGCAGCCCCTCGAGCGCAAGGTCGCCGCCGCCGCTGCCGAGCTCGAAGGGGAGCGTGAAGTCACCGCCCTCGCGGTGCTGCGCGCGAGTCGACTCGTGAGATCGATGCACGCCGCCAACCGCTACGACGTCGAGACGTACCACGATCGGATTCGCGAGACGGTGGTCTCTCGGCTCGACGAGGCGGCGCGTAAGCGACTGCACCTTCGGGTGGCGCTCGCCCTCGTCGCGGCGGGCCACGCCGACCCGGAGGCTCTCTTCGTCCACTTCGGTGAGGCCGGCGAGGCGCGGCGAGCAGCAGAATTCGCCGCCATCGCAGCCGCCAAGGCCGTCGACGCGCTCGCCTTCGAGCGCGCGGCCGCGCTCTGGCGTGGGGCCCTGGCTCTGCCCGGCGTCTCCACCGAGAACCGCCGCGATCTCCAGTGGAAGCTCGGTGACGCGCTCGCGAACGCCGGTCGCGGCGGTGAGGCGGCCGACGCCTATCTCGCCGCCGCATCAGATGCGTCGAAGGGGAGCGCCCTCGAACTACGCCGCCGAGCTGCGGAGCAGCTGATGCGAAGCGGACGCATCGGCCAGGGGATGCGTCTCATCGACGACGTCCTCACGGCAGTCGGAGCGCGGCTGCGCACCTCGTCGCTGCTGATCCTCGTTTCCCTAGTGTTCCACGGCCTCCGGCTCCGACTGCGCGGTCTGCGCTTCACCGTGCGGGACGGCACCGAGCTGACGGGCAAGGACCTCATGAGGGTCGACCTCCTTTGGTCGGTCGGCCTGACGCTGGGGATGGTCCGTCCCGTGCTCGCCAAGCTCTATCAGCGCAGGCACCTACTGCGCGCGCTACGCATCGGTGATCCGACCCGCGTTGCGCGAGGCATCGCTCTCGAGGCGACCTCGTCCGGTCTCGGTGGCGTCCCCGCACGAGCGCGCACCGAGCAGCTGCTCCGCGCGGCGCGCGAGCTCGCCAGGCAGGTCGACAGCCCGTATTGCTACGCGTGGGTCGACAGCGCGGAAGGAATTCGCGGCTACCTGGAAGGCCGCTTCCGCGCGTCACTCGAACACTGCGATCGCGCGGTAGCCCTCTTCCGAGATCATTGTGCCGGAGCCACCTACGAGCTGGCGAGCGTCGACATGTTCGCGCTGCAGTCGCTCTTCCAGCTCGGCGAGATGGCCCTCCTCGCGCGACGACTCCCCGCGCTCACGCAGGAGGCTCGGGTGCGCGGCGATCTCTATCTCCTCACCAACATCCGCATCGGCCTCATCAACGCCGTCTGGCTGGCAGCCGACGATTCGGCCCGGGCCGAGCAGGAGCTCGACGAGGCGATGGCCGCTTGGGGCACGCCCGACCAGCAGCTTCAGCAGTACTACGAGCTGATCGCCCGGGTGCACATCGCACTCTATCGGGGACACGGACTGGCGGCGTACGCGCTCATCAACGAGCGCTGGCCAGCCATGCGCCGCGCCCATTTGCATCGCATCCAGTTCGTACGCCTCCAGGTCGCACATCTGCGCGCGCGAGCGGCACTTGCCGCAGTCGCCGCCGAGGAGGCCCGCGGCGGCGAGGCGGACGAGCTCCTCGCCTCGGCCCTCCGCGACGCGCAGAGAATGCTCGACGAGCGGCTGCCTTGGTCCAACGGGCTCGCTCGATTGATCGAAGCGGCAGTGCACTCACGTCGAGAAGCTCGAGCTCGATGCCTCGCCGGCCTCTCCCTCGCGATCGAAGACCTCGACGTGAGCGACATGGCACTCTGGGCGGCTGCCGCACGGCGCCGGCGAGGCGAGGCGCTCGGAAACGTCGAGGGACGTGCGCTCATCGATGCGGCCGACGAGAAGATGCAGAGCGAGGGCGTGCAGGTCCCGACGGCGTATTGCTCGATGCTGGCGCCAGGATTCGCCGCCGTCCAGCGCTAGGTTCTTGCGAGCAAGCCCTCCACCCCAGGCGCGTAGAGGCGTGTCATGGCCTCCTTGTTTCGCACGCCGAGCCGCTGCATCTCGCCCTCTGCCTCCTCGACGTGCAGCGCCCCCGCCTCCCCGCCGACGAGCTGCCCGAGACGCCGGCGCACCGCAGCGGCACGAAGGAACATGTCGGCGGCGCCGAGCGCATTCCATGCGTGCGCCAGCTCGGCGATGGTCTCGGAACGATCCCCGGAGGCGGCCCGGAGGCACGCCCCGAGCGTCGTGGCGAGCGCACGCGCCCACGGGCTGTCGACCCGCCCAATTGCCGCTGCATCCGCCCTCGCGATCGCCATCAGCGCCATCGGCTCTGGAGGAGGAACCGCGGCCGTCGCAGCAGCGGCCGCAAGCGCGCACCGCCCGCGCTGATCGAGCATCAGGACGCGAACGGTCTCGACCCTCAGGAGAAGCGAGCGCCTCATCGCGGCTGTCGTCGCGCAAAGTCGTTCGAGTCCGCGTCGGGGCTCGCCCGCGTAGATGTCGAGATCGAGCGCCGCCATGAGCACGTAGTAGTGTTGAATGTGGAAGACCCCACGGGGGAGCATCTCCTGCATCAGCCTGATGTTCTCGAGGGCCGCCTCCGGCTCGTCCATCGCGAGCTGAATCATCGTCATCGGGATCGCGCGAAAGTTCAGCACGGCGTAGTCGTCCCCACGATCGACGGCGGTGCGGAGGACTGGCGGCATGCAGCCAGCCAGCTCGTCGAGCTCCCCGCGAAGGACCAACGTCCGATAGAGCATCGTGCGCGTCGAGCTGAGCAGCCAGTTGACGTCGATGCACTCGTCTCGGAATCGGCCTTCGGCCAAGACGAAGGCCGCCTTCGCGTCACGCCATTCACCGTTCATGTAGTGCGCGTAACCATCAGCCAAATCGGCGAGCGCGAGCGAGTCCGGCGCGCCGACCCGCCCGGCGATGCGCTTGGCCGCTTCGAGGAGCGCGAGGGTACGCGCTTTCTTGGCGGATCCGCTCGCCGACGTGAAGCAGACCTCGAGGGCGAGGGCGCGCGAGATGCGTCGGACGTCGCCGGCTGCGAGCGCGAGCAAGAGGTTCTTGGTTTGGAAGTAGGCGCCGCGAATGTTGTCGGTCATCGCGAAACCTGCCCCCGCGGAGCCGAGGCTGTCGATCTGCACGAGGGTCATCCCGTCGAGCGAGGCGGGACGAACTTCGCGAAAAGCGAGCCCTCGCAGGCGCAGGCGCAGCCGCGCCACCAGCAGCCAAAAGACGACGGCGAGCGGCGAGTTCGGAAAGCGCTCTCCCACGCTCGCGAGCACGGCGCGAAGCAGGGCGTGCCCCCGATCGAAGTGGCCGCTCACGAGGAACTGTTCGGCCGCGCGCCGACGCAGCTCGAGCCCGTCGATCGTCCCTGCTCGCGCGGCCATTTCCAGTCGAATTTCGGCCGCCTCGGCATCACGTCCATCGTTCGTGAGCGCCTCGGCGAGCTTCGACTGCAGCTCGCTCAGCGCTAGAACCGGCATGCCCGGAAGCACGAGGGCGCGACGCCACAACGTCACGGCGCGGCCGAACGCCAGCATCTCCACCGCTTTGGTAGCTGCGAGTGCGGCGGCTTCGGCGGCTTTCGTCTGCTCCCCGCCCTCGCCGAAGTGAACGACGAGGGCCTCGGGATCGGCCGCGCCGCTGGCGACGAGAGCCTCCGCGAGCCGGAGATGGATGCGCCGGCGCGAAGCGACGTCGAGTCGCAGGAGGACCGTCTCGCGGATCTGATCGTGATAGGTCGCGACCTGCTGATGGTCGCGCGTCTGCGTCGTCCGGACGAGCTTCACGGCGCGTAGGAGCGCGAGCGCGGCGATTTCGCGCTCTCCCTCCAGGTCGACTGCGATCGCCGCCACCGCGCGCGAGAGCGGCTGGCCCGCAACCGCGACGACCTCGAGCAGGCGACGGGCGTCCAGCGGCAGCGCGAGCACACGCTCGCTGAGCACCTCCTCGAGTCGTGGCGTCTCGGCGGGCGCCTGCTCGCTAGCGATCGCCGCGTTCAGGTGTTGAGCGAGCGCATCGACGAAGAAGGGACTGCCTCGTGACTCCGTCGCGATGGCTTCGGCATGCACGTCAGAGGAGAGCTCCGCGCGCAAGAGCGCGAGGGCGAGCTCGCGCGCCTCCCCGTGTTCGAGCGTCCCCACCTCGATCTCCTCGCGGATGGCGGAACGGAGGCCCGGACCATGCACCGTCCGCAGCGCCGTGACGAAAGGCGACGACGCATCGTCGCTACGGTAGCCCGCGATGAGAAGGAGTGGCGGCGGCGTCGGTGGTCGAAGCAGCTCCTCGATGAGCGCGGCGCTGTCGACGTCCGCCCACTGCAGATCGTCGACCCAGAGCACCAGCGGCCGCCGCACGGCGAGCCGCGTGAGCAGCTCGCGGAGAGCCAGCGCGGCGCGTCGGCGGAGCTCCTGTAGATCGGCGATCTCGCGGTGACGCGGCGAAAAGCGCGCCACCGCCGCGACGCGGTCGAGCACGGGGAAGAGGCGCGCCAGCGCCCGGACCTCCACGGGAAGGACCGCGTCGACCTCGCGCAGATCGAGGCCTCGGAGGTGTTCGCTGAGCGCGTCGACGATGCCGTCGAGGGCCTTGTAGGGCACGGTCTCGCGCTCGTAACAACGGCCCGAGAGCACGACGGCATCGCGCCCGAGCATCTCGAGAAATCGATGCGCGAGCAGGCTCTTACCCATCCCCGAGGTGCCATGAACGTAGGCCACCGCCGCGCGCCCCGAACGCGCCGTCTCGAACGACGACATCAGCGCCGCCATGTGCCGCTCACGTCCGAAGAAGACACCGCGCGTGCTCGGCGACACGGGCCGCGGTGGTCGCGACGCTGCCCCGGGATCCGGCGCCGAGAGACCGCCGAGTCGCCGGCGAATCTCCGCGCCGACGGGTCGCAGTTCGCGGTCTCGGTGGAGGAGCTCCGTGCAAAGTCGGTTCAGATCGTCTGGCACGCCGCCGCACAGCTCCTGCGGAGCTGGCGGCTCGACGTGCTGCTTGTCGACGAGGACCTTCAGGGGCAGGCCGACGAATGGCAACGTGCCAGTGAGCGCCTGGTAGAGCATCACACCGACCGCATACCAGTCGCTCGCTTCGGTGAGCGTGTTCGACGCCGCCTGCTCTGGCGACATGTACTCGGGAGTACCGACGATGCCGTCTTCCGGCGATTGCGTGCCTCCACCTCCGACGTCCGCGACCAGTCCGAAGTCGAGGATGACGACCCGCCCCGCGGGCGTCACCAGTACGTTTGTCGGCTTGAGATCGCGGTGCAGCTTGCCGCTCGCATGCAGCGCAATCACCCCATCGACCAACTGCGCGAGGGCCCCCCTGAGCCGAGTCAGGTCGCACCGCGTCTCCAGTCGCGTCGGCTCGGCGGTCTCGCTCTCCTCGACCACTGCGCGCTCGCCCGGTCGGGTAACGTGGACGAGGAAGTCGCGCCCCTCGATGACCTCCATCGTGAAGAACGTCAGGTCCCCGTCGGTCTCGAGCTCGTAGAGCGCGGCGAGGTTTGGGTGAGAGACGTCGGCGAGTGCGCGAAACTCCTTCTTGAACCGGTAGAGGTCTGCGGCGCTCAAGCCGCGCATGGTCTTGACCGCCACCCGCGCGCCGCGCATGCGATCGAAGGCTTCGTAGACCACGCCCATCCCGCCCCTACCGAGCGTGCGGCGAATCTCGTAGCGGTCGCGCAACCGAACGCCCGATTCGAGGAGTACCCCCGCCGCAGCCGACATCTTCCCTCCAGGCCCGAGAGGACCTCAGCGGAGGATACGCGGCTAGCGACGGCGCGAACAACGCACGTCTCCCGGCTCCAGACCGGTTCGGGTCACCCTCACCGAGGCGCTTCGTCGGCCTACGCGCCTACTCTCGTGCCGAGGAGGCGGTGCTCGAACAACGCGACGAGCGCAGCGAGCCCGGCGGCGAGGGTCAGTGCGACGAAGAGCCGCATGCGCCCCGAGCTCTTCCGGGCAGCCGACTTCGAGCGCGCCGGCGCAGCGTCGCCCGCGACGAATGCACGGTCGGCGTTGCGCGAAGGTCCGACGATCACCCGCCGACCGGCGAAGGCCATCGCCTCCGGCCACTCCTGGAACGTCAGCGGCAGGTTGGGTCGCTCCGCAGTCGGAAAAAACAGCTCGAAATGCGCTTCGTCGGCCGCGCATCCGAGCCCATCCAGGCCACAGGCACACGCGCGCGCACCGCTCGGCAACCGGTCACGCTCGATGTGGAGATGCACGCCACTCGCGAGCCCGGTGTCACCAGCCACCCCGACGATCACGCCCGCACGCACCCGCTCACCGCATCGCACCCACTCTGGAGCGCTCGCGAGATGAAGCATCGTCGTCGAGGTCCCATCGTCGTGGGCGATGACGAGGTAGTTCGCCTCGTTCACGCACGAGGCTTCGGGACACCCGTGATGTGACGAGAGCTTGAGCTGGACGACGATGCCGTCGGCCGGCGCGACGATCGCGAACGGCTGCGCATCGAGCCGCGCGAAATCAAAGGCCTTCGCTGCCGGGCCGACGTGATCGTGGCAGCACGGATCGTCACCGTCTTGCGTGAGCACGAGCGACTCGCCGGCCTCCCACGGCAAACGGAAGGTGACCGGCGCCGCAGAGGCCGAGTCGGCGAGGGCGAGGATCGCGAAGGTCGCGAAGAACGTGAGGACGACGAACGACGCGAGCCGGGCAGCTGGCCGCGCGCGCAACGTCTCGCTCAGGGACCGCCGACGACGCCGGGCTTGGAGGAGAAGAACATCTCGCCCGTGCCACAGACGTTCCACAAATCGGCGACCCACGCGCCGGGAGCGACGATCGCCTCGGGGCCGACGACGAAGCGACGTACGTCACGGAACGCGCTGTGGTTCATCGCGATGACCACCGCTTCGGCGCCGCGGAGCGCGTCTTCGATCGCCCAGTTGCGCGCGGTGTCGCCCTTCTCGCCGGCGATCGGATCGGGCAGGTGCGGCTCGACCACCCGAATCTCCTTCGGCACCTCACGCTCGAGGTAACGCAGCAGCTTCGGCGTCAGCGAGTCGCGCGCATCGTCGGTGTCCTTCTTGAAAGTGTACCCGAGCACCGCGATCGTCTTCTTGTGCAGCCCGTGCGACTTGTCGGCCAGCGTGTGCGCGAGAAAATTGGGCATGTACTCGTTCACGCGCCAGGCGGCGACGAGCATGTCGGTGGTCGCGTGGTTCTCGCTGACCATCCCGAAGTCCTTGCGCAGACAAGCGCCGGCCGCGAAGCCGGGCTTGGAGATCGGATCGCGCGGATAGTTGTGGTTCGCCATCGCCACCAGCGGATGCACGCTCTCCCCGAAATTCTCGGCGATGAGCGCGTACTGGTTGGCGAGCGCGAACGACACGTAGCGCGTCACGTTGTTGAAGAGCTTGATCAGCTCACCGCCGACGAGCGTGGTCTGGAGCTGCTCGACGGGGAAGACCGCGAAGAGCTTGGAGGCCTTGGCCCGCGAGAGCTCGTCGGCGGCGCCAATGACCTGCGGCAGCGTCTCGAGCTCGACCAACGCCTTGCCCTCGACGATGCGCTCGGGGCAGAAAGCGAGCGAGAATTCTCGGCCTGCGATCATGCCCGTCTCGCGCTCGAGGATGCGCCCGACGAACTCGGTCGTGCGCGCAGCGACGGTGCTGCGGAGAATGATCGTCTGCCCCGGCCGCAACGACTTGGCGAGGCTGGTGGTCACCGCCGAGATCTGACCGAGGTCGACCTCGATGTGCGCCTGCAGCGGCGTGCCGACGGTGATGACGATGTAGTCGGGTGACGACGGTCCGATCAGCTCCGAGACGTCGGCGAAGACCTCGAGCTTCACCTTCGCCAGGAGCTCGTCGCACCCCGGCTCGTGGAAGGGCATCTTGCGCTCGGCCAGGAGCTCGCGGACACGCGCGTCACGCTCGACGCCGAAGACGCGCAAGCCTCGCTCGGCGAAGAGGAGCGCGAGCGGGAGACCGACGCGACCGAGGCCGACGACGGCGACGGTGGTGCCAGCAGGAGGAGCCGTGACCGCCCCTTTGGGCGTGAGGTAACCGGGTTGCGAGGACATCGGCGCGGGGTGTAGCACGGAGGATGCCGGGAAGCCGATGGGCCTCTTTTCTCGATGAATCGTGCTTTCAGACCCGCGCGGCGCGGCGACCTGATGCGGACGCGCCACGCCTAATTTTCACAGGGTCTCATGCGTCGTCGCCAGAGGATGGCGGCGAGATCGAGCCGCGGGGCAACGGCGGGAGAATCGAATCGTCCAACATCGTAGTGCGCGGAGGCGGCGCCGCCGAGCTCGCAGCCAGAGCGCCGCGGAGCGCCTCCCATTGCGACGTCGCGACCTTGGCCTCGAGCACGAACGCGTATCCCTCGAGTGCATCGCGCAACCCGACGTCGCCGGTTCTCCGCGCCCGACGCGCCATCGCGCGAAACGCCAGGTAGCGACGACCATCGAGCCCGACGAGCAGCGGCAGCGTCGGTCCACCGCCTTCGCGATCGTCGAGCCCAGCGAGGTTGGCGATCGGCGCAAAGAGTCGCGCCAGCGCCGCTTCGCACATCCCGAGCGCGTCCGCGTGATCGCCGTGCGCGATGTAGGACTCGATCTGCTCGATGACGGGCCGCTCGGTGGGAGGAAAGAGCGAGGTGAACGAGAGCCCGTTGCGCTCTTCACCGTGCGCATGTCCGTTGGGCTCGGGTGGCAGCGGCGGCGCCGGCGCGGTGCTCGCCCGCTGCGCCGAAGGAGGCCCCTCGTCGACGCGCGGAGGACGCATCGCCAAGTTCGCCAAGTCGGCCGCGCTCGCACGCCTGGTCTCGGCCGCGCTCTCGGGGACCTTCTCCGGCGCATTCTCCTGCTTCTCGTCCGACGGCTTTTCGACGACGCTCTCGAGCTCTTCGTCGACGATCGGCTTCGACGCCGCCGCTTCGATGCGCTCGAGATTGGCGAGGAACGTGCCTTCGCTCGGCGCGAGAGCGGACGACGACGTCTCGACGGCGTCGCCCTCCCCGGGGCTGAGCGGCGCCGGCAACGCGTGCTTGTCGATGCTGCTCTCGACCGTCTCTTCCTCGACGCGCTCGACGCGGTGCACGCTGACGCTCGGCGAATCCCGGGCGACCAGCCCCGGCGCGATCGACCCGCGCTGGGCCGGCATCTGCGCCTCCTGCTGCGCGACGACCATCGAGGTGATCTTCGCGAGCACCTGATCGACGTTGGTGCCGCGCGGAGCGATGGTGCCGTACGACGGCGCGCCGTGCGGGTTGAGCGTGCGATCGAGCTCCTCGATCGAGACGAGCTCCTCGAGATCGCGCTTGTTCCACGAGAAAACGTGGGGAATCGTCGTCAGATCGCGCGCATGCTCGGCGAGGTTGTCGCGGAGGTTCTCCAGCGACTCGAGGTTCGCGTCCATGCGCTCGAGCTGCGAGTCGGCGACGAAGACGATGCCGTCGGCGCCCGAGAGCACGAGCCGGCGAGTGGCGTTGAAGTAGACCTGCCCCGGCACGGTGAAGAGCTGCAGTCGCACCGAGAGCCCGCGGAGCGGCGGCAGGCGCAACGGAAGGAAATCGAAATAGAGCGTGCGATCGACCGGAGTCGCCAGCGAGACGAGCTTGCCTCGACGCTCGGGCGGCGACGTGTCGTGCAGCGACTGTAGCGAGGTCGTCTTCCCGCCGAGGCCGGGGCCGTAATAGACGATCTTGAGCACCAGCTCGCGCGCGATGGTGTTGATCGACGCCACGCGAGGATGATACGCGAAATCCGCGGAGCCGCCGAAGCGGGGACGCTGGGATGCGATTTCAGTCGATCGTCATTTTCGCGGACGCGGGGGCTGCGGACGCGGATCGACCGATTCGAAATCGCCTGTCGCCAGCGTGTCGATCTCTTCAGGGGAGGCGGCGCGACCACCGACCACTTCGAAGTCACCGGTGCCGACGGAGTTGAACTCGGCGGAGTCTGCGTCTTCGAGCGACGTAGGCGGCCTCCGCTCCATGCTCGGCGCCGGACGAGCATTCGGACGCGGCGGCGTCGGCCCCGCGGGATGCGCGCTCGGCCTCGGCGGCCCGGGCGGCGTACTGGCGAGCGGCTTCGGGGGAATCGCCGACGGCCTCGCTGCCGGCTGCGATTTCGTCACCGCCTCTGAACGCGGAGGCCCTGGACGCGGCGGCGCGGTGCTCGCGCGCACCGGCGTCGCCTTGGAAGGATGGCCGGTGTTGGTGGGACCCGCCGACGGAGGAATGCTCTTCGTCGTCTCAGGCGCACCGACGGGCTGACGCGCGCCGAGCGGCGTGCGCGCAAAGGCCGGCGCCGATCGCGGAATCGTCGACGGACGAGCCGCAGACGAAGGAGGCACGACCGACTTCGGTGGCATCGGTGACGACGCTGGAACCTCGATGCGCGGCGCCGGCGCAGGAGGAGGGAAACTCGGCGACGGCGACCGATCGGGGATCGGCCGCGACGATGGCATCGGACGCGTCGGCGCGTTGGCGAGCGCCGGATGATTGCGCGCGTGCTGCGGCGGACTGAGCACGCCTACGGGTGGAGGCGCATCCATCGTCGGCAGGTTCTCGTCCTCGAGCGGCTCGGGCGCCGGCGCCGCAGGGGTCCCGAGGCGACGCTTGGCCGTGCACGTCGGACAAAGGATGGGCCCCTTCATCGTCAACGGAGGACGGGGGATCTGCGTGCCGCATCCGCTGCAGAGAATCGCCACGACTCAACTATACACCGACGCGCGTCGAGGCCGAAATCCGTGCTGATCCGCGTGGCGCGGCGCCAGCAGAATGGCCAATCGACGCCTTCAGGTCGCGGGATTCGCGCGCTTGACGATCGCCATGACCTCTTCGTCCTCGAGGATGTGATCGTTCGTCTTGGCGTGCGAGATGATGGCGTCGACCAGCTCTTTGCTCGGCTCGATGCCGCGCTGACGGAGCCAATAGGTGACGTTGGAGACGCCGCTCATGTGGCCGATGCAGATCTCCTGCTTGCGACCGAACATTCCCGCCGGCACGCCGCTGTAGATGCGATCGGCGAGCCACGCATCGCCCTTGCTCTCGGCCTTGATGATCGCGGCGGCATGCACCCCGGTCGCGGTGCGAAAGGCGTCGCGTCCGATGAGCGGGTAGTTGATCGGCACCGTCCAGTGACACGCACGCGCCGCGGTCTCGCAGTATTGGACGAGCTTGGTCGTGTCCTGGGCTTCGAGCGACCCGAGCAGCTTGAGGTTGAGGAGGATGAGCTCCATCGCCGCGTTGCCGACCCGCTCGCCGATGCCGAGCGCCGTGCCGTGCACCCGATCGGCGCCGTGCTCGAGGGCCCAGATCGCATTGACGAGCGCGAGCCCGCGATCGTTGTGCCCGTGCCAGTCGATGCCGACGTCGTGCACGCCCATCCCGGCGACGATGCTGCGCGTGAAGTCGATGAGGTTGCGCACGCCGTCGGGCGTCGAGTGGCCCACCGTGTCGGAGAGACAAAGCCGCTTGGCGCCGTGATCGACCGCGTTCTTGAAGAGCGTCGCCAGCACCTCGGGACGTGAGCGCGTCGTGTCTTCGGTGACGTAGCAGACCGGGAGCCCAGCCTTCACCGCCACGTCGATGGCCTCGGCGCTCTTCTTGACCAGCACCTCGACGTCCCACGCCTCGGCGAGCTGACGAATCGGCGAGCTCCCGATGAAGGTGTAGACCTCGAGCGGCATCCCGACTTTTTGCGCGATGTCGATCATCGGCGTGATGTCGGAGACGACCGTGCGCCCCGCGACCGCCGGACGAATCTTCAGCTTGGCGCGGGAGATCTCTTGGCAGATGGCGACGACGTCGTCGTAGTTGCGCTTCGAGCTTCCGGGCAGGCCGATGTCGGCGACGTGAATACCGATCTCGTCCATCAGGTGGATGAGCTCGAGCTTGTCCTCGGTCTTCGGATCGACCACCGACGGGTTCTGGAGGCCGTCACGCAGCGTCTCGTCGAAGAACGAAATGCCCTTCGGGATGACCCGACCGCGACGAGCGACCTCGTTCCAATCGTAGACGAGCCTGTCCTCCCGCGAGGCGTCGCTCGGGGGAACGCTGGGCGACCGATCCTTCATGTATGGAGTATATCACCCACGCCCTCCTTCGCGCCCGTGGGCAGGCAAGTTGACGCGATGCGTGTGACAAAAACCAAGCGGGCGCCGGTCGCGATGACCAACGCCCGCTCACTACTTTCGCCGCGAAGACTTACTTGGTCGCAGCGGCCGCCGGAGCATTGCTGTTCTGGCAGAGCGTGAAGACCTCGGAGCCGTTCTTCGGCTGGGTGTCGCCGTTGAAGCGGATGCTACCGACCGCGCCGATCTTGCGGCACGCGTCACCGACGACGGCTTCGGCGGTGGTGTAGCACCAGCCACCCTGGCCCGGCGGCAACGTGAACGCCGGATCGTTGAGGCACGCCGTGGTGGTGTTGATCTCCTGCATCTCGCAGACGAGGTGCTTCTTACCGTCGCTGCCAGCCGCGTAGACGTTGCCGCCGTCGGAAGTCGCTTGGACCTTCTCCTGCACCGCGATGGTGCCGGCGCCGACGACCTTGACGATCGTAATGTTCAGGTTGAGCTGCCCAGCGGCCGCGTCGGGCGGAAGCACCGGGAACGTGAGGCTGCCGTCGACGCGGCAAGGGGCAGCGCCCGGCGTGCAGTAGCCCTTGCCGATGTCCTCGCACTTGCCTTTGCCACCGGGAGCGGCGTCGGCGAACGACTCGAGGATGAGGCAATCGACGCGACCTTCGGCGCCTTGGGTCAGGACCGACTTGAAGCATTGCGAGTTGAGCGCGGCCTGAAGCTTGTCGATGATGCCCTGGATGGCCGGCGCGTAGGTGTCGGCGCAGAGCGAGGCCGCGAAGCCCGAGGTGCCGAGGTCGTGGAGGATGCGGAGGTGGCGGAGGCCCGGGTAGGCCTTGAAGAACGGCTGCTTGCCACCGGCGTCGCAGAGCGGGCTCTTCGTCTCCGGGTTGGCGCCTTCGCAGTCGCTCGTCTTGTCGGTGACGGCGCGCGGGGCGATGCAGGCAAACTGCAGGTCGTCGCCGTTGTCGACGTCGCGATCGCCGCCGTTGACGTCGTCGATCGTGCGATCGCCGCCGTAGTGCTTGATGCCGTATTTGTCGCGCGGACCGATCGACTCGATCATGTGCGGATCGCGCTTCGTCAGGTCGGGGGAGATAATTTTCTCCCAGTCCGCCTCGGTCAGCGTCTTCGGTGTGAAGGCGTACTTGTCGGCCGCCGTCGGATCACCCACGAGCTTGCCGGGAACGCCGACGATGCCGGCGACGACGATGAGGTCGGGCGAGCGGAAGCCACCGTCCAACACCGGATTGGGGAGACCGACGATCGCCCCCGTGGCATCGACACCGGGGACCACCGTGCTCTTGAACGCGTTGACGTACCGCGCACGCGACCAGAGGAAGTTGTAACCAAAGCGCTGCGTCATGTCGAAGCCGCGAAGGTTGCGATCGTCCGGGTCGTTGTTCTTCTTGTCCTTCGCCCAGGGCACGGCGCAGTTCGGATCGCTCGTGTCCTCGAAGCACGACTTGCAGCCGTACTTGGTGTGGAGATCGTTGTACTCTCCTGCGGTCTCCGGCTCGAAGTCGTCGGGGACGTTGGCACAAGCACCCCAGCCGCGCTGCATCTGACCGGCACCGTAGCCGTACGGGAGCCAGTTCAGCTGCGCGGGCTTGAGCGAGAAGTCGTTCTCGTCGGAGAGGATGACGACGGCGAGGAGCGAGTCGGGACGCAGGAACTGCGCACGCTCCTTGAGGACGTCGGCGTCGATCCCGCTGACCTCGATCGGGTTCGGCTTGCCGCCCGTCGTGCAGTTGTCGCCGCTGACGCCGAAGGTGCACTTCGCCTCTGCCTTCGCGTACGGCGTCGGGTCGACGAGGAAGTGGTACATCGATTCCCAGGTCTCTTCGTAACCGCAGCCGTCTTCCTTGACGGAGGCGACGACGCAAGAGGCCGCGGCCTGCATCTGGGTGGTGCCACCGCCACCGTTGAACATCGCCTTCGGATCCTTCGCCGGGTCGTTGAC
This sequence comes from Deltaproteobacteria bacterium, assembly GCA_025363655.1. Taxonomy (GTDB): domain Bacteria; phylum Myxococcota_A; class Polyangia; order Polyangiales; family JADJMO01; genus JANYDK01. The sequence goes on along the minus strand of JANYDK010000083.1, from coordinate 150,734 downwards.
CCAGGAAAGGGCGGTGGCAGCGATCGGCGTCGGACAGGAGGCAGCATCGGGGACCTTCTGGTCGTCCTTGCTGATGGTCCAACCACTACCGCCGCCTTCGCCCGGGCGCGGCAGGAGGTGACCGTGGTCGTTGTTGTGCGGAGTCGTCGAGCCAGGATCGCAGGCCGAGGTACCCTGCGAACCGAGCGACGAGCTGAGCACGCCGATGTGCAAGTCGGCCACTGCCAGGAACTTGGGCTTGCCGGTGGCCGGATCGATGTCCGGGTTCGTCAGCTCTTTCACGAGCTGCGGAACACGTCGGCTGAGCTCGGACTGCTTGTCACCCATCGACAGCGAGTTGTCGATGATCATCAACAAGTCGACCTTGTCGATGCGCGTGACGCGGATCTTCGTGGCGATGACGCCGCTGCCGCCGGGAACGATCGGCACCACGGGGCGATCGAGGCAGCCCTGCGCCCCGAACAGACCGACGGATGCGAGGAAGCCGAACGTGGACCCCGCAGAACGACTCGCCCAAGACCTCTTGGCCATAGCTCCTCCAGACATGGAAACGCGAAAACGCGACGGGTCAGAGTACCACGCGGACACACCGCGAGGTCAACGACGGTTTCATCGGCAAAGCGAGGTTTGTGCCACTCGAGAAGCGCGAAGTTTCTCGATGAGTCCTGAAGATGTGACGCCAACTCGCAGCTCGAACGGGTGACAACGAAGTTGGCGGGCAGATGTGGGTCCACCCATCACTTCGCGCTCGCCCAGTCCTTCCCGAACCCGACGTCGACGACGAGCGGCACCGACAGCTTCACCACCTGCTCCATCGTCGCCTTGACGATGCGCGACGCTTCCTCGGCGCGCGCCTCGGGGACTTCGAACACCAACTCGTCGTGCACGGTGAGCAGCATCCGCGCGCCCGCCACCACCGGCGCGCGAAGGGCGACCATCGCGAGCTTGAGCACGTCGGCGGCCGTGCCTTGGATGGGCGTGTTGCGGGCCACGCGTTCGGCGGCGAGACGAAGGGCGCGGTTCGGCGAGCTGATGTCGTTGAGGAAGCGGCGACGGCCGAGCAGGGTGCGCACGCCCTGCCCTTTGCGGGCGATCTCGATCTGCGCGTCCATGTAGCGACGAACGGCGGAGTACTTCTCGAAGTAGCGGGCGATGAAGCCGCCGGCCTCTTCGCGGGTCACGTCGAGCGACTTGGCGAGGGCGTTCTCGCCCTGCCCGTAGACGACGCCGAAGTTCACTGCCTTCGCGCGACGACGCATCTCTTTCGTCGGCTCACCCGCCGCGCCGTCCATGAAGAGCTCGCGCGCGGTCGCGGCGTGGATGTCCTCGTTTCGTTGGAACGAGGCGATCATCGTCGGGTCCTCGGCGAGGTGCGCGAGGATGCGCAGCTCGATCTGCGAGTAGTCCGCCGAGAGCAGCACGTGCCCTGCCTTGGCGACGAACGCGGCGCGGATGCGGCGACCGAGGTCGGTGCGAATGGGGATGTTCTGCAGGTTGGGATCGATCGACGAGAGGCGGCCGGTGGCGGCGACGTGTTGATCGTAGGTCGTGTGGATGCGTCCCGTACGCGGCGAGACGAGCTTGGGAAGCGCGTCGAGATACGTTCCCTTGAGCTTGGCGAGCGATCGGTGATCGAGCGCGATTCGCGGCAAATCGTGCTTCTCGACGAGCTCTTCGAGGACGTCGGCGTCGGTCGAGCGCGAGGTCTTGGTGCGCTTGAGCACCGGGAGCTTCAAGACGTCGAAGAGCACGTGCTCGAGCTGCTTCGGAGAGCCGAGGTTGAAGTCGCGCACCTCGAGCTCCGAGAGTCCAGCCGCCGCGAGCGCCTTGCGCGCTTCGTCCTCGAAACCGCGCAATTGCACGTCTACCTCGCCGCCGAGCGCACGAAGACGATCGACGTCGACGAGCACGCCGGCGAGCTCCATCTGCGCGAGCACCTCGGTGAGCGGGAGCTCGACGTCGTGGAGCAGCTTGCCCAAACCGGCGCCGTCGATGCGCGGCGCGAGACGTTCGGCGAGCTCGCGGGCGAGATCGGCCGAGCCTCCGACGAACGGCGTCGCCTCTTCGATCGACACCTCGTCGAAGGGCAGCTGACTGCCGCGACGCTGCGCATCCTTGTGGGTCACGCGATCGTAGCTCGGCAGCTCGACCTGCAGCTCGGATTGGGCGATCTCGCGCAGCTCGCTCGGAGCATCGGGATCGAGCAGATAGGTCTCGAGGAGGACGTCGCCGGCGATGCCGGAAAAAGGCACGTCGGCGATCGAGAGCACCTCGCAGACGTGCTTCAGATCGTGGCCGACCTTGGGCACGCGGACGTCGCCGAGAATCGGCCCCAGAACCTCGCGTACGACCTCGAGCTTCAGCTGCGTCGGGACGCCGAGATAGCGATGCCCGATCGGCACGTAGACGCCTTCGCCGGCGCGAAACGCGAGACCGAGACCGAGGAGCACCCCATCGACGGTCCGCGCCGAGCTCGCCTGCACGGTGATCGCGAGCCGCGCGTCTTTGTCGGCGGCGAGGTGCGCCCGCGCGTCGGCGACGAAGGCCTCGAGCTCGGCTCGCTCGCCGATCGCGCGATGACTACGGGTGATCACCGCGCGCACCTGCATCTGATCGACGAGCCGCGTGAACTCGAGCTCCGAGAAGAGCTTGCGGAGCGCGAGCGCGGCGTCCCCCGAGGGCGACTCCCAACGAAGCGCCGCCAAATCGACGTCGAGCTTCGCGTCGGTCATCAAGGTGACGAGCTGCTGCGAGAGCTTGGCGTCGTTCTCGTGCGTGAGCAGCGTCTCGCGCAGCTTCGGCCGCACGCCCTGATCGGTCCCGGCGTGCAGCTGCGCGTACATCGCCTCGATCGATCCGAACTTGGCGATCAGCTCGGCGGCCGTCTTCGGACCGACGCTCGGCACCCCGGCGACGTTGTCGCTCGAGTCACCCATCAGCGCGAGCAGATCGCGCAGGTCTCGCGGCGGCACCCCGAATTTTTCGGCGACTTCGGGCGTGCCGTAGACGCGATCACGCATGGTGTCCCAGAGGACGAAACGGTCGTCGACGAGCTGCATCAGGTCTTTGTCCGACGAGACGATGACGAGCGACAGCGCCGGATTCTCTTTGCGAAGGCGCGCCGCCAAGGTCGCGATCAGATCGTCGGCCTCGAGCCCATCCTGCCTGAAAATAGGGATTCCATAGGTGCGTACGATCTCTTCGCAACGCGCCATTTGCGACGCGAGATCGGGCGGCGGAGCCTCGCGGTTGGCCTTGTACCGAGCATCGATCGCCTTGCGCTGACTCTGCCCCCGCGAGTCCATCGCCACCGCGAGATACGCCGGTTTGCGATCGTCGATCATCCGCTTGATCATCTGCGTCGTGCCGTAGATGGCGTGCGTCGGCTCTCCCTTCGCATTCGAGAGCGGCGGCAACGCGTGGTACGCGCGAAACACGTAGCCGCTCAGATCGATGACGTAGAGCGTGTTCGGGTCGCCCGGCGCAGGCATCGAGCTGCCACCCGTGGAAGAGGTCTTCGCGGCTTGCGGGCGTGCGCGGGAGGAGGCCATGGAGGGAACCTTGCAGTGGAGGGAGAGGAGAGGGAACCGTTAAAGGCGCGGGCGCAGGCGCTAAGCAAACCGCGCGAAGATCTCTCTCAGCTCGTCGGGTAGCGCCATCTTCTTCGGTCCCTCGAGCTCCGCGCACGCGACCACGTACGTCAGCGTCGCCGCCGACCGTCCATCACCCCGGCGCACTTCGACCTCGAACGTGACGCTGCTCGTCCCCGTCTTCGCCGTACGCATCGACACCTCGACGTCGTCGCCGAAGCGCAACGAACCCTTGAAATCAGCCTCGAAGTGCACGCACGGCAGACCGACGCGCTTCGTCACCACGAAGCTCGCGTAGCCACCCGGCATCGCGTCCGCGAGCAGGCGTTCGAGAGCCTCGTGGGCCAAGGCCATCACCTTGGGAAAGTAGACGAGCCCAGCCGCGTCGACTTCTTCGAAGCGGACCGGGCGGCGGAAGACGAATGCGGGCACGTCAGACCGGAACGGTCACGAGGTAGCCATCGCGCGTACGGAACGGCTCGCGGGACGAGCCCTTCTTGCCCTTCTTCTTCGGCGAGGGCTTGTCGTCCTCGTCGTCGTCCTTCTCGAACTGCTCCTGCTGCTTGCGCTTCTCTTCTTCCTTCGCCTTCTGGTTCTGCAAGACGAAGTAGATGATGGTCCCGATCACCGCCGCGCCGAGGAGCACCGCGAGGGCGATCTTCCAGAACGAGTACGGCGCCTCGCCGGTGACCTCTCCGGTCTGACCGTTGACGAGGAAGCGAAAGACTTTGTTGTTGTAGCGATACGCGGCGATCCAAATCGGCAAGAGGACGTGCTTGAACGTCTCGGCGTACCAGCGGTGGTTGCAGACGAGGCTGCGATGGGTGTCGCCGCCGACGTCGCGACCACACTTCGCCTGCTGCTGGTCACCCATCTTCACCTGCGCGGTGCCGTGCGCGTTCATCAGGTCGACGGCGTAGGCCTCGGCGCGCCACCCCGCGAGATACTGCGGCGCGTAGGGCACGAGCTGCTTGGTGTTGAACGAGCTGAACTGCGACACCAGCTCGGCGGGCAGGCCCTTCGACGCACACACCAACTCGTCGTCGTAGAAGTCGCCCCGACGCTGCCCCCATGCCGGCTCCCAGCGCGTGCGCTGTACTTGGCGCGTGCGCGTCACCGACTGGCCGTTCTCGGTCGTCGTGTAGGTCTCGGTCTCGTAGTAGTGCCAGCCGCGCTCGGCGGTCCAATCGGTGTCGCAGCGTGCGTCGAAGGTCCAGTAGGGGACGTAGACGCCGCCCATCTCCTGCACCTGCGCCATCTTCTTCAGGTTGTTGGGGCGAAACCAGAGGTCGGCGAGCCACGTCGCGAAGTGCTTGTTCGCCGTCGGCTTGTCGATCTGGAACGGGAGGAGCGACTCGGGCCGAATCGCGTTCGAATCGGTCTGGATTTGCAGCACTTGCTTGCTGCCGCAGAACGCGCACGCCGCGGTGCGCTCACCTTCGCCGACGTTGACGGTGGCTCCGCAGTCCTTGCACTGCACCGTCGTGACCGGCGCCCCGAGCCCCTTCGGCGCCTGCGCCAAGCCCTCTTCGAGCGGAATTTCTCGAATCTTCTGGGTCGGTTGGACCGGCATCGGCTGGTCGTGCCCGCAGAATTGGCAGTGCATCGCCCCCTTCCCCGCGTCCCAATTGAGGTTCGCGCCGCATTTCGCGCACGGGAAGGTGTCGACGGCCTTGGAGGGATCGGGGGGCGCCTGGTTCACGAAGCAAGTGATACCGAATGATCGGGCAGCGCCGCTACAGGCTGCTGCAGCTGCCGTTGCCGTGGGCGCGGTCGTCCTCGCTGTCGTATTCGCAGACGCCTTTTTCGCACGAGCGGAGGCCGACGCTGCCGTTGGGGTCGGGCTCGGAGCAGGCGGAGGCGCGACATTGTGCCTTGTCGCACTCGTAGGCGTAGGGGCACGCCTTCGTCTCGGTGCAGCTTGGGCTGCCTGGGGCGACGGGCCCGAGCTGCTTCTGGCGACTGCAGGCGAAAAACAGCGACGAACCGGCGAACGCAAGGGCGAGGACGAGGACGAGGACGAAGCGCAGAGCACGTGGCATATCGACGTGGTCCCACGGCTCGCGGACCTTCGCAACTTCCGAGCGACGTGAACCTGCGAGAAATCGGGCCATTTCTGCAGCCCACACGCAGTGATTGCAGCGCCCTCGCGCCGTCCTTATCTTGAGCCTTCGTACCGGTCTGAGGCGAGCCAAGCCGCAAGGAGCACGCGCGATGGGGATTTTCGATTTCGTGAAGCAGGGGACTCAGGAGATGTGCATCGCGCGCCCGGACGCGATGAAGCAGCTCGTCGTCTACAAGCACCCCGATCAGAACATCCCCATGTACGCGCAGCTCACCATCGACAGCGATGAGTGCGCGGTCTTCTTCAAAGACGGGAAAGTCGTCGGCGTGCTCGGCCCCGGCCGGCACACGATGCAGTCGTCGAACATCCCGTTCCTCGGGCTCATCGTCGACAAGTTCACCGGCGGCAACCTCTTCATCGCCGAGGTCTTCTTCGTCAAGACGGCGCCGGTCCGCGGCGTGAAGTTCGGCGGCACGCTCGCCGACTTGGAAGATCCGATGACCTCGCTCATCGTGTCGCCCCGCATCTTCGGCGAGTTCGCGGTGCAGGTCGTCGACCCGGCGACGTTCGTCGTCCAGTACGTCGGCCAAGCCGCCGCCGGCGACAACGACGCGGTCCTCGACTGGATCAAGGGCCAGTTCATCCTCGGCGCGCGCACCGTCATCGGTCAGCTGTGCGACCAAGAGCAGGTCTCCATCCTCAAGACGGCGGCGCTGACCAAGCAAATCGGCGATCGCTTCATCCGCGAGTGTCCCGAGCTCGCGACCTGCGGCCTGCGCGTCGTCGCGATGGGCATGTTCAACCTGAATTTCTCGGAGGAAGACCTCAAGTCCCTCAAGGAGTTCCAGGCCACGCTGGCCGCGAAGAAGCGCGACATCAAGGTCGCCCAGATGGACGTCTCGCAAGCGGGCTTCGAAGGCCAAGCGGCAGCTGCTCGTCAGCAGGCGACGATGGATCAGAAGTTTCAGCAGGACGCGCGCTACGTGCAGCAGCTCGCCGGCAACTACAACAACTACGCGGCTGGCCAGGCGATGATGGGTGCCGGCCAAGGCATGGCCAAAGGCGGCGAAGGCGCCGGCATGGGCCTGATGGGCGCGCAGATGGCCATGGGCGTCGGCATGGCCAACCAGATGGGTCAAGCGCAGCAAATGGCGGGACAAGGCGGCATGCCGCAGTTCCAACCCGGCTACGGCGCGCCGAACGCGCAAGCACCGATGGCGCAGCAGGCCGGACAAGCTCCGGCGGTCGCAGCCGGCATGCTCGCCTGCACGGGATGCCACGCGCAGGTTCCGCCCGGCAAATTCTGCCAGGAATGCGGCACGCCCCTCGGCTCGCTGAAGAAGTTCTGCACCGGCTGCGGTGGAGAGCTCGCGGGCGGCGCCAAGTTCTGCGCCGGCTGCGGCACGCGCGCTCCCTGACACACCCACACTCGTCTCGGCGTGTTAAGGTTCCAGCGTGCGCAACTGTGCGACCTGCGGCCAACGCTTCTCGGGCGACGCGACGTTCTGCCCATTCGACGGCACCAAGCTCGTCGGAGGCGGAACCGAGCGATCGCTCGTCAAGCCGACCGACGAGATCGCACCCGGCGTCGTAATCGGCGAGAATTACCGCGTCGATCGCGTCCTCGGCGAAGGCGGGATGGGCATCGTCTTCGCCGTCACGCACCTCAAGCTGAACAAGAAGTTCGCCCTCAAGCTCCTCAAGCGTGAGCTCGCCCGCGACCCCGAGACGCGGGCACGCTTCCTCGTCGAGGCGCAGGCCGCGGGGCAGATCCACCACCCCAACGTCGTCGAAATCACCGACTACAGCTCGCTCCCCGACGGGTCGGCGTACATGGTGATGGAGTACCTCGAGGGTCAGCCGCTCGCGCGGATGATCAAGCTCGGTGGTGCAATCCCGGCGGCGCGCGCGGTGACCATCATTCGCGACATCGCCAACGCGTTGCAGGCGGCGCACGAGGCCGGCGTCGTCCATCGCGATCTGAAGCCCGACAACGTCTTCGTGCTCCAACGAAAAGACGGCGGCGATCAAGCAAAAATTCTCGATTTCGGTGTCGCCAAGGTGGCGGGCGGCGCGCGCCTAACGCGCACCGGCATGGTCTTCGGGACCCCGCACTACATGAGCCCAGAGCAGGCCTCGGGCGGCGTCATCGACTCGCGCACCGACCTCTACGCGCTCGGCGTCATCATGTACGAGATGTTCACCGGTCGCGTGCCCTTCGAGGCCGACACGTACATGGGCGTGCTGACGAAGCACATGTTCGAGGCGCCCGTCCCACCGTCGCAGCTCGGCGGCTCGGCGCGTGAGCTCGGCGCGCTCGAAGACGTCACGTTGAAGGCGCTCGCGAAGCGGCCAGAAGAGCGCTACTCGACGATGCTCGAGCTCGTCGCCGACATCGATCGCATCGTGCAAATCGGTGAAAATGGCCGCATCTCGGTGGCGCCGACGGTCGATGGGCTCCGCCGCCCCGACTTCGGCGCCGGCACCCCGGAAGACAAACGACGCGCGCTCGCCGCGCTCAACCTCGCAGACGAGCTCGAGCCCCCGGCCAAGCTCGAGGTGATGGCAGCGCGCCACGATCGAGAGAAGCGCGTCCGCTCCTTCGGGCTCGGCGCGATCGTCGTCGTCCTCCTCTGCGGCGTCGCGGTCGCGGCCGTCGCCGTCCTTCGTGGCCAACAGGGAAAGAGCGAATCGCCGGCGATCAGCGCGACCATCACGCCGGTGTCGAGCCCGCTCGGCGCGCAAGCCCCCGCGAAAACCAACACCAACACCAACACGACCGCGAACGCGACCCTCGTCCCCGTCGTCGCCACCGAGCCGACGCCGAGCGCGACGACCACGGCAACCGCCACCGCCGCCGCCACCGCGACGACAGCCGCGACGACGACGAAGCCCACCAGCACCGCCACCGCCAAGCCGACGAGCAAGCCGTCGATCATCAACGACGTCGATGATCCCTGGGGGAAGAAGTAAGACAAGCGGAGCACGCGAAGAAATCGGCCGGAATTTCCTTTGGCCGTGATAGGTTGCAAAGGTCGCGCTAGCGATATTTCTCGGGCACTTCGTCCCACCTACGGGGCGCACCGCCCGCGAGCCCGGTGAGCGATGGAGATCAAGCAGCAGCTCAAGCTGAGCCAGCACCTGGTGATGACTCCCCAGTTGCAGCAGGCCATCCGCCTGTTGCAACTCAATCAGTTGGAGTTGCGCGACGAGATCAACCACGAGCTCGAGAACAACCCAGTTCTCGCCGACGATCTCACCGACCCGAAGCCGCGCAACGAGGGCGACGCCGACGGCCCCGCCCGCGATCTTCCCCCGGAAGAGCGCATCGGGATGACCGAGCGCGTCGAGGCCGACACCAACATTCCCGATCGCTTGCAAGAGAAGCAGGCCGCCGAGGTCGATTGGGAGCAGTTCCTCGAGAACCGCTCGCAGCAGCAAGCCCTCCCGACGTCGCGCGGCGGCTTCGAAGAGCTGCCGCCGATCGAGCAGAACCTCACCAAGCTCGAGTCGCTGCAAGACCACCTCCTCTGGCAAATCCAGAACAGCGACTTCACCGACACCGAGCGCCAGTTCGCCGAGCTCGTCATCGGCAACCTCGACGATCGCGGCTTGCTCGATCTCAAGGGCATCGATCGCGGAGACGGCACCCGCACGCCTGACTTGAGCCTCGAAGACCTCGCGAAAGAGGCCGAGCTCAACCCCGAGGACGCCGAAGAGGTCCTCAAGATCATGCAACAGCTCGACCCGGTCGGGACCTGTTGCCGCGATCTGCGCGAGTGCCTCCACGTGCAGGCCGAGCTGTACGGCTACGACGACACGGAGATGGCGATCATCGACCGCCACCTCCACAACGTCGAGAAGCGCAATTGGGGCGCCATCGCCCGCGACCTCAAGGTGCTCCCCGAAGAGGTCATCGAGGCCGCCAAGCAAATCCAGAAGCTCGAGAGCCGGCCGGCGCGCAACTTCACGACCACCGACGAGAAGAGCATCGCGATCACGCCCGATGTCTACGTCCAGCGCGACAGCGAGCGTTGGGTGGTCGTCGACAACGACAAGGGTCTGCAGCGCCTCTACATCAACGAAGGCCTCGCCAAGCGCCTCCTCAAAGACCCGCAGGCGAAAGATTTCATCGGCGAAAAACTACGCAACGCGCAGTGGCTGATCCGCGCCATCGAACAGCGCCGCAAGACCATCATCCGCGTCACCGAGTGCATCGTCGACAAGCAGCGCGACTTCTTCGAGAAGGGCGTCGCCTTTCTCAAGCCGATGATCCTCCGCGACGTCGCCGAGACCGTCGGCATGCACGAGTCGACCATCTCGCGCGTCACCACCAACAAGTACGTGCACACGCCGCAAGGCATCTTCGAGCTGAAGTATTTCTTCAACTCGGCGATCCGTCGCACCGCCGACGAAGACATCGCCTCCGAAGCGGTCAAGCAAGCGATCAAACGCCTGATAGACAACGAGGATAAAGAGAATCCCTTGTCCGATCAGGCCATCGTCGAGCTGCTCGAACGCAACGAAGGAATCCAGATCGCCCGACGCACCGTTGCCAAGTACCGAGAAGTCTTGGGTATTTTGGCGTCGAGCAAACGCAAAAAGATGTTTTAGAATAGACGGGTGGTTGCCACGAGCACGTCACGCAGCACGCCTCGAGACCGAGAACGGTTCCGACGGCGCGAAGCACGCGTGACATCTCGGGGAATCATTTTGCTTAGTCTCGCTTTTGACTCTCTTGAAGCTCGTCGCTCGGGAGGCAACGGCCTCATGGGCGGCGACGGCTTGTCGACGCGAAGGGCCAAGGCGGCCGCTCGCGCACGACGACCGGAAGATCGACCGACGGCGAGCCTTCGAGGCCGCGCCGCCGTGAGGAGGGTTCGATGAACATCGCAATCACGTTTCGCCACCTCGATTCGTCCGAGGCCATCAAGGACTACGCCCAGGAGAAGATCGGCAAGCTGCAGAAATTCCTTCGCAGTCCCTTGAAAGCGAACGTGACCCTCTCCGTCGAGAAGGGACAGCAGACGGCCGAAATCCAGCTCAACGCTGGGGCCGAGCACTACACGGCGATGGTGTCGGGCGAGAACATGTACGCCTCCATCGACAAGGTGTGCGACAAGCTCGAGCACCAGATTCACAGCGTGAAGGGGGCGAAGCTCAGCTCCAAGCGTCACGGTATGAGCGCCGGTGAGTTCGCGCGCGCGAGCGAAGAGACCGCGAGGACCGCCGAGAAGGGCTGATCGCCGAGTCTCGTCATTCGAAGGCGGCCCAAGTGGGTCGCCTTCGTGTTTTTTGAGGCCCTTTTCGCTCGACGCGCCGCTGCATTCGGGGGAATCATGTCCCTCGATGCGCCTGGTCGAGATCATGACCGACGATCGCGTCGTGATGAGGCGCGACCTCGCGGGTAAGGCGGCTGCGCTCGACGCGATCGCCGAGCTTCTCGCGAGCGCGACCCCGTCGCAGGACACCGACGCCGTCCGCGCGGTCCTCGCCGAGCGTGAATCGCTGCAATCGACGGGCATCGGTGATGGCGTCGCCATTCCCCACGGCTTTCTCCCCGAGCTCACCACCCAGGTCGCGGCCCTCATCGTGGCACCCGCAGGTGTCGACTTCGAGGCGCTCGACGGCAAGCCGGCGCGCATCATCCTCGGCGTCGTCGGTCCCAAACGCGGCATGCACGCGCAGGTCGAGCATCTGCGCATCCTCGCCCGCGTGAGCAAGGTCCTGCGCGAGGCGTCGCTTCGTGAGCGCGTCATCGCCGCCGCCGATGCCCACGCGATTTTCGAAATGGTGAGAGAGGCCGACGCGCGGGTGCCCTGATGTCGGCTTCGCCCCCTCGCCCGCCGAGCGCACCTCCGCCAGAGCAAGCCGAGCTCCCGGCGACGGTAATCGCGGGAATCACGGTGCAGGCGCTGCTCGACGATCCCGGTCTCAGTTTTCCCCTCCGCGTGGTCGCCGGCGCCGCTGGGCTCGGTCGACGCGTCAAGAGCGCGCGCATCCAAAAATCAGGGCTCGCGCTCGTGGGGCACTTCCATGGGCTCGAGGCCTGGCGCCTGCAGATTCTCGGCGCCACCGAGCTGTCGTTCCTCGACGGGCTCTCGCCGGAGGCGCGATCGAAGGCGTGCAACGGGTTCGCCGGACTCCGTCCTTGTGCGGTCATCGTCTCGCGCGGGGTGACGCCGCACGCCGAGCTCGTCGCCGCGTGCGACGCCCACGAGACGCCGCTCCTCGTCAGCGAGCCGAAGTCGTCGACCACCATCTCGGCGCTCCACAATCTGCTCGACGATCGTCTCGCTCCTCGTGCGCGCATCCACGGTGTTCTCGTGCGTATCTTCGGGGTCGGTACGCTCCTCCTCGGGCGCAGCGGCATCGGTAAGAGCGAGTGTGCGCTCGACCTCGTCATGCGCGGCCACCGGCTGGTCGCCGATGATGCCGTGGAGTGCAAATTCCAACCTCCGGGACGGGTCGTCGGGTCACCGCCGGCGCTCCTCGAGCATCACATCGAGATCCGCGGCCTCGGCATCCTCAACGTCAAAGACCTCTTCGGGGTGACCAGCGTGGTCGACACGCAGGTCATCGACTTGGTCGTGCGCCTCTCCGATCAGGGCGAGGCCCAAGGACACCTCGATTTCGATCGTTTGGGGGTCGAAGAGCACTTCCATCGCATCCTCGGGGTCGCCATTCCCGAGCTGACTGTGCCGGTGCGGCCGGGGCGCGACATGGCCACCATCCTCGAGATCGGCGCGCGCAACGAGCTCCTCAAGCGGGCGGGACACCACGGCGCCAAGGCCTTCGCCGACAAGCTCGAGCGCTCTTTGCTCGGTCACCTCACGCCGCCGTCGCCCGACGACTTGGCGCTCGCCGTGCCCCGGGTGAAGGTGGACGAGAAGGGAGGCAGGGGGTGAGCGAGGGGGGAGCGACGACGCGCACGCAGGTCGTGATCGTCACCGGTTTGTCCGGCGCCGGAAAGTCGACGGCGCTGCACGCCCTCGAAGATCTCGGCTTCTACTGCTGCGACAACGTTCCCACGGGCGTCGCTGCTTCCGTCGTCGATCTGTGCGAGCGCGCGAGCATCCATCGCATCGCCCTCGGCGTCGACGCGCGTCTCGGCGCCTTCCTCGGTCCGGTCGACGAGGTCGTCGATACGCTAGAAGGCGACGGCGTGCGCGATTTGCACGTGCTCTTCATCGACGCCAGCGACGAGTCGATCGTCCGTCGTTTCAGCGAGACGAGGCGCCCGCATCCACTGGCGATGGTCACCGACGGCGCGTCGGTCGGGCTCGGGGACGTGCTCGAAGGCATCGCGCGTGAACGCGAACGTCTGGCACCGCTGCGCGCACGCTCGACGCGCATCATGGACACGACGCGGCTCAACGTGCACGAGCTGCGACGCGCGCTGGTCGCGCAGTTCTCACCGGCCGTGCCGGGGCAGCCGGGGCAGATGATCACCCGCCTCGTCTCCTTCGGCTTCAAGTTTGGCGCGCCGGTCGACGCCGACCTCGTGCTCGACGTGCGATTTCTCGCCAATCCGTTCTTCGTGCCGAACATGAAGCACCGGCCGGGCACCGAGCCCGACGTCGCGCGCTTCGTGCTCGACTCGCCCGAGGCCGAGGGCTTCGTCGATCGCACCGAGGCGCTCCTCGAGTACACGATCCCGCTCTACGCGCGTGAGGGGAAGGCCTACCTCACCATCGCCATCGGTTGCACGGGCGGGAGGCACCGCAGCGTCGCCGTCGCCGAAGAGCTGTCGCGTCGACTTCGTGAGAGCGGCGTGCCCCACGTCCACGTCTCTCATCGCGACATGATGCGCGGCGATCATGCCGGCTCGCGCGGCTCTGATCCGGGGCCCATCGCGCCGCAGTTCGCCGAACCCCCGACCATTCCTCCGCGGAGAACGCCATGAGCGCGGCCGAAGCCAAGGCGCAACTCGAGATCGTCAACGTCCTCGGCCTCCACGCGCGCGCGGCGACCAAGCTCGTCCAGCTCGCGAGCAAGTTCCCCTGCGAGGTGACGGTCTCGCGCGAAGATCAATCGGCCAACGCCAAGAGCGTGATGGGTGTGCTGCTGCTCTGCGCGTCGAAGGGCACGTTCATCGACGTCCTCGCCAAGGGCGAGCGCGCCGACGAGTGCGTGCAGGCGATTCGCGATCTCGTGAAGGGCCGCTTCGGAGAGCCCGAGTGACCGAAGCCTCCATCCCTCCCGGATCGGCCGCCCGTTTGGCGGTCGGACCGCTGCATGGGATCGCGGGCTCGCCCGGAGTCGTCATCGCGACCGCGTTGGTGCTCGAGGCCGGGCGCGGAAACGTCCCACGCCGTACCATCATCCGCGAAGAAATTCCCCTCGAGCTCGAGCGATATCGCGACGCGGTCGACGAGGCGAAGGCGCAAATCGGCGAAGTGCACGGACGCGTCGCGCAGAAGCTCCCCGCCGAGCACCTGCAAATCCTCGAGGCCTACCAGGCGATGCTCGGCGACCCGGCCCTCGCCACCTCGGTGCAGCGCGAAATCAAAGACAAGCTCCGCAACTGCGAGTGGGCGGTGGAAATCGCCGTGCAGCAGATGACGCGCGAGTTCGACATGATGGACGATCCGTACCTGCGAGAGCGCAAGCACGACGTCGCCTTCGTCGGTGATCGATTGCAGCGGGCGCTCGCCCTCAGCGTGCCGACGTCGATCGGCGTCATCCGTGTCTCGCAGCCGCCGGGGATGAAACCGATCCGTCGTCCGACTCCGCCGCTCGGCGTCCGGGTGGCGCAGCCGACGATCATCGTCGCCCACGATTTGTCCCCTGCCGACACCGCCGCGATGATCCGCGAGCCGATCGTCGGCATCGTCACCGAGGTCGGCACGCGAACCAGCCACACCGCCATCATGGCGCGCGCGCTGGAGATTCCCGCCGTCGTCGGCGTCACCGGCGTCCTCGAGCACGTGCGTACCGGCGACACCGTCGTCGTCGACGGTCTCCGCGGCGAGGTCCTGGTCCGCCCCAGCACCGAGGCCGCTGATCGCGCACGCGAACGCGGCGATCGTCACCTCTCGCGCACCCAACAGCTTCGTCAGCGCACCCGGGAGCCGACGACGCTCGCCTGCGGGACGCCGATGTCACTGCTCGCAAACGTCGAGCTGCCGACGGAAGCGCTCCTCGCCATCGAGCACGGCGCCGAAGGCATCGGCCTCTACCGCACCGAGTTCCTCTACATCGATCGCAAAGATCTCCCGAGCGAAGACGAACAATACGAGCTCTATCGCACCATCGTGCAAATGGTCTCGCCGCGGCCGGTGACGCTGCGCACGTTCGATCTCGGCGGTGACAAGTTCGCGGCGAGCATCCCGATGCCCGAGGAGATGAACCCTGCCCTCGGCCTCCGCTCGGTGCGCCTCGCGCTGCGTGAACGCGGCATCTTCCTCACGCAATTGCGAGCGATGATCCGCGCCGCGGCGCACGGCGAGGTGCGCGTGATGGTGCCGATGGTGGCGAGTCTCACCGAGCTACGCGAAGTCAGGCAGCTCCTCGATCGCGCCATCGACGAGGTGCGCGCGGCGAAGAAAGAGTTCGGCCACACGCCGCTCGGAGTGATGATCGAGGTCCCCGCGGCCGCCGTCTGCGCCGATCTCTTCGCGCGCGAGGCTGCCTTCTTCTCGCTCGGAACGAACGACCTCGTGCAGTACACGCTCGCCGTCGATCGCAGCTCGCAGGGGCTCGCCAGCCTCGCCTCTCCGTTCGACCCTTCCGTGCTGCGGCTCGCGCGCTTCACCGCGCAGGCGGCGATGAACGCCGACATTCCGATGTCGGTCTGCGGCGCGATGGCGAGCGATCCGCTGGCGGCGCTGCTCCTCGTCGGGCTCGGCATTCGCACGCTCTCGATGGAAGCGGCGGCAATCGCCGAGATCAAAGAGACCCTTCGCCGCGTGACCCTCGAAGAGTGCGAGCAAATCGCCGAAGAGGCGATGACCAAGGACACCGCGGTCGCCGTCGAGCTGTGCATCGCCGAGTACTTCGCGCCGCGCCTCAGCGACATCCTCGGTGGCGACGACGAGACCCCGCCGCCGGTGCCAGCACGTACCTAGTGGCTGTAAACCCATAGTCACGCTGACGAATTGACCATCTGTCGTTCGAGCGGCAGGCGCGAAATTCGCTGAAAATCGGGCCGGTTCGAGCCAATGCTGGCGCAAAGGCGCGCGGCGCCAATCTTGCTAAGCTAAGCGGCATGTCTCGTTCTCCTCGTTGGGCTCGGCTCACGCCGTTGGTCTTCGGCATCTCGCCGCTCGTCGCGGCGATCCTCGTCGCAGGCAACGCGCCGGCAGGGCCGCCTGGGCCGTGGGTGTTCATTCCGCCGCCGGGCTCGTCGACGACGACAGCGACGACGACGACCGCGGCGACCACCGTCGGCACTGGCACTGCGAAGCCCGTCGGCACCACCACCGCGTCGAAGGACGACGGCATGGAGAAGGCGCGCAAGGCCACCGTCGTCATCCAGCGAAACAAGAAGCCCGTCGCGCTCGGCGTGCTGCTCAGCGAGCGCAACTTCATCCTCACCGCGCGCAGCCCGCTCGTCACCGGCGCGACGGGTGATCTCGAGATCGTCTTCCCCGAGTCGAACACCACGACCAAAGCGAAGATGGTGCACGAGGACGTGGAGTGGGATCTCGCGCTGATCGTCGCGCAGACGACCAAGGGCACCGACGGCGTGAAATCGGCCGAGACCGATCCGCTCTCGACGAGCATCACCTTCAGCACCTTCGTGCTGCTGAAGACGGGGAAGGTGCAGGCGCAGGCCACGCAGGTGCTGGGCAAGCGTGATTTTCTCTCGCCCGAGGGCGAGACGTTGAAGGACGCGCTCTCGCTCGACACCAAGTCGCTCGCCATCGGCACGCCGCTCGTCGACGCGGGCGGCGGCGTCGTCGCGATGGTCGCGCGGGCCTGCGCGCCTGGCTCGCCGAAGGCCACCATCGCCGGCAAAGGTGTTTGTCTGCCGCAGCTCTTCGGCGTGCCACTGCCGATCGTGCGCAAGTTCCTCAAGAGCGCGCCGGCGAACGTGCAGCCGTTCACGCCTTACATCGGGCTCGCGGGCGTTGCCGATCCGCTCGGCGTCAAGGTGACGACGGTGACCGCGGGGAGCCCCGCCGCAGCTGCTGGCATCAAGCCCAACGACGACGTCGTGATGACCGTCGACAACGCCGTCGTGCGCAACAACGACGAGCTCCACGAGAAGATCAACAAGCACGCGCCAGGCGACGTCATCACGCTGCTCGTCGCCAAGGCAGGCGTCGTCCGCGAAGTGAAGGTCACGTTGAAGACGTCCGAGGAGCCGGAACCGGGTGGACCGCCGAGTGCCAAGACGCCGCTGCCCCCATCGGCGACGACGCCGCTCGGTCTTCCGCCGATGCCCACCATCGTGATCAAGCCGCAACCAAAGAAGTAGAACGAGAGAAGAGCGCGAGGCTCTCTAAATCAGCTTCGGGTGGCGCTTCTTCAAGATGCTGAGGGCGCCGAAGCCGACGAGGACGGCGAACCAGAGGGTGGCAAAGCGGACGAGGATCATCGCGCCGGTGGCCGTCTCGGGATCGACGGTGGCGAGCTGTTGCATCAGCCCCTTCATCACCGGCTCGGTGATGCCGAGACCACCAGGGACGGGGATGAGCGCGCCGACGAGCGTCGCGGTGGCGTAGACGAAGGATGCCCCGAGCACCATCACCTGGCGTTGGAAACCGTGGAGTATGACCCAGAGCGCGAAGCACTCGAGGAACCAGGCGGCGACCGAGAGGATGGTGGGGATGACGAGTCGCGACGGGCGCGTGAGGGCGTGGAGACTGTCGTAGGCCTCGCGCAGCTTCGGTCCGAGTCTTTTTCCGGGACCGGGCAGCCACTCGACGACGGTGATGAGCCACATCGAGATGCGCCGCGAGGCGATGACGACGAGGAGGCTGGCGACGACGACGCTGCCGGCGCCTGCCCAAAGGAGCCCGCCGGAGAAACGCGCGCTACCGGCGATGATGAGGACGATGACGCCGATGAGATCGGTGAGACGCTCGGCGATGACGATCGGCGCGGTGCGCTGCGCGGGGATGTCGTAGGTGCGATAGAGCACGTACGACTTGAAGACCTCGCCGACCTTGCCCGGCGTGATCGAGAGGACGAAGCCGGAGACGAACGTGAGGAACGAGTCGAGGACCGGGATGCCGCGGATCTCGAGGATGCGCAGGTAGTACTGCCACTTGAGGAAACGCAACAGGTAGTTGCCGAAGGCGAGGCCGAGCGCTGCGAAGAAGGTCCACCACGCGTAGTCCTCCATCCGCGTGCGCAGCTTGCGGACGTCGGAGAAGAGCGCGAAGGCGATGTAGACCGCGAGGGCGATGAGCATCACGTAGACGACCCGGCGGGTGGTCTGCGGCGCCATGCCCGGCGACGCGCCGGAGGCCTCTTTTTCGCTCTCGATCTTCTCCATCGCGACGTGCGCGTGTAGCTCGGGCTAGCGCACCGCGCAACAACGAGAACGAGCGGTGCTACGTGCTTCGCTTGAAGGTGGTGATGCGGGCGAGCTCGCGACGCTTGCGCTCTTGCGCGTTGCGGAATCGAACGAGCGTGTAGAGACAGATGAAGATGGCGGCGGCGACCACGACCAGCCACACGGTGGTCGACTTAACCTCCCACTTGCCGCGCGCCAACGTCCTCGGTTGTGGGCGTTCGACGATCTCTTCGACGGTCGATCCGGGAGGTGCGGTCATCGCAGGGTTGGACGCCGCGGTCGGCAACGGCTTGGTGAACGCCGAAGGGGCGACGTAGGGATGACCGGTGGGCGCAGGCGCCGAGACGGAGGCCGACGGCAGTGCCGCGTCAGCCATGTCGAGCTCGCTTGGAAGAACGCTGGCCCATCGTCGTCACTTCCCTTGGAATTGCGGGGCGCGCTTCTGCGCCCACGACATCACGCCTTCGAGACAGTCACTCGTACGCAGACAACGGAGCTGACCTTCGCGTTCCCGCGCGAGGACGTCGTCGATGGTGATGCCGAGCGACGCGTGCAGCGATTTCTTCGCCTCTTCGAGGGCGATCGGCGGACCGTCGGCGAGCTGCATGGCGAGGGCGAGCGCTTCCTTCGCGAGCTCGCCAGGCGGATGGACGCGCGTCGCGAGGCCGAGTGATTTGGCGCGTTCGGCGTCGACCTTCGACGCGAGATAGATGAGCTCGGTGGCGACGCCGAGGCCGACGAGGCGCACCAGCGTGCCGGTGCCGCCGCCGTCGGGCATGAGGCCGATCTTGGTGAACGCTTCCTGGAAGTAGCCGCGCGCGCTGACGAGCCGTAAATCGCAGGCGAGCGCGACATCACACCCGAAGCCGACCGCTCCACCGTCGACGGCGGCGATGACCGGCTTGGGCGCGTACCAAATCGACTTCACGAACGCGTGGTAGTCGTCGAGATAGAGCTCGAGGTTGTCGAACATGTCGGGATCTTCCGCGACCGAGGCGCGGAGGTCGGCGCCGGCACAGAAAGCAGCGCGCTCGTCTTCTCCCGCGCCGGTGAGGATGATCGCGCGCACCGACTTGTCGCGCGCGGCCGCGTCCATCGCCTTGCGCCCCTCTTGGAGCATCGGTCGCGTCAGCGCGTTGCGTGCCTGCGGACGATTGAGGACGATTTTGACGACGAAGCGGCCGGGCGGATCGTGGGGAACGGCGATGCGCTCGACGAGGATCGACGGCTCGGACATCCAGCGAAAGTTAGCAGAATTCTAGGCGTGAATGGCGCCGAGGCGACGGAAGCGGCGATAGCGGTCTTCGATGAGCTCTTCCTCGCTCAGGCCTTCGAGCGAAGCGAGCGCTTCGCGGAGCGCGGAGTCGAGTCGACGCGCGGCTCCCTCGACGTCGTGGTGCGCGCCGCCGGGAGGCTCGTCGACGACTTGATCGACGGCGCCGAGCTCGAGGGCCATCTGCGCGGTCGGCTTCAACACCGCGGCTGCTCTTTCGCCGAGCGAGCCGTCCTTCCAGAGGATCGACGCGCATGCCTCGGGGGAGATGACGCTGTACCAAGTGTGCTCGAGGGCGAGGACGCGGTTGGCGACGCCGAGCGCCAGCGCGCCGCCAGAGCCACCTTCACCGACGATGCAGGCGATCACCGGCACGGGAAGTCGCGACATCGCCAGGAGGCACTGGCCGATGGCCTCGCTCTGACCGCGCTCTTCGGCGCCGAGGCCGGGGTATGCGCCCTTGGTGTCGATGAAGGTGATGACCGGCTTCTTGAAGCGCCCGGCGAGCTCCATCAAACGACGCGCCTTGCGATAGCCCTCTGGGTTCGCCATGCCCCAGTTGCGTTTGACCGCTTCCTTCGTCCCGCGCCCTTTTTCCTGGCCAATCACCAGCACGCTGCGACCACGCGGCCCCTTCGGATAGCGCGCGAAGCCGGCGATGATCGCGGCGTCGTCGCCGAAGGTGCGATCGCCGTGCAGCTCGAGGAAGTCGTCGAACATGAGCGGCAGGTAGTCGCTGAAGAAGGGCCGACGCGGATGTCGCGAGAGCTGCACGCGCTGCCACGGCGTCAGGTCTTGGTAGAGCTCACGCGAGAGGCGCGCGACTTTGTCCTCGAGGCGCCGCAGCTCGGCGGCGTATTTCGGATCACCCTCGGCGAGCGCGCGAAGATCGCGGACACGCGCGGACAGCTCGGCGATCGGCTGCTCGAAGGGGAGATCGGCCATCGCCGCACGCTACTCAGCGCGCACGAGGGGAGCAAACGCATGTGCCGTTCGCCAAAGATTGCTGCGCAGCCAGTGCGTCAGGTGACGGGGGCGGTGACGCCGGCGCCGACGATGCTCGCGCGAGGAACGCCGCGCTCGCCCTTGACGTCGAAGCAGCGGAGCGGACGCTCTTTGCCCTTGAGCTTGGCGGGCGGGAGCTCGACCAAATCGAAGCGGTTGCCGAGGCGCGCAGCCGTGGTCTCGCTGACGATGACCTGCCCCGATTCGGCGATGCCGCAAAGCCGAGCCGACGTGTTCGCGGTGTCGCCGATGACCGTGTAACTGAGCGCTTTGCTGCTGCCGACGTAGCCAGCGACGAGCGGACCGGTGTGGATGCCGATGCCGATGGCGAGGGCCGACTCGTTGCGCGCGATGCGCTTGCGGTTGAGCTGGCCGAGGACGTCCATCATCTCGAGCGCGGTGGAGACGCTACGCGCGGGATCGTCCGGGTGCGAAACCGGCGCGCCGAAGAGCGCCATGATGCCGTCGCCCATGAACTTGTCGAGGGTGCCTTCGTACTTGAAGAGCACGTCGACCATCATCTCGAAGTACTCGTTGAGCATGTCGACGATCTTCGCCGGCTCGGCGCCGTCGCTCATCCGGGTGAAGCCGCGGATGTCGCTGTTGAAGACCGTGCACTCTTTCAGCTGCTCGCCGCCGAGCTTGACGTCGAGCTTGCCGGCGATGACCTGCTGCGCGAGGTTCGGCGAAAGGAGCCGAGAAAAGCGGTCGCGGGTGATGATTTCGGCGGCGACCTTCTTCACGAGGAGCGCGTTCTCGAGGAACATCGCGGCCTGGTAGGCCATCGCGGTGATGAGCTCGAGCTCCTTGCTCTGGAAGACGGCGAGTTGCTCGCTGTCGAGCCAGAGGATGCCGAGGAGGGCGTCGTTGTGGATGAGCGGCACCACCATCGCGGAGGTGATGCGGTTCAGGATCATGCTCTTGCCCTTCGAGCTCGCGAAGTCCATCGCGGCGTCGTTGGTGAGCACGGCCGAGCGCGTGTTGCGCACGTGATCGAGGATGGTCGAGCTGACGACGACCGGCGCTTCTCCGCCGGAGCGACGGCGATTGCAGCGGGGGACGAGCTGGCCGTCTTCTTCGAGGAAGACGACGCCGCGGTCGGCGCGGACGAACTTGAAGCAGGCGGTGAGGATCTTGTTGATGACGGCGTCGGCCTCGCGCTCGCCGGCGAGCTCACGCGTCACCTCGTAGGCGATGCGCAGGCGCTCGTAGTCGTCGCGGACCGTCTGCGGCTCGTGCGCGATTTGCTCGAAGGGTGCGAACCCCTTCTGCACCGCAGCGATTTGCGTGCCGATGGCGCGGTTCTGATCCTTCTGGACCTCGACCATGCGCGTGCTGCCGAAGGCGCCCGGACCATGCGGCGGAGGCTGCTGCTGCGGTGGCGCGCCATACGCACGAACGGGTGCACCGGAGACGGCCGTGATCGGATTGCCGGCCGGCGGATTGACCACCGCCTGGCCAGGTTGTCCGGGCTGGCCCGGTTGTGGACTGCCGGTGAGGCTCGGGCGGAACGCCGGATTGGCTGCGCCGCCTTGCACCGGCGGGTACGGGAACTGCCCCGGGAGACCTTGCCCCGTCGGCGAGCCACCCGGTTGGTAACCCGCGGCGGGGATTTGCTGCTGCGGCGGCGCGGCGGGGAGCGGCTGCTGCACGGCGCCTTGTCCGGGCGCGACGCCAGGAGGAAGGGCGGAGAAACCACGCTGCGGCAACGCAGAGGAGCCGTCGTCGAAGCGGGCGCGCGTAGCGCCGAGCGCGATTTCGTCACCGTGGCGAAGGCCTCGCTCGCCGGCGACGCGCTCGCTGTTGATGTACGTGCCGTTGAGCGAGCCGAGATCGCGGAGGATCCAGTGGCCGTCGCGCAGCTCGATGACGCAGTGCTCTTTCGAGACGATCTTGTCGAGCAGCTGGATGGAGTTGTTGGGGTGGCGTCCGAGCGTGTTGGTGGGCCGCAACTCGACCGATTGCGTGCCGTCTGCGGTGGCGAGGATGAGGCGGGCCATCGGTTGCTCGGAAGCAAGGTTCGCAGAGCGAACCTCAAAGGTCACGTGAAGACCTCCAGAGGTTACCGGGAAACCGGCCCGCCTCAAGGGGCGCAACGCCGAATCCGCCCCAGTTATGCCGGAGCGGTGAGACAACGGGTCACTCGGCGCGTGAATCAGCGAAAATCGAGGACGTTTTGGTCGCTTGGGCGATGGAGCTTTTCGCGCAGAGCCTCGGCATCGACGTGCACGGGGATATGGTGCGCAGGTGGGAGAGCGGTGCTGTTCTGGGCGACGAACTGCCGCGTGCGGAGCCAACGATAGGCGCCGGCCGTGTCCTTCGCATCTTTGATGAACGTGACGATGGTCGTCGTGCCTTGGATGGCGAGCTGGAAGCTGTCGGCCGTGACCGGCGTGAGCGCCTTGGTGTAGGGAATGCCGGCTGCTTCGACGGCGGGCATCGAGATCGAGACCGCGCCGCCGGTGACGCTGACGGTGACGGTGCCGACGTTGTGCGGATCGTCGTAGGTGCCGGCGTACTGCGGGAAGATCGTCGGGTCGGGCTTGGCGTCGGCGGGCACCGTGCTCGACGCCGGGAGCTCGCCGAAGCTCTGGAGCGCGAGCCCGACGGCGGTCTGGAAATGCGCGCCGTCGGCCGACGCGAAGCTGACGACGCCGAAGCCGGTCGAGGGCACGTAGTAGAAATCGGCGGCAAATCCCGGGATGTCGCCGCCGTGACTGACGAGCTTGATCGGATACCAACTGGAGCCGAGGCGGAAGCCGGTGGTGACGAAGAGCGCGTAGCCGTAGCCCTGTGCAGAGCCGAACGAGTGGGTGTCGACCTGGAAGCTCTGCATCGCCGCGCGCTGCGCGTCGGAGATCACCGCCGGCTTGCCGCTGTGGAGGAACTGCACGAAGCGCGCGTAGTCGAGGACGCTCGAGTAGGCATAGCCCGCCGGACGAGCCCAACTATTGTCGTACGAGGAGGGCGCGACGTCCCACGGTTTGCCATCATTGTCCGTCGATTTCCCGTTCGCGTAGTCACCGTCGTCGACCACCTCGCTGCCGAGGAAGAAGGTGCGGTTCATGCCGAGCGGGGCGAGGATGCGATCGTGGACCGCTTGCCGGTAGCCGACGCCGCTGGCGCGCTCGGCGGCGAGGCCCGCGAGGTAGAAGTTGGGATTCGAGTAGTTCCAGAACGAGCCCGGCGGGGCCATGAAGTAGACCGAGGTCTTGAAGGCGCTTCCGGTGAGGAACTTGGAGAGTCCGACGTCGTCGTGGGTGCCGTCGATCGCCAGGTAGTCTTCGAGGCCGCCTTGGTGCGTGAGCAAATCGAAGACGGTGAGCGTGGAGACGCCGGGAGTTTCCAGCGCGATGTCGGGCACGTACGTCTTCAGCAGCGCCTTGGTGTCCATCTTTCCTTCGTCGACGAGGGAGAGACAGGTCGCGGCGGTGAGCGACTTGGTCATC
This sequence comes from Deltaproteobacteria bacterium, assembly GCA_025363655.1. Taxonomy (GTDB): domain Bacteria; phylum Myxococcota_A; class Polyangia; order Polyangiales; family JADJMO01; genus JANYDK01. Next base: position 126,883 of record JANYDK010000083.1, on the reverse strand, counting down.
GAGCCGATGCGGAAGAGGGTGCGCGCACGAACCGGCTCGGTGCTGCTCGGGCCCTTGGTGCCGAAGCCGTGGAAGAAGGTGACCTCGCCGTGCTCGATGAGCGCGAAGGCAGCGCCCGGGGCGCCCATCTTCTTTCGCTCGGCCTCGATGGCATCGGCGAGCGCCTGATATTTCGGGTCGATCGGCGGATCTTCGACGTTGGCGTCGCCGCCTCCTTCCGGCCTCGCATCGAGCGGCGCGGCGTCTCCTCCGGTGTCGACGGGAACGCTGCCGTCGGCCGGCGCGTCGGGGCTCGAGGAAGATCCGCAACCGACGACGAGCGCGAAGGAGACGGCGGAGCACCCGCGGAAGAACGCGCACGAGGCGAGATTTTCAATCGGCATCGGGTCAGCTCACGTGGCCGAGGGCGACGAGGAGGACGAGCAGACGATCGAGCTCGGCCTTCTCGGTGACGACGCGTGGGACGCCGAAGACGAGCATCGCCTTGTGGGTCTCGCTCGAGCGATAGGCGAAGGTGGAGACGCCGAGGGCGACGAGCTCGGCGCAGCTCTGCGGTTGGAAGAGCTTCTTCACCAGCGCGACGTCGGTGCCCTTGACCATGAAGGCTTTGTCGAAGTCGTGCTCGCCGAGGACGATGTCCTGCGCGCCGAAGAATTTCGCTATTTTTTGCGGCAATCCTTCGTGCGTGAGCTCGATGTTGACCGCCAACGGGTTGGGCGGCGGGACGGTGAACATGGTCCCTTGGTTGCCACCGACGAGCGCCAGTTGGAAGGCGACTTTCAGCTCTTCGAGGGTGCCTTCGACGCGCGGTGGGATCGGATGCGACTCGCTGGTGTTGCCAGGTCGATGCTTCATCTGGGTGGCTTGCGCGAAGCTCGCCCAAGCTTTGTTGGCCGTCTCTACTGCCTGCCGATGCGCCGCGGCTGCAGCCGCCGCGATGATGCCACCTGCTGCCATGCCGGAAGCATACGCAACAAGTAGGGACTCGTCAGTTGCGCTGCAGCCAGTTGTCGGTCGGGTATCGGCACGCGTCGTCGACGTAGTGCAGCGAGTAGGCGTGCCGTGACCTCGGCGAACGATTGGCGCAGCTGAAGTGCGGGAGGAGGCCGTGCAAAACCACAAGGGTGCCGGCCTTCGCTTCGAGCGGGACCCATGGCGCAGCGGTGGTCACCGGCGGGAGTGGCTGCGGATCGAGCGGGAGGAACGACGTGCCACTGCCGCCGGAATTGCGCACGAAGCGTTTTCGCAACGGCTCGTGATGGCCACCGGGGAGCGCCCAGAGACAGCCGTTGTCGAGGGTGGCGTCTTCGAGCGCGAACCAGAGGCCGAGGACGCTGGTCGGCTCGGTGTAGAGGAAGGTCGCGTCTTGGTGACAGGCGACGTCACCGCCGATGTGCGGGTTCTTGAAGATGTACATCGACTGCACGAGCGCCGGCTTCTTCTGACCGAGCGACGAGATGATCGCCAAGAAGGAACGCTGCGTGGAGAAGGGCTCGAAGACGGGATCTTGCGAGTGGAGGGCGTGGCCGATTTTGTTGATGCTGTCGGCCTTCGCCTGACGCAGCGAGCCGTCGGGGAGGAAGGCCTCCTCTTCGAAGAAGAAGCGAACCTTGTCGCCCGAGCCGAGAAAATGATCGTCGCTGGTGCGGGTCTGCTCTTGGGTGGAGAAGATGGAGACCACCGACGGGTCGAGGGCGTCGACGAGGTTGCGCGCGCGCTCGACGAGGGATGCGCACGTGTCGCGCGAGACGAGATCGGGCACCACGAGGTACCCGTCGCGGCGGAACTGATCGAGCTCCGCCGCCGAGAGGCCTGATTCACGCATCATGGGCATCGCCTCGCTAGACCGTCTCAAGCGTCGCCGACGGGCGGCAGCGAGCCCGTGCCGCCGTCGTCAGTGCCGCCGCCGACCTCCGGCGTCTCGGTTGCGCCGGCGAGGCCCTCGGGCTCGGGCACCGGCTCGGCTTCGGCGAGGCGCTCGAAGGCGACGACGCGTTCGCCGTCTTCCAACGTCATCACGCGCACGCCCATCGCGCCTCGGTCTTTGGTCTCTTTGACCTCGGCGACCTTGGTGCGGAGCGTCTGGCCTTGATCGGTGATGAGCATGATTTCGTGCTCGGGATTGACCAAGCGGAGGCCGATGCAGAAGCCGTTGCGATCGCCGGTGTCGATGAGGGCGACGCCGACGCCGCCGCGCTTCTGCTCGCGGAACTGCTCGAGGTGCGTGCGCTTGCCGAACCCGCGCTCGGTGATCGCGAGCACCTGATCGCACCCGTCTTCGGTGACGGCGAGGCCGACGACCTGATCGTCTTCGCGGAGCTCGATGCCCTTCACGCCGACGGTGGCGCGGCCCATCGAGCGCACTTGCTCTTCGGGGAAGCGAATCGACATGCCGACCTTGGTGCCGATCATGATTTGGCGGGTGCCGTCGGTGAGCGCCGCCGAGAGGAGCTGATCGTCGCCCTCGATCTTGACGCCGATGATGCCTTTTTCGCGGAAATTCTCGTAGTCGGTGAGCTCGGTCTTCTTGATGATGCCGCCGCGGGTGAGCGTGACGACGAACTTGCCGGCTTCGATCTTGGGGATCTCGACGATGGCGGCGACTTTTTCGCCCGGCTCCATGCCGACGAAGTTGACGATGGCGCGACCCTTGGCGTTGCGGGCGGCGAGCGGGACTTCGTAGACCTTCTTCACGTAGACCTTGCCGCGGTCGCTGAAGAAGAAGACGTAGGCGTGCGTGCTGGCGACGAAGAGCTGGTTCACCCAGTCTTCATCACGGGCTTCCATGCCGAGCTTGCCTTTGCCGCCGCGCTTCTGCGCGCGATACGTCGTCACCGGCGTGCGCTTGATGTAGCCGCCGTGCGAGATCGTCACGACCATGTCCTCTTCTTGGATCATGTCCTCGATGTTGATCTCGGCTTCGTCGGCGACGATTTCGGTGCGGCGCTTGTCGGCGTGGAGGGCCTTCACCTTCTCGAGCTCGCCGATGATGACGTCGTGGAGCTTGAGCTCGCTGCCGAGGATCTCTCGGAGGCGGGCGATTTCGTTGCCGAGCTCGTTGTATTCGGCTTCGAGCTTCTCGCGCTCGAGGCCGGTGAGCCGCGAGAGGCGCATGTCGAGGATGGCGTTCGCCTGACGCTCGTTGAGCTTGTATTCAGGGCGTTTGCGGGCCTCGGCGATTTCGGCGGCGGGGCGACCGGCGCGGGCGACGAAGAGCTCGAGACCCTGGAGCTTGAGCTCCATGAGGGCGACGCGGGCGACGTCGCGATCGGACGCTTTGCGGATGGTGGAGATGACGAGATCGAGCTCGCTGATGGCCATCCCGAGGCCTTCGACGAGCTCGAACTGCGCCTCGGCCTGCCGGAGCTCGAAGCGCGTGCGACGAGTGACCACGTCGCGACGGTGCTCGATGAAGTGGGCGAGCGTCTCTTTGAGATCGAGCGTCTTCGGACGACCGCCGACGATGACGAGGTTGATCACCCCGAACGTCGTCTGCATCTCGGTCATGCGGAAGAGCTGGTTGAGGACGACCTGCGGATAGGCGTCTTTGCGCAGCTCGATGGCGATGCTCATGCCCTCGCGATCGCTGTGGTCTTCGATGTTGCTGACGCCCTCGAGCCGCTTGTCGCGGATGAGCTCGGCGATCTTCGAGACGAGGCGCGACTTGTTGACCTGGAAGGGGATCTCGGTGACGACGATTTGTTCGCGGTCGCCCTTGCCGAGCTTCTTCACCTCGCAGCGCGCGCGCATGACGATGCTGCCACGACCGGTGGTGTAGGCCTGGTGGATACCGGCGGTGCCGTAAATGAGGGCCGCGGTGGGGAAGTCGGGCCCCGGCACGAACTTCATCAGGTCGACGACGGTGGCGTCTTTGTTGCGGATGAGATGAATGGTGGCGTCGATGATTTCGCCGAGGTTGTGCGGCGGGATCTTCGTCGCCATGCCGACGGCGATGCCTTCGGTGCCGTTGACGAGCAAGTTGGGAAACTTGCTCGGCATGACCGACGGCTCGACCTCGATGCCGTCGAAGTTCGGCACCATGTCGACGGTGTCTTTGTCGAGGTCGGCGAGGAGCTCACCGGCGAGACGCGAGAGGCGCGCTTCGGTGTATCGATACGCAGCGGCGGGATCGCCGTCGACGCTGCCGAAGTTTCCCTGACCGTCGATCAGGGGCATGCGCATCGAGAAGTCTTGCGCGAGACGGACGAGGGCGTCGTAGACCGAGGCGTCGCCGTGCGGGTGATACTTGGCGAGCACGTCACCGACGACGCGCGCGCTCTTCTTGTGGGGGCCCCCCGCGCGGATGCCCTGCTCGTTCATCGAGTAGAGGATGCGGCGGTGCACCGGCTTGAGGCCGTCGCGCACGTCGGGGATGGCGCGCCCGATGATGACGCTCATCGAGTAGTCGAGATACGAGGTGCGCATCTCCTCTTCGATCGACACCGGGATCTTCTGCGAAGGCGCGCTACCGCCGCCGGCGCCGGCAGCAGGGGGAATCGGCGGGTTTCCGTTCGCGGAGCTCGTCTCGGTGGGGTCGGCCATCTCTGCCTCGTTCAGGTAGTCGCGCGAGGGGGGTCCCGCAAGGAGATTCGGCCGAGAAATTCAGCGGATTTCTCTTCCCCGGCGCCATCACGAACCAACGCGATGGAGAGGCGCTTTTTTGCTGGGGTCGAGGCACGCCGTGACCTCGCCCACGTTGCGGACTTCGCGTCGGATCGTCGCGCTCGCCTCGGGAGCGTCGCCGGCGCTGGATGCGACGTCGACGCGTCGGCCCAAGGCTCGTCCGAGATCTCCGGAGACTCCGGATTCGACGCCGCTTGCGCGCCGATCGTCTTCGTGGAAAGGCCCCGCGCACGACGGCAAGAACGACCCGGCGCTGACCCATCGCGACGTACATCGGGAGGTTCTTTTCTCTCTCGACTCGCTCGAGAGAGGCCCTCGTCTTGTGCGCGCGCAAGGCTTCCGTAGGCCCGGGAAGAAAGCCGCGGGCCTCTTCGCTACTCTCGCATCATGCGCTCACGGCTCGCGTCGCTTCTGCTTCTTGCGTTGGCTGGATGCGGCGGGAAGGTCGCCGGGACCGACCTCGACGGCGGTGAACGCGACGCCGGTCCAGGGCTCGTCGATGCTACGCCGGTCGACGTCGCGCCGGCCGATACGAAGGTGCCCATCGTCGACACAGGCTCTCCCGTCGTCCCACCGGACGCAGGCGGCACGTGCGCGGCCTGCATGACCGACCACTGCTCGGGGGAATACGAGCTGTGCGTCCTCGAGACGCAGTGCAGCGAAGCCGTCGACTGCGTCAACGCGTGTGCGCCCGGCGACATCGATTGCTGGAACGTTTGCGTCGCCAAATCGAAGGACCCCGACGGCACGTCGAGCAACTACAAGCTCGCGGAGCTGCTCGATTGCGCGCTCGCCCACTGCCGCATTCCGTGCGGCCTCTGAGACGATTCGAGCACGTTTTCCCGTCGATTCACAAACCTGACATCCGCCTGTCATCGGTGTGTGAGACCTTGCCATTCCCGGCGAACGACGGTCACCTTTCGGGCTCGTCGCATCGTCGGACAAGGAGCACTCCCATGAGCCTCACGTTCTACTACTCGCCGTTCTCCAGCGCCTCGACGGTCCACGCCGTGCTCGAAGAGCTCGGTATTCCCTACGAGAAGGTGCGCATCGACTTGCAAAAGGGCGAGACGAAGAAGCCCGAGTTCTTGGCGCTCAACCCCAACGGCGTCGTGCCGCTGCTCGTGCAAGATGGCGCGCCGATCTTCGAATCGGTCGCGATCATCCTCCATCTCGGCGAGAGCTACGGCGAGAAGAAGGGGCTCTTCCCGGCGGCCGGTCTCGAGCGGGCGAAGGCCTTCCAGTGGCTCGTCTGGTGCAACGTCACGCTCGGCGAGGCGCTCTCTCGTCATCAGCGCAACACGTCCGAGCGCATCCCCAAAGAGCAGCACAACGCGAAGGCAGCCGAGATCGCCAAGGCCGACGTCGAGGCGCGGCTGTCGATCCTCGATCAGGCGCTCACCGGGAAGAACTTCATCGTCGGCAGCTCGTTCTCGCTCGTCGACTCCCACCTCGTCGGCTGGGCGCACTACGTCGAGATGTGTGGCTTCGCGCTCGCGAAGTATCCGACGCTGCAAGCCTACGTGAAGGCAGGCATCGCTCGTCCCGCCTACGTCAAGGTGATGAAGCCCGACGCCTGAGCTTCATCGACGAAGCTAGATGCGATGCACGCGCACGGGCTCGTGCGGGAGGCCGAGCCCTTGTGCGAGGCGGAAGCGAGCGAAGGCCGCGAGATCGTCGGCGTGGAGATCGCGGCCGGCGGGATGAATGGCGCCGGGCCAGGTGCGTGACCAAGTCACCGCCGTGCGTCGAAGGAGCCAAGCGTCGGCGACGAGATGCGCCAACGCTTCCTCGTCGACTACCTCGCCGAACGATTCCGCACGGAGAAAACGGCCATAATCGGGCTGACCATAGCTCGCGGCGTAGCGAGTTCCACGCGCCCCGACGACGCCGACGAGCGCGTGGAGGAGCTCGTGGACGACGGTGTGCGCTCGACCGGCGAGCGTGGTCCCGTTGGTCCCGAGCAAGCGGATGCGCGCACGGCCGCCTTCGTGGACGCAGTGATTCTGTGCGCCGTCCGGCAAGATCGCGCGATCGACGACCACGTCGTCCACGGAGAGGAGCGCGCTCAGCTCGTCGCCGAGGACGTCGCGAAAAGCCGCGTATTCGAAGAGGGTGAGAGGACGATCGGGACCCGGCGTGGAGGCGCCGAGATCGAGCACGCCCTCGCGATCGACGATCGCATCGGCGAGCGGCCCCGTCGCCGCATTCGGCACGCCAGCGCGCGCGAGGCTGGCGCGGAGAGCCTGGCGATCGATCGAGGGATCGTCGCGATCGTCGAGCGCGTCGTCCTGACCTACGGCCCCGAAGGCGACCGAGCCGCGGGTCCACGGTTGCGCGCGCAGGTTCGCGAAGTGCGCGAGCTCGGCATCCTTCGCGAGGTGCGCGAGGTTCGTGAAATGCGCGAGGAGCGTGGCCTTGAGCGGCGCGCGGTCGGGAACGAGGAGCACCTCCTCACTTGGCCGATGCCGCCGCTTCGTGTCAATCCTCGGTGGCGAATGCACAGCCACGTCGACGCCTACCTCGATCACCTCCGCGTCGAGCGCGGTCTCTCCGCCAACACGCTCGAGGCGTACGCGCGCGATCTGGACAAATTCACCACGTTCACCGAGAAGGCGTTGGCGGGACGGAGCGGCGACGTCCGTGAGCTCGACGCCAGCGACGTGAGCGCGTTCGTCGTCGAGCTCTCGAAGGCCGGCCTCTCGGCGCGATCGTCGGCGCGTCACCTCTCCGCGGTGCGTGGCTTCGCGCGCTTCCTCGTCCGCGAACGCCTGATTCCAGTCGACCCGACGACGCTCGTCGACATGCCACGACTCTCCCGCAAGCTCCCGGTCTTCCTCAGCATCGACGAGGTCGGGAGGCTGCTCGCCGCGCCCGAGACCTCGACGCCGCGTGGCCTCCGCGACGCGGCGATGATCACGCTCATGTACGCGAGTGGCCTCCGCGTCTCCGAGCTCGTGGGGCTCCAACTCGGCGAGCTCGACGCGCAACGGGGCACCGTGACCCCCCTCGGAAAGGGCGGAAAACGCCGCGTCATTCCCGTCGCCGATCGCGCCCTCGCCCTCGTCGCCCGTTACCTGGAAGAAGCGCGTCCGCTCGCCTTGGCCAAAGCCGTGGCCAAACATGGGACCACCGGAAAGGCGACGAAGAAGGCGGAGGCGACTGTCTTTCTTTCTCCGCGCGGCGCCCCCTTCTCGCGCATGGGCTTCTTCAAGATCCTCCGCGTTCACCTGCTCACGGCAGGAATCTCGCGGCCGATCTCTCCTCACAAGCTGCGGCATTCGTTCGCGACGCACCTCGTCGCTGGTGGCGCCGATCTCCGCGCGGTGCAGACGATGCTCGGGCACGCCGACATCGCGACCACCGAGATCTACACCCACGTGGCGCGCGATCACGTCCGTGAGGCGCATCGACGGGCGCACCCTCGAGGCGTGTGATCGTGCACGGCGCACACATCCGACGAGAAAGCGTCGCGGTCCTGTATTAGTATCCGACCGATGGTTCGGCGGTTCGCTTTCATCACGACGTTCGCGCTCGCTTCGGCGTTCGGCGCCGTCGCCTGCACCTCCTCGCAAAACGCACTGCTCCAGAAGGGCGATTTGTGCGACGAGGACATCCAGTGTGCCGCGCCGTACGTGTGCGCGTGCGTGCTCACGCGGCCGACGGGCGAAGACGGCTCCGACGAGGTCGTGGCCCACGGCACCTGCCAGAACGCAGGCTTCAAGTGCAAATCGGACGGCGGCGTCGACTCGGCGATGGACGGCAACCCGCCCGACACGACGCCGATCGACTCTGGCTCCGACGCAGGCGCGACTGACGCGACTGACGCGACTGACGCGACCAGCTCCGACACGACCGACGCCGCCGACACCAGCGACGGAGGCGGAGGCGGATGACGCTGACACGCAGCCTCGACACGCTCTTGCGCGAAGTCGAGGCCCGCTTTCCCATTCTCGGCTGGTCGACGCCGGTGAACGCTGCTGTCGAGCAGAAGCGCCTGCTGGCGGCCTGGTCGCGCGGTGACCAGACCTCGCCGACCTGGGAAGCGCCGATGCCCGATCGTCGCGCGCTCGGCACCGCGCGCCGTACGCTCGATCGCGCCCGCGACGCGCTCGTCGGCGAAGAAGATCCTTGGCTCGTCCTCTATCGCGAACGCCTCGGCGAGTGCGTCCGCGAGCTCGCCATCGTCGACGCCGCCTTCACGCAGGCCATCGGCGAGGCTTCTCTGGCGCGTTTTCCGCCGACGCCGCACGACGCACGCGCCGACGCGCTCGCCGAAGAGTGGCTCGAGACGCGCGTGATCGCGCCCGAGAACGACTCCGAAGAGACCATCGCCACCGACGACGAGCGCGATCCTCGCTCGCTGCTCACGCAGATGCGCAGCGCCCTCTTCCGACACGGGCTCGGCGTGCGTGTCGTCGTCCACGATCGCATCGGAGCGCTCGCCGCCGCCGGGGATGGCGTGGTCATCGTCGCCCGCGGGCGGCGCACCCGCGAGGCCGAGGCCCGTCGCGTCGTCCTCCACGAAATCGAGGGACACGTCTTGCCGCGAGAGCGTGGTCGTCGTGCGCGTCCAGGCCTCAACACCCTCGGCAGCGCCGGCGCGAGTGAAGACGAAGAGGGGCGCGCCCTCCTCCTCGAAGAGCGCAGCGGCGGCCTCGACGCTCGTCGTCGCGTGGCCCTCGGCGGTCGGCACCTCGCCGCGCGCATCGTCGCCGCCGGCGCCACCTACGTCGAGGTGGTCCGCACGCTGATCGGTCGTGGTCTCTCGGTCGAGCACTCGCTCGCCACCGCCTCACGCGTGCAGCGTGGGGGACATCGCCGACAAGGCGAGACGCGCAGCGGAGTCGCCCGCGAACGCATCTATCTGCCGGCTTATCTCCGGGTCGGTGATGCCGTAGCCAACGCACCCGAACTCCTCGAGCTGCTCGGCGGCGCCCGCCTCTCCCTCGCCGCACGCGCGCTCGTCGCCTGAAGCATCAGGTCATTATGCATCGTCGCGCCTTTGGCGACCGATCGACGGCGGGCCGACGAAAGGCTACGAGCCCGGCGATGGCAGCAGGCAAGCGCGAACAGAAGCCGCGACCTCGGCTCTCGAGCTCGCACACCGGATCGGTCTCGAAGGGCACGAAGAAGGGCCTCTCGAGCGCGAGCGCCGAGGGTGGCAAGGGCGCGAAGAGCACGAACAGCGCGAAGAGTACGAACAGCGCGAAGATCGCAAAGGGTGCGAAGAGCGAAGAGCCGCGCGCCCCGGACGTCCGTAGCCGCTGCGGCATGGTCGCCATCGTCGGCCGCCCGAACGTCGGCAAGTCGACGCTCGTCAACGCGCTCCTCGGCTTCCGACTCTCCATCGCCACGCCGAAACCGCAGACCACGCGCGATCGCATCCTCGGCGTCCTCACGCGCGAGATCGCCCCGCGGGAAGGCGAGGACACGCCTCCGTATCAAGCGCAGCTCGTCTTCCTCGACACGCCCGGCCTCCACGCAGCGAAGAACAAGCTCGGCGTGCAAATGAACGCGCACGCCGAAGAGGCAGCGCGCGGCGCCGACGTCATCGTCTGGGTGACCGAGGTGATGGCCCGCGGTCGTGAAGACGACACGCCGACGGCTCCCGACGAAGAGACCTTCGCCCGCGTGAAATCGGCGATGCGCGACGGTACGCCGATCGTCCTCGCGCTCAACAAGGTCGATCGCGCGAAGGACAAGAAGGTGCTCTTCCGTGCGCTCGAGGCCTACGGCAAGCTCCACGATTTCGCGGCCTACGTCCCGATCATGGCGGCGCGCGGCGGTGAAGGTGGCTCGAGCGGGCTCGATCGTCTCCTCGACGAGGTGAGCGCGCGCCTGCCGAAGGGTCCCCTCCTCTTCCCCGAAGACGAGCTGACCGATCGCCCCGAGCGCTTCCTCGCCGCCGAGCAGGTCCGCGAGCAGGTGATTCGCCAGACGCGCGACGAAATTCCTTACGCGATCGCGGTCACCATCGACTCGTGGGAGGAGCCTTCCAACGCGAAGCAGGTGACGCGCATCGAGGCCACCGTCCACGTCGACAAGGAAGCTCAGCGCAAGATCGTCATCGGCCAAGGTGGTGAACGCATCAAGCACATCGGCATGGCCGCGCGGATGAGCATCGAAGCCACGCTCGGCCGGCGCATTCACCTCGCGCTCTACGTTCGCGTCGAGGAAGGCTGGGCGCACGACGAGCGCAAGCTCGCCGAGCTCGGCTACCAAGGTCCGAACCCGAAGTGACTCCGAATGCTCGCCTGGAGTTTGTCGCGATGTCGACAAACCCCTAGAATCACCGGGAGATGTCGAAGTCCCCCCTGCGTGCGCCGACCGACCTGGATCCGTCGCACGACTCGTCGGGACCACCGCCGACCAAGAAGGACATCTTCACGGTCGGAGAAGTGCTCGGCGAGAACTACGAGATCCGTTCGGTCATCGGCGCCGGCGGCATGGGACAGGTCTTCGAAGCGCACGATCGCGGCCTCAACCGACGCGTCGCCATCAAGGCGGCGTGGCCGCACGTCACCGCGCAGAGCTTGAAGAAGGAGGCGCAGGCGATCGCCGCCATCCGTCACCCGAGCATGATCACCGTCTACTGCCTCGGCGTGCACCGCGGCATGGAATACGTGGTGATGGAGCGCATCTACGGCGTCAGCCTCGATCACCACATCGACAAGCGACTGCACTCGCAGGTCCCCTTCACCATCGCCGAGACGCTCGATCTCCTGGCGTCGATCGCCGAAGGCCTCTCGGCGGTGCACCGCGCCGGCGTCGCGCACCGCGACATCAAGCCCGAGAACATCATGATCGCGCCGGGCAACCGGACCATCCTCATGGACTTCGGCATCGTTCTCCCCGAGATCGACGCGCGCCGCAGCGGCACCATGAGCGGATCGCCCGGCTACATGGCGCCCGAGACGATCACCGACAGCATGGAGAAGGGCGGCGCCTTCCTCGTCGACATGTACGCGCTCGGGATCATCGGCTTCGAGCTCCTCATCGGCGAGCTCCCGTACGATGGCGACAGCATCGCCGACATCCTCAAGGCGCACGTCCACGACGAGGTGCCGGACGTCGGGCTCCTTCGCTCCGATTGCCCGCCGCGCCTCTCGCGCCTCATCCGCGATTTGATGGCCAAGGACGCCGCCGAGCGGCCGCAGAGCATGGAGTCGGTCGCCTTCCAGCTGCGGCAAATCGGAAAGGCCCCCGCGCCGATCGCCCTCGCGCCGCCCGAGCCGACGCCGTCGAAACCTTGGTCGGTGCTCGTCGTCGACGACGACAAGGAGCTGGCGCGGCTCCTCGGTTTCTACGCGAAGAAGGCCGTGCCCGACGCGGACATCCGCATCGTCAACGAGGCCGAAGCCGCACTCGACGCCATGCACCAGCACCCACCCGACGTGCTCCTCCTCGACCTCCACATGCCGCGTATGAACGGCATCGAGGTGTGCATGTACCTACGCGGCACCCAGATCGCCGAGCAGTGCACCATCGTCTCGGTCAGCGCCGGCGCCCAACAGCACGACGTCAGCTTGCTGCAGCAGCTCGGCATCACCCACTTCGTCCGCAAGGACGAGGAGCTGTCGAAGAAGATCGTCGCCCTCCTCAAAGAGCTCCGCCAAGGCGACTGAGCCGCGCCGATCGGCCCAGTCCCCCACGCGGCCCGTGAGGTTAAACCACTTGGCGAAAGTGGACGTTTTCACGGAGCGTCGCGCGGATCTGTAGCGAGGAAGGCTCATGCGTAGCAAATTACGCGGCAAAACTAGGGGTTCGGTGACTTGACGCGGCAGTCGTGATCGCGTCGATTCACGACGAATCGCGCCGGGAGCCCGCCCCGCTCGTGCCGATGCCGACTGGCCGTTCGCTTGCACGATCGCTCGGCTACCTCGAACGCGTGATCGGAACTACATGCAGACGCTCCTCGATATCCTCCGCGACAACGCCCGCCATGCGGACCGTGCCATCACCTTCGTCCGCGCGACGGGTGAGGAAGTCCGCGTCTCGTTCCCCGAGGTCTACGCCGCCGCCAACCGCAGGGCGCGAGCGCTTCATGCGCAAGGTCTCGTCCGCGGCGATCGACTGGCGATCGTCCTCCACGATCCGCAAGAGTTCGTCCTCACGTTCCTCGGCGCGCTGATGGGCGGCATCGTCGCCGTTCCGATCTATCCGCCGGCGACGCTGGCAAAGCTCGAGGCCTACGGCGAGACCGTCCGCCACGTGCTTACCGGCTCGGGCGCGAAAATTCTCGTCACCAGCGAAGCGCTCCTGCCGATGCTCGAAGAGCACCTCCTCGGCGCCGAGGGTGGCGACGGCGAACGCGCCCGCGAGTTCGACACGCGCCTCTTGCTCGAACGTGACGTGCGTGGCGACGCGCTCTCTTCGGAGGCGCTCGACTTCACCGTCGCGCTCGGCGATCTCGCGTTCCTCCAGTTCACCTCGGGCTCGACGAGCAAGCCGAAGGGCGTCTGCGTCACCCACGCGAACCTCTCGGCGAACAGCCACTGCATCATGTTCGACGGGCTCAAGGCGACCCCCGAAGATCGCGGCGTCTGCTGGCTGCCGCTCTATCACGACATGGGCCTCATCGGCTTCGTGGTGGCGCCGCTCTACGCGCAGGTCGAGGTGATGTTCCTCCCGACCGCGAGCTTCATCCGTCGTCCGTCGCTCTGGCTCGACGCACTTCATCGCTTCAAGGGCACCATCAGCTTCGCGCCGAACTTCGCCTACGCGCTCGCCACCCGCGCGGTGCAAGAGCGTCAGACGAAGGAGTGGGATCTGTCTCGCGTGCGCGTCCTCGGCTGCGGCGCCGAACCGATTCAAGCGAGCGTCCTCGAGGCGTTCGTCAAACGCTTCCACGCGCAGGGGCTGCGTCCGGAGACGCTCCTTCCTTGCTACGGCATGGCCGAAGCCACCCTCGCCATCACCTTCCACGAGCTCGGTACGCCGATGCGCGTCGACAAGGTCTGCGTCGAGGCGATGCGCACCGGCAAAGCGATCGCCGTCGGCGCCACCGACGAGCGTCCCGCCCTCGAGCTCGTCGGCTGCGGAAAGGCCTTCCCCGGACACGAGTTGGCGATCGTCGGCGACGACGGCGCGCGCATGACCGATCGCATGGTCGGCGAAATCTGGTTCCGCGGTCCGAGCGTGACCGGCGGCTATTTCAAGGATCGCGAAGCCACCGCAGCCGCGTTCGACGCGGAAAATGCGGGCTGGCTACGCACGGGCGATCTCGGCTATCTCGCCGACGGCGAGCTCTTCATCTGCGGCCGCTGCAAAGACCTCATCATCCTCAACGGGAAGAACTACTACCCGCAGGACATCGAGCGCGTCGTCTCCAGCGTCGAGGGCGTGCGCGAGCAGCAGTGTGTCGCCTTCTCGCGCCTCGACGACAGCGGCGCCGAGCACGCGGTCATCGTCGCCGAAGGTCGCAAGGGCGGCGTCGAGGGCGAGGCCATCGTCGCCAAGATCATCCAAGCCGTGCGCGCCGAGACCGGGCTCACGCTCGACGAAGTGCACCTCATCCGGCGCGGCACCCTCCCCAAGACGTCGAGTGGAAAGGTCCGCCGTCGCGAGACCAAGCGTCGCCTCGAGACCGGCGAGCTCCTCTCGATCGACCGTGAATCATCGCTTTCTCTGCCTCCCCCTTCGTCTTCCGAGATCTCGGAGGAGGCGTCGCGCGCGTCCGTATCGACACGAGAGGTCACCGATGGGATCGAGTAAGCAAGAAGTCGAAGTCAGCTACGACGTGTCCAACGAGTTCTTCCGGCTCTGGCTGGACGAGCGCATGAACTACACCTGCGCCGTCTACGAGACGATCGAGCAGACGGGGGCGATGGGCCAAGGCGGCCAGACGCTCGAGCAGGCGCAGCTCAACAAGCTGAAGATCCTCTCGGACTTCGCCCGCGTGACGCCCGAGAAGAGCGTGCTCGACATCGGCTGCGGCTGGGGCGCTTGCATGGAGTACCAATCCTCCGTTCGCAACGCCAAGCGCGTCGTCGGCGTCACCCTCTCGACCGAACAGGCGAAGGAAGTGAACGACCGAAAAATCCCCAACGCCGAGTGCATCGGGGCCGACTTCATGAAGTGGGAGAGCGCCGAGAAGTTCGACTCGGTCATCTCCATCTGCATGATCGATCACCTCTGCTCGCCGCAGGAAGCGCGCCTCGGCAAGGCGGTCGACATCTATCGCGAGTACTTCCGCCGCGTGCACGCGCTCACCAACAAGGGCGCGCACTTCGGCCTCCAGGCGATCCTCCGAAACCGCACCCCGCGGATCAAGAAGGACCTCGAGGACGTGTACTTCTGCACGCACGTCATCTTCCCCGGCGGCCTCAACCCGCGCCTCGAAGACATCATCCAGGCGGTGAACCCGCATTTCGAGGTGATGCAAGTCAACTCGCGCCGCGAGCACTACCAGCGCACCACCGCCGAGTGGTTGCACCGCATGCGCGGCCACGAGAAGACCATCCGCGAACGCTGGGGCGACAAAATCTTCGACGACTACGACCGTTACCTCAGCACCTGCGTCCGTTCGTTCGACATGCACTACAGCTCGCTCGCTCAGTTCGAGCTCCGAAGGATCGACTAAGTCATGGGAAAGCCCGATCTCCTCGCCACGTTCAAGCTCGTCGCTTCCCGCGTCGATCACAAAGAATTCCCCAACGTCAGCCGCGAATCGGTGATCACCGACCTCGGCATCGACTCGCTCTCGATGATGCAAATCGTCGGTGAGATGGAGTCCGAGCTCGGGATCATGATCCCCGACGAAGACTTGGTCGAGCTCGTCACCGTCGGCGATCTCTGCAAGAAGATCGAAGCGCGCTTGCCTGCCTGAAACACTCGGAATCGCCATGAAAACCCGCCTCGAAGAGCGCCTCTACCGCGAGTACATGACCTTCTTCGAGAAGGCCGAGCGCGAGCGTCGTTGGAACGTCTTCACCGACATCCCCTGGGACAAGGTGAACAAGGACGCGTCCGAGGACCTCGCGCTCTGCGCCGAGACCTTCTGCTCGGTCGAGATGTACCTGCCCGACTACGTCGCCGGCGGCATCAACGTCGTCCGCAGGTACTTCGGTCAAGCGTGGTTCCAGGCGAACTGGGCCTACGAAGAGAGCAAGCACTCGCTCGCCCTCACCCAGTGGCTGATCAAGAGCGGCCGCCGCAGCGAAGAGCAGATGTTCGATCTGCAGAACAGCATCTTGGAGAGGAAGTGGGAGCTCCCCTTCTCGACCGCGCGCCAGATGACGTTCTACGGCTGCGTGCAGGAGATGGCGACCTTCATCATCTACCTGAAGCACCGCGATCGCGCGGCGAAAGAGGGCGACGAGGCCCTTCGTCAGGTCTACGAGTACGTCGCCAAAGACGAGATCGCGCACTGCCGCTTCTACGAGAACGTCATCAAAGTTCTCCTCGAGGAAGACCGCGAAGGCACGCTGCGCGACATGGCGCACGTCTTCGCCAACTTCAAGATGCCGGGCGTCGACCTCGTCCCCGACTACGACTCGCGCATCCTCAAGATGCGTGAAGCGGGCATCGATCGTCAGGTCTTCATCCAGAAGGTCTACTTCCCGATCCTCAAGTACCTCGACGTCTCGCGACACGAGATCTTGAAGGCCCAAGGCGCGGCGATCCACGCGCGCCAGGCCGTTGATGATGCCAAGGCGCTCTCCGGCTCCAGCTCCGCGGAAGAGTGAAGTAAGCAGTCCGACGTGAGCACTCGTCGTCGCGTCGTCATTACCGGGCTGGGGGTCGTCACGCCGATTGGCAACGACGTCGCCACCTTCTTCGCCAACCTGCTCGAAGGTCGTTCGGGCGTGTCGTTCATCGACATGTTCCCGACCGACAAGCTGCGCAGCGACATCGCCGCCAGCGTGAAGGACTTCGATCCGCTCAAATTCCTCTCCCGCAAAGAGAGCGAGATCTATGGACGCGTCACCCACTTCACGATCGGCGCATGCGCCGAAGCGCTGGAAATGGCGAAAATTGCGCCGATTCCGCGTCCGGTGAAGGGGCAGTCGGAAGAAGAAACGGAAGCAATCGCGACGGCACACGCCAAACTCGACAGCCTCGAGGATGGTCTCGATCGCTCGCGCATCGGCTGTCTCTTCTCCACTGGCATGGGCTCGGTCGACATCTTCGAACAAGAGGTCGCCAAGAGCGCAGCGCGCGGGCCACGTGCCGTCTCGCCGTTCTTCATCCCCGGCGTCATGCCCAACGGCGGCGCGGCGTTGGTGACGATGCGCTACGGGCTGCAGGGTCCCTCGTACAGCATGGCGAGCGCGTGCGCGACCGGCGCGCACTCGATCTCCACCTGCGCGATGATGATCGAAGCGGGCGACGTCGACGTCATGGTCGCCGGCGGTGCCGAGGCAGCGACCCGTCAGAACTGCGTCGCTGGCTTCGGCAACGCACGCGCGCTGGCCCGTGCCTTCGAAGGCGATCCGACGCGCGCCAGCCGTCCTTTCGACAAGAAGCGAACCGGCTTCGTCATGGGCGAAGGCGCTGGCGCGCTGGTGCTCGAAGAAGAGCAGCACGCGCTGCAGCGAGGCGCGAAACCGCTCGCGTACGTCGCCGGCTTCGGCATGACGAGCGACGCGGCGCACCTCACGAGCCCCCTCCCCGATGGCTCCGGACTGGCCCTGGCGATGGAGCGGGCGATAGCGCGCGCGGGCATCACCGCGGCCGACATCGGGTACATCAACCCGCACGCGACCTCGACCACGCAGGGCGACGTCGCCGAGTTCCGCGCCCTCACCCGCGTCTTCGGCGAGCGCCTTCCGCGCATTCCCATCTCGGCGACCAAGTCGATGATCGGTCACCTCCTCGGCGGCGCCGCGGCGGCCGAAGCGATCGCGGTGGTGTGCTCGCTGCGCGATCAGCGCGTGCACCCGTCGATCAACCTCGACGAAATCGACCCTATATTCACGCTCGATCTCGTGCGCGGCGGTCCGCGGGCCCTCGACTTCCGCTACGCCATCAAAGAGTCGGCCGGCTTCGGCGGACACAACTGCGCCATCGTCTTCGAGCGATATCCCAGCGCATGATCCGATTGTGAATACGACGCGGCGCGCCTTCGTCAGCTTCAGCGGCGGCAAGGACTCGATGCTCGCGCTCCATCGCGCGCGGGAGCTCGGCGTCGAGATCGTCGGCGTCCTCTGCATGCTCGAGGAGACCAGCGAGCGTTCGCGGTCGCACGGCGTTCCTCGCGTGCTGGTCGAAGCCCAAGGCGCAGCGCTCGGCCTCCAGGTCGTCTGCAAGGCCGCCTCGTGGAGCGACTACGAAGCGAGCTTCATCGCCACCTTGCGCGAGCTGCGGGAGGCGCACCGTCTCACCGAGATGGTCTTCGGCGACATCGATCTCGATCCGCACCGGGAATGGGAAGAGAAGGTCTGCGCCGCCGCCGAATTGCGCGCGCTTCTGCCGCTGTGGCACCTGCGCCGCGACGAGGTGGTGCGCGAGGTGCTTTCGCTCGGCATCCGCGCGCGCATCGTCTGCGTGAACGGCAAGTGGCTGGGCGAGAGCTTCGCCGGACGCATCTTCGACGAGTCGCTGCTGAACGACTTGCCCGAAGGTGTCGATCATTGCGGAGAAAACGGGGAATTTCACACCTTCGTCTTCGACGGGCCGGGCTTCGTCGCGCCAGTCGAGCATCGGGTGGCGCGGGTCTCGCGGCACGACGCCAAGCACGCGTGGGGAGATGCGACGTACTACTTCGCGGAGCTCGAAGGGCAGAGCTCGCGATAGGCAAAGCGAAGTGCATCGAGCTGCGTCGCCAACGTTGCTCGATCGGACGGCTCGAGCGCTGCCACCGACGCTTCGACGTCGACGACCCCGGTCTCCAGTGTCGTGCATTCGACCAACGCCACGGAGGCATCCGCGAGTCCGATCGCTTGCGCCTGCAACCTCGCCGATTTCGGCCCCCATGCCTCGACCTCGTGCGCGAGCGCGCGCGCCCTTTGTTCGAAGAGCACGCGCGCCTGGATTTTCTGCGTCGTACCGGGTTCGCGAGGCCCGCTCCGGTGCCGCGTCAACGCCAGGCCGATGAGCACGGCGACGAGGATTCCCCATACCGTCGTCGACCCGACGAACCGCGCCACCTTCCACGGCCCGGACTGCACGATCCGACGAGCGCCGACCACCCCGAGCAGATGGGGTGCCCGTTTTCCGAGCACGTCGAGCGCGGCATCGACCTGCGGAAGATCGGCGCTGAGGACCTGCTTGGCCGCCGCGTAGTCGTCATCGAGAACCCCTCGCGCGAGGGTAGCCACGAACCGGCTCCCGAGCAGGGGCGCCACCTGGTCGAGCTCACGCACGAGGAGGTAGAGCGACACCAGCTCCGCGCCGATCGCACTCACTTCCGTGCCCGTTCGCGTGAGCGAGGCGCGAAGGCTCGCAAGGAGGAGAGACGCCTCGGAGCGATGCGCGAGAGCGTGGAGGAGCAAGCAGGTGCGGAGGGAGAGGAGTGCGAGGACGGCGGGAGTGGCGGAGGAGGAGTCGAGGGATGTGCGGAGGGTGATGGCGGCGTCGAGGGGAAGGCCTTGGGTAAGGAGGGCGTCGGCGTTGGTGAGCGCGAGGAAGGGCGCGGGCGCAAGCGCGGGCGCGGGTGCAGGCGCGGGTGCAGGCGCAGGCGCGGGCGCAGGCGCAGGCGCGAGCACGATTTCCTCGGCCTCGCCGTTCTCGGACTCCGCGACCTCGTAGGCCTCTCGCACGCGGCGAAATCCGTCGGGATCTTTCTCCGGCTTGTGCTTCTTCAACAAACGCAGATACGCGCGACGACGGACCTCGCGGGCGGCTTCTCGGTCGACGCCGAGAATTTCCAAGGCTTCGTCGAGGGTGAGGCGCATCGCTAACTTCGCGACGGGCGAGCCCCGCGTAGATCGCGGGTGATGCGGGTGAGGGAATCGCGCATCGCTTCGATGGCCTTCGGTTCTTGGCGCTCCATCGCATCGCGGAAGGCGGCGATGTGTTGGCCGAGGAACGCGCGCATGTCGCCGGTGAGCTCGGCGTAGAGGGCATCGGCGCGGGCGAGAGCGGTGGTGTTGGGCAAAGCCTCGCGTGGATGGAGCTTGAGGCGCGCCATCGCCTTGCGTGCGGCTTCGACCTGCGCTGGCGTCATCGCACCCGCCCCGCGCTCGATGACCAAGGTGCCGCCGAGGCCCGTCTTCGTCACCTTGACGTCGACCTCGAGGAGACCGTTCAAGTCGTAGGTGAAGCGCACGTCGATGGTCTGCTCGCCGGCCGGCCCGGGCATCAGGCCGGTGATCTTGTATTCGCCGAGCTTGAGGTTGTCGCGACAGAGCGCATGCTCGCCCTGGTAGACCTCGACGTGGATCTCCCTTTGCCCCTCGTGCATCGTCGAGAAGCGCGACTCGCGACTGGCGGGAATGACCGTTCCGCGCTCGAGCAAGGGACGAAAGACGCCGTCGACGTGCCGGGCACCGAAGCTCTCGGCGACAGCGATGCCGAGGGAGAAAGGCGCCACGTCGGTGACGACGAGATCTTCGACCGCCGCGTCGTCCGCCTTGAGCGCCGCCTGCACCGCAGCGCCGAGCGCCACCGCCTCGTCGGGGGGAAGCGTGCGCAGCGGCAGGCGTCCGAAGAGCTGCGCTCCCATTCGCGAGACACATGGCATCCGCGTCGAGCCACCGACGAGCAGCACCTCGTCGATTTGCCCCGGCGTCTTCCCGGCGTCGGCGAGGGCACGAAAAATCGGGGCGCGCATCCGCTCGACGAGCTCGACGAAAGCTCCCTCGGCCTCGGTGCGCGAGAGCTCGAGCTCGAGATCGTGACGCTTTCCGGAGCGGAGGAGCGCGTCGACCAACACCACGCGCGTCGTCTCTTCGTGACTGAGGGCGTGCTTCGCTTGGTGCGCGACTTCGAGGAGCCTTGCCGCGGTCACCGGATCGTCGGTGTCGAGTCGATCGAAGCCATCGCGGGTGGCGAGGTGGCGGGCGATGGCCACGTCGAAATCGTCGCCACCGAGCGCGACGTCGCCGGCCGTCGCTTGGATCTCGACGACGCCCTCGATGATCTCGAGGACGGTGACGTCGAAGGTGCCGCCGCCGAGATCGAGGACGGCGACGCGGGCCTCTTTTTCCCGGCGATTGAGGCCATAGGCGAGCGCTGCGGCGGTCGGTTCGTTGAGGAGTCGCTCGACCTTGAGCCCGGCGATGGCCCCCGCGTCACGCGTCGCTTGGCGCTGAAGGTCGTTGAAATATGCCGGAACCGTGATCACCGCCTCTTCGATTTTCTCCCCGAGGTGCTCCTCGGCGTCGCTTCGCAGGGACGACAGCACCAGCGCCGAGAGCTCGGGAGGCGAGAACGTGCGGGCACCGAGGCGAAGAGGGCGCGCGGTCCCCATGTCGCGTTTGAAGGAGCGCGCGGTGCGTTCGGGATCGGTCGTCGCACGCGCGCGCGCCGGCGCACCGACGACGGTGGTGCCATCGGGCAGGAGCGCCACCGCGCTCGGCGTCAGCGACTCGCCGAGCCGATTGGGGATGATGCGCGGACCGTCGGCCGCCATGTACGAGACGAGCGAGTACGTCGTGCCGAGATCGATGCCGATGATGCGACTCACTGGGCGTCTCCTCCCTTCGGGCAAATCTCTGCGAGGACCGTGCGGAGAGCGTCGAGCTGTAGAAATATGCTTGTTTTGTCGGACGTCGAGAGCTTTTCGACCTCGCGTTCGACGTCGCGCATGGCCGCTTCGATGACGGTGCAGTCGTAGCGCGGAATGGCCACGAGGAGCGGCTTCAGGACCGCCAGCAGAGGATCGGTGTGCGGCACTCTCTTGGCGACCGTTTCGACGTTCTGCGCCGCGAGAAAGCCTCGCGCGCGTGGCGGCAGGGTGCTTGGGACGGGCGCGGTCGTCGGCATCTCGGTCAGCTCGGTGGGGATGCCGGGTAGGAGCGGCTTCTGCGGCTTCATTCCGACGTTTCCAGGTTCGGGCAGCGACATGTCCTGCGTCGTCGAGCTCGTGTAGTCGGGGAGGCTGCCGTTGCACGGCCCCCGCGAGAGCTGCGAGAGGATGCCGATGAGCGGCAGCAGAGCCCACGTCCACTTTTGCTCGTAGAAGCGCTTCGGTGGCGAAGGCTTCGGCTGCACGCGACGGACGCCGACCAGCTGCAAGAGCTGCGGCGCGCCGCGCTCCATCGACGTCAGCAGCTCGAGCGACGACTTCGTGTTGGCGAGGAGTGACCGTCGTGCCGCACCGAACTCGCCGATCAACATGCCGATCGCCAGCTCTTGCGCGAACTTCAACGGGACCTTGCGCGAGACGACGTCGAGCTCGCCCGCGAGGAGATAGACGACCGCGCCTTGTCCGCGGAGCGCCGACGACTCGGAGAGCGTCCGTCGCAACACGCCATGAAATGCCCTGAAAAGAAGCCCCGCGGCCTCACGTCGATTCTCCGCGTGCAGCATGAAGAAGACGCGCAACGTCAGCCCCGCGAGGGGCGCCGGCGACTCGTGAGAGGCGTCGAAGTAGGCGACGAGCACTTCGCCAGCCTCCCGCACCTCCTCGTGCTCGAGATGTCGCTGCGCCTCGGCCATCGCGACGAAGACCGCCGGCAACACGAGCGACTGTCCGGAAGTCGCTCCCGAGCTTTCGAGCTCGCTCGGCGCCTTCGGCGACTTCGGCGGCGGGACGACCAGACGCTCGAGCATCGGAATCGGCGGCCCATTCGTTTCGGGCAGCGCTTCGACGAAGAGCTGGGGCGCGTGGGCGGCCAGCTCGTAGGCCTCGCGCAAGCGGCGAAAACCCTCTGGATCGGTCTCCGGCTTGTGCTTCTTCAGGAGGCGCAGATACGCGCGACGACGATCGTCGGGCTCGGAGTCACGCCCGACGCCGAGCAGCTCGAAGGCTTCGTCCAACGTCACACCGCGAGCATAGCCAAGCGAAGCTCACTCGTCCGTCGGAGGCCGCGCGACTCACCCCGCGGGGTCATTGGTCATGACGGAGTCCCTTCCTGGCTCCGCATCACGGACAGTACAGGCGCACCGCTTTGCGCAGAGATTGGAGCGACGGAAGCACGACCGTCTCGTCGGACACACCGAGACGCTCGTATTCGAAGTCGATGGCGCGGAGATCACCAAGAATCACCGAACAGTTCTTGCCGGCGAGATCGGCGCGAAGGGTGTCGACCTTGCCGTGAAGCACGTCGGTACGGGGGCTGAGCGCCAACACCTTGTCGTCGAACACATGGATGGCTTCGACGACGGGGATGGCGTCGGCTGGCACTTGCGACACCGAGGCCCCCTGCGGAAGCGGCGCTCGAACGACGAGGCGGAAGATCGCATACAGCACGACGAAGATGCCGCCGAGCACGGCCAACCGACGTCCACTCTGCGTCTTCCGTGGGTGGGCAGGCTTCGAGCCGCTCGCATCGGCGAAGAGACGGGGAGCTTGTTCAGCCATCGCGATCCGCGTCGCCGAATCGGCGAGGTCGAGTGCGCGGCGTACTTCCGCGAAGTCCGATCGGAGGATCGCGTCGGCGAGCGCGCAAACCATCGCACCGCTCACCAACGGAGAAACGCGACCGAGCTCCTTCGCCCGTTCGTAGGAAGGACCAAAGACGCCGACGGCCTCTTCTTCACTCTCGGCGTGTGCGACCGCGACCCGCAGCCGCTCGAGGAGTCGGTGGGCACCGGCGAGATTTCCGTCAGCCTGCATCGAGAAATAGAGGTGCACGGAGAGCGGGAGGAGCGGACCGACTGGCTCGTCCTCGACGCCGAGCGCCTCTCCTAGCGTACCCGCCGCTTCGTCGAGATGGCGTTCGCGCAGGGCCTGCTCACTCGTCGCGAGGACCTCGAGATATGCGGGCAACGGAAACGCTGCATCGGCTTCGGGGAAGCGCGCGATGGCGACGGCGTGTGCGTCGCGCAGTCGAACGAAGGCCGCCGCGGCCTGATGAGGCGGGCTCTTCTTCAGCAACTGGGCATAAGCGTGATCGCAATCGACACGGTCGGCTGCGTCGGCGACCCCGAGCGTCCGCAGCGCTTCCTCGACCGTGGGCTCACGAGGCTCATCGCGCGCGCAATCACTCCGCGGGGTCATGTCAGGTCTCACCCGACTCACTTCGGCTTGATGCTCGCGAGCAGCTCGTCGAACTGCGCGCGTGCCGCGGCGACGCTCGCCTTCGGTCCCGTCATCTTGAAGAAGTGCGCGCCGCCGCCCGGCGTTTCGACGACGGCGCCGAGGAGGGCGTAGCCCGCTTGTGGACCTGTTGCGCCGCCCATGCCCATCCCCATGCCGCCGCTGAAGGTGCCCTCGATGTGGAGGATGCTCGCCCTCATCCCGGCGACGGTGCGCTCTTCTTGCTTGGCCGTCGCCTTCGAAGGCTCGTCGAACTGACCGATCCAACGATCGATGTTCGCTTTGGTGTCGCCGCCGGCGCGGATGACGGAGAGCTGCGGGCTCTCGGTGTCGCCCGCAGCGCGCGGAATTTCGTACGTCGCGAGGCGCATGGTGCTGGCGTTGGGGATCGACTTCCACGCCGCCGGTGGCGTCCAGACGATGACCGCCGCCTCCGGTTGTGTGGGTTGCGTGGGCATCGCCGGCGCGCCATTGCCATTCATCTCCGGATGTCCGGGAGGCATCGCGCCCGGCGGAACGCTCGGGTGCCCTTGCGGCAGCTCGCCTGGCGGCGTCGCGACGATGCCATTGCTGGGGCTCGGTCCGGGACCGTTCGGCTTGTCGTTGCGCGTGAGGGCGTAGACCGCCGCCCCGGCGATCGCCGCGCCGATGAGGATGCCGGGAAGGAACGACGACTTGGGTGCATCCGCCATTGCGAGCTCGCTCCTAGGACTGGTGGCGACGGCTCGCAAGGCAAGGCTGCACTGGTAAGCTCGACCTCGATGCGGAAGAAGAAGCCGACGTCGGCTCGTGCGGCCAGGCGCGAAGGCGATCGCGAAGTGCGCAAAGATCTCGCCGATCGCGACAAGCTCGCCAAGCTCGCGGAGGGCGGCGCACCCGAGAGACCGATCGTCGTTCCGAGCGCATCGGTGATCGAGCCGATCGCGTCGTCGTCGGGGTGCACTCGTTGCGGCGGCACGTTGCGCGTCGACGAGCACGCCGCCAAGACGATGGACGGCGCGCCTCTCCGCGTCGTCACCGCTCGCTGCACCCAATGCGGCACGCCACGCACGATCTACTTTCGAATCGTCGTGGCGCTGCCGAACTGAGCTCGCTACTTGGTGCGGTCCTTCGAAGCCGGCGTCGGCTCTTCCGCTTCTTCGTCGGCCGAGGCGAAGAGCCCGAGCGCGTTGCCTTGCTCGATGGTCTGCTCGACCCACCGATGCACGAACGCGGAGAGCTCGAGCGATCCGAGCCCCGCGTGCGGCAAGTAACTGTCGATGCGGAAGGAGAGCGTCGAGACGCCTTTTTCGGTCGCGGAGCAGTACGCGGTGGTGCCGAATTCACGGCCATTGAAGGCATCGACGCGCGCGCGGAAGACCGAGTCGCTGCAGAGCGGTTGCGTCCACGAGGTGAAGAACGACGCATAGGGCGCCGACACTTTGTGCGAGTGGACCTCGACGAAGAGGTTGGCCGGCTCGCCGAGGCAAGCGACGAAGATGCCGGTGTCGCTCGACTCGGCCAGCTTGCACTCCCACTTGTTCTTCGCGAGCGCAGCGCCGAGTTGGCTCTTGGTGATGGCGTCGTCGGAGATCGTGGCCTGCGTGAGAATTTTCGGAGCGGCGCAGCCGTACGAGTACGAGAGCGCGACGAGGGAAATGAGCGCGGGGAGGATGCGAGTGTTCATCGGTTTCACATCTTCCCGCCGGCCGGGTCGTCCTTGGCCGCGTCCTTCTTCGGTTTCGTGCCGCTGGTCGCGCCCGGAGCGTCGAGCAAATGGGCCTCGTTCGCCGAACCGCTCGCCACGCGCGAGAAGAAGTCGACCATGCTCGCGACGTCGGCGGCCTCGAGACCATCGGTGAAGAGGTGCGACTGATGGGTGATGAGCAACATCCCGTCTTCGCAGCGCGCGGTGGTGAAGACGTACTCGGCGTTGTACGCTTGAATTCGAGCCCGAAAGCTCGCGTCTTCGCACGCCGGCTGTTTCCAAGCCGCGGCCAGGAACAGCGTCGGGCCGCTCGGGGTGGCGGTGGCGCCGATGATGACCTTGCTCGAAACGGTCTGACAGGCGAGGAAGGTCTCCTTCACCACCTGACAGTTGACGCCGCTGGCCGCGAGGGCGCTGCGCACCTCAGCCACCGCGATGGCCGGCTCGACGGCGCGCGACGGCTCGAGAATGCGTTGCGGCTTGCAAGCGCCGAGCAGCAAGAGCGGCAAGACGGCGGCAAAAATGCCGGAAAACCGTGGCAAACGACGCAAACGACGATCGACGGCGAACATGGGCGACTCCCGAGGAAGAGGTTGGCGAGATGGACGAATCCATCTCGACACGACCTCGTCCCCGGTTGCGCGTCCCCGCGCCGATTCACATGCGCGTGATGAAGAAGATGAGCGAGTACGTCATGCCGTCGTTCATCTGCGCCTCGTCGTGGAACGTCGTGTAGCCGACGAAGCCGCTGCCGTGGAAGAAGGTGACGATCGACGGCTCTTGCGACTCGGAGTCACGGAGCAGCGTGAACGTGGTCGCCGGCTGGTTCTTCGAGAGACGACGCCAACCGCCGAGGTTGTAGTTGAGCGGAATGGCGACCGAGCCGCGGAGGAACGAGCCGAGCTGGACGTCGATGACGTTTCCCTTGCGCATCCCCGCCGGGCCACTGTTTTCGCCGGCGTTGATCGCCCCGGGGAACGTCTGCGTGAGATAGGGAACCGCGCGATCGGAGACGTAGAGCGCGCCGCCGCCGTCGACGAAGTCGGTGAGCTTCTTCTTGTCGTTGGCGGTGACGGTGCTGTCGTTCGTCTCGCCGCAGTTGATGAAGACGACGTTGAACTTGCTGAGGTCTTGCTGACCGACCGAACGCGCCGGGAACTTGGTGAACGGCACGCCGATCTTGGCGAGGATCTTCTCGATGTGATCCCACTCGCCTTCGAAGACCGCGATCTTGATGAACGAGACGTCGGCCTTGAGGGTGACCTTGGTGCCGGTGATCGGGACGTCGACCGCCGCCGAGCCCTTGAAGGTGCGGACCCCGAACTTGACCGTGTATTTCCCGGCGACCACCGAGTCGAGTCGGAAGCGGCCGCAACCGTCGCTCAGCGTGCTTCCGACCTCGGCGCCCGCGGAGTTCACGAGCGTGACCTTGGCGCCCGCGAGTGCATATGCACCTGATGGAGTTTGTACGGTGCCGGTGACGGTGGCGACGCCGACCGGAAGATCCGCGAGGGACGGAGGACAGGGCGGAAGGACGAAGTTGTTGAGCGCGTCGTTCGCTCCCGGCACCACTGGAGCGCCCGGCAAGTTTGGCACGCCCGGCAGCCCCGTCGGTAACCCCGTCGGAATCGGCGGCATGCCCGGGATGATCGGCGGATCGCCGAACGCAGCCGGCGCGAAGAGCGCAGCGGCGCTGAGGGCAAGGAGCGAGCTCACGGCGGTGACGGTCGTGCGGCGCATGGTTTCCTCCGGAAATGGACATCGGCCCGCGTGCGAGTCGATCCTTCGCGTTTTGCCAAAGATTGCTTCGCAACTTTGGCCACTTCGGACAATCTCGCTTCGCTCGGTGGCCGAAGTCTTGGGCGAGACGGATGGGCAACGCAGGTGATGCAATGCCGCAGGGGAAGAATCGACGATTTTTTACGGGATGTCGTGTGGCGTGAGAGGCCACGGCAGCGGCCGCAGGCGGGTCGACCGCTCAACCCTCACGTTTGATCGCGAATCCGGCGAAGGACTGCATCACCGGCATCAGCTCGATGCTGTTGACGTTGACGTGCGGCGGCTGGGAGCTGACCCAGAAGACAGTCTCGGCGATGTCGTCGGGGGTGAGTGGTTGGAAGCCGCGGTAGACGTTCTTCGCCTTGTCGACGTCGCCTTGGAAGCGAACGACCGAGAACTCGGTGCCTTCGACCATGCCGGGCTCGACGTCGGTGACACGGACGCGCTTGCCGAGGAGGTCGGCGCGCAGCTGCATCGAGAAATTGCGAACGAACGCCTTGGTCGCGCCGTAGACGTTGCCGCCGGGATAGGCGTATTCGCCGGCGACCGAGCCGAGGTTGATCACGTGGCCGCGATCGCGGGCGACCATCCCAGGAAGAATGGCGCGCGTGACCCAAGCGAGGCCTTTGACGTTGGTGTCGATCATCGTCTCCCACTCGTCGACGTTGGCGGCGTGCGCTGGCTCGAGGCCGAGCGCGAGGCCCGCGTTGTTGACGAGGATCGAGACGTTCAAAAAGGGCGCCGGGAGATCATCGACGACGCGTTCGACCCGCGCGCGATCGCGGACGTCGAGCGTCGCCTGGTGGACCGCGGACGCTCCGAGGGCGTCGCATTCGCGGACCACCGCGCGGAGCATCTCCTCGCGGCGGCCCGTGAGCACGAGGCGCGCACCTGCTTTGGCGAATCGACGCGCGATGGCAGCACCGATTCCCGAGCTCGCGCCGGTGACGAAGACGACGTGATCGTAGAGAGTCAGGAGGCGAAGACCTTCATCACGTCCTTGAGCAGCTTGACGGCCTCCGCCTTGGGGCGCTGGAAGGCGTTGCGGCCCATGATCGAGCCGAAGGCGCCGCCGTCGCGGAGACCCTTCACCTCTTCGAGGAGCTCATCGGTGCCCTTCGCTTCGCCGCCGCTGAAGATGACGATGCGCTTGCCGTTGAAGGCCGACTGCACGACGTGACGCACGCGATCGGCGAGCGTCTTGGTCGGGACCGCGAACTTCTCGAAGACCTTCTTCGCCTCGGCCTGTTCGATGAAATCTTTCGGCGGCTTCACCTTGATGACGTGCGAGCCGAGCTGCGCGGTGATCTGCGCGGCGTAGGCGCAGACGTCGACGGCCGTCTCGCCGTCCTTGGAGATGCCGGCGCCACGCGGGTAGGCCCACGTGATGACCGCGAGGCCCTTCGCCTTCGCCTCTTTGGTGAGCTCGCGGAGGTCTTCGTACATGCGGTTGCGCTGCCCGCTGCCGGGGTAAATCGTGTAGCCGATGGCGACGCAGCCGAGGCGGATGGCGTCGTCGACCGAGCCGGTGACGGCGCTGCACGGCTGGTCGATCTTGGCGAGCGTGTCGCTGTTGTTGAGCTTGAGGATGAGCGGCATCTGCCCGGCGTACTTGCCGGCGACCGCTTCGAGCTGCCCGAGCGGCGCCGCGTAGGCGTTGCAGCCGGAGTCGATGGCGAGCTGGATGTGGTACTCGGGATCGTAGCCACCGACGTTCGGCTGGAACGAGCGCATCGGACCGTGCTCGAAGCCTTGATCGACCGGGAGGATGACCAGCTTGCCGGTGCCGGCGAGGGTGCCGGTGTTGAGCAAGCGATAGAGATTGGTGAGCGTCCCGGGGTTGTCGGACGGGTACCAGGAGAGGATTTCTTTGACGCGATCGGTGGCCATTCGATGTCTCCTGCGCGAGACCCGGCGACGCCGGGCGGGGCTGTTTTCTCCGTGCGGTGCCGACCCTATCACGGCTCCGCGCGCCTGCCTCCGAGCCACCGAGTTGGCCCGTGGTTCCTGCCTCCGCTAGCTCCGGCACATGCAGCTCCCCGGCCGCCTGGCGCGCACCACGCTCGGTGATCTCCTCGGGTCGCTCCACCGCGCCGGTCAGTCGGGCACGCTCGAGCTTCGCGCCGGAGGACGTCGCCATCGCATTCACCTCCAGCGCGGCTTCGTCGCCAGCGTCGATCTCGACGTCGAGGTACCCCCGGCGCGTCTCGGCGACGTCCTCGCGCAAGAAGGTCTCGCCTCACGCGCCCGCATCGACGACGTCTTGCGCACGCATGCACAGCTCGGCGACTCGCTGCCGCAAGGGGAGCTCCTGGTCCGCGCCGGGGTCCTCACCACCGAGGTCCGCGACGCTGCGCTGCGGAGACAGGCGCGCCTCCGACTCGACGCGCTCTTCTCGCTGCTCGATACGCGAGACGCCGAGCTTCGCTTCCTCATCGGCATCTCCGCCCCACGACCCCGCGCAAAAACGCCGCCGCTCTCCCCTCTCGAATTCCTCCACGGCCGCCCCCGCGCTCGTGACGTATCGCCCCGTCCTCCGTCGACGCAGGCCAGCCAGCCCGCGCAGCCGATCAGCGAACGTCCGCCCGCGCTCGAACGCCTCCGCGCTCTGCGCCTCCTCGGCGTCTCTCCCGGCGCCGACGCGGCCACCATTCGTCGCGCCTTCCGCAACGCCGCCGCTCGCGTTCACCCCGATCGGCACCAGTCGCTCCCTGCCCCCGAACGCGCCCGCCTCCACGCCGCCCTCGCCGAGCTCTCCGCGGCCTACCACCTTCTCTGCGCCTGACTCCGCGCTGGCGCTCGCGCCCGCGGCTTTCCTTCTGCTGCTCGTCGCGCCACAGTCCCCAGCGATGGTCAACGGTCACGTCGCCCTCGCCTTCGAGGAGCTTGCCCTCCTCCACGAGCTCGAGGGCGAGTCTCCCTTCAAGGTTCGCGCGTACCGAGCCTTCGCCGAGGTCGCGCGCACGGTGACCGAGCCGCTCGCGGCCATCGAAGCGCGCGGCGAGCTCGAATCGATGCCGGGCGTCGGCAAAGCCATCGCAGGCAAGGTGCGTGAGCTGCTCGCCGGCGGAACGATGCGCAGCCTCCAACGGGCGCGCGATCAAGTGCCGGTGAGCGTGCGCAAGCTGCTCGAGCTTCCGACGCTGACGTCGAACAAAGTTCGAAAATTGTGGAAGGAAGCAGGCGTGACCGATCTCGACGAGCTCGCCCTCGCGTGCGTCGACGGTCGCGTCGCCAAGCTCTCGGGCTTCACCGCCAAGAACGTCGCGCAGCTCCTCGAAGAGGCGAGAGCCGCCAGCGCTGCGACCGCGTACGTGCTCCTCGCGCAAGCACATGGCCTTGCGTCGTTCATCATCCCGCAGCTCCTCGCCGCCGGTGCGCCGCGCGTGCGAACGGCCGGCCCCGTTCGTCGCGGGCACGAGCTGGTCGAAGAGCTGACGCTGATCGTCGAGGGGCTCGAAATCGAGGCTGTCGCTGCCGTGATCGAGCCGCGCGGCGAGCACGCTGCCCTCGCGATCGTCTCGCGCGACGCTCGCACGCTCGTCGCCAAGCCGCCGGCCAACCTCGGACCTCCCCTGCGCGTCATCACCTCCGACGCCGCGCAATTCCTCGAGACGCTCGTGCGCGAGACAGGGAGCGATGTGCACGTCGCCGCCCTCGAAGCGCGCGCAATCGAACGCGGAACCACGCTCGCGGCCGCGTGCCACGATCTCGCGCTCGAAGAAGATCTCTACGCGTCCCTCGACCTCCCATTCGTCCCCGCCGAGCTCCGCGAAGAAGGCCTGATCACCCCGCCGCGCGGCCTCTTGCCGGTGCGCGGCGTCCAAGGCGTGTTTCACGTCCACACCACGTGGAGCGACGGCACGGCATCGATCGCCGAGATGGCCCGCGCCGCAGCCGAGGCGGGCTTCGGCTACGTCGGCATCAGCGATCACTCGCGCGCCGCGGTCTACGCGAACGGTCTCGATCCGGCCCGGCTCGCGGCACAACGAGTTGAAATCGAGGCCGCGCGGCGAGAAGTGCCTGGCGTCGTCATCCTCCACGGCGTCGAGGTCGACGTCCTCGAAGACGGCTCGCTCGATCTCCCCGACGACACGCTCGCGTCCCTCGACTTCGTCGTCGCCTCGGTACACACACACTTCACGCTCGACGTCGCCGCGCAGACGAAGCGCATGGTGCGCGCGCTCGGACATCCGCTGGTGACCATCCTCGGTCACCCGACGGGTCGGCTCCTCCTCGGACGTGCGGGCTACACCTTCGATCTCGACGAGGTCGCCCGCGCAGCTGCCCTCGGCGGCGTCTTCCTCGAGATCAACGCCAGCCCGCAGCGCCTCGATTTGTGCCCGGAGATGATCCGTCGCGCCGCCGAGCTCGGTGCGCGCTTCTGCATCAACCCCGACGCGCACGAGCCACGGGGCTTCGCCGACGTCCCGCTCGGGGTCGCCCAAGCTCGCCGCGCCGCGCTCCGCAGCGATCAAGTCCTCAACTCACGGGGCGTCGACGACATCGTCGAGACGCTTCGGATGCGACGTGCAGAAGGGCGCGCGCGTCTCGGCCAGGCCGCCTCGCCGTCTTGAAGAAGTCGTGAAGAAGACCCGCGCCGATCAGCTCCTCGTCACCCGCGAGCTCGCGCCCTCGCGCACCCGTGCGCAGGCGCTGATCATGGCCGGCCTCGTCTACGTCGGCGACAAACGCGTGGAAAAATCAGGCGATTTGCTGGCGAACGACGCGCCGCTCTCGGTCCGCGGCGAAGATCATCCCTACGTCTCCCGCGGCGGCGTCAAGCTCGCGGGCGCCCTCGACAGCTTCGGCGTCGATCCTTCCGGACGACTCGTGCTCGACGTCGGAGCCTCGACCGGCGGCTTCACCGACGTGGTCCTCCAGCGCGGCGCGACGAAGGTCATCGCCGTCGACGTCGGCTACGGCCAGCTCCACGAGAAGCTCCGCCAAGATCCGCGTGTCGTCAGCCTCGAGCGCACCAACGCGCGCACGATGACCCTCGAGACCCTCGGCCTCGACGCGCCGATCGTCGACCTCGTCGTCGTCGACGCATCGTTCATCGGTCTCGAAAAATTGCTCCCCGCGATCGCCACCGTCCTTCGCCCCGGTGGCGACCTGGTGGCGCTGGTGAAACCGCAGTTCCAAGTGCGCAAGGAAGAGGTCGGCAAGGGCGGCATCGTCCGTGACGATGGGCTTCGGTTACGCGCCAGCGCGGAGGTCGCCGAGGCCGCGAAGGGCTTGGGCTTCGACGTGCTCGGCGAAGAAGATTGCGTGATCGCGGGCCCCGATGGGAATCGGGAGCGTTTCATGTGGGCGCGGAAACAGGCCTAAAAATAGGCTCGCCAGCTATTCGGGAACGATCTCACCGAGCGCCATCTTCTGATCGCGGAACTCTTCGATGGCCTCGAGGAACGCGTAGGCGACGTTGACGTCGAACTGCGTGCCGCTGCATCGCTGGATCTCGGCGATGGCCACCTCGTGCGGAAGCGCGCGGCGATAAGCGCGGTCGCTCGTCATCGCGTCGTAGGTGTCGGCGACGGCGACGATGCGGGCGATGAGGGGGATGTCGTTGCCGCCGAGGCCGAGTGGGTAGCCCTTCGCGTCCCAACGTTCGTGGTGCAGGTGCACGCCGGGGATGAGCGGCTGGAGGAATTTGATCGGCTCGAGGATGTCGCGGCCGTAGGCAGGATGACGCTTGAACGACTCGTAGTCTTCGTTCGTCAGCTTGCCGGGCTTGTTCAAGTTGAGGACGCAGCCGATCTTGCCGATGTCGTGCATCAGCGCGCTCTGGCGGACGATCTCGACGAGCTCACCGGGGAGTTCGAGCTTGATGGCGAGCATCGTCGCGTACATGGCGACGCGATCGCTGTGACCGGCGGTGTAGCGGTCGAGCTGATCGAGCGCGCGCGCGAGGCCTTGAATCGTCTGTTTGAACGTCGCCTTGAGGTCTTCGTAGAGGCGCGCGTTGTCGATGGCGGCGGCGGCGCGTGAACCGACGATGGAGAGGAGCTTGCGCTGTCCCTCGTCGAAGCGACGACCGGCGGTGAACGAAGCGGCGAGGATCCAACCGATGAGGCGCGGCGATTGACCACCAGCGCGCAACGGCACCGCCATCACGCTCTGCGGAGCCCTCGCGCCCGCGTCCTTGAAGAAGCGCTGTCCACGCGCGCCGTGCTCGAGGAGCGTCGGATCGAGGGTGAGGTGACCGCGCACGACCTCGGGATCGACCTCGTTGTGGATCGGCTGCGTCGTCTCCGGATCGTCTCCAGCCGGTACCGGCTTCAGCGGATCGTCG
This sequence comes from Deltaproteobacteria bacterium, assembly GCA_025363655.1. GTDB lineage: Bacteria > Myxococcota_A > Polyangia > Polyangiales > JADJMO01 > JANYDK01. The sequence continues at coordinate 93,409 of JANYDK010000083.1, read as the reverse complement.
GGGAGCGCCGCGGTGGTCTCGACGCCAGGAGCGAGCGGATCGAACGGCGGCGGAATGACCGAGCCGCGCGGCGGTGCGACCAAGCGGTTGCGCTCGAAGAAGCCGCCCTCGCCGTCGTCGAGCCAGGTGCTGACCAAGTCGGCGCGGATTTCGTGGAGCGCGGTGTCGCAGACGGTCGCCATGACCTCGTCGAGCGAGAGCGACGCGGCGATGGCCTCGGAGACTTTGTAGAGCGACACCGCCTCACGAAGGCGGAGGTTCTCGGCCGCGAGCCGTTGCTTCTCCAGCGCGCGCTGGATGATGTGCACGACCTCCTCGACCTTGAACGGTTTGAGGATGTAGTCGTAAGCGCCGCGTTTCATCGCGTCGATCGCGGTCTCGACGGTGCCGAAGCCGGTCATGATGACCGTCAGCACGTTCGAGTTTCGCTTGGCGATCTCGTCGAGTAGCTCGATGCCGCCCATGCGCGGCATCTTCAAGTCGGAGATGATGACGTCGTAGGCGCCACGCGACATCTCTTGCAGCGCGGCCATGCCGTCTTCGGCGGTGCGGACCTCGTAGCCCTCCATCCCGAGGAAGTCGGCGAGGATGTCGCGGATGAACTTCTCGTCGTCGACGACGAGCACGCGCGGCCTGTCTTGCACCGGCGGCAAGATCGAGAACGACGACGAGAGACGACGCTGGCCCGGAGTGACCACCGTGATCTTGGGTGAGTCCGGCGTCAGGATCGGCGGCAAGTCGTCGCGCATGCTGATTTTTCGAGAGGGACCCGAGCCCGAAGCGAGAGGACCGTCGCGCCCGACCTACGCCGACGCGCGAGGACCTCAGTATACGCGGATGCGGCCAGAAGATCGCCAACTGCAATCGACCTCGCCCAAGTGCAAACGGGCAGAGCCGTGCCCACCGCGAGCGCGCGCACGGAAGATCGTGACTGGCCGCCTGTACAGTCCCTTGGCGCCGACGTTGCCGGGCGACCGTTCAGGTGATGAAGGCGCGGGTGCGGGTCTCGTGCTCGTCGAGGAGCTTCTCGCTGCTCATGAGCGCGTTGTCGATGGACTCTTGGACGATGCTGTTCATCGTCGCCGCCGAACCCTTGAGCGCCTCGTAGTAGCGCTGACGCTCGGTGTGGTGGACGATCGCCGGCGGATACCCCGCGCGGAGGAGCAGCAGGTTCATGAACAGCCGCCCGACCTTGCCGCTGTCGGTCTGGAAGGGGAAGCTGCGGACGAGATCGTAGTGCGCGCGAGACGCGATGCGCACCGGCGAACGGGTGCGCTTGGTCTCGGGTTCGCCGAGCCAATCCATCACCTGTTTCACCTTGTAGTGAATCTTGTCGGGCGCCGTGTACTCGTGGAAGTAGAGGCGGTGCTGCGGCACGTCTTTGCGGTACTTGACCGTCTTCAGGTCGCCCTCTTCCGGATGGAGGATGAGGTAGATCTTCTTGAGCGTGTCGAGGTTGATCGCCTGGCGCTTCTTGCTCGCGTAGTCGCGGACCCAGTTGAGGGCCTCGCGATGGCGGCGAATCTCTTCGCAGATGGGCTGCAGCGACGAGTCGGGCACGACGGTGATGTTGGGATCGATCGCCGTCTTCAGCTCGTGGAAGGTGTAGACCGTGCCCTCGAGGGCGCTGTCGTGGAAGATCCACGACATGTCCATGCTCTCCCAGAAGTTCATGCGGAAGTCAGCGTCGGCCTTCCCGACACGCAATTCGATTTTGGCCCAACGCTCTTCGATGGAGCCCTTGGGGACGACGACTTTTTCTCGCTCTTCGGTCTTCTTCATTGGGGAGCTCTGGACAGCGGGAGCGGAGGGTAGTGAGCCGCGACGAAGCAGGTCAAGGGAGTTCGACGAACGCCCCCAGCTGGCTTTATCGCCGCGATTGAATGGGGGATAGTGAAGAGAGCGGACGTCGGTCACCTGTATACATACTATCCATTTTCCAGATTGGTATCGAACCATGTCGGCCCGACGTTGGATCCTCCTCGCGAGTGCCGCGGCGCTCGTCCCCCTCACTGCACGCCGCGCGCACGCACTCCGTGACCCGAGCTCGCTCTCTGCGGGTGGATCGTTCGGCGCCAACGACGGGCACGTGACGTGTGGTCCCGACGTGCGCGTGCGACACGCCAGCGGCGGCCTCCACTATCAACGCGTCTTCGAAGGCGACCCTACGCACGCCCCTGGAGAAGGCGCCGCGATCGATCTGCGCGCTGGTGGCGGAAGCACCAAGCTCGTCGACGTCGACACCCAAAACGACGATGCCGAGGTGCAGACCAAGGCGCTCGCGTTGAAGAATGGCGAGCTCGGTCGCGCACACTACCTCGGCGCCGCGCAGTTCTCCGCCGGATGGGACTGGGGAAACTTCTCGCTCCTCGGCGGGCTCGGCTATTACGGCATCGCTTCGTCGGAGAACGGCAACGCGTTCCACGCCAAGTATCTGCCGCTCCCCGCGCTCCACATGCGCATCGGCAAACCGAAGGGGCTCGGGCTCGAGCTCGGCGCCGGCGCACCACCGATCGCCGGCCTCACGCGCTTCTACTCCATCTACGCGCTCGGGAAATACGGCTTCAAAGAGGGCGGCGAGGTCGGCGTCGGCCTCCTCGTCCTCGGCGTCGGCGACTTCGACAACCGCGGCGGCGTCCTCTTCAAGGGCGGGTTCCCGCTCACCGACTGGATGAGCGTCGGCGGCTACGGCCTCGTCGACTCCACGACCCGCTCCCACTTCGACTCCACCCTCAACTGGACCGCCGGCGGCCACGTCACCTTCGTCCTCGACGGCATGGACTAGACGTTGAACCTGAAGTGCATGACGTCGCCGTCGCGGACGACGTACTCCTTGCCTTCGATGCCGAGCTTGCCCTTCTCGCGGGCCTTGGCCTCGCCGCCGAGGGCGATGAAGTCTTCCCACCAGATGACCTCGGCCTTGATGAAGCCGCGCTCGAAGTCGGTGTGGATGACGCCGGCCGCCTGCGGGGCGCGATCGCCGCGATGGATGGTCCAGGCGCGGACCTCCTGCACGCCGGCGGTGAAGTAGGTGATGAGCCCGAGGAGATCGAACGCGGTGCGCGATAGAATGTTGAGGCCCGGCTCTTTGAGACCCGCGGAGGCGAGGAACTCGGGGCGATCTTCCGGCGCGAGCTCGGCGATCTGCGACTCGATGGCGGCGCAGATGGCGACGAGCTTGGCGCCCTCGGCGTCGGCGAAGGCCTTGAGCGCGACGAAGTGCTTGTTCTTCATCGGGTCGGCGAGCGTCGCTTCGTCGACGTTGGCGACGTAGAAAGTCGGCTTGCTCGTGAGAAGCTGCATCTCCTTGACGATCGCCTGACCGGGCTCGTCGTCGAAGGACACGAGGCGCGCAGGCTTGCCCGTGTCGAGCGACTTCGCGAGGACCTCGCAGACCTCCATCGCGCGCTTCTCCAGCTCGCCGACCTTGCCCGGCGTCTTGCTGTTCTTACGTCCGCGCTCGCTCCGCTTCTGCACGGTGTCGAGGTCTTTGAGGCAGAGCTCGAAGGTGATGGTCTGCACGTCGCTGACCGGATCGACCTTGTTTTCCACGTGGATCACGTTGTCGTCGTCGAAGCAGCGCGCCACCTGCATGATCGCGTCGCACTCGCGGATGTGGCTGAGGAACTGGTTGCCGAGCCCTTCGCCTTTGCTCGCGCCGCGCACGAGGCCGGCGATGTCGACGAAGTTGATGGTGGCGGGGAGGATGCGCTCCGGCTTCACCACCTCGGCGAGGGCGGCGAGCCGCTCGTCCGGCACCATGACGACGCCGACGTTCGGCTCGATCGTGCAAAATGGGTAATTGGCCGCCTCGGCCTTGGCGCTGGAGAGCGCGTTGAAGAGAGTGCTCTTACCGACGTTCGGCAGCCCGACGATTCCGCACGCGAGTCCCATGGGCGCTGCGGCTACCACGCCGGGGTGGGTCGCGCCAGACCAGGGGCGCCCGTGAAGTTAACTTTCCAAGAGACGTCTCGCCTCTTGTGCCTTTTTCCTGTGTGTCTATCCTCGACGGCACCTGCGCCATCCCACCGGCGCGGCCCTTGGGGGGACCCCGATGACGAAGTCCGAGATCGTCCACGCCGTGTACGCGAAGGTCGGGGGTTTCTCGAAGAAAGAAGCAGCCGACATCGTCGAGCTGGTCTTCGAAACGGTGAAGGAAACGCTCGGCCGCGGCGAGAAGATCAAGATCTCCGGCTTCGGCAACTTCGTCCTCCGCGACAAGCGGCAGCGGCGTGGTCGCAATCCGCAGACGGGGCAGCCGCTCACCATCACCGAAAGGCGCGTGCTCACCTTCAAGGCGAGCCAAATCCTCAAGTCCATCCTCAACCCCGACGACGTCGAAAGCGATACGCCGGCCACGAGCGCCTCGCAGCCGGCCACCCCGCCCTCGCCCGCCGTCTCGTCCGCGCGGCGCGCCGGTCAGACCTTCGGCGAGCGACGCTGACGATCGCGACGGCCGAGCCTTCCGGGCGGACGCCGAACGTGCGAGGAGATTGACTCATGACGGTGAGGTTCTTGCGGAGAGGTGGACGTGACGGCGATGGCTCCTCGCTCGAGCCGCGGACGAGCCGCGAGACCACGCGTGAGCCGCAGCGCCTCGTCCCCCCTGCCCGTCGCGAGTCGAAGAACGCGCCGGTCGAGCTCCCCCCGATCCCCGAAAAGATTTATTTCCGCATCGGCGAGGTCGCTCACCTCGTCGGCGTCGAGCCCCACGTGCTCCGCTACTGGGAGCACGAATTCCGCTCGATTCGCCCGACGAAATCGCAGCGTGGCCAACGCGTCTATTCGCGTCGCGACGTCGATCACCTCCGTCGCATCCGCACGCTCCTCTACGAAGAGGGCTTCACCATCGCCGGCGCGAAGAAGGCACTGCGCGCACGTGGCGCCGAGCCTCGCGAAGAGAACGATCCGGCGGTGATGATGAGCCACCGCGTGCGCGAGGCCCTCGTCGAGATCCGTCACGAGGTCGAGGGTCTCCTCCGCGACCTCGGCGGCTGATCACTCTCGCGAGTGTCACTCGCTGGTCGTCAGCGCGAACGGCTGGAAATCGTGGAAGGGCTTCTTGCCTTCCTCGATGCGAATGAGCTGCGGCTCTTTGGCGTAGATGTCGCCGACGAAGGCCTTCGGGATCTTCGGAATCAGCTGCGCGTGAAGGACCGGCTGCACCTCGTAGAGGCCGGGGCGATCGAACGTGCCGGGCGGGCAGAGGCCGACGATGCCGATGGTCGTCGACCACTCGCCACCAGGCTTGAGCTTGGTGACGAAATCGACGATCGGCGCCGGCGGCGGTTTCCAGCCTTCGCAGAGCGTGCGATCGCCACGCGGGCTTCGCACGAGCGCAGCCACCAGCTGCGGCCTCGCATAGATGATGACGTCGTCGCCGCTCTCGTTGCGCACGACGAGGGTGACGTCGGCGTCTTTCTCGGCGAGCACCGAACGGGCCGCGCCGGTCTTCGCGACGAGCGCCGGCGACTTCGGGGGGCTCGCGGGGCCCGGCTTCGGCGACTTCGCCTTGAGCGTGAACGACGCGCCGGCGAGCTCCTTGGCGCTGGCGACCGTCGGCTTGTCGATGGACGCGCTGGCGATCGGCGGAGGCGGAGGCGCGACCGCGAAAGGAGGTGCGAGGACGCCACTCTTCGGCGCCGCCCACCCGAGCTTGGCGACCACCGTCGAGCCAGGAACGAGCAACGAAGACGACGCGCCGAGGCAAAAAAGACGCGGATCGAACGCCTCGAGATAGCGCGTGTGCGGCGGCAGCTCGAGCACGCGCTCGGAGCTGCGCATCGACGTCGGGAGCTCGCAGATGCGATGGCCGTCGTCAGCTTTGTTCGTCTTGGCCGTCTTGACCACGAGCTTGGCCTTCAGCGGCGGCGCCGTGATCACGGCCGAGACGACGACCGGAGGCGGAGTGATCTCGAGGCGGAGAAGGCGCGCGTCGGCGATGACTCGCAACGGCACCTCACCGTCGTTCGAAATCTCCATCACCCATTGATCGTCTTGGCGCGGATCGACGCGCAGCGAGATCGAGGGCGGAGGAAGCACTTCGACGACCGGCTTCTTCGGCGCCGCGACCGCGCCGAAAGCACCGGTAGCGATGACGAGGCCGAGACCGAAGCCAGGACGAAAGCGTCGGGGGCGGGACATGTCGCGGAATCTAAGCCGGGCTCACGGTCACCACAAGAACGTGAGCCGCCGCTCGCTGTCGCCCCAGCCCTTGGCGCTCCACATCCGCACGAGGAGGCGCTGCTGACAGCTCTCGAGGGGGACCTGACCGACCTCGGGGAGGCGCGAATCGTGGGTCCATGGGTCGACGCGGTTGTCGCTGACGACGAAGATCTTCCCTGCCTCGACGACCGTCTCGGTGAACATCGGGACGTCTTTCGATGTGTAGCTGTCGTGCTTGGTGCTGCCGAGCTCTTCACCCTGACAGGTCAGCTCGACCTCGCCGAGCTCGGGGTGCTGCAACTTGCGCGGGCCGGTCACGCACGACGAGGTGTTGAGACGGAAATTGTTGATGCGGAGACCGGCCTCGTTCCACTCGATTTTGTCGCCGCCGACGCCGACGATGCGGGCGACGAGCCAACGCGACGAATCGGAGGGGTCGGGACAACGCACGAGGTCGCCGACGTGCGGCTCACCGCGCCAGACGAGCACGAAATCGCCTGGCTCGAGGCTGGGAGCGTTCGCCCAGTTGCGTGCGTCGGCGCGATCGGTGGGGACGCGGTGGAAGTCGATGAACCAGATGCGGAGGATGCCGAAGACGATGCCGAGAATGGCAGCGATCCAGAGCGCCGCCTTCATCCAGCCCTTCATGAGCTCGATGGTATCCCCCACGCCATCGCAAAGTCACGAGGGGTGCCGACGCCGTCATGCGCTGCGTTCGCGGTCGCGAGGCACGAACGCGAGGACGACCGGCTCGTCTTCCTTCGACGGGGGATCACCGCTCTCGCCGAGCGTGTGCAGCGCCAGCATCATCGGCTCGCGGGCCTCGGGCTCGTGGACGATGGAGTAGGCGACGCCGAGCGCGGCCTCGAGCACGAAGAGCGCGTCGCGCGCGCGGAGGAAGGTCTCGGCGGGAGCACGCAACTCACCTTCGCTGACCGCGACGTCGAGGGCGGCGTCGACGACGTGGGCGAGGCGTTGCCAGAGCTCTCGTTCGGCGACGCGCGGGTAGTGACGCGCGACGAGATGACGAAGCGTGGGGCGGGTGGGCATACCCCTGTTCGACCGCAGCCAGCGTCCGGTTGCGTGCGGCCTACGAGGCGACGAAAATGCCGGGGAAACGTGCTCAGAACGTGACGGCGAAGCTTCCGAGGCCGCCGCCGACGACGGGGCGGACGTCGAACGACACGTCGGTGGTGGTCGCCGCCGGAGTCGAGTCGCCGCGCGTGAGGTAGAGCACCAGCGCGGTGCCGAGGGAGACGACGCCGACGCCGAGCGAGATGTCGGCGAGGCGATACTTCGACTTCACCGCGTCGACGTCGCTGGATGCGCAGTTGGGCTTGCAGGCGTCGAGCTCGCTCTTCTTCGAGTTGCCCATCAAACCGAAGACGCCGAAGCCGAGGACGCCGACTGCGCCGACGGCAGTGAAGACGTAGACGGTGGAAGGCGTGGGCCTTTCGGCAGACGTGGTGGCGGAGCTGGGCGCCGCGAGCTTGACCGTCACCGACTTGTTCTTCTCACCCTCGTGCGCGACCACCGTTTGATCGACCGACGGGAGACCTTCGGCGGAGAAGCGCAGCGTGTGACTGCCGGGATCGAGCGGGAGCGCTTTGCCGTCGAGGCGCTGACGAACGACGACGCCGTCGACCTCGACCTTGACGTCGACGAGCTCTTTGCCGCTGCCGTCGGTGACGATGAGCATCACCGAAGGCTCGTTCTTGTCGATCTCCGTCGCCCAGCTGGTGCAGTCGTCGCGCACCATCGCGGGGCAGCCGTCTTGCGCGCAAAAGAGCGCTTTTTCCTGAGCGGCGCCGAGCTTGCCCTCTTTGCGCAGCTTCTGGGTCGCCTCGTAGGCGGCAATGCACTGATCCTTCTCGATGGCCGCGGCCGGGAGAGCAGGGAGGACGAGCGCGAGGGCAAGCCCACCCGCGAGAGCCCGCTTGGGTGCCGACGTCATCTCGCTCGTATACCGCAAACGACGCGGCGACGTCAGAGGCACTCGGGCTTCGGGTGCCGGATGCCTTGGGCGTCGATCGTGAAAGGCGGGTTGCACTTCGCTGCCGGAGCGGCTGTCGCCGTCTCGGTCGGCACCGGCGGCGCAGCGACGGTCTCGGTAGCGACGGGCGCGGACGTCTTCGCCGACACCGCCGGCGCGATCTTCGGGGAGATGGCGCCGGTGAATTTCGGCCACGGTTTGTTGGTCGGCGCCGTCGGCGCGCTCGCCGAATCGGCAGCCGTGGCGGTGGCCACGACCGTGACCTCGCCTTTGTCGTCGCCCTCGGCTTTCGGCGCGGGTTCGGCCTTGCCGGTGGACTCGGCCTTGGTCGACGCCGCCGCCTTGAGGTCGCTCTTCTCACGCGAGGGGCTGCCCGTCCCGTCGTCGCGCAGGCGGACGAAGAGCAGCACCGATCCGACGCCGACAATCAAGAGGAGGAAGAGCACGACCGGCAACGCACGCGATCGCTGCGGCGGCGGCTCGTGCATGGCCGGAAATGACTGCGGCGCGCTCGAACTGGCAACGACCGGCTCGATCGGCAGAGAGGCCATCCCCGGCGTCGGGATCGAAGGGCGCGGCATCGGGCGTGAGCTCGGTCCGCTTCCCGCTTCGGCGGGGGGGTTCGTCGGCAGGCGCGCCATCAAGCCGGACAAGTCGCGCACACCGGAGTCGATCATCAAGGTGTGCGAGGCGGTCTCGATTTCCTCGACCTGCTGCGCGCGACGACGGAGCGAATCACCCGCGACGAGCTCGGCCCAGTCGGCGACCTCACGCGTGGAGGCGTGCGGCACGAGCTGCTCGAGCGCGATGGCCATCTCGCGCGCGCTGGAGAAGCGCAGCGAAGGATCGTTGGAGAGGCCACGCATCACCAGCTCATCGAGCGCCGGCGGCAAGTCGGGGACGAGCTTGGAGGCGGGGATGATTTGCCCCGTCAGCACCTTGTTCATCACGTCCCACTCGCTCTCGCCCTTGAAAAGGCGCCCGAGCGTGAGGATCTCCCAGAAGATGACGCTCGCCGAGTAGATGTCGCATCGGCGGTCGACTTGATCGCCGCGGAGCTGCTCGGGCGCGACGTAGGCGAGCTTGCCCTTGAACTGTCCATCGCGCGTCGTCTGCACGCGGCCGGTGGCCTTGGCGATGCCGAAGTCGAGCACACGCGCCGCGCCGTCGACGCCGATGAGCACGTTCTGCGGGGACATGTCGCGATGGACGAGGCCGAGGGGCTCGCCTCGCTCGCTCTTGGCTTCGTGCGCGGCGTGGAGCCCGGCGAGGATGCCGATCATCGCGGCGACGGCGATGCGGAGCGGCACGCGCTCTTTCCGTGTGCGCATCGCATGGAGGAGCCGTGAGAGCGACTCGCCCTGCACGTACTCCATCACCAGCATCAGCTCGCCTTCGAGCGCGACGACGTCGAGCGTGGAGACGACGTTGGGGTGACGAATGCGCGCCGCGAGCCGCGCCTCGTCGAGGAACATCGAGACGAACTCGGGATCGACCGCGTACTGCGGGTGCAACCGCTTGATGGCGACGGTGCGACTGAAGCCGACCGGGCCGAGCAAGCGGCCGAAATGGACGGTGGCCATGCCGCCGCGGGCAAGCTCACCGTAGAGGGCATAGCGCCCTACGACACGGGGAGCCGTCAGAGCGGCGTGTCCCCCCGAGGAATTGACGTCATGTGGGGGGGACGAAGCCACGCGAGACGGAGTGTAGTCGGGCGCCGGTCGTTTCGCCCGTCGATTTGCCCAAAAGACACCCAACTTGGGCACTTTTTGAAAGCCGGGACGAACTTGCGATGGATCAATGAGCGGTCGCGGCGGGGAGCTCGACCTCGACCGTCGTACCCTTCAGCTCGCTGCCGCTTCCAGAAGTCCCGGAACTCCCCGAGCTTCCCGAGCGAATGCGGATACTCCCGTCGTGCTGTTCGAGAATCTTGCGGACGATCGAGAGGCCGAGCCCCGTGCCGCCCGGCTTGGTGGTGAAGAACGGATCGAAGAGGCGCTGCAAATCGGCGTCGGCGATGCCTGGACCGTTGTCTTCGACGGTGACGACGATGCGGTCGCCGCGCGCCTCGGCATGGAGCACGACCCGCCCCCCACTGGGCGTCGCATCGACGGCGTTGACGACCAGATTGACGAACACTTGCCGCAGTTTTTCGCGATCGCCGAGGGCGGCGAGGGAAGCATCGGCGTCGGTCGCGAGGACCACTCCGCGGAGCTGCGCCTCCTCACGATGGAGCTCGAGGACGCCGTCGAGGAGCTCCGCGACGATCACCGGCTCGCGCGCCAGCCCACGCGGCCGGGCAAGCTCGAGGAACTCGGTGAGGAGGCGACCGAGACGCTTGATTTCACCGACCACGATTTGCACGCGATCGCGCATCGAGGAGCGAGGGACGGAGTCGGCGACGTCGCGTTCGACCTGCCTCCCGAGGAGGTGCATCTGGAGCACGGCGGCGTTGAGTGGGTTACGCACCTCGTGCGCCAGGCCGAGCGCGAGCGTACCCATGGTGGCGATCGCCTCCGCGTTGGCGGCCCGGCGTTCGAGCGCGCGCCGCTCGGTGACGTCGACGCCGATGCCGAAGACGAGCCCACCGACCCCCTCGGCCGAGAGGAGCCAGCGGATGAGCCTGCGCGCATGACCACGCTCGCCGTCGGGGCGCTCGACGATCAAGTGCGCTTCGAGCTCGCGCGGGGCGCCGGCGCTCGCGACCTGCTCGAGCGCGTCGCGAAAACGCCGGCGATCTTCCGCGTCGATCCATCGCTCGCAGAGATCTTCGCCGATCGCGGCCGACGCGGTGACGCCGGTGAGCGCGGTGAATTTGGGGTTGATCAGCGCGGCTTGCCCGCGTCGATCGAGACCGATGACGAGCACGTCGGCGACCTCGACGAGCGCCCGATACCGACGCTCGAGGAGGTCGCGTTCACGCCGAAGGGCGACCTTCACCAGCGCTTGATCGACCGTCGAACGCAGTTCTTCGGGGCGAAAGCTCTTGAGGAGCAACGCGAAAGCGCCGCCACGGAGCGCGGCGATGGCGGCGTCGATGGTGGCGAAACCGGTGATGAGGATGACCTCCCCGAGCGGCGCGGCTTCACGGAGCGCAGGGAGAAAATCGACGCCGCTTCCGTCGGGCAGCTTCACGTCGACGATGGCGACGTCGAAACCGCGGCTGCGGGCCACCTCGAGCGCCTCGCGCCCCGTGCCGAGGACGGTCACCTCGATGCTCGGCTCCTCGTCGTCGTCGGCGTCCCCACTCGCGAGAATTTGTCGGAGATTGTCGGCCAGCGGCGCGTGATCGTCGACGACGAGGACGTGTCCTCGCGCTGCAGGGAGGCTATGCGACGTGTGGGGTCCGTCCTTTCGGGCGTTCTTCGCGGCGTCCTTCGCGGTGTCCTTCGCGGCGTCCTTACGAGGCACGTCGTCAGCATAGTCCAGCGTGCTCTCCTCACGCCGAGCGCTCCTGGAAGTTTTCACGCCGACGGACGGACTGGCCGGCCGAGCAGTTAAGAGTCATTCTTCCGCGTATGTCGGCAGCTCGGAATCCCGAGGAGCTGCGTGAGCTTCCTGCGGTCGCCGTTTGTGCGACGTGCGGTGATCCGTCGTGCCCGGGCCACGACCACGAGATGTCGGGCGAGAGGCCGATTCGGCGTCAGCTCCCTTGGGAGGACGGCGAGACCCCGACATTCCGTGCGCTCTGGCGAACGGCGATGCTCTCGGCGAGCGACCTCGATCTCTGGGCTCGCGCGAGCGCACACGACGTCGGCGGCATCGGCCCCAGCCTCACGTTTGCCATCGCCTGCGAGACGGTCGCCGTCGCCTCGATCCTCGCACCCCTCGGCCTCCTCTTCGGCGTCCTCGTCCACCAGCTGACGCACGACTTCCGCCTGCTCGGCGCCATCGCCGGCCTCACCGGGCGTCTCGCGGCGGTCTTCATCCCGGTGATGATCATCATCCACGTCGTCTACCAATGGACGCTCGCCCGCGCCGGCGGACGACTCGGGAGCCCCATTTCCCGTGCTGCCGCGCTCCGTGCCGGTCTCTATGCGTGCGGTTGGGACCTCGCGACCGGGCCAGCCGGCGTCCTCGCTTCGCTCTTCTCGGGTGAGCTGCGTGAGGCGCGAAAGCGGGCTCGGGGCAACTCCACGCTCTTCCGCGACGCTGCCACCGAATGGCTTCGCCACGCGCACGGGCTCGAGGGCCCGGCCGCCGACCCCGCCCGCAAGGCGCCCTCGCGCTCGATGGCGTTCCTCGTCTTGGTCGCGGTCACCCTCAGCGGCTGGGCGTTCGTCGCCAGCTTCGCTCGATAATCACATTATCTAGGCCTTCGCCGGCCGTGCAGCGCGACATGCTCGACGCGCGACGAAATCTTGCTTCAGCTGCCGCGCGATGAAGATCTACACGCGCACGGGCGACGATGGTGACACGGGGCTCTTCGGCGGCGCGCGCGTTCCCAAGGCGTCGCTCCGCGTCGAGGCCTACGGCACGGTCGACGAGGCCAACGCCGTCCTCGGTCGTGCGCGCCTCGCGGTCGCGTCGACGAGCCAGGCGCTGGCGGCCGAGAGCGACGAGCTCCTCGCGCGCATCCAGAGCCATCTCTTCACACTCGGCGCCGAGCTCGCCACCGCTCCGACCAAGGAAGCAAAGTTGGCGCTGAAAATGGCGCTCCTCGAGGAGGCCGACGCCACCACCCTCGAGCACGCCATCGACGCGGCGGAAGAAGGATTGCCGCCGCTGAAGAGCTTCGTTCTCCCCGGAGGCACCGAGTCCGCCGCCGAGCTCCACGTCGCTCGTTGCGTCGTGCGTCGCGCCGAACGGCTGCTGGTGGCGCTCGCCGCCGAAGAGCCGGTGCGCCGCGAGTGCATCGTCTACCTCAACCGTCTCTCCGATCTCCTCTTCACGCTCGCCCGTCGCGCCAATCACCTCGCTGGCGTGGCCGACGTGCCGTGGCTTCCCTCGAAGTGATTGCCCCGCGGCCGCGGCTCGGAGAGGAACGCGGTCATGAGCTATCGCCTCGGCGTCCTCGGTGGTTCGGGTCTCTATGAAATCGACGGCCTCACCGACGTGCGCGAAGAGCGCGTCGAGACGCCGTGGGGAAAGCCTTCAGACGCGGTCGTGCGTGGACGGCTCGGCGACGTCGAGCTGCTCTTCCTCCCGAGGCACGGTCGTGGTCACCGCGTCTCGCCGAGCGCGATCAACTACCGAGCGAACGTCGCCGCGCTGAAGAAGCTCGGCGCCACGCACCTCGTGGCGGTGAGCGCCGTCGGCTCTATGAAGGAAGAAATCGTCCCCGGTCACCTCGTGATCGTCGATCAGTTCATCGATCTGACCCGTCGGCGTGCCAGCACCTTCTTCTCGCAGTCACCGACGGGCGAAGACGAAGGCGCGCCGGTCGCACACGTCTCGTTCGCCGAGCCGACGTGCCGAACTCTCGCCGATGCGCTCGCCGATGCCGCGGCGACGACCGGCGCCACCGTGCATCGCGGCGGCACCTACGTCTGCATCGAAGGGCCCCAATTCTCGACCCGCGCCGAGTCGCTGCTCTACCGATCGTGGGGCGTGTCGGTCATCGGCATGACCAACGTCACCGAAGCGAAGCTGGCCCGCGAGGCCGAGCTCCCCTTCGCCACGCTCGCCCTCGCCACCGATTACGACTGCTGGCACGGAGGTCATGACGACGTCAGCGTCGACGCCGTCGTCGCGGTCCTCAAGGGCAACGTCGCCAAAGCCCGCGGCGCCATCGCGGCCATCGCCAAGTCTCTCCCCGATCCGACGAAGTCGATCGCGTTCGGCGCGTTGAAGAACGCGGTGATGACCGATCCCGCGATTTTGTCGGCCGAAACGCGCGAAAAATACCGCCTCTTGACTGGCGGGAACTAGTCCTGCGGAGCTAGTTGCACTGACTGGGCAGCTTTCCGCTGCCGATGGTCGTCTTCACCTCCGAGAGGACGTCGGCCTTGGTCGCTTTGCCGGCGAGGACGTCGCCCGCTTTGACGACGCACGCCGAGGCCGCGCGTTGAATCACCGCCGAACCCTCGGGATCGCTCGGATCGGTGCCCGCCTGCATCAGGGCATCGCAGCAGGCCTTGGCCGATTTGTAGTCGGGCGAATCTCCACCGCCAGGCATCGCCGGGGTGCCGCCGCCCGAACCACTCGTGGTGGTGGACGGCGTCTCCTTCTTTCCGCAGCCGCCGAGACCGCCGAAGACGACGAAGAGCCCAACGAGAGCCAGGGAAGAGGTGCGCATCGCTCGAACATATCGAGGCCAAAGATCGCTGCGCAACTTTGGCCGCCGCGAACGTTGACGCCCCGCGCCTTTTTGCCGACAACGCCGGCGCTTCGTACGCCCGAAAACGCTTCCTCGAATCGGCAGGAGTCCACGTGTCCCGTCTCCTCATCGTCGGATCGGTCGCCTTCGACGACCTCGAGCTCCCCGTCCCCACCCCGCCCAACTCCGGCAAGTGGGAGATGCACAAAGACGTGTGGGGCGGCTCCGCCTCGTACGCGTCGCTCGCGGCGTCGCTCTTCACGCCCGTCGATCTCGTGGCCGTCATCGGCGACGACTTCCCGCAAGCGCACCTCGACTCGCTTCAGACCCACGGCGTCGACGTCCACGGCGTCGAGCGCGCCAAGGGCAAGTCGTTCCGCTGGGCTGGCCGCTACGACGGCACACTCTCGTCGCGCACCACGCTCGACACGCAGCTCAACGTCTTCGCCGATTTTCGCCCGAAAATCCCCGCGGCCGGCCGTCGCGCGCCGTTCGTCCTGCTCGGCAACATCCATCCGGCTCTCCAGCTCGAGGTCCTCGAGCAAATCGAGAAGCCGAAGCTCGTGGTCGCCGACACGATGAACTTCTGGATCACCGGCGAGCGCGCGCTCCTCGGCAAGCTCCTCGAGAAAATCGACGTCCTCGTCATCAACGACGAAGAGGCCCGACAGCTCGGTGGTCACCACAACGTCTCGCGCGCCGCACAGGCGATTCGCGCGATGGGCCCGAAGATGCTCGTCGTGAAGCGCGGCGAGTTCGGCGCCCTCCTCTTCGACGCGCCCTCGAGCGAGCAGAGCACCTTCTTCGCTCCTGCTTATCCGCTGGAAGACGTCTACGACCCCACGGGGGCAGGCGACACCTTCGCCGGCGGCTTCATGGGCTACCTCGCCCACGTCGACTCCAAAGGCGGAACGGTCGATCGCGCCGCGCTCCGTCGCGCCATTTTCGCCGGCAGCGCGATGGCCTCGTTCTGCGTCGAAGCGGTCGGCCCGAGCCGCCTCCTCACGCTCACGGGGGCAGAATTGCGCGCTCGCCTCGAGGCCTTCCGCAAGCTCGTCCACGTCGAGCACGACGCCGAGGCGCTCTCGCTCCTTCGCTGAGAGCGCGGCGCGACGTCACGTCGGTCCGAGGAAAGCTACGACCACCCTGTGTGTGCTGCGACGCAGCGATGCACAGCGGGATTGATCCGAGTATAGTCCTGTCCTTCGGCTTCGTTAGGTAGGAGGAGGTTGCGTCGATGAATCGTTCCCTGTCGATGTCGCTCGCGTTTGCGAGCGTGTGTGGTGCGCTGTTCGTCGCGGGTTGCAGCAGCAGCAGCAGCGGCACGGCGGCTCCTGCAGATACCGGCACGCCGACCACCGACACCGGCGGCGGCGATCCCTGCAAGGTCGTCACAAAGGAAGACCCGCCCATCGCGTGTCCGCCCGACCCGACGCTGCCGAAGTGCAAGTCGACGGCGGAGGTCGCCTCGTGTCCGAGCGACACGGCCTGCATGGCGGTCGCCAAGCAGACCGGTGACATCCTCAACATGCGCATGGGCCGCATCCGCCTCTGGGCGCCTGACGCGCTCCTCTCGCTCGCGCCCCTCGCGGTCGATCCGAACGTCAGCCCCAAGTGCGCCAACAACGGCGCCGAGACGTTCAACTGGCTCGTCCAAATCGACAAGAAGGCGAACACCATCAAGACCGGTGGCGCCGAGAAGAGCGCCGACGCCAAGACCTGGGCGTTCTCCACCAAGAAGGTCAACGGCGCCGACCTCAGCGGCATCTGCCCGGGCTTCGTCGGCCCCGCCGATCCGATCGACCTCTCGCCGATCACCCTGCCCGTCGTCTTCACTGGCAACACCTTCAGCAGCAGCAAGATCGACAAGATCAACATCCCGATCTTCGACGCCAGCGCGCCGACGCCGATCGTCCTCCCCATCCAGCAGGGCATCGTCAAGAACGTCACCATCTCGGCCGACGGCAACTGCATCGGTTCGTGGAACAAGGACTACTGGTGTGACGGCGACTCGCTCGGCTGGACCACCGGCGGCGCGATCGTCGGCAAGATCACCGTCGAAGACGCCGACCACATCCCGGTCAAGTCGGCGGGCTGTCAGTCGCTCTGCGCGATCCTCGCCAACGACGCGAGCAAGGTCTCGGGCAAGACCTGCAAGCGCGGGGCGGACGGCAAGATCCCCAACATCGGCGACGCCACCGTCACCACCACGAACGACGCCTTCCTTCTCTCGGCGACGTTCTCGGCCTACGGCGCGAACATCGCAGCGCCGTAGTCTCACCCCGCCTATGGGCAGGGCCCCGAGCGCTTACCCTGGCAAGGCCAGGTGCGCCGTCGGAGAAGAAGACACAGAACGGTGACGCCGGCTTCACTTCGAAGTCGGCGTCGTCGTTTTTGTTTCGCGGGACGACCCAATGTGACCGCGTGTACGGCGACCTGCGCAAATCCTTTGCGTGCTAAATATCAGGAAATTTTGCGTGAGATTGCACGGTCGTCCTTGAACGTACCGGTACGCACGCCGTAGATTTCATCACCGTCTTCCACGCGCGTCCTTCCTTTCGTCGGTCGACGCGACGTCTCGTCTTCGCCGCTCAATGAATCACGGTTCAGTCCGTGGTTCCGCCGCACACCGCCGTCGTGCGGCTCGGGAGGTCTCTATGCGTTCTCTTGCTTCGAATGGTCGCTCGCCTGCTGCTTCGTTTCTCTGGAGCGCGTTCGGTGTCGCCGCGACGTTGATGGCCGCGGGCTGCGCCGGTGGCGGGTGCACCAGTAGCTGCGCGGGATCGAGCGTAATCCCCGGCGGCTTCCCCAAAGAGGGACGCGTGACGAACTCCGCGGGCGTGCGCCTCACGCGCACCGGTCTCGACTTCCTCGAGCAGAACGTGGGCGCGCTCGCTGCCAAGCTCCTCGGCGCCAGTGGACCGCTGACCTTCCCGATTCCGACGAGCCACCCGAGCTTCTCCATCCTCATCACGACGATCACCGCCGACGTCTGCCCCGACGGGCCGAAGCCGACCGGCTCACCGCCCGAGTGCATCGTCGAGATCGATCTCACCGGCATCACCGGCCCCGACGACGCGCACAAGAACCCGATCATCACCGCGACCGGGCCGCACGACATCAACCTCTCGGCGCGTCTACCAGTGCGATTGCAGCGTCTGCCGGTGCACGCGCTCGGCGCGACGAGCTTGGCTGCGCTCGGTGAAGGCGGCGACGGCTCGAAGTACGTGAAGATGCCGGTCACCGCCGACATCTCGCTCGAGACCGTCCCCGACGACGCGACTCACAAAGCGCGCGCGGGCTACACGCGCATCAACATCAAGAAGCTCGAGTTCGACAAGGACCTGCTCAACTCCAGCATCAGCCTCAAGAGCGCCGGCGGCGTTTGGGACACGATTTTCACCGCGCTCGTCAACGCGCTCAAGGGCGTGCTCCTCCCCGCGCTCACCGGCGGTCTCACGAGCAGCCTCACCGCGCCGCTTTCGAACGCCACGTGCATGAAGGAAAACGTCCTCCCGGACGGCACGAAGCAGTGCCCGAAGGACACCTTCGACGTCGGCGGCACGTGTCGCTACGGCACCAAGGACACCGACGAGTGCGTGCCGATGCTCCTCGGCATCGAGTCCCGCTTCGATCTCTCCGGGCTCCTCGCGTCGCTCTCTCCCGGGACGAGCGGCGGGCTCGATTTCATGCTCGCCTCTGGCGGCGACATGAGCCCCGCGCCGGGCACCGACGTGAAGACCAACGGCGTGACGCTTTCGATGTTCGGCGGCGGCGAGCCCTTCCCCGTCTCCAACTGCGTGCCGACCGCGCCCAACCCGTTGCCGACGGGCATCGTGCTCCCCGACGAGCTCTCGGCCAACACCATCACGCCGTGGGCCGAGCCCGCGCCGCCGCACCTCGGCATCGGGCTCGCCGAGCGCTATCTCAACCACGCCGCGACGGCCGCGTACAACAGCGGTCTCTTCTGCATCGGCATCAGCAGCGAGCAGATCCCGCAGCTCGACGCCGGCCTCTTCAAGCTCCTCTTGCCGTCGCTCGACGGGCTCTCCGAGGGCTTCTCGGCGGCCGACTCGCACCCCTCGATGGGCCTCGCGATTCGTCCGCAGAAGCCGCCGACGATCACCGTCGGGGACAACACCGCCGACTTCAAGAGCCCGCTCCTCGACCTCAACCTCAAGGACACCGACCTCGACTTCTACGTCTGGTCGGAGGAGCGCTTCATCCGCATCTTCACCGGCCGCATCGACATCGAGGTGCCGATCAACCTCGAGGCCGGGAAAGACGGCCTCGCCATCAAGCTGCCGCCGAAGAACCCGATCAGCTTCAAGAATCCGCGCATCACCAACAACAACATCCTCCTCGAGGACGACACCAAGGTCGGCAAGCTCGTCGAGTCGATCGGCGGTCTCATCCCGACGTCGGCGCTCTCGGCGATCAAGCCGTTCAAGCTCGACTCGGCGCTGGCCTCGCTCGGTCTCACGCTGACGATTCCGCCCGATGGCATCCGCAAGCTGACCAAGGGCACCGACAACTTCCTCTCCATCTTCGCCACGCTCGGCGTCGCCACCAGCGCCACGCCGACCGCGCGCACCACCGCCGAGATCACCAAGTACACGGTCGACGCAGCGAGCCTCTCGAAGCTCGAGACGTTCGGCGATCACCCCGTCGAGGTGATGGTGCACGGCAAGAGCGACCTCGACGACGGCACGCACGAGGTCGAGTACGCCTACAAAGTCGACGGCGGCACCTGGACGACGTTCGAGAAGGGCGCTGATTTCACGGTCACGTCGCCGTTCTTCCTCCTCCAGGGCAAGCACACCATCTTCGTCACCTCGCGCGTCGTCGGCGTCGCCAACAGCGAAGGCGAGCCCTACCAGCTGCCGATCATTCTCGACGTCGGCAAGCCGATCGTGCGCATCCAACCGGGCGCGACGAATGGCCTCGTGAAGGTGACGGCCACCGACCAGGTCTCGCTCCCGAGCACGCTCGCGGTCGAGTTCCGACTCGACTCCGGCGAGTGGACCAAGGTCCCGGTCGACATGCCGGCGACCATCAGCGGCAAGATGGTCGAACAGCTCGTGCGCGTCCCCGAGACGGCGGCGAGCATCGAGGTTCGGGTCACCGACGAGTCGGGCAACATCGGGCAGACGAGCTCGCCGCTCATTCGCGGTCGCGCCGATCCATCGTTGCCGGCCAAGAGCGGCTGCGGCTGCTCGATTCCGGGCGCCGACGATTCGAACGGCACGACGCCGGTCGGTGTTCTCGCCGGTCTCGGCGCGCTCGGCGCGGTCCTCGAACGCCGTCGTCGTCGCACCCGCGCGCAACGTGTTGCAGGCGGACTCGCAGCCTCGTCGCTGATGGTGCTCTCGGCTGGAGCCTCCGGCTGCAGCTGCGGCAACAGCAACACCGAGACGCCTTCCTCCGATACGGGCAACGACGCGAAGAACGGCACCAAGACGATCCCGACGTACGTCATCGGCGGCCACACCAGCGCCGCCAAGAGCAGCGACGGGAAGATCTGGATCGCCGGCTATTTCGAGGGCGATCCGTCGACGGGCCAACCCGACGACTTCAAGGGCGACCTCGTCGTCGGACAGTGGGACGGGAGCAAGGTCTCGTGGGTCGCCGTCGACGGCGTGCCCGCGGTCGCTCCCGATCCCGACTACGACTCGACCGGCTTTCGCGGAGGCATCCTCGATCCCGGTGACAACGTCGGTCAGTACACCTCGATGGTCCTCGACTCGAAGGGGAACCCAATCGTCGCCTACTACGACAAGACCAACGGCGGCCTCCGCGTCGCGACCTACGACGGCAACAAGTGGTCGACGCACTCGGTCGAATCGAAGAGCCCCGGTTGGGCGGGTCGCTGGACGTCGATGGTGATGGCAGGCGGCAAGCCGGTCATCGCCTATCAGACGCTCGAGAAGGGCACCGGCGGCGCGGGCAAGGCCAAGGTGCGCATCGCACGCGCGAGCAGCGAGGCTCCGCAGGGCACCGGCGATTGGTCGACCGAAGACGTCGTCGTCGACGACAAAGGACCTTGTATTCAAGCCATTTGCGGCTCCGGCGAGAAGTGTCTGGTCGGCGACGCCACGGCGGGGGTCGGCGCGGTCTGCGCCGCGACCACCAGCGGTTGCGACGCTTCCTGCGCCGACGTGTGCACCAAGAACTCGTCGGGCAAGCCGGCGTGTCTCAAGGCGGCGCCGGCGCTCGGCGGCTTCGTCAACGCCATCGGCTCGTACAACTCGCTCGCGGTCACGCCTTCGGGCGATCTCGGCCTCGTCTTCTACGACCGAACGAAGGGCAACCTCCGCGCGGCCTCGTCGAAGGGCGGCAAGTGGACGGTGACGCCGGCGACGGCTCCGCTCGACGGCTGGACCGGTGACGCCGCGAAGGACGCGAAGACGGGCGATCGCGGCGTCGCTGCCACGCTCGCGATCGACAGCACCGGCAACTGGCACGTCGCCTACGTCGACGGCATCAAGGAGTGGGTGCTCTACGCCTTCGTTCCCGGCGGCGATTTGACGAAGCCGATCACCCCAGTCGTCATCGACGATGGCACCACCTCCGACGGCACGACCAAGTTCACCGACGGACAGCACCTCGTCGGCGACGACGCGTCGATCGTCGTCAACGGCACCAACGTCACCATCGTCTACCAAGACTCGACGGCGGGCACGCTGCACTGGGCGAAGGCCACCGGCGGACCGACCGCGAAGTTCACCCGCGGCGTCGTCAAACAAGACGGCCTCGGCGGCTTCTGGCCGACGATCATCGACGGACAGGTGGCGAACTTCTACCGCATGAAGGGCACCACCGCAGCCGACGAGGTCTCGGGGACGCCGGGCGATCCGGTCATCCTCGGCAACGTGCGCCTCGTCGCGCTGCCGTGATCGCGCCGTGAGCGAGCAGGTCTACGAGCGCATCGACGCGGAGATCGGGGCCATCGAGACGGTCCAGGCGAACAAGGTCATCGAGCTCGCCCGCCGTCTCTGTCCTGGTCTCACCGCCGAGGACATCCGCAACCCGCACGATTTTCCCGATCTCGACGATCCCGATTGGCAGTACGAAGACGGGGTCCTCGCCGGCATCCAATCGGTGCGGGTCGCCTTGCGGGCGATGAAGAACCGGGAGAGCGGCGAGGGCGAAGGCGAGAGGTCCGGCGATGAAGAAGCAGCACCGTGAGCAGCGCGACACGCGCGACAAGCCCGAGAAGCCGCAGGCGGCGCCGACCTTTCGTCCACTCGAAGGGGCGCTGAAGGCGCTCGCGCAGAAGAAGAAAGAAGAGGACGCGGCGGCGAAGAAAGCTGCCGTTGCCGCCCCGACGAAGACGCCAGCGAAGGGCAATGCTCCTCCCCCGAAGACGAAGACGACGACGGCGAGCGCACCTGCTGCGCGACCATCGACCCTCACCGCCGCAGAGCGACGCGAGCTCGAGTCGATGACGCCGATCTCGCGCGACGACGAGTTTTTCTTCCAGCGCCTGATGTCCGGCGTGAAGCCGCTCGACGAAGCGAAGCAAGGTCGCGTGACGACCGCGCCGGAGGTGAAGCCGCGCAAGGTCGAGCTGCAGCAGAACGTGCAAGCTGCCGAGGCTGCCGCCGACGACGAAGTGCGCGATCACCTGATGCATCTCGTCGAGGGCGCGACCCGATTCGAAGTGACAGACGATGGTGCTCGATTGGCAGGACGTCGTCTCGATCTCGGCACCTCGACTTGGCGAAGGCTCCGGCTCGGCGAGCTGCCCGTCGACAGTCGACTCGATTTGCACGGCAAGACCGCCGACGAAGCGCGGGCGACGCTCGACGAATTTCTTCGCGAGAGACGCACGCGGCGCGATCGAGTCGTGCTCGTGATCCACGGTCGCGGTGAGCACAGTCCCGGTGGTGTCGGGGTCCTGCGCGGAGAAATCGCCGCCTGGCTCTCGCAAGGGCGCGCATCCCAACACGTCGCTGCGTTCGCCACCGCGCGGCGCGACGACGGCGGCGAGGGCGCTCTTTACGTGCTCTTGCGACCGTAACTGCGGAATAGCAGTCGTGACGCCGAGCGTCTCAAGGTCGTGATGACCGACGAGGCACGCATGGTCGACGCGACGAACGCGCCGATCCGATATCCATCGCCTCCTTATGCGATCACCTTCGCGGCCCTCGGGCTCCTCGGCGGCGCGCTGACCGGCTCGCTCACGCCCGAGAAGGGTTGGGAGCCTATTTTCGCCGCGATCACGATGATCAACTCGGCGCTACTGGGCTTCTGGCTGACGACCAAACGACAAGGCGATGGTCGAATCGGTCCGGGGCGCATCGTCTTCGGGACGCTCCTCGCAGGCGCCTTCAACGGGCTCCTCCTGGTGGCGATGATGATGCCGATCGGCGCGCTCCTCGGCGTCCCCATCGGTGCCATCTTCGCGCTGCCGTTCGTGTTCGCCTTTCTCCTCGTCGCCGCCTGCACGAGCGGCGTCGGACGGACGAGGGCGGGCTCACTCGTCGATCGCATGCACCGTCGTCGTCACTTCGCCGGCGCAGCTTGCCTCGCGGGGGTGATGGCGACGTTCCTCTTCGTCCACCAACCGCGCCTCACCACCCTTCGCTTCGTGTGCGCCATCGTCAGCTCGCTCGTGGCGATCACGATCGTCGTCTGCGACGCACGTGATTGGCGCACCGCCAGGAGCGCCGTGCGCGTCGCCGCCGGAACGCCGATCGTCGACGATTTCGGCCTCGGACCCGATGTCGTGATCCCGACGCCGTCGGAGGCGCCCTATCGCCTGACCGAGCGCTTCATCACCTTGCGCCGAGGAGACGCCGCGCTCGCGCGTCCCCTCCTCGTCGAAGGGCTCGCGACGAGCGCGATCTTGGCGACCATCACCGTCGTCGTCGGAGTGCTCGCGT
This sequence comes from Deltaproteobacteria bacterium, assembly GCA_025363655.1. Classification (GTDB taxonomy): domain Bacteria; phylum Myxococcota_A; class Polyangia; order Polyangiales; family JADJMO01; genus JANYDK01. Next base: position 70,104 of record JANYDK010000083.1, on the reverse strand, counting down.
GGATCGGCCCAGGTTGAGTTACTTGCCGTCCATCATGTCTTTGAGGAGCTGATCTTCTTCGCTCGAAGGTGCTGCAGAGCCCGAGCCCGCCGGTGCGGCTGAGCCGGAAGGCGCCGTTTCGCTGCCACCGCCGCCCATTTCCTTGAGCAGCGCCGGATCGACGCCGTCGTCCTCGCCGCCACCGCCGTTGTCGTCGCCGGCGCCCGTCGCAGGAGGAGGCGCCGCGCGGCCGCAGCGAGCTTGTTCGTCGACCCAACGCTCCGACCACGGCTTGCCGGGACAGACTTCGCCCTCGTTCGGGTCCTTCCAGAAGTGCTCGATGCAGGTCTTTTTGTAGGCCTTGACGCAGTACTCTTGGAACTCGGTGTCGTCGGCCTCGTTCGACGGCGCGACCATGCAGTGGATGAGCTCGCTGCGCGCGTTGCACGGACGACGCATGAGCGGGTTCGCCTGCACGCAGCTGAGACGATCGTATTCGAAGGCAGGACGCTCGCACCGCTGGAGCGCGGAGATGTCCTTCTGACGCTCTTCTTCCACTTCCTTCTCGAGGAGGAAGGTGGAGATGCGCGGGATGTACGTGACGAGCCCGAGCGCGAGCAAGAGCAAGCCGACGAACGGGAGGACGATCTTGTAGAGCGACACCACCGGTCGCTCGAAGCGGAAGCTCGAGATGTAGAGGTTGAGCCCGAGCGGCGGACAGACGTACGCGAGCTCGAGGTTGAGGAGGAAGATCATCGCCAGGTGGAACGGGTTCATCCTGAACGTGGCGGCGATCGGGATGATCAGCGGGACGCTCACGAGGATGGCGGAGAAGCCGTCCATGAGCATGCCGATGATGAGGAGGAAGATGTTGAGGCCGATGAGGAACTTCCACGTCGAGTCGAGCGACGTGTGCGTCTCGAGCCACGTGAGGATCATCTCGGGGACGCCGGTGCCCGACTGTCCACCCATCGTCCACGGCACCGACTTCACGTAGTCGATGAGGCTGTTGGCCATCGCGAGGATGAGGATGACGGCGCCGGCGAGGGCCATCGAGTTCTTGGCGATGCGCGGCAAATCTTTCTTGATGCCGAGATCGCCGTAGACGAACACCTCGATGATCAGCGTGTAGAGCGCGGTGATCGCGGCGACCTCGTCGAGACCGGCGAGCCCGGTGCCGAGACCACCGAGGATGATCACCGGGACGAGGAGCTCCCACTTGATGAGCCACAGCGAGTCGTGCGCTTCCCGGAGGACCGGGTTCTTCATCGGGACGATGCTCACCGGCCAGAGCAGGAGCACGGGACCGAAGACGAAGGCGACGACGTGCGCCCAGCTCGCGGGCTCGCGCGAGACCTTCATCTTGATCGCGATCCAGGCGGAGTAGATGCCGAGGATCACCATCACGAGAAGGCCGGGGAGGAGGCCTGCCTTGAAGGTCTCGTTCACCGGGATGAAGGCGACGAGCGAGTAGACGAGGATCGGGAGGCTCGGCGGGAGGAGCAGGCCGAGCGAGCCACCGGCGGTGACGAGGCCGAGGCTGAAGTTGTCGGGGTACTTGGCCTGACGCAGCGCCGGATAGAGGAGACCGCCGATGGCGACGATGGTGACGCCGCTGGCGCCGGTGAGCGTCGTGAAGAACGCGCAGGCGACGATGCAGACGAGCGCGAGGCCGCCCGGCATCCAACCGAAGAAGGCGCGACTCGCGCGGACGATGCGCTCGGGTGTCTTCGATTCGGCCATCAAGTAGCCGACGAAGGTGAAGAGCGGGATGGTGACGAGGATGGGGCTGCCGGCGAACTCCGGTTGGAGCACGTCGCTGGCGACGAAGCGGACGTGTTGGCGCGCCGGTTCGGGGATGCCGAGCCAACCGAGCGCAGCGCCGCCACCCATGATGGCGAAGAGGGGCACGCCCATGAAGGCGAGGAGAATGAGCGCGCCGGCCTTGCGACCGAAGGCGACGAGGCTGACGGCGGCGGTGAGCGCGAGGATCTTGCCGACGAGGCCGAGCTTGGGGACCGGCGCTTGCGACTGTGCAGCTGCGGCGCTCATGCGTCCCCCTTCTTCTTCGGGGTCACGCCCCGCGGCGGCATGGTGCTCGGGAGGCCCTTTTTGCGGCGCTCGTCTTCTTGCTTCGCCAACGCTTCCTGCGCGCGGGCGAGCTCGCTGAGGTCGCCGACGAGGGTGCGCTCTTCCTCTTCTTGCTCGGCGAAGGCTTGCGCGGCCTCGAGGCGCTCGGCGGTGGGAACGCCTTCGGGAGGCGGCGCCGACGGCGTCGCGATGGGCGGCAGATCGTCGCCACCGTAGGCGATCGTCTGCACGTCTTCCGGACGCAGACGCTTCTTCTTCTCTTCCGTCTGCGCAGCTTCCCTGGCCTCGAGCTCCGCCTTCGATTCGCCCTTCGGCGGCTCGGATTTGGAGGCGGCGGTGATGCGTCGCGAGGAGACAGCTTCTTGTCGGATGCTGCGGCGGCTGTGTGGATCGCCGACGTCTTCGACGGTGTGGTGCACCGGTTCGCCAGCAATTCTTTGCTTCACGCTGTCGGCGTTCTCGGCGCCGGCGCGCAGCTTCTGCGACTCGGCGCGTGCGTTGTCGTCGGGATCGACGTCGTCGGGTGGGAGCGCGCCCTTGCCGACGTGCGCGAGCGCCTCTTCGTCGACGCGATGTTCGGCGAGAGGACCATGAGCGTCGCCGTCGCCGTGAGCTGAGTTGGGATCGGTCGACACCGCACCACCGACCGCGAGGACGCCACGCAAGAGGAAGCGACAACCGATGATGAAGAAGCCCCAGGGAAAGAGCAGCGCGAGATCGCCGTCGAGCGGCGAGCTGTCGTCGGGGCTCGGCGCATCGACCACCGGCGCGCGCTTGCCACCCGACGAGCTGCACACCTGCGGCAGCTTCCAGTCCGGGTTCTCGCTCCCGCCCTTGGCGCTCAGCTCTTCCTTCTCTTGATCGGAGAGGCACGGCTTCGTCGAGTACGGCGGCGCGCCCGCGGGCAAGGCCGCCGTCGGCACCGGCGCCGGATAGACCGTAGCCCAGTCGCCGGAGTTGACCTCGGCGTTCCACTCGTCGGCGGTGTACCACTCGTCGTACTTCTCGCCCTTGAAGACGACGTGGACGACAGAGCGGAAATCGAAGGCGATTTGCTTGCGAACGAGGAAGATGTGGCGACCGACGCCCTTCTGGATGGTCGAGACCTTTTCGCCCGCCTTGGCCTCGCGATCGGCGCCGTAGCCGGTGATGGCGACGAAGTCGACGAACGCCCAGCTGATGACGAAGCACGACGTCGCGGCGGCGACGTAGCTGATGAGCGCGACGACGAGGCGCGGCTTCGGCCCGAGGAAGCGCATCACGACGTCGATGTTGATCTGCCGACCGGCGCCGGTGGCGAGCGAGCCGCCGAGGAGCGCGACCCAGATCGTGAAGAGACGCGCGGAGACGAGGTTGGGGGTGCCCATCAACTTGATGAGCGAAGCGTCGGCGAGCCAGTGCGCGATGTTGGCGAAGTATTCTTGCTTCTTCGCCACGAGGAGCAGCACGGCGCCGACCGCGAGGAGGACCACCGAGACGAGCCCGCGCGAGAGGCGCCGCTCTTTGCCCCGGATCCACGAGACGAGCGAGACCACGCCCGCGAACGTCACCACCGAGCCCGGGTAGTACGCGAGCTTGCCACCCTTGTTGTGGAACGCGTTGAGCGTCACCCAACCCGTCATGTAGAGGATGGCCGCCAGCAGCACGCTGAGGACGAGGTACATCTCGATGCGCGTCCACAGCGCGTCGAGGCGGACGAACGGACGCACCCAACCCGCAGGCTTGGACGCAGTGGAGGACGTCGATCCGGGCGTATTCGCCCCGGCGGCGCGAGCTTCCATGAGACGGCGAGGCTATCAGCCTCTCGCGGCCGTTTGGGGAAGGAAGAGCATCTGGGGCGAAGGCCTCGGAAGGTCGACGAAAAGAGGACGAAAAGAGGACAAAAAGCAGACGAGGGAGAGAAGGCTCCCCCTCGTCGTCGTCGGCCTCGCGCCCTTCGCGCGCCGATTACTTGTTGGCGGCGGCCGTCTTCTCGATTTTCTCGATGACGTCCTTGAACTCGGCCTTGCCCTTCAGCTCGTTGCGAGCCGCGGTGAAGACCTTGTCCCAGGGACCCTTCTCGCTGACCTTGGAGATGTTGCCGGCGTGCGCGTCGACGAAGCGCTTCCACGCCGCCGCGTCCTCGTCGCGAATCTTCTGCTTGAGGCCGGACTTCGACGTGCCCATCGCCTTGCCCGTCTCGAGGACGGCTTCCTTGGCGTCACCCGGGAGCTTGTTGAGCGAGTCGCTCGTCATGACGACGGCGCCGACGACGATGCCTTCGACCTCGTCGGTGCCGTGATCGAACTTCGAGTTCCACTGGAGCATCTCGGCGGCGAGGGCCGAGACGACCATGCTGTCGATCTTCCCGGAGTTGATGTCGGGGAGGACCTTCATCAGCTCTTGCTTGAACGGTGCGACTTGCTTGTCGCCGGGACACGTGGCGTTGAGCTGCTTGTAAACCGCCGCTTGGATGGGGTCTTCGGAGTAGACCCAGGGCTTCCGGCCGCACAGGTCGCCCGGCGCGGAGACGCCGAAGCCGCTCGAAAGAAAGTGCGCGTTGCCGACGTCGCCCCAGGTGATGAGCGTCATTTTCGAGTCGGTCAGCATCTTCTCGAACATCGCGCCGTGGGCGTCGCGAATGGCGTCGACCGTCTTCCAGCTGGCGATGACGCCGGGGACCTGGATGAGGTTGAGACGCTTGTCGAACTTGCTGAGGCCGAGCGACGTGATCGCCGCGCCGTCGAGCTCGCCCGCCTTCATCTTCGTCACCATCGCGTCTTCGGTGCCCTTGATGGAGCCGTAGAAGAACTCGAAGGTGACCGCGTTTTTCGTCTTCGCCTCGACGGCCGCCTTCCACGTCTTGAAGACGGTGCCCCAGGGCGATTGCTTCGCCGCGGGGGTGCCGATGGCGAGCTTGGTCGGATCGGCCTTCGCAGAACCGCTGGTGGCGGCGACGAAGACGGCGGCTGCACCGAGACCGAGAAGAACCTTGCCAAGCATGCTGACTCTCCAGATTTCGATAGGACGGTAGGCGAATGCGTCGCGTCGTGAGCGCGCTCCGTCGGGTCAGACGGAGACGTAACGAAGATTCTTCACGCCCGACGGCAAAGCGTCCGGAGACGTTATCACGGTCCGAAAGCGACGGGGAGCAGGGCGAATCAGGGCGCGGGCGCAGCAGGCGGCCGAGGAGCGCCACCTTGCATGGCGCCGAACTCCCACCCGCAGTCCTCGGTTCCGTTCTCGTCGATCCAACGCTGCGACAAATAGCGACGCGCGCGACGCTTGGCGATGGCGTTGAGGAGGCGCGTGTCGGGCGAGGTGTCCTCGGCCATGAGCACGCCGCTGAGCAGCTTGCCGTAGAGCTCGAACGAAGCGCGACGGCCGGGCGAGTCGTCGGCCATGCGACATGCGTAGGTCATCGCCATCTGCACGTCGAAGAGGAGCACGGTGTTGTTGCTGATCTGCTTCGCCTTCTCGAAGAGCTCCTTCGACTTGGCGAAGGACTCGACGCCGATCATCGCCGCGCCGGTGCGCGCGTAATACGAAGCGGTGGTCGCCCACGGCGATCCGCGCTCGTAGTCGGGCGCGAGCTGCGTCACGCGCTCGATCATCGCTTGGCCGATGTAGAGCGTACCGACGAGGGCCGGCTCCTTGGTCGTGTTCGCGCGCGCCATCCACGCCTGGCCCGTCCAGAACATGATGTCGACTTCTTCTTTGGAGTCGAACTGCGCGAGGTACTGCTTGATCGAGTTCTCGTTGCCGCTCTTGCTGGCGGCGTCGAACCCGGCGTGCTGTTTGTCGAGCCACTCGGTGCCGTAGCCGACCGCGCGCGTGTAGAGCGACTTGGCGCGCTGCTGGTGGTAGTCGCCCATCGCGTCGTCGTTGGCGAGGTACGCGTTCTCCATGTCGTCCTCGACGAAGGCGAACGCGTAGGACGTGTAGCCCTTGACCAGCAAGTAGTACCCGTCGGTGTTGTCGGGCGCGAGCAGGTGCATGCCCTCGAACTGCGCGAGGCCCGCAGAGGAGGCGGCGCGCGCGACCTCGTAGTCGGCGGTGCCGTTCATCGCCGCCGAGCCCTTGCGCGTGCCCTCGATTTGGCCGTCGACGAGCATCTTCTTGATGCAGCCGGAGGTGCCGAGAGAGAGGGCGAGGGTGAGGGAGAGCGCGAGGGGAGAAGGGCGACGCATGGACGAGTGGCGTAGCGGGCGGGAGGCGAATGCGTCAAGGGGGATCCCCGGGAGCGGGCGCGAGCATGGGCACGGCGGCGTGGGCGCTCGGCGAAACCACGGGAGACGCTTGTTCGGCGTCGATATTCAAATGCGCAAATGCCTGAAAATAAGTAGGTTGGTGCGCTTGACGCGAGGTTGGGGGCGATTAGGTAGGGGCGCCAACGCAGTCTGGCGCTCCTCTCCTCCACGAAACGAGTCATCCATGCGCATCTCGCTGATCTTCTCCGCACTTGCCGCCGCCGTCATGGTCGCCGCTCCTTCCTTCGCTGCCGACGACGACAAGAAGAAGGACCAGGAGAGCGAGGAAGAAGAGGCACCGAAGCCGAAGGTGGCCGCGGCCTCCGTCTCGGTGGCGTCGACGAGCACCGTGACGCCGGCGGCCGCCGCGGGTCCCAACGACCACGATTTGGTCGTCGGCAAGATCGGCATCGGCTACCTCGGGCAGCTCGACATCCCCCTTGGTCTCGGCGCCTCGCTGCCGGCGCAGATCCTCGGCATGCGCTACTGGACGAGCCCCACGCTCGCGATCACTGGCGGCCTCGGGTTCGGCTCGACATCTTCGTCGACGACCGCTGCCGGCAACACGAGCGACGGGCCGGCGGCGACGGCCTTCGCGCTCAAAGGCGGCGTCGCCCTCGCGCTGGCGACCGGCAAGCACTACACGTTCGTCTTGGAGCCGCAGGCGATCATCGGCTACGCGACGCAGACCATCAAACCGACCGGCACCGGTCCGAACACCGATCTCAGCGGCACGCGCATCGCCGTCGGCGCCACCGCGGGTGCGGAAATCCAGTTCGGTTTCATCGGTATTCCGGAGCTGGCGCTGGTCGGCTCGGTCGGACTTGCGTTCGATACGGTGTCTGGCAAGACGAAGACCGACTCGGTCGAACAGTCGGCCTCGAAGACCACCATCTCGACGTTCACCATGTCGAACCCCTGGAACATCTTCAGCGGGAACGTCGCTGCCATCTACTACTTCTGAGGTCGACGACCATGCGCATCCTCCACGCACTTGCCTTCTTCACGCCCGTGGCCGCGTTCATCGCTTGCAGCAGCGGCGGCGCCGGCACGCCCTCCATCGGCGGTCCTCCCGGCGGCTTCGGCCAAGCGGGCGGCGTCTCGTCGGTGCTCGGGCCTGGTGGCGTCGGCACCGGCCAGACCAGCAACCCCACCGCCGACACCGGCACCGGTACGCACAACGACACCGGCACGTCGACGCCGAAGGACACAGGCACCGTGGTCGTCGACACCGGCAGCAGCGCCAGCTTCGACAACTACAACGTGTGCAGCGCGTGGGTCGACACCATCAACACGCTCCCCTGCGTGCCCACGCCCTACGAACCATCGGCGATGGGGTGCACCCACACCAAGTCGGCTTGCGATCTCACGTCGTTCTACGACTGCCTCTCGGCGGCCTATACGTGCAAGGACAGTGGCGGCACCTCGGTGCTCGATACCAGCGGGGCGAGCTCCTGCAAGGCGACTTGCGGCGGCGGCTGAGCGCAGAGGCACAGGCACAGTTTTCTCAGCGGCCGGCACCGAGAATTGCGCACGCCACGGCGTCGCGTAGATCGACGTCGCCGGCCGCGAGGAGCGCGCGTGCGTCGGCCGTGTGACCGAGGTGGGCGAGCGCAGCCGCGACGCGCGGACGCATCGGCGAGGCAATTTTCAGCTCTTCGGCGAGACGCGGACGAATCTCGTCGTGTCCGAGCTCCGCGAGCGTGATGGCGGCGTCGGTACCGACCTTGTCTTTGTCGAGCGCGAGCTGCGCCAGGACCGCGAAGGCCTTGCCCTGGAGGTCTTCGCCCTTCGGCCTGGGGAGACTGGCGGCAGTTCCCGCGGGAAGGTGCGCGAGCGAGCTGGCGGCGACGTAGCGGAGCTCGCTGGTCTCGGCGCCTTGGGTGTAGAGGACTGCGGCGAGGACATCGAGGTGCTCGGGGCGTTGCGGATCGAGGAGGCGCAAGGCGTGTGCTCGCACCGCGCCATCGCCCGCGGTCGCGAGCTGACCGAGACGCACCGGTCCTTCGGCGCTTCCGGCCATCATCAACGCCGCCGCGGCTTCGATGGCGACGTGTCCCGTCTCCTTGCCGACGAGCTCGTTCAGCGCTCGCTCACCGCCGTTGGGAAAGAGCGCCGGCACGGCGAGCGCGCGTGCCACCGCGCCACGGAGCGCTTCGTCGCGACCATGGGCGAGCTCGACCAAGCGATCGACCATCTCGGCGCGCACGACGTCGCCCTCGAGGCGATCGGCGACGCGGGCGAGCGCGCGTACCGCGCTGACGCGGACGATGACCTCGGGATCGCGGCGGGCCGAGTCGAGAAGGAGTGGAAAATCCGAGGCGCAACCGCTGTCACCGGCGGCCTCGACGGCGGCGAGACGGATGAAGCGATCGTCGGACTTGCTGCGAGCGGCGCGCTTGTCGGCGTTCGCGACGCCGAGCATTCCGCGCGTGGCGACGGCGCGCCATCGAGCGACCGGATCGTCGGCGTGGGCAGGCGTGTAGGCGTCGACTGCGGCGAGATCGACGTCGACGAGGAGCTCGGCGGCGGCGGCGCTGGCCACGTCGGTACCCGAGGCGAGATCGCGGAGGGGATCTTCGAGGGCGCGCGCGCACATCCCGAGAGAGCCGACCTTGGTAGCACCGGCGTCGCCTTCGACGCGCTCGAGGTCGTGGGCGAGGAGCGCGCGGGCGACCTTGCGAGCAGTGCCTTCATCGAGCTTGCCTTGCGCGGCGCGTTCGTCGAGCTCGCGACCGAGCGCAGCGATGTCGCCGTGCTGCGCGGCGCGAACCGCGGGATCGGCGCCGCAAGCAGCGGCGAGGGCGAGGGGAGCGAAGATCGCAGCGGCACGGCGTAAGGACTTCATCTGGAGAACTCTATGACTTTGTCGGGGTCTGGCAAACCGGTCAAACACGACCTCGCCGAGGCGGCGCGTTCCTCGTGCTAAGAAGCGCGGGAAATGTCCCGCGTGGCCCTCGTCGTCAACGCCAACGCGCGACGCTTCGTCGAGGATCTCGGCCTCGTCGACGAGGTGAAGGCGCTCGCTGGGACGCGGGCGACGGTCCACGTGACGCGCACACGTGCCGAGCTCGATGCCGTGGCGAAAGAGCTCGCCGAGGGCGCGGTCGAGACGGTCGTCCTCTGCGGCGGCGATGGAAGTTACGCAGCGGGCGCCACCGCCCTGCATCGCGCAGCCGTCGCGTTCGGGGCGGAGATGCCGATCCTCGCCCTCGCTGCCGGCGGCACCGTCGGCACGGTGGCGCGTTCGCTCGAGCTCACGCCGCACGTACCCTTGCTCTCGAAGCATCGGACGCGCGACCAAATCGGCGCGGTGCTCGAGGCTGCGTGCGCGACGAGACCGAAGCTCCTCGAGCGACGCGCGCTCTCGGTGCGCGCCGACGATCATCCAGAGAGCCTCGGCTTCATCTTCGGGACGGGCCTCGTGGCATCTTTCTTCGCGCTCTACGATCCTCGCGCGGCCGCGAGTGAGGCGGGCGACGAGCTCGAGGGTCCGTCGCAAGGCACTGGCTTGATCGGCGCGGCATCGATCGTCGCGCGCGTCTTCGTGCAGTCGTTCTACGGTGGTGCGCTCGCACGTCAGGTGTTGTCGCCGTTGCGCTGCGACGTCGCCGTCGAAGACGAGAACGGCCGCGAGGTGCGCTTGCCTTGGCGCGCTTCGAGCCTCGTGGCTGCGTCGATCCTCGAAGATTTGGGGCTCGGGATGCGCGTCACTCCTCGCGCGACGGAGGACGAGTCGCGCGTGCACGCGGTCGTCAGCGGCCTCACACCTCGCGCGCTCGGGCCGCGGATGGTGCGGGTGCTGCGGGGCGCACCGATCAGCGATGCCCCGTTCTCCCTCGACGCCCACACCGACCCGCGACCGGGCGGACGCGACGGAGAACCCCCGGAACGCCTCGGCCGCGAAGCGCATTTCGACGGCCTGGTGAAGACGTTGATCGTCCGTTTCCCCGACGGGAGAGGCCCCTACGTCCTCGACGGCGACCTACGCGCCGCACGAAGAATCGCCATTTCGCGCGGAGACCGCCTCCGAATCCTTGCGCCGGGAGCGTTTGCCTCGTAAGCCACGCACGCGCAGCAGTATCCCGTTGCGCCGACCTGCCGCATGAGGACCCACGTCATGAAGTTCTCGATCGTCCACACGTTCGACGCTCCCCCGAGCGCCGTCGCCGAAGCCATGCTCGATCCCGAGATGCCGGCGTTCCTCCTCAAGAACCACCCGCTCATGGAGGAAGCCATTCCCCAGGAGCGCATCGAGGAGGGGACGGTCGTCCGCCGCAAGGTCCGGTATCGCCCGCGTCCGATCATCAAGAAGGTCGGCCCGAAAGAGATCCCGCCGGAGATGCTCGCCTTCGTCGAGGAGTCGTCGTTCGACAAGCAGACGTTCAAGGGCTCCTTCGTCAACGCGGCGGTGCGCGACGGCGTGAAGAAGCACCTCGTCAACAAGGGCACGATGTCGCTGAAGGAGCTCCCGGGCGGGAAGACCGAGCGCACCATCGAGGGCACGCTCGAGATCGTCAACGTCAGCTTCCTGCTCCGTCCGCTCACCGCCATCGCCGAGCGCATCATCCGCTCCGAAGCAGAGAAGCTGCTCGACGGCGAGGCCAAGTGCGTCGGCGAGTTCCTGGCGCAGAAGAAGGGTTCTGCGTAGTCGCCGACGATGGACCAGAATCCGCTCGGTCACACTGGTTTGCCGGGGAACCGTGGTGAGCCGAGCGATGAGGACAATCCGTTCGCCGAAGCCGAGCGGAAGGTGCTGCGGCGGCGTGCGCTGACGAGGCGCATCGCCGCGGCCGTGGCCATTCTCTACGCACTGTATTTCACCGGCGCGCACTTGCCGCGTTGGATGTTCGAGCGGGGCCACAAGGCCGCCGTCGACTGCCTCAACGAGCATTGGGAGCACGCCAGTAGCGACCCGATGTCGTGCGTCGGCAGGCAGCGCTGGTGGAACTGGCTGCCGAAGCTCTGGCCATCGACGCGCAAAGAGGCGTTGGCCGACGAGGCGAGCTCGCTCTACAGCGGCTACGAGTACGTGCTCACCGACGCCGTCGCGACCCATCCCGACGCAGCTGCGCGCAAGAGCGCCGTTCTCGCGCTCCTCCAGGCCGGGAACGATCCGCTCCTGCCGAACGGCCGATCGGCGTCGCTCGCACATGCGTGGCTGAGCGGCGCGTTCGCCGAGCTCGCTGCGACGGACGCCGGCATCGGTGATCATGGCGATTGGCTGAACGTCTTGCAGGCAAGCGTTGCCGTCACCGATTTCGACGCCATCCGTCGCGCGGCGAGCGTCGTTCGCTCGGAAAAATACGCCTACGACTACAACCTGCAGCGTGGCGCGTGGCTCTGCTTGCTCGGCGATCGGAAGAACGGCATCGCCGCGCTCGCGGTCGCGGACACCGAGTACCGCACCGACATCACGTCGGCTCGCTCGGGGTGGCTCAACGCGCGACTCGCGATCGTGGCCTGCGGTGCCAAGCCGTCGGAAGCGCTCGGGTTCGACCCGCGACGCGTCGGCGAGTTCGAGCAGCACGAGATGGACGCGCTCGTCGAGAGCGTCGATCCCTCGGCGCTCGATGCCGCCGAGCGGCACCTCAAGGAAGAATTTCTCGAGCCGGGAGATCGACTGCCCTTCGTCGCCCAAGCCCTGACGCAGAAGAAGCACGACGTCCTCGGCACGCTCGCGCTCGTCGATTCGCACACCTTCCAAGGTGGCTCGCTGGTGGTGGTGCCGAAGGAGTCGCTGCAGCTGACGCCGAGCATGTTGCTCCGTCCCGAGACCGGCCTCTTCGGTGATCAGCCCTATGCATGCGATCCGGCGCCCCTCGAAGCGGCCGCGGCGCTGCTGGAGACGACCGCGGACGGGGCGAAGGAGACCTATCCTCCGGGCAAGGACAAGGACGGATACGACGAAGCCGAGGCCTCGTACGACACGCACCTCCTCGAGATGCGCAAGCACCCGAAGGTCTACCTCCGCAACGCCGCGTGGGGAATGTGGATCGCGGCCTCGACGGAGTGGGCGAGGCGCGGCGAGCGGGACAAGGCGCGCGCCGACGTCGAGCGAGCGATGAAGTTGACGCTCGAAAATGAGGCGGCGGCGAGGATCACGGCGATCACGCTCTTTCTCACGATCGGTGACGCGAAGCGCGCCAGTGAGCTCGGGCAAGCGCTCGTCAGTGGTCCGCTCGCCGCCGATGCGCACGCCGCCGATCGGGCGATCGCCGACGTCCAGCTCGCGCTCGCGCTGGCCGCACAAGGACGCTTCGAGGAGGCGAACGAGGTCGCGAAGACGGCGCACCTGCTCGCCCCGCGGCTCGGCACGGGAGACGCGGCGACCAGCCTCATCAACGACATCGCCTGGTTGCACGCCGCGCTCGCGCTTCGCGTGGGCAAGGGCGACGAGGTGCTCGCGCCGGAGCCTGGCATTCTCTCCGAAGCCCTCGCGCCCTGGTTGGCGCGGGCGAAGCTTCCGGAAGAGCAACGAAAGATCGCGCGTCGGCAGCGGGTGTCGTCGGTGATTCCGTCTCAGCTCGTTCTGCCGGCGTTCTATTACGTGATCGGCAAATCGGTCGAAGGCGCGGGAGACGTCGAGGTGTGGCTCGATCACGTCTTCGCGGTCGACATGGCGCGCGGTGGTCGCGCCGAGATGGCGGCGCGGGCAGAGGCTGCTCGCTGGCGTTCGGACACGGCCGCGGCCGAGGTCTGGGAGGGGCGCGACAAGAAGTTGCGCTCGCTCATCCACGACCACCCGACCTCGATTCTCGCGGCCGTGGCGGGGCTCTGACTCTCCACTTCACACCGAGTCCGCAGGATCGGTACGCTCGCGCCGATGCTCGACGAAAGAGTGAGGAAGATCGCTGCCGCGGTGGAGCCCGACGTCGCGCGCGGACGTGAGCGGCTCACTGGCAACATCGCCGGCCACGACGCGGTCAGTGTCGGTGAGGACGGCGTCGTGCTCTTCCGGCGCGGGCGGGGCCTCGTGCACCGTGCGCGCGTCGAGCTCTTGGCGCACTGGGCTCCTGAGCTCGGGCTGATGCGCTGGGGATGGGCGGGTCGTGGGGTGAGCCAGGGCGAGCGGAGCCGCGTCGATGCCGCCTTTCGCGAGGCGCAGCGCTATGGACTGGCGCAAATCGCGTGCGATCAGATCACCCTCGAGGAAGAGCTCGACGTGCAGACGATCGTCGACGTCGCCTCGAGCTTCGTCGCGTGCGAAGGCGTCCTGCGACACGTCGAAGGCACACGAGTCATCTTCTATGCGCTCTTCGACGGCCAGCCCGGAGACGTCGCGCCCGATCCGCGTGGTCACGGCGCACGTGGCAGCTCACAGCCGGCGAGTCAGTATCCGGCGGGGCACTTTCGTCCTGCCGTCGTCGGCGACGCGCGCGGCATCAATCCGTACACCGGTGCGCCGGCTGCGGCTCCTCCGCCCGCGTCGATGCGTCGTCCGTCGGCGGTGCCGCGCTCGCTCGCCGAACCGGTCGCGCCCGTCGAGCTCTCGCGCGATCCGATGAGCATTTCCGCGCCGGAGGAGTCGGTCTTCACGCAGGAGCCTGCCTACACGGCGATTCCCGGTGCGACCGCGATGCCGCCCGCCGCCGCCCCGAGCGCTCCGATTCGCGAGCCCTCACGCGCGACCTTCTTCCCACTGGCGCAGATGGCGCTCGCACAGGTCGCGCAGTCGTGCCCCGGATTCCGGCAGGCCCTCCTCGTCCTCGCGCTCGAGATGCGAGACACCAAGTGGCGCTATTACGTGCACTTCGTGGCGAGCGACGCGCAAGGCGATCTCGTCTCGCTCGAGGTGTCGCGCGAGCTCTTCGAAACCGCCGGCAAGATGATCGGCGACGACGCCCGCGAAGGAAACGGCCGCTGGAAGCGCCTCACCGCGAGGCTGCGTGCCACCGCGAAGGGCGCCTCGGTCGACGTCGAAGTGAAGGCCTGAGCGATCGCGGACGGGTCAGGACAGCTCGGTGCTGTCGGAGAATTCCTTCGGCGAGTCTTTCGTCAGCGGCGCGGTCTTCACCGACTTGATGGCGTCGACGAGGCAGTCTTCCGTCTCTTTGTCGCCGAGCGTGGATGAGCTTATTTTCGCCTCGGAAACGGTGCCGTCGTCGGCGAGCTTGAAGTCGATGACGACCTTGCCGCTGAGCCCCGGCTTCCGCTTTCTCGCGGCGTCGTAGCATTTCATCTTCATCGGTCGCACGAGCGTGAGCGCGTCCTCGACCTTCACCGGAGGTCCGCTCGGCGTCGGGGCCGGGCCGGCGCTCGTCTGGCTCGCCGAGGGCGACGGCGGCGGGAGGTTCACCTGTTGCTGCTTCACGTAGACGAACGCACCCACGGCGCCGGCGACGAGGAGCAGCAAGAAGACGATCGTGTAGGCCTTGCGTCGATCGCGGCCGAAGGGAGCGTCGCCCATCGCGTCGAGCTCGGCGCGCATCGCCTCGGTCGGACCCGTGACCTGCAACGCGCTGGGGTGCGAAGTCGCTGGCGGCGGTGGCGCGGCCCCCGCTGCCGGCGTCGGACGTGCTTTTTCGCGGACGGGAGCCGGCGAGGCCGGCGCCGGATCGTAGGCGCCCGATTTCTCGGCGGAGAGCTCGAGCCCATAGAGCTCGGCGAGCTTCTCGACCGCTGCCATCGCCGTCGCGTAGCGCTTCTCGGGCTTGCGGTTGACGGCGCCGAAGAACCACTCGTCGAACGCCGGAGGGAGCACCACGCCGTCCTCGCGCGCGCGCTCGATGGCGGACGCGAGCGGATCGAAGAGAAGCTCGCGATAGAACTCGGCGACGGAGCCGGCGCGCCAGTACGGCTGACCGACGAGACACTCGTAGGCGACGATGCCGACCGACCAGATGTCGGTGGCGGCGCCGATGAGCTGCCCTCGCGCGGTCTGTTCGGGGGCCATGTAGAGCGGCGTACCCGTCTCGTCGGTGCCCTCACGCGTCGCGCCCTCGACGATCTTGGCGATGCCGAAATCGAGCACTTTGACGAACGGCCGGCCGTCTTCGGTCTGGGTGACGAAGATGTTCTCGGGCTTGAGATCGCGGTGGACGATGCCGCGCGAGTGCGCCTTGTCGAGCGCGCGCGCCACCTGCTCGAGGTAGACGACGACGCGATCGGCGGGAATTGGGCCCTCTTTCTCGATCATCGCCGCCAGCTCGGCGCCGATGAGGAGCTCCATCACGAGGTAGGGGAGACCTTGCGCCTCGTCGACGCCGGCGTCGGTGACGTCGACCACGTGGGCGCTCTGGATGCGCGCCGCGACGTACGCCTCTTGCTCGAATTTTTCGCGCGCGCCCTTCTTCGCGATGACGTCGGGGTGCATCACCTTGAGCGCGTGCGGCTTGTGCGTACGCGTGTGCTGCACCTCGAAGACGGCGCCCATGCCGCCCGCTTTGATGGGACGGACGACGAAATAGCGCTCGGCGAAGACGCTGCCCGGCCGTACGGCATCGAAGCGGATGTGGCGAGGCATCGTGCGGAAACCGCAGTCTAAGCGAAGGGCTCCTCGGATGGCAGCCTTCTACACGCCAGGGTGCAGGCCGCTCGGGCCTGGAGTAGGGAAGCCGTGATGGAGCGCCTGCTTGCCCGGCTCGAACGTCGCCTCGGGCGCTTCGCCATTCCCAACTTGATGTACTGGGTGGCCGGCCTCTCGGGGGTCGTCTTCGTCCTCCAGCTCTTCAAGCCGAGCTTCACGCGAGCGCTCTATTTCGACCCCAACCTGGTCGTCCATCAGCTCCAGCTCTGGCGCATCTTCACGTTCCTCTTCATACCGACGACCGACAGCGTGCTCTGGTTCGTCTTCGCGACGATGTTCACCGTCTTCATCGGCAACTCGCTCGAAGAGTCGTGGGGCTCGTTCAAGCTCAACGTCTACTACGGGCTCGGGGCCTTGCTCACGGTCGCGTCGGCGTTCGTCCTCGGCATCGGGACGAGCAACATGTTCCTCAACCTGTCGCTCTTCCTCGCCTTCGCCACGCTCTTCCCCGACTACGAAATACGCCTTTATTTCCTGGTTCCGGTGAAGGCGAAGTGGCTCGGGCTCTTCGATGTCGCGCTCCTCGCGTACCTCGCCATCGAGTCGTCGACGGTCGGTCGCGTCGCCATCGCCGTCGCCTTCGGCAACTACTTGCTGTTCTTCACCGGGCACCTCCTCCGGCTCGTCCGCGGCGAGGCCACCGTCATCGTGCGGGCGAAGAAGCGCTCCGAGTTCGTCGAAGGACCGCGCGAAGTACGCGAGAAGGTGACGCGCAAGTGCGTGCTCTGCGGCCTCTCCGACGGAGACGACGGCGCCGATCTCCGCGTCTGCACGTGCAAGGAAGTGTGCGGCGGCAAGCCGACCGTCTACTGCCTTCCCCACGCCCGCTCGCACAACGTGAAGTCCTGAGGCTTACTCGAGCACGATTCGCACGCGTGAGCCGAGCGAGTCCGGCGCGGCCGAACGAGGCACCACGGCGACGCGATCGGTCGGCCATCGATCGATGGTCCGACGGAGGGCGTCGCGTCCGTTCTCGGTCTCCATCGCCACCAATCCGGCCCGAATTCCTCGCTTGGCGAGGGCTTCGACGACCCGCTCGCCCTCGGCGTCGAGCGGCATCACCAGCGCATGGAACGGCTCGAGCGAGAGGACGTCCTCCGCGCGCGGCACTGCCTCGACGTCGAAGCCCTCGCGCAGAAGACGACGCGCGGTGGCGATGCGGCGCATGGCGTCGGGCTCGACGATGACGACCCGCGGCCGTTCGGTGCGACGCGTCCCCGGCGCCGAACCGAGCGGCTTGAGCGGCGGCGGATGGAGGCTCTCCTCGTCGCCGATGGTCCGTCGCACGAGGTCGTGGAGCTCGTGGAGGCGCACCAACGGCATCAAGCGGGGAAGGAGCTCTTCACGGACGAAGGCGACGAAGGGCTCGCGTCCTTCCGGGACCTCGGCGAGCTCGACCTCCTCGAGCACCTCGCGGAGAAACTCTTCGGCGGCCTCGGCATCGCCCAGCGTCTTCGCGAGCGCGCGTCGCAGGATGGTCTTGCCGGCCCTGAGCGCCGTCAGGGAGGGCCGCACCGGTCGGACAGCACGGATGGCAGCCGTGGTGCGGGGAATGGGAGTCGGACGATGGGTCAAAGGTTGGTCAAAGGTATCGCGCGCCATCGGAGGCGATGAGCCGCCGAAGCATAGCGCGACCACTATACTCTGCGCGCTCGACCTCACTGTCGAATGGCGGAACGCGACCGGCGCGCATCCTGCAGTAGCCGTCCCCAACCGCTGGATGACCGGCGGCGTCGAGCCCGGATACTGGAAAGGAAAACCCCATGAACGCACGCGCCATGAATCACCAACCCGAAGCCCCGGCCAGTGAACCCGAGGGAGCCACGGAGGCCTCGCCGCCGCCGCGTCCTCGCGGTTTTGCAGGCATGACGCCCGAGCAGCGCCGCGCCCTCGGCAGCAAAGGCGGCCGAACCGCCCACGAGCGTGGAACGGCGAACAAATTCACGCCGGAAACTGCGAGCCAAGCCGGCCGTCGCCCGCACGAAAATGGCACCGCGCACAAGTGGACGAGCGAAGAAGCTCGTGAAGCCGGCCGCAAAGGTGGCAGCGCGCTTCGTCGCCGGGCAGGTCGCGCCGAGGGTTGAGGTGGGGTCGATTCGACCCACCGTCAGGCTCGACGCCTCCGTGACGGGTCGCTGACGCCTTGGCTCCTGGAAATGCTTCCAGGAGCGAGCGGTCAGCGACCCGGAGGGCGCGACGACGGTGTGGAGTGCGCAGCGATGCGGCCAGGCAAGGTCGGGTCTTCGCTTTCGTACCCGATGGCGCCGATGCGTGTGCAGGCGCGACAGAGAAAATAGACCATCCGTAGCTTGCCCTTCCAAGCGGTGGTCACGAGCGGCTTGCCGTCATGCGGGCAACGCGCGCCTTTTCCAGAGCGGTGCTCCACGTCGATGGCCCCGAGCTCGGCCGCCGTGTAGTGAGCCCCCCGTCCCATTGGCGTCGAATCTAGCAGCCTGCCGGCCCGCGTGACAGACGCGCCAGGGTTTGCGGACGGTCGCATGGGCTTTGTCGAGCGAGCCCACGAAAAGCCCGCTCCGATTCATCTGTTGGGTCGTTGCATTCCCGGCCGTCGCCGTGGGCCGTGCTGACCCGGCCCGTGCAATGGCTCGAGCGCGACGGGTGCAGAGCGTTGTCGCATCTTGCTACGGTCGAGGTGAGTGACGATGCGCGACGCGACACTCCAGCTTCACCGAAACTGGTCGCTCGCGCTTGCCCGCTCGCGTGAGATTGTCGCCGGAGGCCTTCGCAGGCCTGGGGCTCATTCGACCCACTGCCCGCCGGCGTAGCGCAGCTGGACAGGCTCGGCCTCGACCACCCACGCGGCGATTTCGATCACCTGCTCGTGGAAGGCGAGGACGAAGTGTCTTGACTTGTCCATGAAGGTGGCCGAGGCGTCGTGCTCGCGTAGCTCGGCGGCGAGCGCCTTGAGCCACGAGGAGCCGAGGATCTCGACGAGGCGTCTCGACAGCTTGTTGTCGATGAGCACCCCCGTGTAGTCGAAGCAGTCGCTCGTCGTCACGCGAACGGCCTGAACCGTCGCGAACTTGTAGCGCCAGCGAGTGCGTGGATCGTCGTCTTGCACCGCGACGACGATTCCGTCGGTCGTATAGGTGAGCGAGACCAGCCCGCTATGATCGAACGTCACGCGGGTGAGGTCTTGGACGACGACCGCCTTGGGCACGTGCCTATCCTGCCTCGGATGGCGAGAATGGGCGATAATTTTGTGGTGGTGTCTTCACGCCGCTGTCAGTTGCCGCAAGTGAGGGCCAACTTTCGCGTGAAGCGAGCGGGCCGAGCCGAGGCGCCTGGGTGATGGTATCGGTGGGTCGATTGGCCCGCCGCAGCTCGACGCCCCCTCATCCAGAAGCCGGAGCCACCTGGATTGGCCCCGGCTCCCCGACCCCGCTCGGCGCACGCTGGGACGGCGCCGGTGTCCAGTTCGCACTGTTTTCCCAGCACGCGACCGCGGTCGAGCTCTGCCTCTTCCCGGGCGATCCGCGGGAAGTGGCCCAGGAGATTCGCCGCATTTGGCTCCCGGAGCGCACCGGACACGTCTTTCATGGCTACGTGCCGGGCCTCGAACCGGGGCAGCGCTACGGCTACCGCGTCCACGGTCCTTGGGCTCCGCGGAGCACCGGGCATCGCTTCAACCCGAAGAAGCTGCTCCTCGATCCGTACGCGCGGGCGCTCGCTGGGCGCGTCGATGCCACCGGGCCGCTCTGCGGAAACGCCGAGGGGAGCGATGCGCACTGCGATCAGGACAGCGCGCCGTACGTGCCGCGGAGCGTGGTGATCGACGACTCGTTTCCTTGGGAGGACGATCGACCGCCGCGCGTGCCGTGGAACGAGACGGTGATCTACGAGACGCACGTGAAGGGGTTCTCGCAGCGGAATCCTCGCGTCGATCCGGCCCTGCGCGGGACCTATGCCGGGCTCGCCGCGCCGGCATCGATCGCCCATCTCCAGGCGCTCGGCGTCACCTCCGTCGAGCTGATGCCGGTGCATGCGGCGATGGACGATCTCTTCCTGGTGAAGCGCGGGCTCCGCAACTACTGGGGCTACAACACGGTCGGCTTCTTCGCGCCCGACGCGCGCTACTCGGCGCGTGGTGACGCCGGCGGCGAGGTCCGTGACTTCAAGGCGATGGTGAAGGCGCTCCACGCCGCGGGCATCGAGGTGCTCCTCGACGTGGTCTACAACCACACCGCCGAGGGCGATCACACCGGGCCGACGCTCAGCCTCCGCGGCATCGACAACCAGGTTTACTATCGCTTGCGAGGCGAGGATTTACGCCTCTATCGCGATTTCACCGGCTGCGGCAACTCGCTCGACGTGCGCAGCCCAGCGACGCTGCAGCTGGTGATGGACAGCCTCCGGTACTGGGTGACGGAGATGCACGTCGACGGCTTCCGCTTCGACCTCGCGACCACGCTCGCGCGCGAGAGCGACGGCTACGACCCGCGCGGCGGCTTCCTCGACGCCATCCATCAAGACCCGGTGCTCGCGGGGGTGAAGCTCATCGCCGAGCCCTGGGACGTCGGCGAAGGCGGGTACCAGGTCGGTGGCTTCCCGGTGCGCTTCGCCGAATGGAACGGGAAATACCGGGACAGCGTGCGCAAGTACTGGAACGGCATCGACGGCGGCGTGCGTGAGCTCGGCTATCGGCTGACCGGCTCGAGCGACCTCTTCGCGATCTCGGGGCGTGGTCCCGGGGCGAGCATCAACTTCGTCACCGCGCACGATGGCTTCTCGATGCACGACCTCGTGCGCTACGCGAAGAAGCACAACGAGGCGAACGGCGAAGGCAACCGCGACGGCGACGACAACAACCACTCGAACAACCATGGCGTCGAGGGGCCGACGGGCGACGACGCGATCGAGGCGCTGCGGGCGCGGCAGGTGCGCAACCTCTTCGCCACCCTCTTCCTCTCGCAGGGAGTCCCGATGATCGTCGCCGGCGACGAGATGGGGCGCACGCAAAACGGCAACAACAACGCCTATTGCCAGGACAACGAGATTTCGTGGGTCGATTGGGATCCGAGCGCCGAAGGACGGGCGCTGCTGCGCTTCGTCGAGCGACTCGCCAAGCTGCGTCGCGCCCATCCGGTGCTGCGGAGACCGCGCTTCTTCGCCGGCGTGCACGTGCGCAAGTCGACGCTGAAAGACCTCGCGTGGTTTCGCGCCGACGGAGCCGAGATGAGCGGCGCCGATTGGGACGCCACCCATCGGCCGGTCGCGCTCTTGCTCGGTGGTGACGCCATCGATTGGACCGACGCGCGAGGGACGCCGATCGTCGACGAGACTTTGCTCATCGTCCTCAATGCAGAGCCGAAGGCGTGCACTTTCCGCTTGCCGGCGATCGAGTGGGCGCCGCGTTGGGAGGTGGTCATCGACACCGAGAACGTCGAGCAGGTGACGACGCCGCTCGGCGCCGCGTCGGCTGCCGGCAGCGAGATCGGGCTCGCGGCCCATTCGTTGGTCGTGCTACGGGGAAGGCCTGCGGCACGCCATGAGTAGACGCGATCGATTTCTTGCGCCCCTCCTTGCCCTCGTCCTCACCCTCCCGGTGATCGGTTGCAAACCGAAACCGGACGAGAAAAAGGCTCCTTCGAAGGAGTCACCGAGCACCATGCACCTCGCCGAGGTGCCAGGGCTCGCGGTGCCGACGTCGACTTCGAAAGAGCCGATGCCGACCGATGGGATCGCCGTCTACGTGACGTCGAAGGCGCTGCTCTTCGGTGAAGAGAAGAAGCAACTGATCGCGATCGACGATCAGAAGACGCTCGGCGTCGGCGGCTTCGGCGCCAGCTACAAGACGGGGGACGGGACACCGCTCGGTCCGCTCGCCGACGCAGTGACCGAGCTACGCAAGGCGAAGGAGCTCGCCGAGTGGGTGCCGGCCGCGCTCGTCGTCGACGCGAAGACGCCCTTTCGCGCGGTCGCCGAGCTGATCGGTACCGTGCAGCACGCGCGCTTCGAACGGATGTTCGTCGTCGTCCGGAGCGACGGAAAGCTCTCGGCGATCACGCTCTCTACCGGCGTCCGTCCGCCGCCGCCGCTCCCCGACGCGCCGAAGATCACCCCCGGGGGTCAGG
Source organism: Deltaproteobacteria bacterium (assembly GCA_025363655.1). GTDB lineage: Bacteria > Myxococcota_A > Polyangia > Polyangiales > JADJMO01 > JANYDK01. The sequence goes on along the minus strand of JANYDK010000083.1, from coordinate 48,181 downwards.
TACCGAAGGGTGCGAATGTCACCCTGGGGATAGCCATCACCGAACGTGGCTTGATGGTGCGCGCCTTCGGGCGACCGGTGGGACCGGGTTGCTCGCTGACGTCGTCGGATCTCGACGCCTCGGGCTCGCTCGCACCGACGGTGCCGATTGGCCAGGACGGTCACGACTTCGACACACTGAAGAGCTGCCTACGCACTTTGCGTGAATTGGCCGAGGGCACGCACGACGACCGCGTCAGTGTCTCGGCGAGCCCGGCCACCGAGTGGCAGACGGTCGTACACGTTCTCGATACCGCGCGAGACGACGCGAAGGGTAGGCTTTTTCCCGAGGCTTCGATGACATTGGTGCACTGAGCAGACGAGAGAGTGTGTCTAGAGCGGGCAAACGCGGCTCAGCTGCGGAATCCGTGATCGCTTTGCTCCTTCACTCCGTAAGATGGCGCAGTGCCGCCGCCGCCCGACACGAATCCGCCGGACGACGCTTGGGACGATACGGACGACGGGGCTCCCTCGACGTTGCGTACGTCGGTCGGTGCGCTCCCTGGCGCGGGCTTTCCCTCGCACGGCGCGCGTCTCATGCTCGATGGCGCGGGGACTGTCTTTCGTCTCTATGCGCCTCTGCGCACTGCCGTCGACCTCGTGCTCTACGAGAGAGTCGGTCCGCAAGAGAGCAAGCGCGTCCGCATGTTCAAGGGCAAGGACGGTTTTCATGCGGCCACCGTGCGCGGCATCGGCGCCGGAGCTCGTTATGCATTCATCGTCGACGGCGAAGGGCCTCTGCCCGATCCGGCTTCGCGTCATCAACCTCTAGGGGTGCACGGTCCCTCCGAGGTGATCGATCTACGGAATCTTCCCTTCACGCACACCGAGTTCCGTGGTCGGCCGCTCGAGGAGCTGATCATCTACGAGGTGCACGTCGGCGCCGCGACCGCCGAGGGGACGTTCCGCGCGCTCGCTGCCGAGTTGCCGCGCATCGCCGAGATCGGCTTCACCGCCGTGCTGCTCCTGCCGATCGGCGAGGCTCCCGGCAACCACGGCGTCGGCGACGACGTCGTCTTGCCGTTCGCGCCAGCCCACGGGTACGGGAGGCCGGAGGATTTCGCCGCGCTCGTCGACACGGCCCACGCGCATCGAATGGCGGTGATCCTCGACGTCGCCTTCGATCGATTCGGGCCCGAGGGAAACGCGCTCGGGCAGGTGACGCCGGCCTGTTTCGCGCCGAGCGGTGATCGACTTCACGTCGACGGGCCCCACCGCGAGGCGATGCGCGCGCTCGTCCTCGAGAACGTCGAGCTCTTCGTGCGTGACTACCGCGTCGATGGGCTCTGCGTGCACACGCATCCCGGCGAAGGTCAGAAGGACGAGCGACCTCTCGTCTCCCACATCGCCGATGCAGCGCGGGCCTGCGCCTCCGAGCGCGAGGTCATCGTCATTGCCGGCGCCGGCGAAGAACGCGTCGAAGGTCCGACGCTGCGCAACGACGCGCGCCTGGTGCGGGAAGCAGCGCACGGCGGGCTCGGGCTCGACGCGATGATGGCGGGCGATCTCCACGGATCGATCCAGCGTTTGATCACGCTCGACGACGAAGGTCCTTACGGCGATTTCGCCGGTAGCGCGGTCGAAGTGGCGAAGATCGCACGCCAAGGGTGGCTCTTCGAAGGACAGGTCGCGCCGTCCACCGGCAAGCGACGCGGCACGCCTTCGTTCGAAGTCGGACCTCCGCGCATCGTCGTCTTCCTCGAAGATCGCGCCTCGCTCTTGCAGAAGCCGCGTGGCGAGAGGTTACGCAGTCGCGCTGGATTGCCGGCATTTCGTGCAGCGACGGCGCTCCTCTTCGCGCTCCCCTATACGCCCCTCCTCTTCATGGGCGACGAGCACGCGAGCTTCGCGCCCTTCGCGCTGTTCTCCGACTTGAGTGGGCCCTTCGCGCAGGCGAGCACGCGTTCGGCTCGCGCACGCTTCAGCTCCTTGCGCGCCTTCGGGAACGAAGAGGCGCGCAAGTCGATCCCCGATCCGCAGCTCCTCGAGACGTTTCATCGCGCGAAGATCGACCACGGGGAGGCCGCGCGGGCGCCGGGCAAGCTGGCGATCGAGCTCTGCCGTTCGCTCATCGAGCTTCGTCGTCACGAGCCGGCGATGAAGGCCCGTGGGCGCGGTGAGCTCGAGACCGTCGCCCTCGGCAAGGACGCCGTGCTGGTGCGCCGCCGCCCGCTCGCCGACGGACCGCATCTTCTCTTCGTCATCGCCTTCGGTGCCGGCACGCAGCTGCACCTCGGCGGCGAGTCGACCACCCGCGCGCGCCCCGGCAAGCCATGGTCGATCGTGCTCGACACCGAAGACGTACGCTTCGGCGGTGAGGCCCAGGCGGTCCTTCTCGGCGGAAAAGAGCTCATTTTGAAGAGCGCGGGCGCGGTCGTGCTCAAGAGCTGAGGTTCGGTCGCGGCTCGGCTCAGCGCCCGTGTCTCTTCGCGCGCTCTTTCGCCGAGCGCATCCGCGCGGCGATCTTCGGGTCTTTGCGGAGCTCGTCGAGCGGCATCGGCAGACGCCAACTCCAGTTGCTGGAGCCGACGACGCCGGGCACGTTGATGCGATCTTTGGTGCCGAAGACGTCTTGAATCGGCAGGAGCACGAGCTCGGAGCCAGCACCGTAGAGCGCGTCGAGGAGCGCGTCGTGCACCTCGGGGGTGAAGCGATCGACGTCGCGGTGCGTCTGCAAAGGGCGCAGCGCGGGCAGGTCGACGAGGGCGTGACGACGCTCGTCGAAGCGGAGGCTCTCCCACCAGGTCGCGAGCGCGTCGGTGTCGTGCGTGCCCGAGGTCGCGAGCGAGATGCGGGGATAGGTCACCGGGTCGAGGAAGGTGTCGCCCTCTTTCTCCCAGCAGAGCACTTTGTATCCAGGGAGCTCGAGCTTCGCCAGCGAGGTGCGGACGAAGGGCGGAATGGTGCCGAGGTCTTCTGCGACCACGCGCGCGGACGCGCTCTTCGCCGCTTCGATGATCGCGCGCAGCACCGATTCGCCGCGGGCGATTTGCTCCGGCTCCTGATCAGGCTGAAAACCAGGCTTTCCGCCGGTGCGTGGGCGCACGTACTGGCGGTAGTAGCCGACGAGGTGATCGACGCGAAAGCGATCGAAGAGCTCGCCCATCGCCTGGCTGCGACGACGCACCCAATCGAGACCGGCGGCGTCCATCGCCGCCCAGTCGTAGGCGGGGAGACCCCAGTCTTGCCCCTCGGGGGCGAGCGCGTCACCAGGGACGCCGAGCGTGGCGTCGAGTTGGAACTCGTGCCGCCGCTGCCAGACGTCGGCGCTGTCGATGCCGACCATGAAGGGGAGATCGCCCATCAGCTCGACGCCGATCGCGTTCACCGCCTTGCGCGCCTCTTTCCACTGGGCGTGCGCGATCCACTGCACGTATTTGTGGACGAAGACCTCGAGGCGAAGCTCGTCGAGGTGCTCGCCGAGGACGCGCGGATCGCGATCGCGCACGCCCGCCGGCCAAGCACGCCACCAGCTGTCGCCGAAGCGAGCCTTGAGCGCCCGGAAGGCGGCGTAGTCGTCGAGCCAAGCGCGATGTGCGTCGACGAACTCGGCGAGGGCGCGACCGCGCGATGAATTCTTTCCCCACTCGTTGGCGTAGAAGCGCTCGGCCGCGGCGCGGAGATAGCGCCACTTGGTCTTGCGAACCGTCGGGTAGTCGACCGCCGCGGTGGAGTGCAGATAGTCGACCACCCCCTGCCCATCCGGACCGAGAAAACCAGCGCGATCGGCGTCACGGACGTCTTCCAGACGATCGATGGCGATGTAGATGGGATCGATCGCGAACGACGTGGCCGCCGAGTACGGCGAGGTCTCGCTGCCCGGAAGGTCGCCGATGGGGAGCAGCTGGAGGAGGTTCTGCCCGCCCTCGTCGTGGATCCATTGGGCGAAGGAGGGGAGGTCGGCGATGTCACCGATGCCGAGGGAGCGCGGCGAGCGGAGGGAGAAGAGGGGGATGAGGAGGCCAGCCGTGCGGGAGGGGGGCATGATAGTGTCTCTGAGGTGAGTTACTAGCATGGGAGCGGGCGGGGCCCAAGGCGGCGCTACTTGGCAGTCGGCGGCGCGAGCGCGACGCGTGCGCTGATCACCAAGGCTCCCGTCGCCGACTCGACATACGTCGCGCGAAATCCGCATCCTTCGACGAGATAGACGTTGGGCGCGCGATTGTGGGTGACGACCTCGAGAGCCAAGGTCTCGCGCGCGCACGAGAGATCGGTGGCGGCGACCTTACCCAATTCGACATAGCGACGGACGACACCGACGTACAGCCAACCGACGTGTTGCGGTTGGTCGAAGGGGAGCGTCGCGGCCTGGCGATCGAGCGTGGCGACGGCTGCCGGTGCGTCGTCGCTCGAAACGTCGACGAAGCGGCGGATCTCGAGGAGGCGTAGCGCGGAGGGTCTGCCGATCGCAGCGGTGGTTTTGCCGGCCGTGCCGAGCGCGAGGATCGCGAAGTAGACCCCGCCGCGTCCGCAACCTTCGATGCGCACGAGGACGGGCTGTTTGGCACCCTTGACGTCGGGTTCTTCGACGACCACCGCGGCGGTGAGCTGAGCGAGCGGACAGGTGAAGTCGATGGCCGCTTGCGCGCGTGCGCTCTCGTCGCCAGGACGTGCCCGGACGATGGCGTCGCCGATGGAGTCGAAGGTCTCCCAAACGGCCGGCGGCTCTCGGTCGTTGACCGGCGGAAAGTCGCACCCCGGGCTCGCGACGAGCGCAATGAACGCCGAGAGAGGAAGCGCGGAGCGGGTGAAACGAAGGGGCATGGTAGGGAGAAGCGATGATTGTGGCGCGAAGTTCCCGATCGCGGCGGAGTTTCCTCGATTGCGCCAACACAGGTCGGTGCGTGAATGCGATGTAACGACCCTGCGGCGCGCGAAGACCCATCGTCGGGGTCACACAATGCAAATCTGTCGAACTTGTCGACGGCACATCAAGCTGAGCGAGCGGGCGTGTCCATTCTGTCGTGCTTCCGTCACGATGCCGGTCCCGAGCGGGCATCGACATCTGGCGCTGGGCCTTGCGCGGGCGGGGGTTCGCCTCAGCCGCGGAGCTTGGCTTTCGACTGTCGCGCTCCTCGGATGCTCGCCTTCGGCGGCCCCATCGGCGGCCGTGAGCGACGTCGGCGACGACACGCGCGAGCTCGCTGACACCGACATCGACGTCGCGAAGGACACCACGTCGCACGACTCCAACCCGAGCGACGCGATCGATCGAACCGATGTGGCTGACGCGGCTGACGATCGATCTGACCTGACGGATGTGCCTGACGGCGCGGACGCCACGGATGGGGGCGATGTGACGGACGCGACCGACGCGACCGACGTCCATGACTCTGGCGCGGGCTGCCCAGTGGCGGACTTTCATGCCTTCACCTGCGGGGCGTCGACCTGCCGAGCGAACGTCCCTGACTCGACGCCGAGCACATGGTCATTCACCGACACAACGACTGGGAAGACCGACGCGACGACGACCGCTGCATGCGAAGAGTGTCTCAACTGCCACTGCGATTTCGGCGTCGCGGTCGCATGGTCAGGGCTGAAGTGGTCGTGCTCGGAGTCGACCTCGGGACACGTCGCCTACATCGGCTCGGGCGCATGCTACGGCTGTCCACCGCCACGCTACCGCGAACGCGCCTCGGAGCTGTCATCGGTCTGAGGCATGCTGTTACGGTCGGAGCCATGCAAGGCAATGGAAATCAAGGGCCGCCGGGATATCCGGGAGGGCAAAATCCATACGGCGCGCCGGGGTATCCGCCGCAGCAGCCGCAGCAGCCCTACAACCCCTACCCGCAAGGTCCGGCGCCGATGTACGTGGTGGCGGCTCCACCGGGCATGGACACGATGCAGATCGTGACGATGGTCTGGGGCATCGTCTGTGCGGTCTTCTTCTTGGTCGCGCTCTTTCCCTGCCTCGGCGCGCTCAACTGGATCAACGTCCCGCTCGCGCTCGCGGGGCTCATCGTCAGCATCGTGCAGACGGCAAAACCAGGCCTGCGCGCGCGTGCGGGTTCGATCACCGGAATCTCTTGCTGCGGCGTCGCGACGGTCTTCGGCATCCTCCGACTCATCGCCGGCGGGGGCGTCGTCTGAGCCATGCGCCGTGACGACGTACGCGCGGCGTTCTTCTACGCCTGGCTCTTGCTCAGCGTGCCGGTGGCGCTCGCGCTGATCTCCTCGCGCGTGCTCCCGAGCGAGGTGCTCGATCGGCTGGTGCCGACCTGCGAGCTGCGGAGAACCGAAGGACGTCGATGCGTCGCTTGCGGGCTGACGACGAGCTTCGTCCACGTCGCGCGCGGAGAGCTGGCCGAGGCCCGCGCGGCGCATCCGTGGGGGCCGTCGCTCTTTGCTTGCGGCGTGGGCGACGTGGCGATCGCGCTCGCGTGGCTTCCGCGGCTCGTGCGGCGGCGGCGGGTGATCGCGCGCGCGACGTAGTCTTCAGAGCCGCACGAGCAGTACCAGCACCCACACCAAGAGGCCGTACGCGGGGACGATGATCTTCGCCAGGCGATGGACTTTGGTGACGCTCGCATCGGCCTTCTTCTCGTCGTAGTGGAACATCAGGACCGACGAGATGATGTTGGCGAGGCAGATCGAGTACGTCGCGATCATGAACTTGTCGGTGCGCGTGAGGTAGCCGACCTGCGGCAAGGCGGCGGTGGAGCTGATGTGATACGTGACCGCGCCGAGCAGCGAAGCGGTCGACATCGCGAGGCGATTGGCGACGTTCTTCACCGGGATGAAGAGCGCGCTGAAGCCGACCAGCACCATGAAGACGACGGGAAGAATGCCCTTCAGCGGCGTCGCGGGCGGCCTCTTGATCGGAATCGAGAGGCTCACCACCGAGATTTTTTCGGCGCCTCCGACCGCGTGGAGACCGACCTTGCCTTCTGGCTTGCCGACGATCCATCCGGGGAGCTTGGCCGCCTCGTCGATGCCGCTCGAGTCGGCCGCGTACTCGAAGACGACTTGATCGACGTCGCCGCTCTCGGCGTGGAGGTCGATGAGCAACGTCTGCGTGTCGAAGGGATATTCGGCGAGGTCGACGTCGGCGTTGAGCTCGCCCTTGATGCGAACGACCCTTAGATTCGGGCTGCTTTCGATGACCTCTTCCTTGCCCGAGAGCTTGCCGTTGCCGAAGTCGATGCCCGTCGAGCACGCTTCGCCGGTGCCGCCCGAGGCGCACGTCATCGCCACGTAGAGCTCGACTTGGAAGGAGCCCGTCGCGAGATCGAGCTTGCCGATGTTCTCGACGAAGACGCCGACCTTGATCTTCTTCGGACCCTTGCCGTCGGACGGCTCGTCGGTTTTGGCCTCGTCCTTCTTGTCGTCTTTCTTCTCTTCTTTCTTCTCGTCCTTCTTCTCGTCCTTCTTCTCGTCCTTCTTCTCGTCTTTCTTCTCGTCGGGTGCCTTCATCGGCTCTCCGGCCGCGGGCACCACCGGATCGTCGCTCGACTCGTCGGCGAGCGCGCCAGACGTCCCGAGCTGAAGTGCGAGGAACATCACGAAAAACGAGAAGAGCCGTCGTGTCATCGTGTCTCCCGCCGGCGAAGGACCGGTAGGTCGAGCGGTATCACGATCGCTCGGCTCGGGAGAAGCGCTCGAAAGCGCCTGCAAAAAAGGTACGATCGGCGTCATGCAGCTCCACGCGGCGTGGATTTGGCTCGCGCCCCTCGGCGTCGCCTGCAGCACCAGCGCGCCACCGAAAGCGCTCGTCGTGCCCCCGTCGAGCTCGGCGTCCACTTCGGCGAGCACGAAGGCAGTTGCGAGCGCGGCGCCGAAGAAGCTTCCCGAAGGGGCCGTGGCGAACGTCGCGAAACCGATGCCGACGAACGCCTGGCCGACGACGCATTGGGACGTCGCGTGTGGGTCGTGCAGCAGCACCATCGACGAAGGGCGATGCGAACGGTGCGGCGGAAAGTGGGATGTCGGCATGCTCGGGGTCGGTCATTGCGCGTGTCCGACCGCCGAAGCGGGCAAGCCGTGTCGCGACGAGCGCGATTGCACGAGCACTGCCTGCAGTCTCCCGTGGGACGTCGCGATGAGTCACGGCAAGACGCAGTGCAACGATGACTACTGCATCGGTCCCGGCGCCAACGTCGGCTTGCCTTGGGGGCAGTGCGCCGACTTCCAGAAAACCTTCGGCTGCCAGGGATGGCTCGGAACGACGACCACGCCGAACGGCTTGATGCGAGAAACGCGCTGGATTTGCAAGGATTAGGACTGTAAGGCGTCGGCTCGCAAGGCCGTTGTCCTTCCATGCACCCAACACCTCGAAAGAAGGTCTCACCGGCGCCGCTGCTGCGGCCGAGTAGGTCCAACGAGCCGCGCGCCCTCACGCGTGCGAGCCGAGCCACGAACACGGCGTACAGCGCGGTGATGGCTGCGGTCGGGATCGCGTTGGTGATCGCCCCGATCGGCATGATGGCCGGATGTGCGACCCGTGATGCGCGTCCGCCGGGTGGGATTGCGCCGATCGATCCCATGCCGCTCGGTGGCGCAGCGCCGCCGACGCAACCGCAACCGGTGCCGAGCGGATCGACCTCGACGACGATCGACGGGCAAACTGGGCCGAACGGCCAAGCGCCGCCCTGTCCGCACGGACCTGGCAATCCGACGACCTGACCGTAGACGCGATCGGTCGCGAGTTGCCGGAGTAGCCCGCGATTACGCGATTACGCGACTACGCGATTACGCGCGCGTGCTCGGGAAGACGCGCCGAAGGAATTCGCTCGCGTGCGCAGCGAACTCTTCGGGTCGCTCTTCGTGGGCGAAGAGCTTGCTCTTCTCGAGCACCACGAGGTCGGCGCCTCCTCCGAATTGCGGCAACATCCGTCGCGCCTTTTCCAGCGGGAAGAACGGATCGCCCACGCCCCAGACGAGACGTGCTGGCGCCTTCATGCGCGCGTGATAGTCACGGAGTGATTCGAGAGCCCTCGCCGACACCGACGAGAGGAGCTTCATCGTCTGCCGACTGCGCAGGGGTGAGCTCACCAGCGGCTCGACGAAGAAGCGATGGAAGTCGCCGTCGAGCAGCGCGCGGTCGTGGAAGCAGCCGCCGAAACCGAGGAACGAGCGCCGAATGGAGCGCGACTTCATCAAGTCGGAGAGGAGCGTGCCGCCGCCCGGCATCCGCACGAGGAGTGCGTACATCACCACCAGCCACGGGTTGTGACCGGGAATTTCCGTGTTTCCGAGGACGAGACCGGTCACGCGTCGATCATCGGCAGCGACCCCGCGGGCGATGAAGCCGCCGCTGTCGTGCGCGACGAGCGCGTAGCGATCGAGCCCGAGTCGATCGATGGCGTGACGCAACGTGCGCACGTGACCGAGGAGATCGATGGGGGCGTCGTCGTCCGACTCGGTGCGTCCCGCGCCGGGGAGATCGAGGAGATGGCACGTGTACGAGCTCGCGAGGTGCGGAACGATCGCGCGAAACGTCGCCGAGTGGAGCGGCCATCCGTGCACGAAGACGACGTCGGGACCGCGGCCGAATTTCCAGTGGGCGAGGCGGCTGTGACCGACGTCGACGTACGCCGGTGGCGGCGCGTGAAACGCAGCGGTGACGTCGGCGAGGGAGATGGGAGTGGTGCGGCTTGGCGACGAAGCAGTGATGGATTCCATGGGGTGTCCTCCGGAGCCACCACTGTGAGGCCGAAGCGGCGAGACTCCATTACCTGACAGGTAAGGGACGGAGAGGGCGACGACGAGTACAGTGATGGCCATGGCGCGCGACGAAACACGGCTCTTTCCTGCGCTGCTCCGGCATTGGCGAACCCGTCGCGGGCAGACGCAGCTCGACTTGTCGATCGCCGCCGACGTCTCCTCACGTCACATCAGCTTCCTCGAGACCGCGCGCGCCCAGCCGAGTCGCGAGATGGTGCTGCGCCTCTGCGCGGTGCTCGACCTGCCGCTCCGCGATCAGAACTCGCTCCTCGACGCCGCCGGCTTCTCGCCCGAATTCTCCGAGCCGACGTTGGTCGAAGGGATGCCGCCGGCGATCGGACAGGTGCTCACGCGCATGCTCGCGCAGCACGAGCCGTATCCGATGGTGGTGGTCGATCGACGTTACGATTTGCACCAGGCGAACGGCGCGGCGCAGCGGCTGATGAGCAAGTTGGTCGTCGATCCGAGCGGGCTCGGCGCGAGGCCGAATCTCTTTCGATTGCTCTTCGATCCACGACTCGGACGCAGCGCAGTGATCGACTGGGAACGTACGGCGCGCGCGCTCCTCTCGCGACTCCATCGCGAGTCCTTGGCCCGCAGCGGCGACGTCGCCCTCGCCGCGCTCGTCCGTTCGCTCCTCGAGTATCCCGACGTGCCGGCGAGCTTCCGCCATGCCGATTTCACGCTCCCGAGCGAGCCGACGTTGGTCCTCCGGCTCCGCCTCGACGGGGTCGAGCTCTCGTTCCTCACCACCATCACGATGTTCAGCGCGCCGCAGAACGTGACGCTCGACGAGCTGCGCATCGAGAGCTATTTCCCGCTCGACGACGCGACGGCGAAGGCCTGCGAGCGTCTTGCATAGCAAATTTATATACATGTAGACTGCTCGGGCCATGCTCCTCGAAGACGGCCACGTCGATCTCCCCACCGCCGCCGGTCTCATGCGCGTCCACACCTACGTGCCCAAAGCGGGAAACGCGGGACGGGACGACGCGCGCCATCCGGGCATCGTCCTCTATTCGGAGATCTACCAACGCACCGGCCCCATCGAACGCTCGGCACGGAGGCTCGCCGGGCACGGGTATCTCGTCGCCGTTCCCGAGGTCTTTCACGAGCACGAGCCGCTCGGTACCGTCCTCGCCTACGACGCCGAAGGGACCGACAAAGGCAATCGGTACAAATACGCCACACGGCTCGCCACCTACGACGCTGACGCGCGAACGACGCTCGATTTCCTGCGGGATCATCCAAAGAGCAACCAGCGCCTAGGGGCCATTGGCTGGTGTCTCGGAGGCCACCTCGCCTATCGCGCGGCGCTCCAGCCGGACGTCGCGGCGACCGCCTGTTTCTACGCTACCGACGTCCACGGCGACACGCTCGGTGAGGGAAAGAAGAGCGACTCGCTCCCCCGCGCCGGCGACGTCCGAGGCGAGCTGACGATGATGTGGGGACGGCAAGATCCGCACGTCCCCGACGAGGGACGCACGCGCATCCTCGAGACGTTGCGCGCCGCCGGAGTGCGTTTCAGTTGGCACGAGGTGAACGCCGTCCACGCCTTCATGCGCGACGAAGGTCCTCGCCACGATCCAGCGCTGGCGAACCTCGGTTGGGCGATTGCGCTGGAGATGTTCGAGCGGGTGCTCAAAGGTTGATTCGCGCTGACCCCTCGAGGGTCATTTGCCCCAATCGCTCGGCGACTTGCCGATCACGAAGGCCAGTTTGCTCCCGGCCTTGATCTGCGCATGGGTGAGCATCGGTTGGGTGAGCGGGGCGCCGTCGAGGGTGGCGCTCTGCACGTAGAAGCTGTCGTCGGCGAGCCCGGTGGCGTCGACGGTGAACGTGCCGCCGTTCACTGCCACCTCGACGTGCGGGAAGAGCGGCGCGGCGACGAGATAGCGATCGGAGCCGACGATGGGATAGAGACCGATGGCGCCGAAGAGCCAATAGGCCGACATCGTGCCGCCGTCGTCGTTGCCTGGAATGCCGTCGGCGCCGGAGCCGAAGCGTTCGTTGAGCACCCAGCGCAGCCACTTCTGCGTGAGATCGGGCCGACCGGCAAGCGAGAAGAGCCACGGCGCGTGGATGTCGGGCTCGTTACCTGCCCAGAAATAGGGACGCATTCCCGCGGAGGCGAGGGTGTCGCTCGGATCGAGCGCGTCGTAATCGGCTTTGCCCTTCTCCATGAAGTCTTGGAGCCTGGTGACGAATCCCGCCTTGCCGCCGAGGAGCGTGATCAAACCATCGTGGTCGTGCGGAGCACCCCAGAGGGTCTGTTCGGCGTTGGCCTCGACGAAGGCGTCGGTGAAATTGCTCGGGCTCGAGTGATCGCCGGGGAAGCTGCCGTCTTCGGCCTTGGGCCATAGATAACCACTCGATGGATCGAAGAGCTGACGCCAGCCGCGGCTGCGTTCGAGGAGAACCTTGGCGTCGTCGGCCTTGCCGAGAAACGTGGCGAGCTGGGCGAGGGCGTAGTCGTCTTGTGCGTATTCGAGGGTCCGCGACACCGAGCCGCCGTGACTGGCCGGTACGTAGCCGAGCTTCATGTAGACGTCGGCGTCGTCACGACCTCCGCGCCCGCCCGGAGGCGCGGTGGCGTCGAGGGCAGCGGCGCGCAAGAGCGGATAGGCTTCTGCCGGATCGAAGCCGGCGACGTGCTTGAGGGCTGCGTCGGCGAGGACCACGTCGGCGCTGGCGCCGATCATCGTGCCTGCTTCGCCGGTGGCGATGGGCCAGCGGGGAAACGAGCCGCGCGCCTTCGCCATCTCGACGAGCGAACGCGCCGAGTCCCTCGCGCGATCGGGGGCGACGAGCGAATAGAAGGGATGGAGCGTGCGATAGGTGTCCCAGAGAGACATGTCGGTGACGTATTGAAACCCACTCGCGAGGTGCACCGCGCCGTCGACTCCGCGGTAGCTGCCGTCGACGTCGGAGGTGACGGTCGGCATGAGGAAACAGTGATAGAGCGCCGCGGTCAGCATCGTCCGCTGATCGTCATTGCCTCCGGTGACCTTCACGAGGTCGAGTCGTGATTGCCAATCAGCGGCCGTCTTCTTCGCGGTGGTGTCGAAGGCGAAGGCCGGCATCTCGGCGGTGAGATTCTGCGCAGCGGCGTCTCCCGAGACGAACGAGAGCCCGATTTGCGTCTCGACCGGCGAGGCGTCGGCGGCGAGATCGAACTCCAAGGTGAAGCCGACACCAGCGCCGCTGGCGGTGGTGCCCGCAGCAGGCCCGCCGCCGCCGCTCCACACGCTCGACGATTTCCAGGCGCGCGCCGCGCGAATCTCGAAGTAAACGTCGTAGCCACCAAAGCCGCGCGACATGCCACCGAGGCTGTGCAAGAGGCCGCGGACGCGCTTTTCGGCGGGATGGAGGGTGACCTCGGCGGCGCTGATCGCTCCCCCCGAAAGGTGATGATCGAGATCGAAGAGCACCCGTCCATCGGTCGCGCCCTTCGGCCAGGTGAACCGATGATGACCCGCGTGCGGGGTGGCTGTGAGCTCGACGCCGATCTGGCCACGATCGAGCGTCACCGCGTATTTCCCCGGGATCGCCGACTCACTCGCCTTCGCGAACTTCGACTCGTACCCCGCGGGGGTGGTGTGCGCGACGTCGAGCGGTTCGCCGCTGGCGAGGGGCATGACGCCGAGTACGCCGTAATCGCTCGCTCCGGTGCCGTGGAGATGCAGATGCGAAAAGCCTTGGATGGTGTCGTCGCCGTACCAGTAGCCCGACTCGTGGAGGAAGTTGATGGTGCCCCAAGGTCCTTTGGTGTCAGGGCCGATCTTGGCGAGACCATTCGGTGCCACCGCGCCGGGAAACGCGCTGCCGACGCCGTAGCCGAAGCCACCGGTACCGACGAGCACTGGGCTGACGGCGGGGGAGCGTGGACGCGGAGGGACGTCTTCGGGGACGTCGGTAGCTGCGTCGGCGCCCGTCACGGGTGATGACGAGTCTTCGTGTTTGCACGCGAGGAGCAGCGCAAACGACGCAGGGACGATCAGGGGAAAGAGAGCGCGACGAGACGCGAGCGACATCGAGGCCGATCGTACCCAGATCGCCTTTCGAAGCCATGCCGTCCGTCCGCTACGCTTTCGGCCGGGTGCGTCTCGTGCGATCGTCGCTGCGTATGCGCCCGCTCGCCGTCACCGTGCTCGCCAGCGGCAGCGCCGGGAATGCCACCCTCTTCACCAGCGATCGCACGAGCGTGCTCGTCGATGGTGGCGTCGCTCCTCGCACCCTCGAGACGGCCCTCGAAGAGCGTGGGCTCCCGTTGCCCGACGCCATCGTCGTCACGCACGCGCACCAAGATCACGTCGGAGAGGCGCCGCGCATCGCCAAGCGACTGCGCATTCCGCTCTACGTCACGCGCGCGACGGCGAAGGCGACGCTCCTCTCGAGCAAGCTCGACGTGCGCACCTACGACAACCGCGAGCCGTTCGCGATCGGCGATCTCGAGCTCGCGCCGCTCCCGGTGCCGCACGACGCCGCGCAGGTCGCGCTCACCATCTCCGACGGCCACGCCTGCGCCGGAATCGTCACCGATCTCGGGGAAATTCCGCCTGGATTGGCGGCGCACCTCGCTGGCTGCGACGTGCTCCTCATCGAGTCGAATCACGACGTGGCGATGCTCGAACGCGGCCCCTACCCCGAGTTCCTCAAGAACCGGATGCGCAGCGCGCGCGGGCACCTCTCGAACTTGCAGACGCACGCGCTCCTTCGCCGCGTCACGAAGCGCACGCACACCGTGGTGCTCATGCACCTCTCGCGCACCAACAACCGCGAAGACCTCGCGCTCGAGACCGCGCGTGACGCGTTGCCGGCCCGGGTCGAGGTGATGGTGGCGCCGGCGCGCGGGCTCCTCCACATCGAAGCTTGTCCGCCGAACGAAGCGCGGAAGATGCGTCAGCTGTCGCTCTTCGCGGGCTGACAGTCTCGTTTCGCCAAAGATTGCTCCGCAACTTTGGCCGTCCGGTCGATCTCGCTTCGCTCGGTCGCCGGACAGTCTCGTTTCGCCGAAGACTGCTCCGCAGCTTCGGCGTCTCATTGGCGAGACGTCACGTCGACGTGACCTCTTTGCTCATCGCGGCCACGCCGGTTGTCATCAGCGGCCAACTGTCGATGAAGCGCGGATCGAGCTTGTTTGCAGGCAGATCGTGGCGCCATCGTAGACGCGATGTCCTCGAAGTCCATCCTCCGCTCCTCGGTCGTCATCACGCTCGGCCTCGTTGCCATCGCCGCGCTCGCGACGGTCAGCTCGCTCTCGACGATGGGTTGCAACGTCGCCAGCAGCGTCGCTGAACCTCCGCCGACGTGCCCCGAGGGGCTCCGCAGTCAGTGCGTCAGCGACGTCGCCGTCGGCGCCGGCTTCGGGTGCGCGCGTTTCGCCGACCGAAGCGTCTGGTGCTGGGGTCGCAACGATCAAGGACAGCTCGGCTACGCCACCTCCGATCTCTGTCCCGACGACGTCGGCGGCGGAAAGACGCGCTCGGTCGCGTGCCACACCTTTCCTTTTCGCGTCGTCGGCCTCGAGGGCGCCACGGCCGTCAGCGCCGGTGAGGCCTTCAGCTGCGCCATCCTCGTCGACGGCGGCGTCCGTTGTTGGGGCAGCAACATTCACGGCGAGCTTGGAAATGGCTCGAATCTGACGAGCCAAGCCCCGGTGACGACGTCCTCGCTCTCGAACGTCGAGGCTCTCGCGCTCGGCAGTCGGCACGCGTGCGCGCTTCACGGCGGCAAGGTCTCGTGTTGGGGCGCCAACGATCATGGTCAGCTCGGCGTCACCACCAGCACCACCTGTGGGACGGGCTCGGGTGGTGGGAGCGGCGCGACGGGAATGGCGTGCGCGATGCAGCCCGTCGAGGTGCCTGGCCTCGATCACGTCGTCGAGGTCACGGCCGGCGACGGACACACCTGCGCGCGCATCGACGATGGCAGCGTCGTCTGCTTCGGTCACAACGATTATGGACAGCTCGGCTTGGGACACGCCGACGCACCGCTCTGGGGCATGCGACGTCCGGTGCTGGTGGGCCTCGACGAACCACTCGGCGCGGTGCTCTCGATCAGCGCCGCGGGCGATGCCACCTGCGCGCTCGTCGACGGAGGACGCGTGCACTGTTGGGGACGCGACGATCATCGCGAGCTCGGCGCGCCACCGCCCGCTTCCGGCCTCGTGAGCTGCACCGGCCCCTGCTCCACGCTCGCGGTCGAGGTCTCGGGCCTCCCGAGCGTGCTGCCGACGATCGGCGACGAGGATGGCGGGCCTACGAAACACGATGCGGGCGACGATGCACCAGAGGGCGCCGACGCGACGAGCGCCACCGACGCGAAGACGAGCGCCGACACCGGCGCAGGCGGCGGTGGTGGAGATGGCGGCGACGATACCAAGGTGACGACGAAATCCGACAGTGGCGCCGACACGCACGCCGATGGCAATGGCTCGACCGGCACGGACACGGGCACGAGCGGCACGAGCACCCCGCTCGGCAACTTCGGTCGGGCGCTCGCTGCCGGAGGTGGGTTCAGCTGTCTCCGCATCGGCGACGGCACGGTCCGTTGTTGGGGAGCCGACGGCGTCGATCAACTCGGCGACGGTCTCACGACCAGCGAATCCCGTGGCCCGGCGATGGTCATCGCCTCCCCTGGCGCAGCCCCCACCAATCCCCTGCAGGGTGTGGTCCGCGTGCGCGCGGGCCTCTCGTCGGCGTGCGCGGTGATGAGCGACAGCAGCTTGCGTTGCTGGGGCTCCAATCAAATGGGCGCGCTCGGCGTCGGTCATTTCTCTCCGCAGCTCGGGCCTGTCCCGGTGAGCTGGTAGGCTGGAAAATGAAGCACTCCCAAGGGCTGATTGCCAATCTCGGGGCTCTCGTGAGCTTCGCTTTGGTCGGTTGTTCGTATGGTCCGGCGAATCAACCGGTCGACGAGCAAGACGGTGGCTCGGCGTGGCCGACGCACCTCGGCTCGGGCTCCCCGGCGTGCGTCGGCACGACTTGCCTCCGCGCCGCGAGCTGCCGACCAGGACAAGCCTCGGCGCAGTTTCGCGCACAGACGCCCCCCGTCGACCTACGCCCCGGCAGCCGCGGATGGGCCAGCGTCACCTTCGACAACTGCAGCGGAACCATCTGGAAAACAAGCTCGTTTTCGCTTCGGCCGGCGGCTCCGTTGGACGAGTCGACCTGGGCGATCGCCCGCGTCGCGTTGCCTGCCGACGTGCCCGACGGCACGGGCGTCACCATTCCCTTCGAGCTCACGGCGCCCGATGCGCCTGGCATCTATCCGTTCACCTGGGGCATCGCCGGCGACGCGGTCGGCATGCTCGAGGAGCACTCACCGCTCGTCACCGTCGACGTCCGCTTCAGCGCTGACTGCAGCGAGCCAGGACCGCCTGCGCGCTTTCAGGGTTGGACCTTTCCCCGCTTCGTCGCCACTTCGGGAAAGGTGACCGCGACCATCACTTATGCCAATTGCAGCTCCGTCACTTGGACGACCGTGGGCGGCTACTCGCTCGGCTCCCAGGCCGAACCGGACAACATCCTTTGGGGTGTACGTCGCATCGAGTTGCCCAAAGACGTGCCCTCGCAGACGCAGGTGACGATCCCCCTGGAGGTCACGGCCCCGAAGACACCAGGCGCCTATCCCTTCGCCTGGAAGCTCGTGCAAGAGGGCGTGAGCTGGGTCGACGAGCCGACGCCGGTGGCGACGATCACCGCGCTCGAACCGTACGACTGTGGCAGCGGCGGACCGCTCTCTCGCTTCGTTCGTGAAGACGGCGTGCCCTCGCTGGTCAATCCCGGCGAGGCCATCGCCGCCAGCGTGACGTTCGCCAATTGCAGCACCGCCAACTGGGACGCCGCCTTCCACGTCGGCGCCGCGAGCCCGAGCAACGACGGCGTGTGGAGCGCAGGACGCATCGTGCTTCCCTTCACGATCGCCCCGGGATTCGCGGTCACCGCGCCGATTCACGGCCACGCACCCGGCACCGGCTCGCACCCCTATCGATGGACCGTCGTCCACGATGGAGCCTCTGCCATCGACGAGCCGAGCCCCGCGCACACCGTGGAAGTGCGATGCCTCCCGAGCTGCGGCGATCACAGCTGTGGAGCCGACGGCTGCGGCGGCTCGTGCGGCAGCTGCGACGCCACCTCGGCGTGCGACGGCGCGTACTGCAAAGAGCTTCCGCACACGCTCAGCTGCAGCCACGTGCAATGGTGGAACAGCGCGCTCACCTACGGTCCCTACATGTCTTATGGATGGTGGGACACCGATCTCGCCGTGTCTTCGGGCACGCCGGTGCAACTGCGCCACGACTCACGGCTCGACAAACACGGCGTCTACGGCTGGGGCTACATGCCCGAGTTCACCGATTTGGTGACCGGACATCGCTTTCGTTTCCTCCACCTCCGACCCGCGTATCAATACGCGACGTCGACGGGCACCGTATACCCCGCGGGGTATGTCGTCGGACTCTCTGGCGGCGACACCGCCGACACCGGGCTCGGCCCTTACAGCACCGGCGCCCATCTGTGCGTGCAGACGCTCGATGCCTATCGCGCTTGTTTTCCCACGGGTCACGACGCCTGCAAGTGAGTCAGCGGCGGGTTCGGCGGCGGCGAGCGAGGCCGACGAATCCAGCCAGCGAGATCATCGCGAGGGCACCCACGTAGGTCGAGCCGGACGTCTCACGCGCCCCCATCGAACAACCGCCCGACTCGCTCGCGCTGGCTTCGACTCCCGCTTCGGCATCGCTCCCCGCATCGGCGCTCGAGCCATATCCACCGTCGGCATGAGAGCCGCCGTCCGCCTCGGTGCCGCCATCGGGCTCCGAGGTCGTCGGATCTTCGCTCGTTCGATCGTCGAGCAGATAGACCGCTGCGCCGCTTCCCTTGACGAGAATCGGACGAAGGCGCCACTCGGGACCCTCTTTGAGCGCGGCGTAGTCTGCAGCCGTCCACTTCACGACGTCTGCCGATGCGAAGCGCCAGGCGTCCATCGAGAGCGGACTCTGCACGTGACGATGAATCGCACCATCGACGAGCTGGATTCCCACCTTGGTGTCGGGAGTGCTCACGACGAGCGGTTTTTTCTGCAAATCGCGACCGATCGGGAGCTTGCCCAGCGTGGCGTCGTCGACGGTGATCATGTCGAAGAAGAGATCGAACTTCCAAGCCGCGACCACGTCCGGCGAGGGCACGTGGCGACGCACGCCGTCGGGCAACGTCGGGCGCGCGCAGGTGAAGGTCTTGGGACTGCCGCCGAGCTCCGGGTTCGGCCCTTTGCCGCCGGAGTCGATGGCGTAGGCGTGCACCGTGTGCGGCTTGCCGTCGAAGAGCGAGAGCGGCGGCGTCGTCGCGAAGCCGTGGTTGCAGGAGCCGAGCTTGGCGCAGAGATCAGCTCGATCGGTGCCTGCATGGAGCCCGCGGGAGACGGCGCCGGCGTCGCCTGCCTTGGAATCGAAATAGAGGTGCACGTCGATGCCCGTGGTCTTGGTGTCGGGATCTTGCGCCCAGCCGTCGATCTTGTCGCACGTGACGGCGTCGAGAGAGCCCGTCGGCTCCGCGTTGTGGACGATGCCGGCGAAAGCTTCGAGCTCGGCGAGCGAACCATTGAACTTGTCGCCATCGACGCCACCGGAGACGCCGGGCACCGAGGCCTTGTCGGTATATTGGAAGAATTTCCAATTGCTCCACGCAGTCGCCAAATCGGGACACGTCGGTCCGTACGCGGGAATCCAATAGGGATATCCGGCGAAATCTTTGCTGCCGACGCTGTCGTTCCAGAAATACTTCCCCGAATAGATGATCGGCCGCTTGCCGGTGCCGGCCTCGACGCGGTCCATCCACGTGTGCAACGCCGCGGTGATCGCCCCGCCGCCGAGGCCTTGCGTCTCTTCGACGTCGGCCGTGACCGGGAGGTCCCCGGGGCCGAGCTTGCCGACGTGGGCGACGACGATGTCGGCCTGCGCCTTCGCGTCCTGCGCCGGACGAAACCACTGGTAGGCGCCGCGGATCATCCCGGCGGCCTTCATTCGGCTCCAATTGCCGGCAAACGTGTCGTCGAGGGTGCCGGTGCCGTAGCTGATGCGGGCGATGCCGAAGACGCGACCGGAGGCGTGCACTTTGTTCCAGTCGATGCTGCTCCCCTGCCAGACGCTGACGTCGATGCCTTCGACCGTCGCTCCCTTGGCGCAGACGACGACCGCCTCTTCCGTCGTGCCGATCGACTCCGGCGCGTCACCGCCAGCGCAGGCGACGAGGCCGAGAGACGAGAGCAAAGCGAGAGAAGACAACGCGCGCATCGAAGACTTCATCGGTCCACTCTACGAAACGAATCGCGCTCGTCTCCCGGTAAATCCAGGTTGGCCACAGATGACAGTGCACGAGGCCGCCATTGCCAAAGGTGTCATGTCGATGAGTCGGTAGTCACGTGAGCGATCGCGCGATTCACCCGCTCAGAGCGTGCGGATCTTGCGGCGATAGGCGCTCGGAGTTCCACCCGTCCAACGAACGAAGGCGCGCGTGAAACCTGCCGTGTCGGCGTAACCGAGCTCGCTCGCGATGTCGTCGATGGTCAGCGCCGACTGTCCCAAGAGCGTCATCGCGCGTGAGCGTCGCGCCTCGTCGCGGAGCACTTGGAAGGTGACCGCGCCGCGCTGCAGATGCCTTCGCAGCGTTCGGCTCGTGACGTGAAGGAGCGCCGCGGCCTCGTCGAGATCGGGGAAGCGCCTTTTCGGATCGGCGAGGAGCGCCCTCGTCTTCTCCACGTAGTCCCCAGCGTCGGCCGTCGCGAGGAACCTCCGCTCCGATTCGAGCGCGGCCACCGCTTCGCGTTTGGCGACTGGCTCACGCCAGGCGAGCGGCCTCGTCAGCCACGACGCGGGAAAGCGCGCGCAGAGAATCGGCTGCTCGTAGAGCACGCGCGGCATCCGCGGATGAAAGCGCGCATGATGCGGCTGCTCGGGAAAATCGGCCCAAAACTCGATGTCGGGGTTGGCGAAGGAGATGCCGAGCATGTGCTCGCCGAGACGAACGACGCCCCCGAGGACGATCTCGAGCACCAAGGTGCGCATCGGTCCGAGCGTGACGTTCTCGACGAACTGCATGACCGCGACGTCGCCTTCGACGACGAGCCGCACGCCCCAGGGCATGGCCTGTTGGGTCATGTAGCGCTCGCCGAGACGAATCGCGTCGCCGAGCGAGTCGCAGCTGATGAGCGCGACGCCGAGCTGTCCGTGAGAAGTCGGCATGAGCCCGAGACCGAGCTCGAGGCCGAGCGACGGATCGCTCGCCAGCTCGACACCCTTCCACAGGAGGTGCGCCACCGACACGAGGTTGAGACGGCTCGACGGCTCGTCGATCATCTCGCGCGTGAGCCCGGTGCCCTCGAGCGCGCGTCCGTCGTCGATGCCACGCGTCTCGAGCAAGGCGAGCCAGCGAGCGGCATAGGTGGCGGGGACGAGGGGCGCGTCGAGCTCGAGAACCATCGTGTCCGTTTCACCCGAGGCCTGGCCGCCAATGGCAACGTGTTTGGCCGCGGAGTCCCTTGCGGCATTTCGCTCGTCGGCTATCCGTCGAGCATGGTGACCATCAGCATAGCTCGCTCCTGGCGCGCGGGTCTCGCGATCATGTTCGTGAGTGGCTGCGTCAGCGGCTGCATCGGCGCGGTCGGCGACGACGGCGGCGACGGCAAAGACGGCGCCGGTCTCGAAGATGCCGCCTTCGAGAGCGGAAACGACGCTTCCGCCAGCGACACGACGCCGCTCTTCGAAGTGGAAAACGGCTTGGATTCAGGCGTGATCGTCGTCGACACGCGCCCAGCTCCGGACAGCTCTCCCCCCGTCGACACCGCACCGGCACCGGTGATGAAGGTCGTCCTCGCTGTCACATGGAAGGGACAAGAGACCGGCTACTGGTGTGGACCGGGCGCGACGCGCATGGCCTTGAGCACGCGTCTGTCGGCGGCCGCGTTGCCGAGCCAGACCACCCTCGCGGGATATCTCGGGACCACGACCGACGGCACCAATTCCATCGGCCTCGTCGCCGGCGCTCTCAACCACTATCTCGGTACGACACGCTACAAGTCGATCGACATCTACGATCCGCCGACCGCCGCGCAGCACGCGAAGCTCAAGACCGACATCGTCGCGCTCGTCGGCGATGGCTGGCCGATGGTCGCCAACGTCATCAGCGGTTGGCGTCCACCGGGCTATCCGTCAGGCACCATCTATCACTACGTCGCCATCGTCGGCTTCGATGACGGTGGAGAGAAAGTGGAGATCGCCGACCCTGCCGGTGACGGCGCGGGAGGCAGTCGATGGACCGCGGTGCCACGCACGTACTGGATCGCGCTCGGCGATCTGGCGACATGGATCGGCGGCAAGGGCTACACGGGACGCTGACCTCTCGGGTCACGGACGCGCGCGCGCCGCGTCGTTGGGCGCGAGCGAGGTGGCGAAGTCGGCGTAAAGCCACTTGGTGACCCCGAGCGTCGCGTGGTAGCCGTCGGTGAAGTTGCCGCTGTAGAGACCGGCAAAACAAGCCTCGGCGCCGCCCAATTCATTCATCATGAAGGTGGTCGTCGAGATCGCGGTCGGCGATCCGAGCGCGGCGAGGGGAATGCGAAACTCGGCGAACGTGCCGCTGCGAGCATGCGTGACGCCGGCCGTCGCGAGCGTCGTCCACCCGGTGCCATATTGCTCGAGGGTGATGAACGAGTCGTCGATCTTCCAGCGGAGATAGAAGCCCGGCTTGAGCCCGGTGGGGAACGACGGCGCCTCGGTGTTGTACGTCGGTCCGACGCTCGTGCCGGTGCCCGTCCCCGTGTCGACATAGACGAAGACCCACTTGGTGCCGGGGCTGGTCGTCGCCCCGGCGATGTCGGGCCCGTTGTATCCGACGTAGAGCGCGCTCGCGTCCCACGTCACGTAGGCATCGAAGGCTGCCGACGTGGTGGTGAATTTCTCGGCGGCGGTGAAGTCGTTGGTGCCGTCGATGACGATGGTGTGGCGATACGCAGCCGCCGAGTCGGCGACGACGTCGGCCGCCGCATCGCGCGTGTCGGAGCCGACCTCGACGCCCGAATCGACGACGGCGTCGGGAGCCGTGTCCTTCGCAGCGTCGGTTGCATCGGTTGCATCGGTTGCATCGGTTGCATCGGTCGCGTCGGTCGCGTCGGTCACGTCCGCGCTGGTGTCGGAGACCGCGTCGCTGCCACCTCCGTCGCCGGCGTCGTGCGCGTCGGGGATCGCCCCGTCGGGGATGGTCGTGTCGGCGATGTCGAGACCGCCGCTGTCGACGACCGCGCCGGTGTCGGTGGTCGCGGTGCCTGGATCGTCTCCACCGGCGCAGCCGACGACGAGACACGTGACGAGGACGGGCGCGGAGAGGGCGAGGGATCGGCGCAGCGACATCACCGTGACTCTACCACGAGTTACGCTTGTCGCTCATGAAAACAAGGCGTTTCGCGACGCAACGCGGCAGGAACGAGCTCGGCGCGTCAGAGACAAAAAGAGACGAGGCCCCGTGCGAACACGGAGCCTCATCGTTCACGAACCGCGCGACCGACGCGAGCGTCAGACCGACGCGGCGCGCATCACTTCTTGACGCAGTGGTTGCTGACGCAGGCAACCTTCTTGTTCATGCAGGGCTCGGCGAAGCAGTTGACCGGCGTCGTGCAGCTCGGCGGCGCGGCCCAGCTGGCGAGCGGGAGGCAGTTGCAGCCGCCGCAGTAGTCGTCGACGAGCTTGCAGTCGGCGTCGACGGTGCAGAAATCCTTCGAGAGGGGCACGCAGCCGGCGGTGGTGCCGTCGTCCTGGCAGACGTAGCCAGCAGCGCAGCGGACGGTCATGCACTTGGTGATCGGCGACTCTTTGGTGAAGGTGCCGTCGGTGCCGAAGACGCCCTTGAGGACGACCGGCGGGCCGTCGAAGATGCGGAACCAGCGATCGGCAGCGGCCGGCTTCGAGACGAGGTTCACATAGTGCGAACCCGAAGAGCCCGTGTAGATGGTGAAGGTGCCGGCGTCGCCCGAGGGACACGGGGCGCGCACGCAGCGGATGCCGGTGTCCCAGGTGTACGTGCCGTCGGCCTTGAGCTCGAAGCGCGGGTAGACCGCGGCGGACTGGTAGCTGCCGACGATCGTCTTGCCGAACTTCGAGAGCGCGTCCGCCTGGACGGTGCTCGGCGTGTCGCCGTCTTCGTTGGCGTGCTGCGAGTCGGCGGCGCAACCCGCGAGAGCGAGGGACGAGACGACGAAGAGGGCAGAGAGAATGGATGAGCGCATGCGGTTCCTCCAAGAGGGGAGTGAGTAGAGGACTCTTACCTACATCGGCGACTGCATCCGCGCAAGGGCGAGAGAGCCGGCAATTTATCTTAGTAGATTCAATAGTTTGGGAGACCATTTCGCCCCACCGCGAGACAAAGTTCCACGACTCATCGTGCAGATTGCCTTGCCTGAGGTAACCCCTGGATGAGTTCCTGCGGAAAATACGGATGCCGAGCGCGTGTACGTTCTCCCCATGCCCTCCACCGCCATCGTCACCGGCGCCTCCAGCGGCATCGGTGAATGTGCCGCACGGCAGCTCGCCGAGCGTGGGATGAACTTGGTGATCGTCGCTCGTCGGAAGGAGCGGCTCGAGAAGCTCAAGGAAGAGATCGAGGCGAAGTCGAAGGTGAAGGTCGAGGTGCTGGCGCTCGACTTGAGCGCGGAAGGTGCGGCCGAACGGCTCTACGAGGCGACCGAAGGGGCGGGGACCGAGATCGAGGTGCTGATCAACAACGCCGGATTCGGGACGCAGGGCCAGTTCGCGGACATTCCCTGGAGCAAGTCCTCGGAGCAGATGCGGCTCAACATCTTCTCGCTCACCGAGCTGACCCATCGGTTCCTCGTGAAGATGAAGACGCGGGACCGCGGATACATCCTCAACGTCGCCTCGATTGGCGCCTACATGCCAGTCGCCGGATATGCCACGTACGCCGCTGGGAAGGCCTTCGTGCGCAATTTCTCGGAGGCGCTGGCGCACGAGCTGCGACGCACTTCGGTGCGCGTCTGTTGCCTTTGTCCGGGCCCGACCGAGACCGAGTTCATCGACGTCGCAGGGCAGAAAATCAGCGCGGTGGAGAAGCTGGCGTTCATGTCGGCCGATCGCTGCGCGCGCATCGGGCTGCGGGCGCTCTTCGGCGGGCGAAGGCTGATCGTCAGTGGGTTTCTCAACACCCTGATGATGTTCTGGCTGCGCTTTTTTCCCCGTCGGGTCATCACCTGGGGTGCGGCGCTGTTCATGGAGAAGTGAACGAGTGACGACACGTGACGTCGCGTGACGGCGCTGCGGCGCACCGAAGTGCCCAAAAACAAGAGATTCTCGACGTTACGACCGCTGGCGAGCTCCTTGCTGAAGGGCGCCGTCAGGGGCTAAAACGCCCCCTCCACGCCGATGCTCGGAATGGTCACCGGGCCGATCTCGTTGGGGTCGCACTTCGGGGGGACGCCGCCGGTGTAGTTGCACTCCCAGTCGACTGCCTCCTTGCGGAAGGTGGTGTTGAACCACTCGAACACGAGAGACGTCCAACTGGTCTGCGTCCATTGCCAACGCTTCTCGAGTCGCCAATCGAGCCGGTAGAAATCAGGCAACCTCCGGACTTCGAAGTAGTCCGCGGCCTGAATGCCAATCGGGCGGCCGCTCAGATAGGAGAAGCGCGCTCCGAAGCGCCAGCGGTGACCGAGATCGACGCTCCCGACCGCCGAAAAGACGTGCGGTCGATCGAACGCCGAGAGGCCGGTGACTCCGTGGAAGGTGCGCGTCGAACGTGACAACGTGTAGGAGATCCATCCCCCGAAGCGCTGGGTGAGATCTCGCTTCAGCATCAGCTCGAGGCCGTGATTCACGCCGGTGGCGCGGTCGTTGAGATCACAGAATCGATCGCTCGTCTTGCTGCTCCCCGAGCTCCCCGAGCTACCGGAGTCGTTCGAGCTCTTGGTGGCGCCGAGGCCGATGCAGGTGGCGAGGAAGTCGTTGAGGTGGAGGAGCACGTGACGGAAGACGGTCGCCGTCAAAACCATCTTCTCCGGCAGCTTGACCTCGACGCCCTCGCTCATCTGGAAGCTCTGCTGCAATCCGCCGCTCAAATCGGGTTGCAAGCCGGGCACCGGAATGAAGAACGCCGGCGGCTGGTGCGCGAGCGCGAACGAGGAGAGCCACGTCACCTTGGCGCCGAGACCGACCCTCGCCGCCAATCGAGGCTCGACCGCGCCAACGGTGGTCGACTTCGAGTGATACAAATCGAGCCGAATTCCCGGAACGATTTCGACACGCGGCGCGAGCCTCAAGACCGTATCGAGATAGGTACCGGTGGCGTAGTCGGTGCGCGTCGGAAAATCGTCGCGCGCGTCTCCTGCGCTCGACCCCGCGTTCAGGAGGTATCGGTCGACGGAAGCGTCGGCGCCGAAACGAAGGCGGTAATCGGGCGAATCGCCGATGCGCTGGTCGAGCTCGAAACGTAGACGCGCGCCGTAGTTGCGAATCGCGAAGTCGTTGGCGGTGCTCTCGGTGCTGTCGGCGAGCCCCGTCCGCTCGGTCCCGACGTTGAGCGCGAGACGCATGCCCCCACCCGACAATTGCCGATCCCAACGAAGGTCGGCGCGATGAAACTGAGTGTCGAAGAGCGTCTTGTTGCTCTTCTTGTCGACGAGCTTGTCGTAGGCCCCGAAGAAGAAGACCGAGATGCGATCGCGCTCGCCAATCTTGCGCCCGGCCCGCAATTGATAATCCCAATACTGCAGCGATACGTCGGGCGAAAATATCGAGAGCAAGAGCGCGGGATACCCATAACGCCCGGCGACGAGCGCGTCGGTCTTTCCCCCATCGCTCGGCGCTTCGACGATCGCGCTGGCATCGAAGAGCCGCAGATTCCACTCGCCGCGCAAAGTGTCACTCGGCCCCTTCGTCTGCCCGGCGACGATTCCCCCGGTATAGCGCCCATACCCCACGGGGTATCCGCCTGGGAAGAAGTCCACGCGATCGACCATCGACGGCGCGAGCACCGACGGACCCGCGCCGAGGTGAAAGAGCAGTGGCACCTTCACGCCGTCGATGAAATACCCGGTATTTCCCGGCGGGGCGCCGCGGATATAGAAATAGGGGAGTCCGCTCACCACCGGGGTGACGCCGGGGAGGGCCTCGATGGCGCGGAAGGGATCGCCGAAAGCGCCCGGGAGGATGCGGACTTCGGCGCCGGAGGTGATGGTTTGGCCGACTTCGACTCGTTCGCCTTCGACGACGAGCTCGATGGGGGCGGGCGTGGGGGCAGGCGTGGGCGTGGGCGCGGGCGTGGGCGTAGGCGTAGGCGTGGGCGTGGGCGTGGGCGTGGGCGTGGGCGCAGCGAACGTCACCTTGGCGCGTATCACCGCCACGACGGCCTTCCCCTCCTTCTTCGCCGGCACGAACTTCCACCCCAACGTCGCCACTCGCGCTGCCTCCGCGAACGGCGGATCGCCACTCACGACCTCTGCCTTCGTCACTCCGCCATCGACTCCGACGGTGAGGCGCACGACGACGACCGCGCTCCCCGTCCCCCCTTCGGGATAGGCCACCGGCGGAGAAGCGACGAGCTGAGGCGCCACGAGCTCCGCCTGCGCCGCCGCATTCGGCACGAAAAGCAGCGCCGCGAACGACAAACATAGTCCAACTATGTATCTGCGTCGAAGTCCAGCTCGTCTCGAACGTCGTAGTGGCCGGAGCATCCCGCCGGCATCATCGCCCAAACCCCGCGCCCGCGCCCACGCCCACGCCCCCCCCTGCGCCTGCGCCCGCCCCCGCGCTACTTCTCCCTCAATCTCACCTCCATGTCCCTCGCCCCCAAAACCCTCCCCTCCTCATCCAAAATCCTCACCTTCGGGATCGCCCTCCCCGTCCTCCGATCCACCACCACCACCGGCTCCTTCCCCTCCCCGAAAATCCATCGATCTCCCCACTGACGCAGCGCCGTCAGCACCGTCGCCAAATCCTTCCCCATCTTCGTCAGCACGTATTCGTAGTGCGTGCCGTGCTCGCCGACGTCGACGCGTTCGAGGATGCCGTGGTCGACGAGGTGGGTGAGCCGCTGCGTGAGGACGTTCTTCGAGATGCCGAGGTTGGCTTCGAAGGCGGCGAAGCGACGGGTGCCGAGGAAGGCGTCGCGGAGGACGAGCATGGTCCAGGCGTCGCCGAGGATTTCGAGGGCGCGGGCGATGGAGCAGTTTTCTCGGGCGAGGCTGCGGCGCATCGAAATGTAGTTGCATGAAGAGACCAAATTGTCCACGCTCGTGGGATGGCCGAAGCCGATTGGAAACCGACCGCGTGCATCCTCTGCGAGTGCAATTGCGGGCTCGAGGTGAAGCTCGGCGGAGACGACGGGCGACGGCTCGTGAAGCTGCGTGGTGACAAGGCACACCCGAGCTCACGCGGCTACGCGTGTGAGAAGGCGCACCGGCTCGATCACTACCAAAACGGACGCGATCGGCTGACGAAGCCGCTGCGGCGCAAGAGCGACGGCACCTTCGAGGAGATCGACTGGGACACCGCGATTCGCGAAGTGGCCGAACGGCTCGCGGCGGTGCGCGACGCCCATGGCGGCGAGTCGATTTTCTATTACGGCGGCGGCGGGCAAGGGAATCACCTGCCGGGCGCGTATTCGGCGGGAACGAGGCGTGCGCTCGGATCACGCCATCGTTCGAGCGCGCTCGCGCAGGAGAAGACGGGCGAGTTCTGGGTGAGCGATCGCATGCTCGGGAGCGCCACGCGCGCCGACTTCGAGCACTGCGACGTGGCCCTCTTCCTCGGGAAGAATCCGTGGCATTCGCACTCGATTCCGCGGGCGCGGGTGACGCTGAAGGAGATCGCCAAAGATCCGGCGCGCACGCTGATCGTCGTCGACCCGCGGCGCACCGAGACGGCCGAGCTCGCCGACATCCATCTGCAGGTGCGGCCGGGGACCGACGTGTTCCTGCTCGCGGCGATCCTCGGGGTCATCGTCACCGAAGATTTGATCGCGAAAGAGTTCCTGGCGACGTATGCGGTGGAGCTCGAGACGGTGCGCGAGGTGCTCGGCGCGATCGACGTCGACGCGTGCGCGGTGCGGGCCGGTCTCGATCCGGCGCTGGTGCGAAAGACGGCGCGGGTGCTCGCGGCGGCAAAGGCGCTGAGCAGCTTCGAGGATCTCGGCGTGCAGATGAACCGCAGCTCGACCCTCGTCAGCTATCTCCATAGACTCCTCATCTTTCTCACCGGAAGCCTCGGAAAAAAAGGCTCGCATTACATTCCGTCGCCGCTCGTCAACATCGCTGGTGGGGCGTCTTCGCGGGTCAGTCCGGTCGTGGGCGCGCGCATCGTCGGCGGGCTCGTGCCGTGCAACGTCATCGCCGAGGAGATCCTCACCGATCACCCGAAGCGCTACCGGGCGATGATCGTCGAGGCGGCGAACCCTGCGCACTCGCTCGCCGACAGCAAAGGCTTCCGCGAGGCGCTCCGTTCGCTCGACACGGTCGTCGTCATCGACGTGGCGATGAGCGAGACGGCGCAGCTCGCCCACTACGTGCTTCCCGCCTCGACGCAGTTCGAGAAGGCCGAGGCCACGTTCTTCAACTTCGACTTTCCGGAGAACGTGTTCCATCTTCGCCCAAGGCTGCTCGAGCCGCCGCCGGGGCCGCTGCCCGAAGCCGAGATTCACGCGCGGCTCGCCGAAGCGCTCGGCGCCGTCGTCGAAGAAGACCTGGCGCCGTTGCGTACAGCGATGGCGAACGGCCCGGCGGCGTATGCGCAAGAGTTCATGGCGCGCATCCTCGGCAATCCGCGCCTCGCCCCGCACGCACCCACGTTCCTCTACCGCACCCTGGAAATTCCGGCCGATCAGAAGGAAGGCGCGGTGCTCCTGGGGCTCGCGTTGAAGATGGCGATGGAGCATCCTGCGTCGGTCGCGCGCGCCGGGTTCGCCGGTTCGACGTTCGAGGCGGCCTTCGCGCTCTTCTCGGCGATGCTCGAACGCACGTCGGGAGTCGTCTTCTCCGTCGACGAATGGAGCGACGTCCTCGGGCGCATCGCCACCCCCGACAAGAAGATTCACCTCGCGCTCCCCGATCTTTTGACCGAGCTGGCGAACGTCTTGAAGAGCGACGCCGGCCCCGTCGATCCGGCGTTTCCTTTCGTGCTTTCGGCCGGGGAAAGACGCTCGTTCACCGCCAACACGATCATCCGCGATCCGAGCTGGCGAAAGACCGACGGCGAAGGCGCCTTGCGACTCTGCACCGACGACGCAGCCGCGCTCGGGGTGGTCAGCGGCGACACGGTGCGACTCACCACCAAACGCGACTCGGTGCTCGTCGTCGTCGAGGTCAGCGACACGATGCAACGTGGGCACGTGTCGCTCCCCAACGGTCTCGGACTTCGTTATCCGACGGAAGGCGGCGAGCGAACGACGGGCGTCGCTCCGAACGAGCTGACGTCGGCGACCGATCGCGATCCGTTCGTCGGGACCCCATGGCACAAGCACGTCGCGGCCCGCGTCGAGCGCGCGACGTGATCGATCTACCCGAATTTTTCGCTATTTTTTCGGGGTGAACGTCCAACCACCGCCGTTGGTGGCGCTCTGACCGTTGCCCCACGTGCCGGTGAGCTTGCCGTCCGTTTGCTTGGTGAGGATGGCGTCGCCGCTGCCGTTCGACTCGATCCAATGGCACTTCAGGACCTTGCCGGCGGCGGTGCAGGCGCCGGTGCCGATCGGGTATTTGAAGTTCACTTTGCTCCCGGTCTGCGTGACCGTCGCGACACCGAAGTTGGTGTTGTAGACGCCGGTGAAATCTTCGGCCGGCGCACCGTCACCATCGCCGCCGCTGTCGTCGGGGATCGGCGGCGCGACGTTGATGATCGTCGACTCCGGCTTGTTCTCGCCGAACATCACGGTGATGGATTGCCCTTTTTTGCGAGCAGTGAAGCTCTGGGCGGTGGCGATTTCTCCATCGAGCTTCCAGCCGGCGTCCTTCGCCGCTTTGCCGAACGACTTACGTAGCGCCGGGCGCGGGAAGTCTTTGACGGGGTACTCGTAGCTGTCGAGCACGACCTTCTGATCGCCGATGTCGAAGACGTTGTGCTTGTAGTTGCCACCCGGCGGAACGACGAAGCCCTTGGTCCCGGGCACCTCGACGTTCTTCGGCGCGTCGTCATCGTCGTCGTCGTCGTCTTTGCTCTTGTCTTCGCCTTTGCCGGAGGACTTGTCGTCGTCGTCGTCGGCCGACTTCTTCGACTTCTTCTTCTTCTTCCCGTCCTTCCCGTCCTTGTCCTTGTCCTTGCTCGACGACTTGTCGTCATCCGACTTGCCTTTGTCGCAGCCGAGCTGCGTCGCAGCGAAGACGGAGAGGATCGACACCAGGAGCACCGACCTGAAGCCACCCCGGCCACACCACGGCCCTCGATTCGAAATCACGTTCATCTTCCCCTCCCCACGCATGCGCAAATTGGCGCATGCGATGCCGCCGATGAACGTATCGAACTCCAGGGCCTGCGTCACATGGTGTAAACCTTGCGTTCACCGTTTTGTCACCGGCAGATCGGCGTTGTGGCCTTAGATTCGCCCGATGAAGCGACCTTCATCTTTCGCGCTGGCGCTCTTCCAGCTCTTCGTCGCAGCCCTCTGCTTCGGAGGACTGGGGTGCGAGAAGAAGCCGTCCGACCCGGCACCATCACCGAGCAACTCGGCCAAGCCGCTCGCGAGCGCGCCCTCGGCCGATTCGATGCTGACGCTGGACGTCGTCTTCTCGAGCGAGAAGAAGGATTGGGCCGCCGAGGCAATCAAGGACTTCAACGCCTCGCAGACCAAAACGGCCGACGGCAAGGTCATACAGGTGAAGGCGACGTACGGCGGCTCGGTCGAGCCGATCGATCAGATCATCGCCGGCACCATCAAGCCGCACGTCTTCTCGCCGGCCTCGAGCTTGGTGCTGCCGCTCCTCAACGATCAATGGACGGGCGCGAAGGGCGCGACCGCGAAGCCGATCGTCGGCTCGAGCGAGCCGCTGGTGCTCTCGCCGGTGGTCATCGCGATGTGGAAGCCGATGGCCGAATCGCTCGGATACCCGGCAAAAAAGGTCGGTTGGAAGGAGCTTGTGGAACTCGCGAAGTCGCCCGAAGGTTGGAAGGCCAAGGGGCATCCCGAGTTCGGTGACTTCAAGTTCGGTCACACCCATCCGGGGTACAGCAACTCCGGTCTCATCGCGGTGCTCGCCGAAAACTACGCCGCCGTCGACAAGCAGCGCGACCTCGACGTCACCGACGTCAACGCGCAGAAGACGCTCGACTTCGTCCGCGCCATCGAAGGTGCGGTCGTGCACTACGGTCGTTCGACCGGCTTCTTCTACGACGATTTGACGGCGCACGGTCCGGGGTATCTCTCGGCGGCGGTCCTCTACGAGAACGTCGTCATCGGCTCGACCATCCATCCGCCGGCGACGCCGCTCCCCTTCCCGCTCGTCGCGCTCTATCCGCGCGAAGGGACCATGTGGGCCGATCACCCGTACGCGATCCTCGACGCGCCGTGGGTCGGGCCGGCGGAGAAGGACGCCGCGCTCAAGCTCAAGGCCTATCTCCTCTCACGCAAGGTGCAGGAGCGCGCGCTCTCGGAGTACGGATTTCGCCCTGCGCTCACCGACGTTCCGCTCGGCGCGCCGGTCGATGTCGCGCACGGCGCCGATCCGAAGGAGCCGCAGACGCTCCTCGCGACGCCCTCTTTGCGCACGCTCCGCGCGGTGCTCGATCAGTGGAAGAACACCAAGCGCGGCGTCGACTTGGTGGTCGTCGTCGATCGCTCCGGCAGCATGATGGGCGATCGCATCGCCGGCGCGAAGCAAGGTCTCCTCTCGTTCGTCGAGACGCTGCACCCGAGCGACAAGGTCCAGCTGATGACCTTCAACAACGTCATCGATCCGCCGTCGCCGGAGGGTGCGCCGGGCTCGATCATCCCCGGCATCAACTCGATGTTCGCCGACGGCGGCACCGCGCTCTACGACGCCGTCCTCAAGGGTCGCGACCTCGCTGACACCGAGGCGAAGAGCGACAAGAACCACATCCACGCGGTCGTCGTCCTCACCGATGGTGAAGATCGCGATTCGAAGATCACCTACGACGATTTGCTCTCCAAGCTGGCGCCGCCGGAGAAGGGGGGCGCGGTGCGCATCTTCACCATCGGCTACGGCGACGAGGCCAACGCCAACATCCTCGGTGCGATCGCGAAGAAGTCGGGCGGCGCGTACTATCACGGCGACCCGAAGAGCATCAAGTCGGTGTACGACGAAATTGCCTCATTTTTCTGAGCCAGACCGAGATCAATCAATAGACTATGGATCGTTCCGGAAAGCTCCTCACCGCCGCTCTCCTCCGCCCGCAGAACTTGCTGGCGCCCGGGGCAGGTCTCCTCTTCGCGCTGACGCCGTGGGGTCCGTGGTGGGTATTTCCCATCGCCATTGTCCCTTATCTCTTGATGGTCTATCTGAGCGTGCGCGATCCGCAGTTCATCCAGCGCGCGCTCGCCACGGGCGAAGACGTCGGTGAGCCGATCGACTGGAAGGAGATCCTCGAAGAGCTCGGCAAGGGCGAGCTGACGGCGCCGCTGAAGCGCATCGCCGACAACGAGAAGGGGCTCGCCGACCAATTGGCGACGGCGCCGCCGAGCGCACGAGGGATGATGGCCTCGACGCTGCAACAGCTGCGCACTGCGGGCCGAATGGCGATCGAGCTCGCGCGCAAGGTGAAGGCGCTCGACATCACCCTCGCGAGCACGGCGATGAACCCGGAGCAGTCGCGGTGGGAGGCAGCCGAGCGGAAGAAGCGCGCCGAAAACGTGGCCGATCCGGAGGCCAAGCGGGCGTTCCTCGACGCCGCCAAGTCGCTCGAAGAGTCGGCGAAGAGCGCCGAGGCGATGCGCACGCTGAGGGAGCGCACCGTCGCGCAACTGGAGAACCTCGCGGCGTCGCTCGAGAGCGTCGCGGTGCGCACCATCCGACTGCGCGTCTCGGCCAACGACGGGAGCGCCGCCGCCAACATCGGTGAGACCCTGCGCGTCGACATGGAAGCGGTGAAAGAGACCCTCAGCGTCTTCGAGGAGTCAGTGGCGATGGAAGAAGGGGCTGCCCCTCCGTCGATTCCAGCAGTAGGGAAGGACAAGAAGCCATGAAACAGAAGGCCGGCCTCATCGTCCTCGCGGTGTTCCTCCTCCTCGGAGGCGTCCTCGTCTACCTCAAGTCGAAGGGGGGCAGCGACAACGGCAACGGCGCCGGAAAGCCATCCGACTCCGCAGCGCCCAAGGGCAGCACGCCGGCGGCAGCGGGCCCGAAGGTGGTCTTGCCCTTCCTCTTCTCGACCGAGAAGGAAGAGTGGCTGCGCGAAGCGGTCGACGGCTTCGAGAAAGATCACCCAGAAATCGACGTCCAACTCGAGGGCAAGGGAAGCCTCGACGCGGTGAAGTCGCTCCTCTCCGGCGACAAGAAGCCGGTCCTCTGGAGCCCGGGCGACTCGCTGGTGGTGAACCTCTTCACCAATCAATGGCAGCTCGCGAAGTCGAAAGACCCGCTCGTCCGCGACGGCACCAAGTGGCCGCGCTCGCTCCTCCTGACGCCGCTCGTCTTCGTCGCCTGGGAGTCGCGCGCGAAGGTGTTGCTCGGCAAGGACACGGAGTTCAACTGGAAGAAGCTCGACGACGCCGTCGCCTCGAAAAAGGGCTGGTCGGGCCTCGGCGGCGACGCGGCCTGGGGCTTCGTCAAGTTCGGCCACACCGATCCGACCAAGAGCAACTCGGGCCTGCAGACCCTCGCGCTGATGGCCTATGGCTTCTACGACAAGCAGGGACAGCTCTCGGTGAACGACGTCACCGCGCAAGGTTTCCAAGACTTCGTGAAGACCATCGAGGTCGGTCGCAACTCGATGGATCCGAGCGCCGACTCGACCGGCAAGTTCATGTCGAGCTGGATTCAGCGCGGTCCCAGCCTCTACGACGTGGTCGTCGTCTACGAGGCACTGGCGATCAGCGAGGTGCCGCGCGCGGTCGGACGGTGGGAGAACATTCGCGTCTTCTATCCCAACATCAACCTCTGGAACGATCACCCGCTCTGTCTCCTCGACACCGAGTGGGTGACGCCCGAGCAGAAGGCGGCGGCGAAGCTGCTGGCTGATTACCTGATGACCCCGAAGGTGCAGCAGGCGGCCCTCAAACGCGGCTATCGACCGGGAAATCTCGATGTTCCGGTGATCACCGCCGACACCGACAATCCGTTCAACAAGTACAAGGACATCGGCATCAAGGTCGACGTCAACCGCATCGCGGCGGCCCCCGACGGCGCCGTGCTCGAGCACCTGATGCAGACCTTCACGCGCAACACCGGAGGAAACTGATGCCCGCGAACCCCGGACAGAAGCGTAACCAAGAGAAGGCGAAGAAGAAGCGCGACGCCGCGCAGAAGCTCGCCGCCAAGCAGCGGGCGCGCGTCGCCGCGCTGGCGCCCAAGGTCGACGACGGGCCGATGGAGCCGGAAGACGACGGCAGCCCGTTCAACATGCGTGGCGAAGGCGTGGTCGATTTCGACGAGCTCGACCAGCTCTCCGAGAAGGCCAAGGTCGCGCTGAAGAAGAAGGAAATCGCCGAGGCCGCCAAGCTCAGCGCCGAGATGGTGAAGAAGTTTCCGAACGAGCCCGATGGCTGGCAGCGCTTCGCCGGCGTCTGGGAAGCGCGTGGTGACGTGAAGAAGGCGCTCGCCGAGATGGAACGAGCCGCGGCCCGCGTCTCCAAGGACGATGACGTCTCGACGGCGACCCTCGAGAAGGAGCTCGTTCGCCTGCGCGCAGCGGTGGCGAAGCTCGGATGAGACGCTCAGCCTGCGAGAAATTCGGCCTCTTCCTGGTCGTCGCCACGCTCACGGTTGGTTGCAAAGACCGGCCGCAAGAACCGACGCCGACGAGCCCGAACCCGACTGCGAGCGCGAGCACGAGCGCCTCCTCAGCGAGCCCCTCGAGCAGCACCTCGACCATCAGCGCGACGTCGGCGGCAGCAGGCAAGCCGTGCGACGTCACCATCGTCCCGGGCGAGAAGGTCACTGCGGAAGGGAAAGACGAGACGCCGAGCGGAGGAAAGCCGCTCAGCATCGGCATCGAGACCAGTCACGTCTACTGTCTCTCCGGCGTCCATTTCGTGGCCGGAACGGCGCTCGCGGACGTCGACGCGCTCTTCTTGGATTGCGTCCACGAGCCGCTCCTCGGGGGCACCCACGTCATCTGCGACGCGCGCGGAATTCGCCTGCTCTTCGCCGGACCGAAGCTGACGTTTTCGTCGTTCGACCTCTATCCGAAGGACACGCATCCATTTCCCGCGAACGCTGCGGCGAGCGGCTCGAACACGGGAGCTCCGACAGAGGCGCCGACGAAGGCTCTCCCCGCAGGGTGTGACGTCGGCATCGAGCCTGGAAAAGGCGTGCAACACGCGATGTCGTGGATGATGTCGGTGACTCCGACCACGCCGGTGAACGAAGAGGTCGAGCCGGGGAAGAACTACTGCGTCTTCGGAAAGCCGCTCGGCACCAAGACGTCGCTCGAAGAGCTGAAGAAGCTGGCGCCGAAGACGTGCAAGGTCGAGAAATTCGAAGGAGGCGCGCACATGACCTGCGCAGGCGCGGGGGTGCGCTTCGATTTCGCGGGGCCGGAAGGAAAGTGGATGCGCTTCGGGCTCATGACGCCCGTGACCGATGTCGCTGCGCCGTAACTCGCCTACTTCCACTTCTTCTTGATCGGCGGCTTCTTCTTGATCGGCGGCTTCTTCTTCGCGCCGGGTTTCTTCAACGGTTTGGGGCCGCCGTCGCCACCCCCGTCGGCAGAAGCTGCGCCCGCATCGTCATCGTCGTCTTGATCGTCGTCGTCGTCGATCATCATGAGCGCGTCGTCCACGGTGGCATCGACCTCGACGTCCGCGTCGAGCTCGGGCTCGACGTCCGGCCCTGCGTCGCCTTGCGCACCCGCGTCGGTGCTCGCCGACGAGATCGCTTCGGTGGCGAGCTCGCTCGGATCGTCGCCCTGGCCGATGGGCTTCTGCTCCTTGGCGATGAGTCGACCACGGATGACGAAGACGCCGGTGCCGAGGGCGGTGATGAGCAAGACCCAGCCGAAGGCGATCAGCGCGGAGACCGAAGTCGGCCCTTTTTTCTTGATGAATGCGGGCGCTCGCTCGGGCGTGCGGGCTTCGGCTCGCGGGCCGCGCGCAGGCACCACCACCGCGGACGGCCCGACGACGGCGGGCGCGGGCGAGCTCTGCTCGGAGATCGGCCGCTGCACGTCGATCATCGTCGACTGCTTCTCGAGCCTCGCTGCGCGCGACCTCGCCTCTTGGGCGGCGCGGACCTCGAGGCGCATCGTCGCCGCGTCGGGATAGCGATCTTCGCGGCGGAACTGCAGTGCGCGATCGACGATCGTCGCCACCGGCTGCGAGAGCTGCGGCGCGACGCTGCGAATCGTCGGCGCCGGGATCGTCGCCATCTTCCCGGCGATGTCCGGCCCGTTCTTCCCTTCGTGGATGCGCGCGTTGGTGAGGAGTCGGAACATCGTCGCGCCGAGCCCGAACAGATCGGTGCGCGCGTCGACCTCGTCACCACGGCCGGAGGCCTGTTCTGGCGACATGAACGAGGGCGTACCGATGGCGACGCCGATCTTCGTCTGCATCCCCGCCGCGACCCGCGCGAAGCCAAAATCGAGCACTTTCACGCGCAATTGCCCGGGTTCGTCGTCTTCGTCGGCATCCACCGCAACATCACCAGCAGCATCACCTTCGCGCTTGCCCGACTCCTTCGCGCGCGCAACGAGGAATAGGTTCTCCGGCTTGATGTCGCGGTGGACGATTTGCTTCGCGTGCGCCGCCTCGAGGACGCCGAGCACTTCGTCTGCGATCGCCAGCACCAGATCTTCACCGAGCGGCTTGGCCTCGCGGGCGAAGAGATCGTCGACCGACTCGCCCTCGAGGATCTCCATCACCAGGTAGGCGCTCCCCTCGTCGGGGCCTCCCACCACCACGTCGTCGTCGAGGACCTGCACGGCTCCCGGATGGCCGACCTGGTTCGCGACGTAGCCCTCGCGGAGGAAGCGCTCGCGCAGATCGCGGTCGTAGGCGAAGTCACGATGGAGGACCTTGATCGCCGCCCGCGCGCCGTTGCGATGGACCCCGGCGTAGACCGCAGCCATGCCGCCGAGACCGAGCAGCCGCTCGAGCGTCCACTTGTCGTTCAGCACCTGCCCGATGCGGGCGTTGGCGCGTGCTCGATCGTCCACCACGGGCGACCAGTGTAGCGCAACCGCTCAGCGAACGCGGGGGGGTGACTGGACGCGCTCACTCGGCTCGCTCTGCTCGGATTCCGGAATCGCGTTCGTCGTTTCCAGATAAACGCGGGTGATGTCGGCCTCGTCGAGGAACCCGACGATGACACCGAGCTCGTCGACGACTGGGCTCTCCCGCACCCCGCGGGTCATCATCACCTCCAGCGCGTCGTGCAAATCATCGTCGAGCCGGAGCTCGATCGGCGGCTGCATGATGTCGTCGGCGACCGCGAGACCGACGATCTCGGATTCGGTGGCGAGCGTGCGGACGATCGACGCGTCGATGATCCCGATCATCTTCCCGGCCTCGTCGACCACCGGAAACACGTCTTGCCAGGCGTTTTGCGCGATCTTCGCCATCACCTCGGGCACCTTGCTGGTGCGCGAGAACGAGGCGTAGGGACGATCGCGCTCGACGACGTCGGCGACGCGCTTCTGCTCGAGGACGTCGGAGATGAGCTCGTGACTGTGCGCCGGGCTGTCGCGCTTGCTCATCACCTGCGCGTGGTAAAGCGATCGCTTGCGCAGCATCACGAACGCGATCGCCTCGCTGAGCATGAGCGGGACGAGCAAATCGTAGCTGCCCGCCAGCTCACAGACCATCACCAGCGAGCTCACCGGCACGTGCGCGAGCCCGCCGTAGAACGTTCCCATGCCGACGAGCGCGAAGGCGCCGGGATCGATCGAAGGATCTTTGAGGATCAGCTGCGCCGCACGACCGAACGCGCCGCCGAAGAGGCCGCCCATGACGAGCGACGGGCCGAAATCGCCTGCGCTTCCGCCGGTGCCGACGGTGAGCGAGGTGGTGAGGATCTTCACCAGGCCGAGGAGCGCGAGGAGCTGCACCGCGCGCCAACCGCTCGGGAGCCACGAGCTGCCGATGATCGCCACCTCGGCCGCGCCATACCCACCGCCGAGCACGCCGAAGCCTCGTCCGGGGCCACCGATGCGCTCACCGACGTAGAGAATGGCCGGGGCCGCGATCATCCCGACGGCGAGGCCGCCGATCGCGGGACGAAACCACACCGGAACGGGAATGCTCTTGCTGCGACGCTGCACGAAATGAAGCGTGCCGAGGAAGAGCGTCGCCATCGCCGAGATGACGAGCGCCATCACCGCATAGAGCGGGAGCTGAGCTGGGACGAAGGAGTAGTGCGCTGCGTGCGCGAAGAGCCTTGATTCTCCGTAGATCGAGATGAAGACCGAATAGGAGACGACGCTCGCGAGGAGCGCCGGCACGAGCGCGTCCGATTCGAAGTCGTCGCGATAGAGCACCTCGACGGCGAGGAGCGCGGCGCCGAGCGGCGTACGAAAGACGGCGGCCATGCCGGCAGCGCACCCGGCGACGAGGAGAATGCGACGCTCGCGCACGTCGACGCGGAGATAGCGCGCAGTGATCGAGCCGATCGCAGCCCCGATCTGCATCGTCGGCCCCTCACGTCCGCCGGAGCCACCGAAGCCGAGCGTGAAGATCGAGACGATCGTCTTCACGATCGGCACGCGCCGCCGCATGACGCCGCCTTGCCTGTGGAAGGCGTCGATCATCGCATCGCCCCCACCGCCCTGCGTCTCTGCGGCAAATCGCGCAGAAATCAGCCCTGCCGCGAGCGCGCCGAGCCCGGGAAGGATCACCAGGAGCCACGGTCGAAAGGTGTGCGCCTCCCCTCGATCGCTCGCGTGCTCCCCGAGCGCCCGCAGCGGCACGTACCCAGCCAACCTCTCGAGGACGACGTGCTGCGTCCACTCGAGACCGTAGAAGAAGAGCGCGCCGATGAGCCCCGCAGCTGCACCGACGATCGCAGCGTGGAGAAACATTCGCCCGAGGATCCGGAGATCGACCGGCGCACGGGCGAGCGCGGGGATGCGCAGAAGTCCCTTGCGAGATTGTGGGCCGGAGGTCATGGGGGGCGTGGGGAGGATGAGGGTGGGGGAGAGAAGAGGTCAACGCGGGCGCGGGTGCGGGCGCGGGCGCCGGCGCGGGCGTGGGGTACGGGCGCGGGACAATCTTGTTTGTCGTAGAACTTTGTCTGAATCTTTCGCCATTCTCCTGCGTCTCATCCTGGAAGCGATGGGGAATTCTTTTTCCTCCCCATTCCTTGACAAGCCGACGAAGTCACGATACACATCGAACACACCGACGGCTCAGCCGTCCAAGGACCGTCATGCGCAGCTTTCTCAAACACCACGAAGCACCGAAAGGCCTCTCCGGCCTTGGTGCGCCGTCGTTTGGGGAAGGTCGCGGACTGCCGCAGAGTTCATCGTATCGGCAGCCGATTTCGGCCGAGTGCGTCGTCACCCCCTGCGGAAACGTGGAGGGTGATCGCTGAGCGCCCGTCTCTCGTCTCATGACGTCAGGCGGCCGCCCAGGGATACCCCAGGCGGCCGCGGTGCTTTTGTGGTCTGGCTCCCGCCCCGAGATTTCCCGACTCGTTTCTCACGTTGCATTCACCCCGAGGCTCCTCCCATGTCCACCCTCTTCGAGCGAAAATTGCAGGCGACGCGCTCCGATGGGGCGTGTTCGACATTCCAAGGTGCGCTCCGCGGTCCGCGACGAGGCTATCCCAAGCCTCCCGCCCCGCCCGATTGGAACTCCGGTCTCGAAAGTCGCCCGGGCCATCCGAATCCGGGACTGACGACGCTTCCGTAACACCCGCCGAGCTCCCTGGGAGTGTCGGCGTGGCCGACACATCAAACACCATTTCCAGGTGCAAGCTCATGGCACTCAAACGTGATTTCCCGTCGCCGCCCAACCCATGGGGCGCTCGCTCAATGGTAGAGCAG
Organism: Deltaproteobacteria bacterium; assembly: GCA_025363655.1. Lineage (GTDB taxonomy): Bacteria > Myxococcota_A > Polyangia > Polyangiales > JADJMO01 > JANYDK01. Next base: position 7,342 of record JANYDK010000083.1, on the reverse strand, counting down.
CGGGCTTTTAACCCGACATCGTGAGGGTTCGAGTCCCTCGCGCCCCACTCGCCACCGCCCGCGAGCTCGCATTCGTGCGCGCTCTTCGCGGCAGGGGTCCATCGCGCAACTGGTAGCGCACCCGGCTCTTACCCGGGAATCGTGAGGGTTCGACTCCCTCTGGACCCACTCGGCACTCCGTGCCGCGACGCTCGCTCTCGTTCACGAGGGCACTGATGTTTGACAACCTGGCATCCATAGGGTGCCGGCGAGGGACGATTTCGTCCTTCGCGCGGCGACTCGATGGACGACTCGACCTGCAGGGGTTCCTGCATGGGCGCGCGCTCTCCTCAGCTTCGGCTCAAGGGAGAGCTCGCCCTCGCGACGCGATTTTCGCGTCCGGTGGCCGCGCTCACCCGAGTCGTCCTTCGCATCCTCGTGCGGGGCGCGTTCGTTCGCGCTCTCGCCGGCACCCGTTTCAGTTTCGGCAACCGAGCGCAGCGAGATTGACCGAAACGGCCAAAGTTGCGCAGCAATCTTTGGCGACACGAGAATGTCGACTTTTTCCAGTTCTTTCCAGCGTAGCTCAGAGGCAGAGCGGCCGGCTGTTAACCGGCGTCCGCGATGGTTCGAATCCATCCGCTGGAGCAACGCGCGACTCCTGTGATTCCATGGGCCGATGCGCGCGAGTGAACATTTGCCCGAGGTCTTCAACGCCGCCGAGCACTTCGTCGGAAGGCATCTTCGCGAAGGACGGGGCTCACGGGTCGCCATCGTTTCGAGCGAGCTGGGCAAAGCAGCCGACGCGACGATGACCTACGACGAGCTCGATCGCGCAGTGCGGAAGTTCGCAGGCGCGCTCCGTGCGGCCGGCGTTCATCGCGGCGATCGCGTGGCGCTCGTCCTCCGCGACTCTCCTCTTCTCTCGATCGGCTTCTGGGGCGCCATCGCCCTCGGCGCCGTCGCCGTGCCCATCAACACGCTCCTCAAGGAGCACGACCATCGCACCATCTTTCGCGACTCCGACGCCCGGCTCGTCGTGTTCGACGAGACCATCGTCGACGCCTCCCAGGCAAAAGCCCTGGTCGCCGAAGGAGCGGTGACCTTCAACATCGCCGAAGCAATCGCAGCGCTCGAAGCCGCAACGCCGATCGAGGCCTACGCGGCGACCCACCGCGACGGCTTCGCCTTCCTCCTCTATTCGAGCGGCACCACGGGCGAGCCGAAGGGCGTCGTCCACCTCCAGCACGACATGTGGATCTGCTGCGAGACCTATGGCCGCTCGATTCTCCAGATCACCGAGACCGATCGCTGCTTCTCCATCGCCAAGCTCTTCTTCGCCTACGGCCTCGGCAACGCGCAGTACTTCCCGTTGCACGTCGGCGCCTCGGCCGTCCTCTACGAGGGGCGCCCGACCCCAGAGGCGGTGTTCGCCGAGGTCAAACGTCACCGGCCGACGCTCTTTTTCGGCGTACCAACTGCCTACGCCAACATGCTCGCGGCCATCGACCAAGGCATGGAAGCGGACTTCTCCTCCGTGCGCGCCTGCGCCAGCGCCGGTGAGGCTTTGCCCGCGGCGATCTTCGAGCGCTGGCGCGAACGCACTGGGCTCACCATCCTCGACGGCATCGGCTCCACCGAAATCTGTCACATCTTTCTCTCCTCCCGACCCGACGCAATTCGCCCTGGATCCACGGGAAAACCCGTACCCGGCTACGACCTGCGACTCGTCGACGAGACCGGCGGCGACGTCCCGCGCGGCGAGCTCGGCGACCTCCTCGTCCGCGGCGACTCGACGATGGCGATGTATTGGAACAAGCACGAGGCCACCAAGCACGCGCTCCGCGGCGAGTGGATTCGCACCGGCGACAAATACCTCGAAGACGAAGACGGCTTCTTCTTCCACGGCGGCCGGAGCGACGACATGCTCAAGACCGGCGGCATCTGGGTCTCTCCGGTCGAGGTCGAGGGCGCGCTTCTCGCTCATCCGAGCGTCCTCGAGTGCGCGGTCGTCGGCGCCGAGGACGACGACGGCCTCACCAAGGCCCACGCCTTCATCACACTCCGCGCTGGAATTTCAAGCTCTCCCGCGCTCGTCGAGAGTCTCCGCGCCCACGCCAAGGAGCGCCTCGCGCCCTACAAGTGTCCGCGCTTCATCACCTTCCTCGACGAGCTCCCCAAGACCGCGACCGGGAAGATCCAACGGTTTCTCCTCCGCGCGCGTCCCTGACTTTCGCCCTTGCAGCTCGAACAGTGGAGCGCCCGGCCCGTACCCGGGAGAACTCGGTGCAATTCCGGGCGAGGGCTCTCATGTGTGCATATCGCCCCCGTCGTCTAACGGCTTCAGGACACCCGACTTTCGATCGGGGTATTGCGGGTTCGAATCCCGTCGGGGGCACCCTATCGTCTGCAGAAATGTGCAATTGGGTCGTGAGCTAGTCTGGTGACACAGCGCCCGGCTGAAGCCCGGGAGAACGAGGTTCGATTCCTCGACGACCCACCGTGGCGTTACTCGTCTGGGCACGAGGGCCGGCCGTGAACCGGCGGAGAGGGGTTCGATTCCCCTACGTCACACCATCCTTCGTTCGAAACGAAAATACCGATGCTTCGTGATGCGACTGGTGTCGCAGCCCGGCTGTCTACCGGGTGAGACGGGTTCGATCCCCGTACGGAGCGCTGCTTCCGAATGTAGTGGGGATTACACGTAACTATAACGGTCCTAAGGTAGCGAACATCGTCGTACGGGCGCGAGCTCGAAGGCGATCCAGCGATTGCGTGCATCACGAAAGCGATGCAGGCGGGTCGAGCGGCGTTCGAGAAACATCTCGGCGCAATGCGACGGCGATCTCCACGCCCCTCGTCGGAAGTTTGCGACTCGCCACTTGGGACGATCGTCCAACGGGAAGACGCTCCCCCCGCACGGGAGAGATCGGGGTTCGAATCCCCGTCGTTCCTCTAGTCACTGCATCTCACGCGGACATCGTCCAATTCGGTAGGACGCCTGGCTTCCACCCAGTGAATGTCGGTTCGATTCCGACTGCCCGCTCCACCTTCGTGCCCACTTTCGCCCGCACTGCTGATGCGCGCGTCGGAGGACACAGGGGATCGCGATGATCGTCCAACGGTAGGATCCGAGAACGCCATTCTCGGGATGCGGGTTCGATCCCCGCTCATCGCTCAGGGCGCGTTAGACTAGGCCGCGTGACCTACGCGCGCTTGCACGGCATGACGACGCTCGTCGCCTTCGCATCGCTCCTCGGCTGTCCATCGTCACGTCGCATTTCGCAGGATTCTCAGGAGAAGAGCAGCGTGCCCGACATTCCCTCCAGCACCGGTTCCACGCCGATGCCCACGTCGCCGAACATCCTCACCCTCGAGGCCACCAGCGGTCCGCCGACCCATCTCGCGGTCATGCTCCACGGCGTCGGCGCCGACGCGGCCTCCTTCCACGACATCGCTCGAAGAATGTCGACGACGCTGCCCAACGTCACCTTTCTCACGCCCGATGGGTTTCATCGCTTCGATCAAGCTCCCACCGGCCGGCAATGGTTCTCCACCGTCGGCCTCGACGACGCCAATCGCGCAGTGCGCGTCCGCGAAGCCGGCCTCGAGGTGTCGCGATGGATCGACGCGCAGCTCGACGCGCGCAAGCTCGGTCATGAACGATTGGTCGTCGTCGGCTTCTCCCAAGGCTCGATACTCGGTGGCTATCTCGCCTTGCATCGGTCGCCCTCGCCGGCCGCGGTGGTGATGTTCTCCGGACGCATCGCCGACGATCAGACGGTCATTCCGGGCTCGGTGACCACACCGGTGTTCCTCGCACACGGCACCAGCGACCCCGTCATTCCCGTCTCGGTCGTCGAGCCGAGCGTGCGCGCGCTCGAGGCCTGGGGCGCGAAAGTCGAAAAGCACGTCTATCCCGGCCTTGCCCACTCCATCGCCCCCGACGAGCTGCGCGAAGCCGAAGAGTTCCTCGCCCGCGTCACCCTCCCGAAATGAGATTCAGCCATGCCGATCATCGACGTCTCTCTCCTCGCCGGACGCACCGCCGCCCGTAAACATGCGCTCATTCGCGCGCTCACCGATGCCGCCGAAGAGACGCTGGAAGTGCCGCGCGAGAGCATTCGGGTGATTCTCCGCGAGGTCTTGCCCGAGCATTGGAGCGTCGGCGGCGAGCCGAAGAAACTGGCGCGCCTGAAGAGGAAAACCGAGTAACGAGCAAGTCCTCTGGAGAGGGGCGCGGTCTGCAACACCGTCGCACGGGAGTTCGATTCTCCTCTTGCTCTCCGGGTGTCGTCGACACCCCGCACATTCGTCAGATGCCCATCGGGTCTACAACCCAAAGGGCCGAGCGGGAGATTCTCGTGCAGCTGGGGAAACCTCGCGGGGTGGGACCGCGCGGCCGAGCCATGCACGTGAGCTCCGACACCGAGCAAGCGATGAACGCCGGGAGGTGGGCCTAGCAGCAGCCATCCAGTAAAGAACGCGTGACAGCGCACCGGCATAGCGACCTCGGCGTGCAGTTTTCCCAATGAGCGCAGGCGACCGCGCTCGGGAGGGACGGCTCGGCAATGACCCGATGACCTACTTCGCTGACGAAGCGTTCGACGCCGTCCACCACGACGACGGCGAACGCCTTTCTCTCTCGTCCCCATCAGTTCTAACGGCGAGGACACTCGATTCTCGATCGAGGGGTGCGGGTTCGATTCCCGCTGGGGACACCATGTCGCGACTTTCCGGTACCCTCGAAAGGAAATCTCGATGAGCCACGCACCGATCGGCAAGGAATTCTCCTTCGAAGCGTTTCTCGCCGCAGGCGACCGCGCGACTCTCTGTCTTCGTCTAGCGTTGATCCTCACCGAGCGGCTCCGAGCGAGCTCCGACTCGGGAACGACCTTCACCGAGGCGATGTACGAGCTTCGCACCCTCGGACACGACCTCTGGAGCCTGTCGCTCGATGAGGCGTGGGGTCACGACTACATGACCCGTCGGCCCGGCGCCGGCCTCCTCGTCACCCGTGCGGGTGGATGTTGCGACGACGACGAACCGCCTTCCGAGGAGATGGTGTTCGTCGAGTTCAACCCGCCGGCCTGAGCTCTTCGCTCCCCGCCCCATCCTCATTCCCCCTGTCTCGCTGGATACGCGAGCGCCGGTCTACGGAACCGGCCGTCGAGGTTCGATTCCTCGCAGGGGGTCCACGCGCACGCTTCCCGTGCACGCTTGCCCTCGACGATCGGTCCCATCGACGCGAGTTTCCGACACTCGACGTTCTGGGTTCGACTCCCAGCGAGGGCTCCATTCCTCGTCGACTCGTCTCCCACGAGATCGAGTCGACTGACTCACCTTCCACCCATCACCCGAACGGCGCCCAAAGCCGAGAAAGGACGCGTATTCCAACATGTCGAACAAGCACCTCTTCGCCTCGGCGCCCAAGGCGCCTTTCACCTCCGACACCAACGAGGCCGGTGGCAAGGCCTACGCGTTCTCCCCGCAGGGGGCGCTCGCGCAGTACGCCGTCACCGGCACGTTCAACGGCACGTTCTACGCGCAAGCGAAGGACCAACTGGAGAAGACGCTACAGCTCTGTAGCGCGGTCTCCCCGGACTTCGTCGCCAAGACGGCCCTCTACACGCGTGAGCGCGGCTTCATGAAGGACATGCCCGCGTTCCTCACCGCGTATCTCGCCGCCCACGGTCGCGTGCACCTTCCGGCTGTTTTCCCGCGGGTCATCGACAACGGGAAGATGCTGCGCAACTTCGTGCAAATCATCCGTAGCGGGGTGGTCGGCCGGAAGTCGCTCGGCACCGCGCCCAAGCGCCTTTGCCAAAGATGGTTTCAAAGCCGATCGCCGGAAGCAATTTTCCGACAGTCGCTGGGCAATGACCCATCGCTTTCGGACGTCATCAAGCTCGTGCGTCCGAAGCCGGCCGACGCCGCGGGAAACAAGGACGCGGCCCGAGCGGCGCTGTACGGATGGCTGATCGGAAAGGACGTGACGGAGACCGACCTCCCCAAGATCGTGCAGGCCTTCGAGGCCTTCAAGAAGGGCGAGGGCGACCTTCCGGACGTCCCCTTCGAGATGCTGACCGCGCTCGTGCTCGATGACGACAAGTGGCAGTCGATCGCCAACAACATGAGCTGGACGCAGACCCGCATGAACCTCAATACGCTCGCGCGTCACGGGGTTTTCGCGGGAAAGCGCGGCGAGGCGATGGCGTCGATGATCGCAGGGAGGCTGCGCAACCCGGACTTGATCCGGCGCGCGCGGGTCTTTCCCTATCAGCTGATGGCCGCGTACAAGGCCGCCTCGGGGACGGAGGGAATCCCCGCCGAGGTGACCCACGCGCTGCAGGAGGCGATGGAGATCGCGATCGAGAACGTGCCGTCGTTGCCGGGGAAGAAGATCATCCTCTGCCCCGACGTCTCGGGCTCGATGCAATCGGCGGTCACCGGCAACCGCAAGGGAGCCACCAGCTCCGTGCGCTGCCTCGACGTCGCTGCGTTGATCAGCGCGGCCTTCCTCCGGCGTAACCCGTCGGCGGAGATCGTGCCGTTCTCCGACGACGTCGTGCCGCTCCCTCGTCGCATCAACCCTTTCGATTCGGTGATGACCAACGCCGCGTTTCTCGCCAGTCTTCCTTCGGGGGGCACGGCCTGCAGCGCGCCGCTCCGTCACTTGAACGCGAAGGGAGCCAGCGGCGATCTCGTCATCTACGTCTCGGACAACCAGTCCTGGTCCGACTTCGGCCGCTCCAAGTCGGGGCACCCCCGCGGGGGCACCCCGATGGCAGAGGAGTGGAAGCGCTTCTCGCTCCGTAACCCGGGCGCGAAGCTGGTGCTCGTCGATTTGCAGCCGTACTCGTCGACGCAAGTGCAAGACGACGCAGACGTGCTCAACATCGGTGGCTTCTCGGACGTGGTCTTCGACCTCGTCTCGCTGTTCGCACGCGGAGAGCTGGGCGAGGGACACTGGATCTCCGAAATCGAGAAGATGGCGGTGTGATTCGAATGGGCGACGGCGGTAGCTTCGGCAACCGAGCGGAGCGAGATTGACCGAAGCGGCGAAAGTCGCGAAGCAATCTTTGGCGCAATGAGAAATCTCGAACGCCGTCGCCCATTTCGACCAACTGACGAACACCCAAGATTTCAGGCCCGAATGTCAGCGGGGGATTACATCCTTTCCCAATGTCCCGTCTCCCGTAGAAGTCTTCGTCGGGCCACTTTTTCGGGCTCTCCGAGAGGTTTAGTGGAAGCTCGGCACGGCGTGCGCTGGGCGCAGCGTGAGGCCTGAGCAGCAGAGGAAGAGCATCGCGATGAGGCTCGAGGCGCTGTGCAGACCGTAGGAGCGACGGGTGATGGTGCG
>JANYDK010000078.1 GCA_025363655.1 Deltaproteobacteria bacterium | reverse complement strand
GGCCTCGGCCGGCGCGATCCAGCTGTTCACGAACGGCGTCCAACCGATGAAGAAGAGCGCCGCGCAGAGCACCGTCGGGATCAGCGTCCAGAAGACCTCGATCCTCGTGCTGTGCGAGAGCGTCTCGGTCTTGTCGTTGGGGCCGCGACGCTTGTACTTCTTCATGAAGTAGAACATCGGCACCATGAGGATGAGGAAGAAGACGACGCTCATCCACATCACGACGTTCCACGCGCTGTCGATCGACTCGGCGATCGTCGACCCTTGCTTCGGCAGCCAGAAGCTGTCGATGGCGATTGACGGGACGGTGGGGCTGGGTGCGGGCTGAATCATCATGTCGTCTCCGAGGGCGCGGCCACAGATGCAGTGAGTTTCGAGGCGGTCGGTGTCGGCGGACGACGCTCACGACGCCAGAGTCGGATGAGGAACGTACCGAGGACGATCATCGTCAGGAGCCCGAAGAGCTTCACCAGCCTCTTCACGGCGACGACGTAGCTCCCGGTGTTCGGATCGTAGTGGAAGCAGAGGAGAACGGCCTTGTCCCACGCCGAACCGAGCTTGCCTTCGGACCCTTCGAGGATCGCGAGGCGCAGCTTCTGCTCGGGAAAAGCAATGCCGTAGAGCGTGCGCGAGATGCGCCCGTCGGCGGTGAGGACGAAGGCGCCGGCGCCATGCGCGTACTGCTTCTGCGTATCGTCCCAGCGGTAGTGGAAGCCGACGGCGTCGGCGATTTTCCTGCTCGCCGCTTCGTCGCCGACGAGGAAGTCCCAACCACGATCGCCGACGTCACGTCCGTAGGCGGCGAGGTAATTCGAGCGCTTCTTCGCCGCCGTCTCGACGGTGTCGCGAGGATCGATGCTGATGGTGACGACGTGGAAGTCTTTTCCCGCCGTCCACGCCAGCGTCGAGAGGCCTTGCTGCAGGCCGTTGAGGACGATCGAGCAGAGCATCGGACACTGGTAGTAGGCGAGCGTGAGGACGATCGGCTTGCCGTCCTTCGTGTAGTCGCCGAGCGTGACGGTCTTGCCGTTCTGATCGCGGAAGGCGACGTCGAGCGGCACCGACGCGCCGGTGCGATCGTCGATGCCGATTCCCTCGAGCGGCGCAGGCACGGCCCCGTCTGCCCGCGCCACGACGGGCACGAGCAGAAGGGCGACGAGCGCCGACAAGATGAGGAAGGGCCGCGACGACACGATCAACCAGGCTTCTTCTCGTCCTTGGGTTTCTCGATCGGCTTCTTCGCCGAGCCGCTGGGGGCGGGCACGGCAGAGCCACTCGGAGCCGGCGCGGCCGAACCGCTTCCGGCCGGAACCGCCGAATCGCTCGGCATCGCCGCGCTACCCTCGGGAGCAGGCGCAGGCGTCGGCTCCGGCGGCATCGGCGCGGGGACGGGAGGCGGATTCGCCTTCGCCTCTGCAGACGCCGCCGTGTACTCGGCGAGCACGAGCTCTTTGGCGCGGGCGACCGGAATGCGGACGACGCCGCCCTTCTGGTTCACCCACTGGTAGCGCGAGAGCTTCGAGGACTCTTCGGCGCGCAGGTTGCGAAGCTGCGTCGAGTCCTGCGAGAGCTGCTTCTTCTCGATCTCGTCGCGCATGCGACTGGTGAACATCTGGATGATCGCGATGACCACGAAGAAGGTCAGCCCGACGACGACGGTCACGAGGACGAAGATGAGGAGGTTGTTGGGCTTGTCGGGTTCGGCGAAATCTTCGCTTCCCGCTTGCCCCTGACCGTGATCGGCCGCCTCTGTGGGTTGAGACATCGATCGGCTCCTAGAGGTTCTGCAGCTTCACGGCCTCGGGGAGGCGCGGATCGTTGATGGGATAGAGGTTGCTGCTCTGCATCCGCTTGGCGACCACCACCATGCCGACACCGACCGGCCCGAGGAGGCAGACGAGGTCGACCCAGGTGAAGTGCGCGCCATTCACGTCGAGCGACGGCATCACCAGCCAGTAGATGTCGATGTAGTGCATCACCAGCATGATGACCGCGGCGGCGCGGAGGACGGTGACCGAGCGCTTGGTGTGACGCGAGAGCAGCATCAAGAACGGCAGCACGAAGTGGCCGAGGAGGAGCCCGTAGCTGACGTACTGCCACTCACCGACGAGGCGACGCTTGAAGAAGATCGTCTCCTCCGGGATGTTCGCGTACCAGATGAGGAAGAACTGGCTGAAGCCGATGTACGCCCAGAAGACGATGAAGCCGAAGAGCAGCTTGCCGATGTCGTGACGGTGCTCGATGGTGCTGACGCGCTTGAGCAGGCCCTGCTTCTGCAGGTTGATGTTGATGATCGCGAGCACTGCGAGCGAGCTGGTGACGCTGCCGGCGAAGATGTAGACGCCGAAAATCGTCGAGAACCAGTGCGGATCGAGCGACATGATCCAGTCGAACGCGGCGAACGTGAGCGAGAGCGCGAAGAGCAGAATCGCCGGCGCCGCTGCGCCTTGCATGCGACCGGTGAAGGCGCGAGTGTCGCCCTTCTTCGCCGCGTCTTGATCGGCCGACTGCTTGGCGAACCAGAAGGCGATGCCCGCCCAGATGACGAAGTAGAGGACCGAACGACCGTAGAAGAACGGCACATTGAGATAGCCGGACTTCCCCTTGAGGATGGGGTCCTTCATCGCCTCGGCACTCATCCAGTGGTGGTAGAGGTCGTGGGCGAGCGCGGCGACGGGCACGAAGAGGAGCGCGCAGAACGGGAGCACGCCGGAGACCCACTCCATGTGCCGGCGCGGCGCGACCGACCAACCTGCGCGCGTCAGGTGCTGGATGAGCACGAAGAAGAGCGCGCCGAGGCCGATGGTGGTGAGGAAGTAGAAGCCGACGAGCCAAGAGTGCGCGAAGCGCTGCTTGTCGACGAAGAAGGCCGCCGCGCTGCCAGCGAGGCCGAGGGCGGCGATGGTGGCGGCGGTGCCGAAGAGCTTCTTGCCTTGCTCTTCGGGGAGACGCTGAACGTCTTTCTCGATGGTGGCTGCGCTGCTCATGGAGTCGCCCCTTCAGGCTCGATCTTGGAAGCCATGTCCGCAGGGACGTCGGCCATCTTCGCGTTCTGACTCTTCCCGAGCACGCGCACCCAGGCGACGATCGCCCAGCGATCTTCGACCGGCACCTGGAAACGGTACGGCGGCATGTTGCGGATGCCGTTGGTGATGGTCTGGAAGATTTGCCCGTCGGGCTGCGTGCCGACGTAGTCCGTCGTCAGGTTGATCGGCGTCGGATATCCGCGCTTCACGACCATTCCACCGCCGGAGCCCGTCTTGTCGTGGCAGGGCGAGCAGTAGATGCCGAAGCGCTCTTCACCGCGCGCGAGCAGCTTCTCGTCGACGTTGACCGGGATCTTGGCGATCGGTTTCCCGAACGACTCACCGCGGTAGTACGCGTCGTCTTCGTTGAGCTGCCCTTGGGCGACGGTGCCCTCGACGACCGGTCGCATCGTGCGACCGTCGGCGAAGAAGGGGCTCTCCTGCTCGGGCTTGTACTTGTCCTGATGCAGCATGTTGCGCTGCAGGTGGACCGGCGGATCTTTGCTGACGTTGCCCTGGCAGGCGACGAGCAAGAGAGCCGCGGGGATCGAGACGACCAGGCGGTTCACGGGAGCACCTCTTCGATGTCGTTGGCGCCGAGCTTCTCGAGCATCGCGCGACCTTTGCCGAACTTGGCGTCCTTCGCCTCGATGCTGATGAAGAAGCGGTCGTTGCTCGCGCGATCGAACGACGTGTGCTGCATCACCGGATCGAAGAACTTCGGCAGCCCGTTGAGCGCCCACATGCCGAAGAAGCACGCGAACGCCGAGAGGAGCACCGTCAGCTCGAACCCGATCGGCACCCAAGCCGGCCACGAGGCGAGGGGCTTGCCCGAGATGTTGAGCGGGTAGTCGACCGCCGACATCCAGTACTGCATGCCGAACGCGGAGACGATGCCGGTGAAGCCGCCGCCGAGGACGATCCAACCGAGGATCGACGGACGCAGCCCCATCGCGACTTCGAGCCCGTGCACCGGGAACGGCGTGTGTGCGTCGAAGTGCTTGTAGCCAGCGTCGCGCAGCGCCTCGCAGGCCTTGTAGAGATCGGCCGGCGTCTGGAACCACGCGACGATCGCCGCGGGCTTGATCGCCTTCGTCTTCTTCGGCTCGGGCGCCGCCTCGGCCTTCGGCTCCGGCTTCTTCGCCTCGGCCTCGAGCTCCGCATGTGCATCGGCAGCGGCGACGACGTCGTCACCACCCGCGGAGACCTTCTCCTCGGGCTCGTCTTCCCACTTCTTGCGCTTGTCAGCCATGGGCTGCCTCCGCATCACCGTCGTCGTGCTTGTCGTGCTTGTCGTCACTGCCGTGAGCGTCGTGCCCATCGCCTTCTGGCCCGTGGTCGTCGTGCGCGTGCGGATCGGCCGCCGGCATGACGCCCTTCACCTCGCCGATGGCGATGGCAGGCAAGAAGCGGATGAAGAGCAGGAACATGAAGAAGAAGAGCCCGAACGTTCCGACGAACGTGCTGATGTCGATGATCGTCGGCCGGAAGTAGCCCCAGCTCGAGGGGACGAAGTCGCGGTGGAGGCTGGTCACGATGATGACGAAGCGCTCGAACCACATGCCGATGTTGATGAAGATCGTCAGCACGAACATGATCGGGATGCTGGTGCGGATCTTCTTGAACCAGAAGAACTGCGGCGAGATCACGTTGCAGCTGACCATCGTCCAATACGCCCAGGAATAAGGCCCGAACGCGCGGTTGATGAAGGTGAACTTCTCGTAGGGGTTCCCGCTGTACCAAGCGATGAAGAACTCCATCGCGTACGCGTAACCAACCATGCTCCCCGTCGCGAGCATGATTTTGTTCATGTTCTCGAGGTGACGAATGGTGACGATGTGCTGCAGGTTGTAGACCTTGCGGACGATGATCATGAGCGTCATGACCATCGCGAAGCCGGAGAAGACGGCGCCGGCGACGAAGTACGGCGGGAAGATCGTGGTGTGCCAGCCCGGGATGACCGAGACCGCGAAGTCGAAGGACACGATCGTGTGCACCGAGAGAACCAGCGGCGTCGAGAGACCCGCGAGAATCAGGTACGCCTTCTCGTAGTTCAGCCAGTGACGGTGCGAGCCGCGCCAACCGAGCGCGAAGATGCCGAGCACCATCTGCTTGGTCTTGGTGGTCGCGCGATCACGCAACGTGGCGAGGTCGGGAACCAGGCCGACGTACCAGAAGAGGATCGACACCGTCATGTACGTCGAGACGGCGAACACGTCCCAGAGCAGCGGGCTCTTGAAGTTCGGCCACACCTGCATCTGGTTCGGCACCGGGAAGACCCAGTAGAGGAGCCAGACGCGACCGACGTGGAAGGCCGGGTAAACGCCGGCTGCCATGACGGCGAAGATGGTCATCGCTTCGGCCGCGCGGTTGATGCTCGTGCGCCACTTCTGCCGGAAGAGGAAGAGGATGGCGCTGATGAGCGTGCCGGCGTGACCGATGCCGATCCAGAAGACGAAGCCGGTGATGTCCCAGGCCCAGCCGACCGGGTGGTTGAGACCCCAGGTTCCCGTGCCCCAGCCGACCAGTCGCGTGAGCGACGCGCCGAGGATCATGAGGACGGAGAACGCGAGCCCGAGGAGGAGCGGCCAGGCCTTGGGCGGCTTCTTCTCGGTCATGCCGGCGACCGTGTCGGTCACCGTGCTGAAGGTCTGCTTGTCACCGAGGATGAGCGGCGCGCGGCCGATCTCGTCCTTCTGCAGCTCGATGGCTGTTTCGTCGCGAACGACGACGCTCATGACTCGCCGAGCTCCGGGTTGGGGTTCTTGATCTTCGCCAGGTACGAGACCCGGGGATGGATGTTGAGCTCTTCGAGGAGCTTGTAAGCGACGGGGTGCTTCTGCGACTTCGCCACCGCGCTCTTCTCGTCGGCGAGGTCACCGAAGGTGATGGCGCCGGTCGGGCATGCCTGCTGGCAGGCGGTGACGATGACGCCGTCCTTCACGCGATCGCTGCCCTCTTTCTTGGCCGCGATCTTCGCCTTGTTGATGCGCTGCACGCAGAAGGTGCACTTCTCCATGACGCCGCGGAAGCGCACCGTGACGTCGGGATTGAACTGCATCTTCCGCTGCTCGGGGACGTCGGTGTTGTAGTTGAAGAAGTTGAACCGACGCACCTTGAAGGGGCAGTTGTTGGCGCAGTACCGGGTGCCGATGCAGCGGTTGTAGGCCATGTCGTTGAGGCCTTCCGGGCTGTGCGTCGTCGCACCGACCGGGCAGACCGACTCGCACGGCGCGTTCTCGCACTGCTGACAGGGCAGCGGCTGCACGATGGCGCGCGGCTCTTCCGCGGTGCCTTCGAAGTAGCGATCGACGCGGATCCAGTGCATCGAGCGCGAGCGGCGCACGCCGTCTTCGCCGACCACCGGAATGTTGTTCTCGGCCTGGCAGGCGATCATGCACGTCATGCAGCCCGTGCAGGTGTTGAGGTTGATGGTGAGCCCCCAGCGATGGCCCGTGTATTCGATCGGGCTCCACAGCGACTCGAGGGGCGGCCCCTCTTCGACCATCTCTTTGACGAACTCCGGGTTCTTGATGAACTCGGCGACCGTGCCCTCGCGGACGAACGGGCGACCTTCCGTCGCGAAGTGCTCCTGCGTGCGCGCAACCGCGTAGACCTCACCGGCCTTGGCGACCGTGCCGCTCGCGAAATCGAAACCACCCGCCTTGCGCAGTGGATAGGTGTCGAACCCGACCTTGGTGCCGACGCGACCGGTGGTGCGACGACCACTGCCGCACATCACCGCGACCGACTTCTCGGCCTGACCGGGGACGATGGCTGCGGGGAGCTTCGCCGTCGCGCCGTTGACGGTGACGTTCACCATGTCACCGTCGGCGACGCCGAGCTCTTTCGCCGTATTCGGCGAGAGCCAAGCGACGTTGGTCCACGTCAGCTTGGTCATCGAGTCGGGGAGCTCTTGCAGCCAGCCGTTGTTGGCGAAGCGGCCGTCCCAGGCGTGGAAGTCGGGATAGAAGACGATCTCGAAGCCTTGCGGCGCCGCGATCGACTTCGCGCTCGCGAGCACGTCGGCGATGGCGAGCGTGGGGGCCTCGACCTTCGCCTCGGCGAGCTCCATCGCGCCGGAGTGCAAGAGACGACGCCACTTCTTCTCGAAGTCGGCCTCGCCGAGCACCATCGCCGCGGTGGCGCGCACGAGATCGTGCCCCTTCGCCGGCTGGTTGAGCAGCACGCGAACGAGCTCGGCCTCGGTCTTTCCGCCGTAGAGCGGCGCGATCAGGGGCTGAACGACGCTGTAGGTTCCGTCTTCGGCGACGAGGTCGTTCCATCCTTCGAGGATGTGCGCCTTCGGGATGTGCCACGCGGCGAGCGCGCCCGTCTCGTCGACGTGCGAACCGAGGTGCAGCGTGGTGACCCCTGCGAGACCGGTCGCCATGTTGGCGTCGGCCGGCGCGTCGAATGCCGGGTTGCCGGCGAGGACGATGACCGTGTCGACAGCTTTGCTGGCGATCGACTTGCCGAGCTCGACCATCGCCGAAGCGCCCTCGGGCCCTTCGTTGAAGGCCGGCACGTAGCGCACCGTCTGACCGATGTTGCCGAGCGCCTGGTTGATGAGCGCGACGAGCGCGTGCACCGCCGGGGGTTGCTTCTGACCAGCGACGACGAGAGTCGTGCCGGGCGCGCGGGTGACGAGATCCTTGAGGACCGCGGCGACCCACTTCTTCGCCTTCTCCGGCAGCGAACCGGCGACCCCGGCGACCCCGGCCGACGAGGCCTCTTTCGAGACGTCGGCGAGCGCCGCGGCGATCTGCGAGACCTGACCGCTGGGAACGCGGAGGCGATGATCGGCGCTGGCGCCAGTGATGCTGTACGCGCTCTCGGCGACGTAGAGGCGGTTGAGGTCGGGCTTCTTGCCTTCGCCCTCGGGGATTTCGCGTCCTTCGGCCCAGCCGCGCGAGGCCTTGATGGGGCTCGTTTCGGCGTGGAAGAGGTCGGCGTCGAGCGAGACGATGACCTTCGCCTTGCCGAGCTCGTGCACGGCATCCATCGGCTTGCCGAACGCGATCTTGGTACCCGCGCGCCCGTTGCTCGCGCCGAACGGCTCGTAGCGAACGATCTGCGCGCTCGGCATCGCCTTCTTGAGATCGGTGAGGGCGAGCTCGAGGGTCGGCGAGCGATGGTAGTCGCTGATGATCGCGAGCGACTTGCCGCCGTTGGCCGCGAGCGTCTTGCCGAGCTCACGGAGCGCGACGATGGCCTCGTCCCACGAACGACCCGCGTTCTTCTGCAGCGGAGTCGCGCTGCGATCGGGATCGTACATGTCCAGCACGGTGGCCTGGATGTACGGAGTGGTCGCGCCGCGGCTGTCGGGGTGCGCCGGGTTGCCTTCGATCTTCGTCGGACGCCCTTCGTGACTCTCGACGAGGAGACCAATCGTGGTGCCGTAGAACGGCATCGCGGTGGCGTAGTAGAGCGGCTTACCGGGGATGATCTCCTCCGGCGGACGCGCGTAGGGGATGATCTTCTCTTCCGGACGACGGCAGCCGGCGAAGCTCGCGAGCGCGGCAGCGGCGCCCATGACGCCGAGGAAACCGCGGCGGGTGACGTCGACCTTGCCCCCATCGGGACCGGTCGCCTCCACCTCTTGCTTCAGCTCTTCCGGTAGCTCGCTCGCTCCTTCGGGGAACTCGCGCGCGAGCGACGCACGGAACTCGGGTGAGCCTTCACGCTCGCCGAGGCTCCGCCAGTAGTCGCGGCCAGAGAGGTCTTTTGCGTAAATGATCGGTAGGCGCTTCATCGGTGGCAACCCGAGCAGTGGAGGGGGGGCTGAATCACGCGGCCGTTTTTGGCGATGGCTTTCCCATCGACGACGGCGACCACCGGCTGTGCCGGCGCCTTCCAGTCCATCTTCGTGACCTCGGAAGGATCACGCAGATTCGGGGCAGGATTGCGGTGACAGTCGAGGCACCAGCCCATGGAGAGCGGCGCGAACTGGGTCACCTTCGGCATTTGATCGACGCGGCCGTGGCACGTCGAACAACCGACGCCCGCATTCAGGTGCGCCGAGTGATCGAAGTACACGTAGTCGGGGAGCCGGTGGATTTTCACCCACTTGAGAGGCTTGTCCTCGGCGAAGCTCTCGCGAACTGGAAGGAGCTTCAGACTGTTCGTCTTCACCTTCCAGTGGCAGTTCATGCACGTCTGCGTCGGCGGAACGGCTGCAAACGCAGCCTTCTCCACCGTCGAGTGGCAGTACCTGCAGTCCATCCCCATGTCGCCGGCATGCAGCTTGTGGCTGTAGTCGACCGGTTGATCGGGTTGGTACCCGACATCCGTGTATTTGGGGCTGCCCCAGTACGAAAACGCGAAGACGATGAAGACGACCGCGCCCGTGAGGGCTGCAGCGATCACCGTCGGCACGAAATTCGACCAACGCGGGAAGAGAAACCGTTTGCGTGATGTCCCGTCGCTCACGCGCGGGTTGTGGGTCGAAGAGGCCCGGAGCAACAAGGATCATGCTGCCGCGGGGCTGTGGCGGTCTGGCACGACCCGCGGCGATCTGCCGCGGCAGACGGCTAAAGAGGATGAAACTCCTGCTCGCCCGCACAGCCGGCCGAGGCCGCTCTCTCCTGCACAACGGCAACATGCGACCGGGATAGCATCGTGTCCATGTCCGATCCGATCATGACGCTCGTGAAGCAGGGGCTCGACCAGGGCTTCCGCGCCGACGACCTCCTCGTCATCCTCGCCGATGCGAACTGCGACGTCGGGCAGCGACTGAAGGAGCAAGGCATGCCGGCGGTCGAGGGGACGATCTACGCCGTCATCCCCAAGACCAACTTCGGCCCCGCCTTCCCCGACGCGCCCAACGCCCTGCGCGATCAACTGCACGACAAGCCTGCCAAAGGTAGCGTCCACGCGGTGCAAGTCGACGCAGCCGGAAGCTGGGCGCTCGGCGAAGTTCCGCTCACCTGAGTACGAACGCGAGAAGGCGCAAAGGCCTGGTGGACCTTCACGCCTTCGCGACTCGTCGCGAATCGGAGTGATCAGCTGGCGCGACAGAGGAGCGGACGCTCGAACGACTTGCCGTTGAGCTTGACGTCGACGAGCGGGCCGCCCGGGAAATCGAGCTCGAGGCTGAGCTTCGGCGTCTTGAGGAGGAACTTGCCGCTGTTCGGGCAGCCGAAGCTGCCGATGCCACAGCGCACGTAGCCGTCGATCGAACGGCTGAAGTTGCGCGCGCCGATCGTCGTCGTCGATGAACCGTTGCGCGTCAGGCACTTCGTCGACGGATCGTAGGTCGTCACGTAGTCGGCGCTGTGCGTGATCGCCTTGCCCTTGGCGGTGAGGCCGGTGGTCGAGCCGACGCGGTGCTTGGTGTAGACGCCGCCCGTCTTCGTGTAGTCGATGGTGACGGTGTGATCGACGCTGGCGCCGTTGGCCTTGAAGCCCTTCGCCTCGTGCGTGACTTCGAAGCCGCCGGGGATCTTCTTCCACGTCGAGGTGACGGTGCCGTTGAAGGCGACGAGCCCCTCGGGACCGGTGCAGTCCTTGAAGACGTGGGTGACGACGGCGCCGGCGAGCGTGCTCTGGATGCAACCGGCCGGCTTGAAGAAGAGACCCGCGTTCGCCTTCGCAGCCGTGGCCGCGATCACCGGGTCGGCAGCATCGAGCGCGATCTCGGCGCCGAGTGCCGCCGCGCCGCTGGTGGGCTCTTCGAGTCCCGACTCGAGGGTGCTCTCGGTGTCGTCGACCTCGGCGTTGTCCTCGACCAAGGCCGCCGACTCGGCGTCGAGCGACTCGCCCGAGTTCTTGCTCGCGCAGCCATTGGCCGAGCCGACGGTGACCGCAACGAACGCGCCGAAGAGGAAGAGCGAAGTGGCTTTCGACATGAGGACCTCCGATGGGGGTGAATCGGATAAACCTGAATACATCACCCGTGGTTGATGAGCTTATCTTTGCCATAAAATGCGAATGCGCCACACCCATGCCCCACGTTTTCGTATGCATTGAGTATACACCACGGGCGGGTGCAATTTTCCCCGTGGAACGGCGCGATCCCCGCGGCACGCGCGTGGTCGCTAGGCTGGGTCGATGCGCCCCATCGTCCTCTCCGTCTTCGCGCTGCTCGGCGTCGCCTGCTCCAGCTCCGACGGCGGAGACGGCGGCGGCATGGGCGTCGATGGCGGCTTCGTCGCCGACCTCGGGACGAGCGACGCCGTCGTCTGCCCCGATGGCACGAAGACCACGGTCAGCGGCATCGTCCACTCACCGGCGAAGTCGGGCGCCGATCCGATCTACAACGCGGTCGTCTTCATCCCGGATGGCGAGGTCCCGAAGTTCAAGACCGGCGCGACGTGCGATCGATGTGGCGAGCTCGGTGGGGCCAAGGCGGTCACCAGCGCGCTCACCGGCTCCGACGGAGTCTTCCATCTCGAGAACGTTCCGCCCGGGAAAAATGTGCCTTTCGTCGTCCAGATTGGCAAGTGGCGACGGCAGGTGACGATCCCCGAGGTGACCGCGTGTGGCGACACCAAGCTCCCCGACGAGCTCACGCGTCTGCCGCGCAACCAGGCCGAGGGTGACATCCCTCTCACGGCGATCGTCACTGGCCGGGCCGATCCGCTCGAGTGCGTACTTCGCAAGATCGGCATCGACGACGCCGAGTTCAGCGTTCCGCTCGTCGGCAGCGACTACGGCCACGGTCGCATGCACGTCTTCAAGTCACCGCTCGGCGTCGACATGTCGAGCGGCACCGTCAGCGGTCACTCGCTGACCAAGAACCTCGACTGGCTCAAGCGCTTCGACGTGGTGCTGCTCCCCTGCGACGGCAGCTCGAAGATCGACGAGAAGCCGCCCGCCGACATGCAGAACCTCGTCGACTATGCCAACGCCGGCGGTCGCGTCTTCACGACGCACTACGGTTTCGTGTGGATTCAGCAGTCGCCCGACGCTGGCTGGAAAGCGGCGGCGACATGGGTGCCCGGCGGGACTGCGACGTCTCCGCTCCCCGGCTTCATCGACACGTCGTTCCCCAAGGGCAAAGCGATGGCCGAGTGGCTGAAGGCCGTCGGGGCTTCGACCACCCTCGGCCAGATCGACATCGCCGATCCTCGCGTCGACGCGCCGAAATCGAACGCGCCCTCGCAGTCGTGGATCACTTCGAAAGCGCCCGCGGGCGTGCAGCATTTCACCTTCAACACGCCGACCACCGCCGCCGCCGACGCGCAGTGCGGTCGCGTCGTCTACAGCGATTTCCACGTCGTCGGTTCGAGCGATTTCTCGCCGATCATCTTCCCCAACGAATGCACCGACGGTCCGCTCACCGCGCAAGAGCGGGTCATCGAGTTCATGCTCTTCGACCTCGCGTCCTGCGTGCAGAAGGACGACGCGACCCCGAAGCCGCCGCGTTAGCCGCGTCTAGCCGCAGCTAGCAACCAGAGACCGTCGCGCGTTCGAGCTCACCCAAAGGATCGACGAGCGCACGCACGACGCCGCGCCACGTCGCATTTTCGATTCCGGCGGCGGCGCGCCACACTTGGTATCGCCCCTCGCCGAGGACCAAGCCGGCGAGCGGCGTGTAGACCAGATCGAGCGCCGAGGGCCGAACGCCGTTGCCCTCGAAGAGATATTCCCACGCCACGGTGCTCCCCGCGGCAAAGGCGAGCGAGCCGGCCCAGCCGAATTCGCAAGTACGCGCGCGCATGTAGAGCTCGCTGCCGAGGAGGCCGTGACCGATGACGTTGATCGTCCAGCGATCGCCGTCCCACTCGAAGGCGCGTTGGTGCGAATCGAAGATCGGCGCCTTGGTGAAGGTCTCGCGGTAGTGATCGCCGAAATCACGAGGCTCGGCGAAGGGATGCGGCCAGAGGTAGGCCTCGGTCACGCGCATCGTCGTCAAGAGCACCGTCGTGTGGACGATCGGCGCGACCCAATGCGGCCCGTCGTCGATCTGCGCCATCTGCGCGACGGGCGCGGGAGCGAGCGCCGGCGTCACCTCGAGGAGCGTGGCCACGAGGAGCGGGTGAGCCATCGCGCCCCTCGATGATGTCACGGTTCGTCGAGATGTCGCGGTTGCGCGAGAACGTCAGTGCACGTTGCGGGACGGCGGCGGGTCGTCCTGCGAGAAGCGCTGGAGAAATCCGCGGCGAGTGACGCCGCACGTGAGGAAGGCGAGCGTCGCCGGATCGAGGTTGTCGCGCACGAGCGCGCCGAAGGTGGCGATGGCTGCGTCGGCGATGGCCGCGGCGAGCTCTACGGACGCGCCGTCGGCACGGGCGGCGAGCGCGTGGAGAATCGACGCCGAGGTCCCGTCGTCGAGGAGACGGATTTCGGCGAGCAGCGACGCTTGCCGTTGCTCGACCTCGCGACCGACGTGCTGGACCTCGGCATGAACGAGGCTGGCATGCATCACCACCAGCTCACGGTGGCGAATGCGGGCATCGATCAGCCGCTCGAGTCGCGCGAGAAAGCGCGTGTTCATCCTGCCGGCTCAGCATGCGCGACGGGCGGGCGGGAGCGCAAGGAAGCACCCGCCTCCCGCACGACCTGGATCACCTACGCGGCCACCGACTCTGTCGCCACGCAACAAAAACGATACGGCCGGTTGCGACTTGCAACCGGCCGATCGTTTGCCGCACCCGCGAGGACTAGCGGCTAGCGCGTGCCGCCGCCGCAGACGCTGGCAGTGCCGCCGCCGCCGCAGGATTGCGGAGCCACGCACTTTCCGCAGTCGAGAACGCCGCCGCAGCCATCGCCGAGCGGACCGCAGGTGGCCCCGACGCTGGCGCACGTTCGCGGCGTGCACTTCGGCCCGCCGCAGACGCCCGGAACGCCGCCACCACCGCAGCTCTCGCCGGCCACGGTGCACTTGCCGCAGTCGAGCAAGCCGCCGCAACCGTCACCCGCCGGACCGCACTTGAGGCCGATGTCGGTGCAGGTTCGCGGCGTGCACGGAGCGGCGTCGCTGTGACCGCAGACGCCCGCGATGCCGCCGCCGCCGCAAGTGTCGCCCGCCGTGGTGCAGGTGCCGCAATCGAGCTTGCCACCGCAGCCGTCGCCCGCAGGACCGCAGGTGAAGCCTTGCGCGGCGCAGGTGGTCGGCGTGCACTTCGGTCCGCCGCACTTGCCGGCGATGCCACCGCCGCCGCAGCTCTCGCCAGGCGCAGTGCAGGTGCCGCAGTCGAGGAGACCGCCGCAACCATCGCCCGCAGGACCGCAGGTGACGCCGAGGGTGCTGCACGTCGTCGCGGTGCAGACCGGACCGCCGCAGATGCCGGGGAGTCCGCCGCCGCCGCAGGTCTTGCCCGGAGTCTTGCAGGTTCCGCAGTCGAGGAGACCGCCGCAGCCGTCGCCCGCCGGACCGCACTCGGTGCCGAGGGTGGTGCAGGTGGTCGGCTTGCAGGTCGGACCACCGCAGGTGCTCGCTGCACCGCCGCCGCCGCAGATGAGGCCAGGACCGCAGCTGCCGCAATCGATGACGCCGCCGCAACCGTCGCCCGCCGGACCGCACGAGGCGCCGGCCGCCGTGCAGGTGATCGGCGAGCACGTCGGAGGAGGCGGAGGCGGCGTGCTGTCGCTGGTGACGCACGACGCGAGGTCGAAGAGCATGAACTCGAGGACCTTCTCCTGCGCCGACATCGGCGTGTCCGCGCAGTATTTTCCGTCGGGGAACGAGAGGCCGGACGACGAGCCGATGTTGTTGACGTGGAAGTCGCTGTAGACGACGCGACCGCACTGATCGGCCGCCGGCGTGCCGACCGGCGTGTTGAACGTGTAGTGCTGGATGGTCGCGACCGAGGGCGCCGCGGAGTAAATCCAGCGCTGCGACGGCGGGACGACGCCATCGAGGTCGTGGCGCGAATACGTGATGTTGATGGTGCCCGAGCCCGGAGCTGCCGACGCCTTGACGATGTCGGTCCAGAGCTGGAACGCCTTGCCCTTGGGGAACGAGACGTCGAGGATGCCCGTCAGCGGCGCGAGATCGCTCGCCGTCGGGTGCGCCTGATCGGCCTTCCACGCCGCGGTGCCCGAGAACGGCGCGTCGTTGTAGAGCCACGTGTAGCTGTAGTGCGTGACGAAGGCGCGACCGCCCTCGCCGGTGTAGTCGATGAGGTTCTTCTGCCGGGCCGCGGTCTTCGCCGTCGGCGTGCCCCAGCAGGGGAACAGCACCATGTCGTATTTCTCCATCTCGGCGAGGGTCGTCGAGAGGACGGTCTCGGAAGGCATCGCCACGCCGGCGACCTTGGTCGCGCCGTTGCCGGTGTACATGCGCACGCGGCCGGTGCCCGTCGGCAACGAGAACTCGGACTCGTCGATGCCGATCTTGCGGAGCACGCACTCGAGCGTGTCGACCTGGCCGGTCGAGATCGCCATCAGCGGGATGTCACCTTCGAGGTGCGTACGCGGGAGGCGCGTCTGATCGGGCGTGAGCGCGGTGTTCACGCACGCGGTGACCGTCGGGATGACGATCTGACGGCGCCACTTGCCGAGCTGGATGACGAGCGGAATGTTGGTGCCGACGGGGACGCCCTTGAGGACGAACTTGCCGTCGGGACCGGTGACCGCGGTGACGATCGGCGAACCAGAGACCGCCGAACCGCACTTGTCGCAGGTGACCTTGGTCGACGTGAAGGGCGCGACCGCGGTGTTGGGGATGTAGACGATCGCGTTGTAGAGCGGGTCGGGAGGGCCGAACTTCGCCGGCGTCGGCGCGTAGACCGTGCCGCTGATCGTCGTACTCACGCCTGCAGTCGGGCAGGTGACGACCTTGCAAGCGAGGCCGGTGCAGGTCGGACCACCATCGCCGGTGCCACCGCCACAGACGTTGGGCTTACCACCGCCGCCGCAGATGTCCGGCGAGGCGCAAGTGCCGCAACCGATGATGCCGCCGCAACCGTCGGCAATCGCGCCGCACGTCGCTCCGACGTCCGAGCACTTGCGAGGCGTGCACGCGCCGCCGTCGGGCGAGGCGAACGAGTCACCGCAGACGCTGGGAATGCCGCCGCCGCCGCAGATCGCCGGCGAGGTGCACGTGCCGCAGCTGGCAATGACGCCGCCGCAGCCGTCACCGATGGGGCCACAGTTGGCGCCCACGTCCTTGCAGCTACGCGGACTGCACGCTCCACCGTCGGGCGAGGCGAAAGAATCGCCACAGACACTGGGGGTTCCGCCGCCACCGCAAATCGCGGGTGAGGCGCAGGTGCCGCAGCTGGCAACGACGCCGCCGCAGCCGTCACCGATCGGGCCGCAGGTCGCGCCGAAGTCTTTGCAGGCCTTGGGGAGACACGCCGAGCCGTCGACGGCGAACGAGTTGCCGCAGATGTTGGGTTTGCCGCTGCCGCCGCAGATGTCGGGGGAGGTGCAGGTCCCGCAGTCGAGCAGTCCGCCGCAACCGTCGGCGATGGGGCCGCAGTTGGCAGCCACGTCCGAGCACTTGCGAAGGGTGCAGGTGCTGCCATCGGTGAAGCCGCCATCGGAGCCGATGAAGCGAACGCCGCAGACGCTCGGGGTGCCGCCGCCGCCGCAGCTTTCGCCCGACACCGTGCAGGTGCCGCAGTTGACGACGCCGCCGCAACCGTCGCCGATCGGACCGCAGTTCGCGCCTGCGTCGGTGCATGTCTGGGGGATGCAGCCCTTGCCGCCATCCGCGAGAAGACTGTTGCCGCACACGCTCGCGGTGCCACCGCCGCCGCAGACGTTGTCGCCCGTACAGGTGCCGCAGTCGGCGATGAGACCGCCACAGCCGTCGGCGACCGGACCGCAGTTCGCACCCGCCGACGCGCACGTTTGCTTGCCGCAGCCGCCGCCGTCGAGGGCGTCGAGGAAGAGGCCCGGATCGGAGTCGATGAGCTTGCTGGCGTCCGCCTCGTCGGCGTCGCCGAGATCGGTCTGACCGTCGCCCCCTCCACAGCCGAAGAAGGCCATCGAGCCGGCAAAAACGAAGAGGGGGAGCGTGTCCGCGAGGGAGCGGATGGTGCGAAGTCTCATTGAATTTTGCCTTCCCGACTGGAAACTAAAGCTTAAGGTGGGTACGGCCGCCCGAGGTGGATTCTAAGGGGCACAGACGGAAAACGCCCGAACTTTGTCGGAGCGCAATTTTTAGCCAACGCCTTGCATGAGGCGGCCGGGGAGGTAGTTAGCGAGAATCAGAAGGAAAATCGACGGCCACGCGACGCGAATCCGCCGGGTCCTTGACGACGCGCGTCCGCGGTGGCGAAAGCGGGGGATGGCGAGGGCAGGGACTGCGGCAAGCCTCACAGCGGAGCTCGAGGCGGCGCTGCTGCGAGAGCTCGTGGCCGAGTGGCGGCACGTCAACCGCGGCTACTTCCGGTCGCGGCTCGTCGAGCCGACCTTCGAGCTCGGCGATGGACGGAGCACGCTCGGCCGCTGGATCGTCGAGCGTCGGGCGATTGAAATTGCGCGGAGTCTCGTGCTCGAACATCCGTGGAGCGCGGTCATCGAGGTGCTGAAGCACGAGATGGCGCATCAATGGGTGCACGAGGGGCTCGGCCTCTATCACGAGGCGCCGCATGGTCAGTCGTTTCGCGAGACCTGCGCGCGGCTCGGCATCGACGCGGCCGCGAGCGGTGTTCCGCTGGTCGCGCAGGCCGACGACGGTGAGCAGCGCATGCTCGATCGCATCGCCAAGCTACTCGCCCTCGCCGAGAGCCCCAACGTCCACGAGGCGGAAGCGGCGATGGCTGCCGCGCAGCGCTTGATGCTGAAACACAACCTCGACGTCCATGCCGGCGCGCACGCGCGAGGGTACGCATTTCGGCACGTCGGGCGCGTGACCGGCCGGGTGACCGAGAGCGAGCGGACACTGGCGCGCATCCTCGCGCAGCATTTCTTCGTCGAGGCGATCTGGGTGCCGATCTATCGGCCGCTCGAGGCCAAGCGGGGCAGCGTCGTCGAGCTCTGCGGATCGCCCGCAAACCTCGAAATCGCGGCCTACGTGCATGGATACCTGAGCGAGACGGCGGAGCGTCTCTGGCGCGATCACAAACTCGCAGCCGGGCTGACCGGCGACCGCGATCGACGCGCCTTCCTCGCCGGCGTCATGTCGGGCTTCGCGGGCAAGCTCGCGCAGAAACAGAAGGTGCATCGCGAACAGGGCCTGGTCTGGGTCGGCGATCGCGATCTCGACGACTATCTGCGCCGTCGCCATCCCTACGTGCGGCAGGTCTGGTCGGCGGGTCCGCGTCGGAACGAGTCGTTCGCTCACGGGCACTCGGCGGGGGCGGCCATCGTTCTCCACAAGCCCGTGGAAGGCCGAGCTCCTTCCCGAGGGCGCCTTCTGCCGGCCAAAAGTTGAGCGAAATCTTTCTCATTCGCTGCACGGAATTGCAGGAGTGAAAGGCGAGCAACCGCAACGCGGTGAAATCTGGTTGAAAGGCTCAGGCACGACTCGTGCTCCTGTCCCCATCGCACCGCGGACGAGGCTCGTGCCCCCCCCTGGGCCCTCCGCGGTGCGTTTATTTTGTCCGCACCCGTCGACGCGCAGTCGGTGCGCTCCGGGTAACGGTGCTTTCGAGTGTCCAGGATTGGGCCGGTTGGCTGGGCGCCCGCCTATACTTCGGCGGCCATGGCCCGAACTTCCCTTTACCTCTTCCTCGGCCTCTCGACCCTCGCGGCGACGACGGCCTCCCTGACGTTCTCCGTGAAGGACGCCCGCGCGCAGGCGGAGGGGTTCGGCCTCAATCGCTTCGAGCCGTCCGAACGGGGCAGCGAATGGTTCGTCTCCGACTCGCTCGACTTGCGCGGGAAGATGCGCCCGGCGATCGGCGTGGTCGGCGACTTCGCCTATCGGCCGCAGACCTTCCACGACGACAACACCACCGTGCCGCTGGTGAAGCATCAGCTGACGGCGCACCTCGGTGGCTCGCTCGTCGTCGCCGATCGGTTTCGCTTCGGCTTCAACCTGCCGATCATCTTCGATCAGGCGGGCAACGATCTCGTCGCCGATGGCGTCGCCTACAAGGCGCCTGCGAGCGGCACCGCTGCGTCCGATCTGCGGCTGTCGGCCGACGTGCGCCTCTTCGGCGAGTATGGCGGGACGGCCACCGGCGCGTTCGGGCTCCGCGTCTTCGCGCCGCTCGGCAAGGCCGAGGACTACGCGGGCGACGGCAAAGTGCGCTTCGAGCCGCACTTCTCGCTCGCCGGCATGCAGAACAGCTTCGCCTACGCGTTGTCGATTGGATTCCTCTATCGAAACTCCCGCGACACCTCGTTCGCCGGCACCGCCATCGGCAGCGAGCTCCCCTTTCGCCTCGGCCTCGGCGCCACGCTCCTCGCGCGCAGGCTCGTGATCGGGCCCGAGCTCTATGGCAGCGTCGTCGCCGGCGGCAGCGGTGATCAGAAGCTGCCGGTCGGGCTCCTCCTTGGCGCGCACTACTCGGTCTCCGACGTGCGACTCGGCATCGGCGGTGGACCAGGGCTCTCGCATGCGTCTGGCACCGCGCAGCTGCGGATCCTCGCCTCGCTCGAGTGGGCGCCGGCCATCGAAGAAGGTCCGCCGCCGCCGATCGATCGTGACAGCGACGGCGTGCCCGACAGCAAGGACGCGTGCGTCGAGATCAAGGGAGTCGCCACCAGCGATCCGAAGACCAACGGCTGCCCGCCCGATCGCGACGCCGACGGCGTGCAGGACTCCGCCGACGCGTGCCCGGACAAGGCGGGCGTGCGTACGAGCGATCCGACGACGAATGGCTGTCCGGCGGTCGAGCCCGACAAGGACGCCGATGGCGTGCCCGATCTCATCGACGCCTGCCCCGAGGTGGCCGGCGCGAAGAACGAAGATCCCAAGAAGAACGGCTGCCCGCCCGACAAGGACGGCGACGGCATCTACGATCTGCTCGATGCTTGTTTGAACACGCCGGGCGTGAAGAGCGACGATCCGACGAAGAACGGCTGCCCGCCCGACAAGGACGGCGATGGCATTCCCGACGTCGAAGATGCTTGCCCCGACGTGCCGGGAAAGAACGACCCCGATCCGAAGAAGAATGGCTGTCCGCTCGTGAAGATCGAGGACGGTCAGGTGAAGATCTCGGAGCAGATCAAGTTCAAGACCGCCAGCGCGGAGATCCTCGGGGAGAGCCAGCCGATCATCGACGAGGTGGCGAAGGTCCTCAAAGAGCACCCCGAGCTGAAGAAGCTCCGCGTCGAAGGGCACACCGACAACGTCGGCGCCAAGCTCGCGAACCAGACGCTCTCGACCAAGCGCGCGGCGGCGGTGCTCCAGGCGCTCGTGAAAGCCGGCGTCGAGAAGGCGCGGCTCCACAGCGTCGGGCTCGGGCAGGACAAGCCCATCGACGTCAACACCACCGAGGCTGGGCGCGCGAACAACCGGCGCGTCGAGTTCCACATCGAAGACGACGGCAAAGACGTCGCCAAGCCGAAGCCGGGCGCGCCCAAGCCGGCGCCGAAGAAGTAGCCATTCGGACGAGCGACGGCGCGTGACGAAGTGACAGGGTGACGAGCCCCTGGGCGGAATGAAGTTGCGCGGGCCCGGGTTGCAGCCGTGCCCGCGATGAGAGCCCAACGAACTGTCCTCGTCGCCTTCGCGGTGACACTCGCGATGGCCGGATGCGGCGGTGCGGGTGGCGCGCGAACGGTGCCGCTCCTCGGTGCTGCCGGCGTTCCCGTCACGCTCACGCCGACACACGAAGTCCCGCTCGAGGTCGTCACCAAGAGCACCGCCATCCCCGACCCGCTCCCGGTCAATGGCACCAAGGTCTACTACGGTGAGCTCGAGCCCGCGCTCGGGCATGCCGTCTCGTCGGCCGCGGTGCCGTGGGCCGATTTGCACAGAAAACAGCGCCCCGAAGGTTGGCAGCTCCTCGTCGAGCTGACGCAGGCCTCGGCCGAATACAAGGACGGGCGCCTGATGATCGCACTCAACGTGCGGGCCACGTTGCGCACGCGCGTGGGCAACATCTACCTCGCCCAGACGCACGCCAACTGCAGCCAAGCGGGGCTGGTCCCCGCCGATCAAGGCGCGCCCATCGTCTACACGTGCATGTCGCGCATCGGTCGCGATTTGTCCGGCTGGCTCGGCGGGCTCGACTCCTAGGTCCACTCGCTTTCGTCGGCGCCATCGCGCGTCGCACACGTATCGACTCAATGAATGACGCACGCCGGAGACGGCGCGCGATGGAGGATTGCATGCGCAAGCTGGTTTTCTGCGCGATCGCGCTCATCGTTGGAAGCGGATGCGCCGGCTCGGTCATCGAGCCTGGCCACCGAGGATTGATGTTCGACCCCAAGCAGACCGGTCTCAAGCACGAGATCCTCGCGCCCGGCTATTACAGCCTCGATTCGTGCTTCATGCGCACAGTCTGCAATCGCATCGACGACTTCGACATCACCTACCAGACCAAGAAGGAAGAGATCGGCACCACGTCGACCGAGGGTCTGGGGATGGAGCTGAAGGTGAACGTCATCTTTCGGCCGATCATCTCCGAGCTCTACGAGCTCGATACCGAGATTGGTCCGAACTATTACGACGAGGTCATCGGGCCGGAGTTCCGCAGCGCTGCTCGTGGCGTCTTCGCGCGCCACTCGTACGCCGAGCTGCAGAAGAACAACGACAAGATCGAAGACGAGATCGAGACCGAGCTGCGCAAACGCATCAAGGGCAAGCACGTCGAGGTCGCCTCGGTGACGATGGAGTCGATCACCTATGCGCCGGAAATTCAGCAGGCGATTCAAGCCAAGCTGGTCGGTGAGCAAGAGGCGGCAAAGCAGAAGACCGCGCTCGAGTCGGACGCCGTGCGCAAGAAGCTCGAGCTCGAGTATCAGGCCGAGCAGACCAAGCTGAAGAGCGAAGCGGCGATTTTGCAAAAGGAAGAAGAGAAGAAAATCGCCGAGGAACAGGCATCGATCGACAAGATCCACGCCGAGACCGACGCCGCGACCGGGATCACCAAGGCGAAGGCCGAGGCCGAGGAGACGAAGCTGATGGCGAGCGCCGATGCGCTTCGCAAGAAGGCCGAGGCGAGCGCGATCACTCCGCTGATGGTGCAGATGCACGCCTACGATGCGCTCGCCGCGCTCGGAGGAACGGGGACCACGATCATGCTCGGCGACTGGTCACACGTGCCGAACTTCCTCTTCCCGACCAACGCCTTCCCCGGCGGCATGATCGGTGGAGGAAAGGCGAAGCCCGCAGCGGCGCCGGCGACGCCTCAAAAGCCGCAAAAAGCAGTGCCGGCGAAGGCGCCTGCGGGGCCGCCGATCGTCAACGGAACGATCGACAACTGAAGCTCGGTTCGCTCACTGCTTGACGCAGCGGAACCCTAGGAAGCCGGACTTGGCCGAGGGGTTCCCCGTCGAGCAGTAGCCGAGGGTGTGGAAGGTCTGCCGCGTGTCGGTCCAGTCGCTGCCGCAGATTTCGCGCGCAGACTCGCCCGGCACGCCGCGCAGCCATTCACGCACGTTGCCGTCGAGATCTTGCACGCCCCAAGGATCGTCGCCGCGCGGATACTCGCCGACCGTGCACGTGCCAGCGCGTTTGGTGAATTCGGACCAACAGAGGTGGTTGTCGGGCGGCTCTTTGCCCCATGGGTACGGCCATCGCTCGGCCTTACCGCGGGCCGCCCATTCCCACTGCACCTCGGTCGGGAGGAGTCGATCGTCCGCGGCGCAAAAGGCCTGTGCCTGCGTGGCATCGACGCAGTTGACCGGGTGGTTGATCTTGTCGAGCTTCTCTCCGTTGCACGACTTCTCGTAGAGCGTCTGCACCTCGGGCTTGCTCGCCGGCCAGCTGCCGACGTCGAAGGCCTTGGTGCATTTTCCGGTGCTCACGCACTGCAAGTAGGCTTTGACGGTGACTTCGGTCTTGTCGATGCAGAAGGGATCGACGTTGACCTTGCCCGACGAGCCGTCGTAGCTGCCACCGCTCAACGTCACCATTCCCTTCGGGCAATCGAGCTTGGGGGCTGCCGTCGCCGCGGCGCCGCTCGTCGATGATTTCGACTCTGCGCCAGTGCTGCCGTCTTTCTTCGGCTCGGTGGCGCCGAGGAGAAGACGCAGCCCGACGTAGATGACCCCGACGACGACCACGCCGGCGCCGCCGAGCTTGGCCCAGATGGGAATGCCGCCTGATGACGAAGGTGTCGCCTGCGCCGACGACACCGAGCTCGTCTGGGTCCGCGCGCTGATCGGAGTTTGTTGCGGTGCGATCGCGGAAGCCGGTGTCTTGTCGCGCTCGCGGATGATCGGCTGCGGACGCGAGAGGTGCGCCGGGCTGGACATCGGCGAGGTGCTGCTGCCGAGCCGCTCGAACTCGTCATCGAGATCGGCGACGTTGCTGATGGCAGGAGAGGGGACGATGCCGCCGCGCGCGCTGATTGGCGCGTTCTGCGCGGGAAAATTCGGATTCGATTTCGAAGTCGGGTTGACCGCTCCCATCCGCGAGGTCGACTGCGTGCGCGGTGGTTGCGGCGCGAGCTCGAGATCGGGGAGCTTGGTGCGCGGCGGCTCGATCACCGCGGGCCTCGACCCAGACTTGCTGCGTGGGGCGAGGTCGAGCTCCGGAACGTCATTTTGCGAGGCCTGCGCGGCCGTCGGAGCCTGCGAGGCACCTTTGACCGGTGCTGACTTCGTTCCCAGCATCTCTTCGAACGCGGTGCGCGCTTGCTGACCATCGACGAAGCGCTCGAGCGGCTCACGCGCGACGCAGCCGGCGAACCATCCGTCGAACCCCGGAGGGAGCGTGCGTTCGACGCCGTATTCGGCCGCACGAGCGGTGGCGGCGACGAGCGGTTCGAAGCGCATTTCGCCGAGGATGCTCATCGCGCTCGGCGACTCGACGTGCGCGCTCTTCCAATACTCCTTGCCGGTGAGCATCCAGAAGACGACGAGGCCGAGCGCCCACACGTCCGACGCCGGCGCGATCGCCCCGCCCGACTCCGATTGCTCGGGCGCCATCCAGAGCGGGCTACCGATGGCCGCCGTCTGTCGCACTTCGGCCTCGGCGACGAGCTTGGCGATGCCGAAATCGAGCACCTTGAGCACGAAGGGGACGCCCTCGCGCCGCGGCTTGCCGAGGAAGATATTTTCTGGCTTGAGGTCGCGATGGACGATGCCCACGCGATGCGCGGCGGCGAGCGCGTGACAGAGCTGCGAGACGACCTCGCGCACCTCGGCGATGTGCCTCGCGCCCATCGATTCGACGCGGTCGGCGAGCGTCTCGCCTTGCAAGAGCTCCATCGCCAGCCATGGCATCGCGGTCGCCTGATCGATGCCCGCGGCGACGACGTCGATGACGTGATCGCTCTCGATTTTGGCTCCAATTCTCGCTTCTTGGACGAAGCGAGCGCGCAGCGTCTCGTCGTGGACGAGCTGCGGGTGCATCACCTTGAGCGCGCGCTGCTTGCCGGTGCTCGTCTGCTCGACGACGTAGACCGCGCCCATGCCGCCCTCGCTGAGCCCGCGGAGGACGCGAAACTCGCCCGCGAAGACCGCGCCGGGACGGAGCTGGACGATGGCGCTTGCCGTCGACATCGGCCCCTGAGGCTACTCGTTTCGCCGGCGATTGCCTCGCAACTTCGGCCGAGAAGTTGGCCACCGGCCAGGGGGTGCTCTACCGCCGACGGATGCGCACCGTCCTCGCGTCGCTCCTCGTCTCGATGCTGACCTTCGGCCTCGGTTGCGCATCGCCGCCGAAGGTCGCCGGACCGCCGCAAACGGCCTTCGATCGCGCGGTCTTCGTCGGCTACGTCACGGCCGGCGGCGAGCAGGCGTGGCGATCGTTCGGCGTCGTCCGTGATCAGGTCGCGTGCAACGACGTCGCGAAGACCGACGGCCGACGAATCAGGACTGGATGCTCCGAAAAAGCCGATTGGCGAGCACGTCGTCCATCCCCTTGAGCACCCGATATTGCTCGAACGCGGCGTCGCGATTCTGCAGGTGCAGGTAGCAGACGGCCAGATCGTAGCGGAGCTGCGCGTCGGACGGCGCCACGTAGATCGCCTGCTGATAGGGCTCGACCGCTTCGCGATAGCGCTGTGAATCCTTGAGCAGCGAGGCGATGCGACGGAAGCCTTCCGGGTGGTCGGGCTTGAGCGCCACCGCCTGCCGATAGCTGCGCAGCGCCTCGTCGACCTGACCGAGCTTGTCGAGGATCTTGGCGAGGTTGTAGTGCACCTCGGAGTCTTGCAGACCGAGACGAATCGCTTGGCGATAGGCGCCAGCAGCTTCCTCGAGGCGACCTGCACGCGAGTATCCGAAGCCGAGCGCGGCGCGCAGGCCAGAGTCGTCGGGCGTGTGCTTGACCGCTTCTTCGAAGGCGGCGACCGACTCGGTCGGCCTGTTGAGTTGGAAGAGAGAAGCGCCGAGCGCGTACCAAGAGTGGCCGTGATCGGGCCACTGCTTTAGGCCGCGCTGCAACATGACGACGCTCTCGTCGAAGCGCCGCAAGTGCTGCAGCGCGAGCCCGCCGCGATAGTGGGCTTCGACGTCGGTCGGGCGGAGGTGGAGGTAACCCTTGTACGATTCGAAGGCGTCGCTCCAGCGCTGAAGTGCCTCGAAAGAGCGCCCCGTTTCGAAGTAGGCCTTGGCGATGTCGGCCTCGCTCGCCTGCGAGCTCATCGGCAACGTCATCGGCTGGATGACTCGACGGAAGGCTTCGATCGCCTCGGCGTGACGATCGAGCGTGGCGTACTCGAGCCCGAGCGCGAGCTGCACCTCGGGACCGGCGCGATGACGAACCGCCGCTTCGTACGCCTCGACCGCCTCGCGATGGTACCCGGAGGCGGCGTACCAACCCCCGAGGAGGACGTAGGCCGCACCGTTGTCTGGACGCAGCTCGATGCCACGACGAACCGCGTCCCACGCCTCGTTCGGACGATTGAGCGCGTGATAGCCACGACCGAGCTCGATCCACGCATCCGCATCGGCGCTGCCTGCTTGGGTCACGCGCTCGAGCGATGCGACGCCATCGACCGTGCGACCGGCCTTGATGTAGAGGCTCGCGAGTCGGACGTGACAATCGACGAGCGAAGGATCGATGCGCACCGCCGCTTCGTAGGCGACGAGCGCCTCGTCGGTGTCGCCCATCGCCTCGCGGAGGACGCCGATGCGACGCTGCACCGCGGCGTTACCCGGATCGCCTTCGACCGCGTTTTCAAGGGCATCGAGCAGCTCGGCTTGCCTCCCGAAGCGGCCGTGGATTTCGGCGAGCTGTAGCCAAAGCGGAGCCTGCGCGGCATCGAGGCGCAGCGTCTGCTTCAGCGCCTCGGTGGCTTCGGGCCACTTCTCGAGCTTCATGTAGGCGACGGCGAGAGCACGATGCGCGGGCATCAAGACGGGATCGATCTTGACCGCCTCGCGAAACGACTCGACGGCTTCTGGCATGCGATCGAGACCGACGTAGGCCATGCCGAGCTCGAAGGCCGTCGAGGCCTTGCCCGGCCGAAGACGCGTCAGCTGCTTGAAGGCTTTGATCGCCTCTTGGTGCTGGCCGAGCTTCACGTAGCAGCGACCTGCGTGCTCGTAGGCGTCGGCGTGATCGGGCTTGGCGCGCGTCGCCTCGCGGTAGGCGACGGCCGCCTCTTCGATGCGGGAGAAGTGCTCGTACATCAGGCCGAGATGGAATTGCGCATCGGCGTGATCGGGCTGGAGGCGCGCCGCCTCGTGGAAGCGCTGCGCCGCGAGATCTTGCTTCTCTTGCGAAAGGAGCGCGCGACCGAGCTCGTAGTGCGCGGCGGAGATCGCGGGCGCGCGACGAATCGAGTCTTCGAGCGCGTCGACGGCCTCTCCGAAACGACCGAGCGCGCGGAGCGAGATGCCGAGGTTGCGGAGGACCTCCGGATCGCCGGACGACAGCCAGTTCGCCTGCTCGAGCGACGCGACCGCTTCGGCGTGACGACCCGAATCCGCGTAGAGCATGCCGAGCGCCTTGTGCAGGGTCGCGTCATTCGGCTTTTTTTCCAGCGCCCTTTTGATCGTCGTCTCGGCTTCGTCGCCGCCCCGCTGGACGAGCGCGAGCTTGGCGAGGACCTCGGGGTCGTCCGGACGAAGCGCCGCGGCCTTCTTCAGCGTCGCCGACGAGAGGTCTTGCTTGCCGATCTTCCCGTACGCGGCGCCGAGCCAAATGAGCACGTCGGGCTGGTCGGGGAGGATGCGAAGCGAGCGCTCGTAGGCGGCGATGGCCTCGTCGGTGCGCCCGACGTCGTCGAGGCTGCGCCCGTATTCGGCTTGCAACTGGGCATCACCAGGCACCCGACGAGCAGCGTCCTTCAGGGAATCGGCGGCCTCGGCGTGTCGCCCGAGCGAGCGATAGACGAGCCCGAGCAGGCGATACCCATCGACGAAATCGGCGCGCAGCTTGATGGCCTGCTTGAGCGGCTCGATCGCCTCGGCGTTGAGACCGAGCTCGTGCGAGACGCGGCCCGTCCAATAGAGCGCGTCGTTGTGCTGCGGCTCGCGCGAGAGCACCTGCTTGAACGACTCGAGCGCCTGCTCCCGCCGACCGAGCTCGTAGACGTGCTTGCCGTACGTCATGCGGATGGTCGAGTCGTTGGGACTGATCTCGATCGCGCGCTGGAGCGCGGTCACCGCCTCGGAGAGACGTCCGAGCTTGGCGTAGGTGATCGAAAGATTGGAGAAGGCGATGCCACAGGTCGGATCGACGCGCGTCGCACGCTCGAGGATGTCGGCAGCCTCGGGATAGGCTTCGAGCGAGTTGAGCGCGACGCCGAGCCCGTTCCAATCGAGCGCGTGATCTTCGCGACGCGCGACCACCTCTCGCCACGCGTCGGCCGCCTCTTGGAAGCGCGAGAGACGCTGCAAAGCGAGCGCGGTCGCGGCATGGAGCTCGGCTTGCTCGGGCTCGGGACCTCCGAGGGCGATCGCCGCACGAAACGCATCGACCGCGTCGGCGTCGCGCTTCTGGGTGACGAGGAGCCGCGCCAAATCGATGCGACCCGAGCGCCACGTGGTGTCGAAGGCGAGCGCCTTCTGCAGGCTCTCGATCGCCGGAGGTCGATCGTCGAGCTCGATCAGCGCTTCGGAGAGGAGCTTCCATCCCTCGACGCGATCGGCCTTGATTTTGAGGCTCGCCTCCAACGCTTGGCGCGCGGTAGGGAACTGCTTCACGCGACAACTGACCATGCCGAGCTTGAAGAGCAGGTCGCAGTCGCGTTCGGGATTCTTGTCGTTCGACTCGTTCACGATGCGCGCCGCGCTCTGGAATCGAGCGAGCGCCTGCGGCCATTCTTCGAGCTTGAGGTGCGCCTCGGCGGCCCCGAGCTGCGCTTCGAGGAGCTCGGGGCGATGTTTGGCGACCTCGCGATACGCCGCCGTGGCGATGTTCGGGCGGCCGAGGCGCGTGGCGACGTTGCCGAGCTGCAGCTGCGCGTCGACGTGATCGACCTTGGCGTTCGTCGCGCGTTGCCACGCGTCGAGCGCCTCTTGAAACTCCTCCTTTTCGGAGTGCGCGAGCCCGAGGTTGTAGAGGCACTCGGCGTAGTCGGCCTTGTGCTCGACCGCGCGTTTGAAGGCCTTGATCGCCTCGTCGATCCTGCCGAGCTTGCGCAAGGTCATCCCGAGCTGGAACCGCTTGTACGGATCGTTCGGGGTGACGAGCAGGCTCGTCTTCAGGTAATCGAGCGTCTGCTCCAGCTGCTGCTGCTCGCTCATTGGCGGACGAACAGTATCGGCGGTGAGCCTGCATTAGGGAATGGCGTTGCGCATCCAGTGAACGAATGCCGGAAAGCGCTGGCGATTCGAACCTGAACGGACGTGCTCGTCTCCAGGTCCGACCTCCTTGCCCCTTCGTGGGCGGGTCGTGCCACGATCGACTCCGAGATGTCCGACGCCGCACTCAGACACACGGTCCGGATGTCGGACGTGACCATCGGCTCCGTCTGCGGGGTCGCTACGCTGACGCACGAGCTCGTCGGATTCGTCGTCCACGAGGCGACCCAACGCCTCCGTGAAATCGGCGGCGGAATCGTCTCGCCGGAGCTCGTCGTCGTCGACACCGAAGGCGACGTCCGCGTCGAAGGCGCCGCCCGCGCCGACGAGCACGCCTCGTCCCGTGCCCTTCGCGCGATGCTCGACGCCCTCCTCCAAGTCACGCCCGACTCGACCGCCAAGCTCCGCCTCTGCGCCTGCCGCCCCGAAGCCACCACCCTCGAGCTCCTCGCCCGCGAGCTCGACGGCGCCCTCGGCTCCCCCGACGCACCCACCCGCGCAGCCCTCAAAACCAAGCTCGCCCAACTCGCCCGCGCAACTTGGGAATCTCTCGCAGACGGCACCTTCGTCGCGGATGAGGGCCCCATCGTCGTCCAGAATTGGACTGCGCCCGCACCCGCCCTCGAGCCCACGCCGGCGCCTGCGCCCACGCCTGCGCCCGCGCTCGCACCGGCGCCTGCGCCCGCCCTTGCACCCGCGCCCGCGCCCGCGCCCGCACCCGCCTTCGCGCCGGCGCCCGCGGTCACCCTCGCACTTCCCCCCTTCCCCTCCTCCTCTTCTCCCGACCTCGTCTCCTCCCTCGAACGCCACATCTCCGAGCTCACCGAAGCCTACGAATCCCGCCTCCGCGCCGCCGCCGCCGATCGCGATCGCCGCCTCTCCATCCTCGAGTCCGATCGCGATCGTCGCCTCGCCGCCTCCGAAGCCGATCGCGCCAGGCGCGTCCACGAAGTCGAAGAAGAACGCGACCGCCGCGTCCGGGATGCCGAGACCGAACGCGACACCCGACTGCGCGCCCATGAACAAGAATTCGCCCGTAAAATCTCGGGGATCGAGGCCGATCGCGATCGTCGCCTCCTCGCGCTCGAACGCCGCCTCGAGTCGGTGACCGCGGAGCGAGAACAAGCCCTCGAAGATCTGCGCGTCGAGCATGAGCGACTGCGCGGCGAAGCCGAATCACGACGCACGAGGCAGCTCGACGAGACGACCGCCAAGCTCCGCAAGGTGGTGGATGCCGCGCGCGAGAAGGCCCTCGACGATCTCCGCGACGTCCACGAGCAAGAACTGCTGTCGCTGCGCACCGATCGGGAAATCGAGAGCGATGGTCTGCGTGGTCGGGTGAGCGAGCTCGAACGCGCCCTCGCCCGTGCCGTCGCCGAGCGCGATATAGAGCGCAATTTGCGCGTCGATGGGGAGGTCGCCGCGGCCACCAAGCTCCGCGAGCTCCGTCGCAACGCACCGACTCGCCCGCTCGACGAGCCACGCGTCGTCACCTATCGCGAGCTCGACGACGGCGCTGATCGTGGCGAGCGTGGCGATCGCGGGGACAAGTGGTGGAAGTAGCGTGACGTGAAGTGACGCTCGCTACTCGGCCGCGACCATCGCCGGCTCGTCGCTCGGCGGATCGAACGGGGCGCGCCCGATTTGATGCGTGGCGTACTTCGCGCTGAAGGTGCCGAGCACGTAGCTCTTGAACATCCACACGAGGAGCGAGCGCTGGTTCAGCGCCGGATCGATGTTGGCGGCGATCTCGGCATGCGCGGCCGGCGCGAGGCTCCAGTGCATCCCCGCCTTGATGTGATGGACGGTGTGGAAACCGTTGTTGAAGAGGAGCCAATTGGTGAACGCGCCGGTGAACGAGCGCGAGTGGTTCCACTTCGAGAACGGATCGCAGTGCACGTGCTGGATGTAGTTGAAATAGATGATGGTGTAGAGCGAGAACGCGCGAGGAATCCACAGCGCGAACACCGTCGCCCGCCAGTCGACGAGCGTGAGCACGATCGGCAGCCCCCAGCAGAGGAAGAGCTGGATCATGATGCTGCGATGGAGCGCCGGACGCTTCTGCTTCTGCTCCTTCACGTAGGCGTCGATGAGCGGGATCTGCGTCACCGAAGCGATGAACGGGTAGGTGAAGGCGACGAGCACGTTGTGCTTGTTGCTGTGGCGCCAGGTGATCGTCGCGTCGCCCTTGGCGTTGGTGAACTTGTGATGGTTGTTGTTGTGCGTCGGCACCCAGTTGAACGCCGCGAAGCCGTAGAAGAGCGTGGCCGCGTGGTTCAAGAGCTCGTTGGCGAGCCGGTCTTTGAACGTCGGGCAGTGGTTGTGGTTGTGCGCGATGAGCCCGGCGCAGAGCGCGAAGTAGCAGCCGAGCGGCAAGAGGTAGAGACGCAGCGACGGGACGAACCAGACGACGAGGGCGTTCGCCGCGGCGAACACGAGCCAGAGCAGCGTCTTGGTGTCGGCGGGATACCTGAGGCGCATCACTTCACTCCTTCACGACCAGCCACGACCCAGCTCACGAGGCGCGCAGATTAGCAGAGCGTCGAGTTTCGCCAAAGCGCGTAACCGGCTTCGCGCAGGGGCATTTGGCGACTTGCGTCACGGGAACCCGCGACGCCCCTGGAGGTCTGCGATATCCCGTGACCATGCGCCGCTCGCTCTTCGTCGTCGCCGCCCTTTCGTTGCCGGTCGTTGCTTGTGGAGGTGCCGCTGCGACGGGGCCCGGCGTGCAAGCGCCGCCGCCGCCTGCGCCTGCGCCGACGCTCACGCCGCCGCCGCCCGCGCCTCTTCCCGTCGTCGCGCCGCAGGTGTCGGAGACGCCGGCGAGCTGCAAAGCCTTCCTCGAGGTCAAGCCTTCGGTGGAGTCGAAGAAAGCGTGCGGCGACTCGAAGGCGGCCCTCGACGTGCTCGCCACTGCGGCCAGCGCAGAGCTCAAAGGTGACACGGCGACACGTGACGCCGCGCTGCGATCGCTGAGCGATTGCGAGCGCGTGCCGCTCCTCGTCGCCGACGTCGTCCGCGCCGAGCTGGCGCCGATGACCTGCGCCGAAGCGATCCTCGTTCCAATCTTGGAAATCCACGGAAAAGAAGGCCTCCCCGCGCATCAAGCGGCTGCTCGTGCGCTCGTCGGTGCGTCACGACTGGCGCGTCTTCGGCCGGCCAAGGGCACGTTCGACCTGCTCGCCAAGGCGGAGGTCGATCCGGCGGCGAAGGACGCTGCGATCGCCACGCTCGTCGCTTGGCGTGACGCGATCGAGAAGCAGGAGTCGGACGCGATCCAGCTCGCCAAGGGCGCGCCTGCCGAGATCGCCGTGCTCGTTCGCTTCGAAATCGCCGACGCGTGGCTCGCGCTCGCCAAGGAGATTCGCGCGACGCCGCTCCCCGACGAGATCAAAACGCTGAAGGCGAAGGATCCCGACCTCCCCACCACGTACTTGGCGAAGCTCAACGAACAGACGGCGCCGCTCGTCGATCGCGCCCAGCAGATTGCCCTCGCCGGCCTCGGCATCGCGGTGCGCGACGGCATCCTCGTGAAGAACCTCCCCTCGTTCCAGCCGATGCTCGAGTTCTTCCGCAGCACGCCGGGCTTCGAAATTCGTCCGACGCGCGTCCTCGATCTGGCGATGCCGGCCGAGAAGCTCCCCCCGAAGGCGACGCCGGCGACGATCGTGGCGGCCGCGCTGCCGCCGTGGGCCGTCTACGCATCCCTGGAACGTGCCTCGCCGGGTGAGCTCCTCTCGACGGCGGTGGTCGAGGCGATGGCCGAGAACCGAGGCATCGTCTCTGCGCTTCGCCTCGAGCTCGAGAAGGACAAGAAGCTCGACGATGCCCACAAGAGCGCAGTCGCACTCGCACGCACGCGCATGGCGCTTGCCTATGGATCACGACCCGACGCCGAAGCGGTCGTGACTTGGAAGAAGCCGAAAGCGCCGCTCGATCAGCTCCGCATCGGCGTCGATCTCGCGCTCCTCGGACCGTCGTCGACCAAGGCCAAGCTCGGCGATCCGCTCGTGACCAAAGCGCAGACCGGCTACGATTTGGCGCCGCTCGATGGTCTCGCCAAGGGCAAGGGGGCCATCGCCGCCGCCGCCGCCTTCGACGCTGCCCTCCTCTCCCTCGACGCCGCCCAGACCTTCCTCCCCGACGGAAGCGATCCTTCGTACGGTCCCGCCGAGCAGAAGAAGGCCTACGAAAATGCAATCGCACGTTTGGACAAAGTGTCCACCTTCGCGGGGATGGATCCCGCGAGGAGCGCGGACGCCAAAAAGCTGGCCGATGGTGCGCGCGAGTCGCTCAAGCTGATGGAAAAGCCGGTCAAAAACTGATCGACCAAACGGCAGACGCGGGCGCGCGAACGCGATAAGTTCGACGACGTCACGACGCGAGAGGGAGTGTTGGCCCCACCAGGGCAAGGAGCGAGTTTGCGATCATGACCACGTCGCGCACGGCTCGAGGTTTCGGCATCTGTCTGCTCGGAATGCTCGTCTACCTGTGTCCCATCGACGCCTCGAATGCAGGCTCGCACTGCGGACCCGGTGGCACGGTCAACGCTTCGGGCACGTGTGATTGCCCCAAGTGCTTCACCAGCGTCGGCCCGGCCGGCGGCGCCCACTGCGCTCCCGCGCAGAAGATGGTGGGGTGCTCCGGCTCCTCCAACAACAACTCGAAGTGCGGGGGACCGGGGCAACCGAAGTGCCTCTCGGGCGTCGTCCCTGCCGACTACGCGATCCCGCTCTCGATCAAGGGCAACACCTTCATCGCCGGGTCGAGCGACTTCAACGACAACGACGCGGGCCCGCAGCACGCCGTCACCGTCGGCGACTACAAGCTCGACAAGTACGAGGTGCCCGTCGCCGAGTACGAGAAGTGCGTCACCGCCGGCTCTTGCAAGGCGCCCCCGAAAGATCTCGACACCATGGTCAGCGGCGGAAACCGCTGCAACTGGGGAACGAATCGCAAGGCGCATCCGATGAACTGCGTCACGTTCTACGAGGCCGAGGCCTTCTGCAAATTCAAGAAGAAGCGCCTCCCGACCGAGGCCGAGTGGGAGTACGCGGCCAAGGGCGGCACCAAGAACAACGTCTTCCCATGGGGCGCGAAAGATCCGACCTGCCAGCTCGCCAACTTCTCCGGCGCCGGTCCGGTCAGTCCCGGGTGCGGTGACGGCACGACGCCGATCGGCACCAAGACGGCGGGCGCTTCCGCGTTCGGCGCGCAAGATCTCGCAGGCAACGTCGAAGAGTGGACGTTCGACTACTGGGGCAACTTCAGCGGGCTCCCCGCCAACGGCGCCAACCCTTACGCGCCCGAGCAAAAATCTGCGCTCGGTCGTCACACGGTCAAGGGTGGTTCGTGGGACCTCTCCTCGCCGAAGGACATGCACTCCGTTCGTCGTGAGCCCGTCGACGCCACGACCCGCCAAAACTGGCTCGGTTTCCGCTGCGCCGAAGGCCCGACGCCGACGTCTGCGCCCGAGCTCTTGAAGAAGGAAGAGGTGACGGCGGTCACGCCCCCGCCCATCGTCATCGCCCCGCCCGAGCCCGCGCCCAACGTCCCGGCGCCGAACGACCTCGGCTCGATGATCAAGGTGCAAGGCGGCAAGTTCGACATGGGCAGCACCGATGACACGCTCTCGAGCCCGGTGCACTCGGTCAACGTCTCGTCGTTCCAAATCGACAAGTACGAAGTGACCGTCGGCGACTACAAGAAGTGCGTCGACGGCGGCAAGTGCGCGCCTCCGCTCCTCCTCATGTCGATGAACTGCAACTACAACGTGCCTGGCCGCGAAGGGCACCCCGTCAACTGCGTCGAATGGAGCGATGCCAAGCGCTTCTGCGGCTTCGCCGGCAAGCGACTCCCGACCGAAGCCGAGTGGGAGTACGCCGCGCGCGGGAACACCGGACGCACGTTCCCGTGGGGGAAAAACGAGCCGAGCTGCACGTACGCCGCCTTCAGCCCCGACGGGAAACAGAAGTGCGCATCGAGCACGCAGGTCGTCGGCACGCACCCGGCGGGCGTCTCCTGGTCGGGCGCGCTCGACATGGGCGGCAACGTCGAGGAGTGGGTCTACGACTTCTTCGGCGACTACGACGCTGGCGCTTCGAGCGATCCGCAGGGCCCGAAGACCAACGATCAAGATCTCCACGTCATCCGCGGAGGAAATTGGAACGACAAGTCGTTCACGCTGCGCGCGTTCGGCCGCTGGTACACCAAGCAGGGCTCCGACTGGATCGGTTTCCGCTGCGCGAAGTCGAACTGACGACCTGAGAAGCGATGGCCCAAGAGCTCCAGCAACTCCGCACCGGCGCCTCTTTCGCGGGGCGCTATCGCGTCGTTCGCCTCATCCGTGCCGGTGGCATGGGTGCGGTCTACGAGGTCGAAGACTCCTCGACGCGACGAAGGCGGGCGCTGAAAATCATGCACCCGTCGCTCCTCACGTCCGAGGACTCGCGCGCGCGCTTCCAACGCGAGGTCTTCATCGGAGCCGAGCTCGAGACCGAGCACGTCGTCGAAGTGCTCGATGCCGGCGTCGACTCCGAATCGCAGGTGCCCTTCCTGACGATGGAGCTGCTCCGCGGAGAAGAGCTCGGCGATCGCCTGCAACGCGTCGGCCGCATCTCTCCGCCCGAGACCATCGACATCCTCGCGCAGGTCGCGCGCGCGCTCGACAAGGCCCACCAGCGCGGCATCATCCACCGCGATCTCAAGCCCGAAAACATCTATCTCACGCAGCGCGAAGACGGCACGCTGCGCGCGAAGATCCTCGACTTCGGCATCGCCAAGCTCATCCAGGGCGCGGTCACCAACGCGACGCAGGCCGCGGGCACTCCGCTCTACATGGCCCCCGAGCAAACCGACAAGCTCGGCCACGTCTCGGCGGCGACGGACGTGTGGGCGATGGGCCTCCTCGCCTTCCGCATGCTCGCCGGCACCAGCTACTGGCAGGGCGAGTCGCTGCAGCAGCTCTATCGTCAAATCTTGATGGACCCGCTCACGTCGCCGGTGCAGCGCGCGGCGTCGGTCGGCGTGCAGCTCCCGCACGCGTTCGACACTTGGTTCGGGCACTGCGTGGTGCGCGCGCCGAACGAGCGATACGCCTCCGCGGGGCAAGCGGTGAGCGATCTCGCGAGCGTCTTCGGCATCGCGATGGGGCGACCGAGCAACATCAGCAGCCCTGGCAACTACGACGTCACCGCGCCACCTGTCGTCAACGTCACGCCGGGTGGTGGTGGCTCGCACCCGATGGCCACGCTCTACGTCACGCCGCAGCCTCCGCTGATGACGCCGGGCGCGATGAACGCGTACACGCCGAACCCGGGAGTGACGCCGTACCCCGCGCCGCAAATCACGCCCGCGCGCCACGACGACGCTGCCTTTGCAGGCACGCAAGTGACGCCGATGCCGGGCATGCAGGGCGAAGCGGGACCGTCGACCGAACGCGTGTCGTTCGCTGGCGGGACGCAAATCGTCGGTGACTACCGGCAGTCGCATCCTTCGGGCGCGATTCCCATCCAACCGCAACTACCGCCGGTGAAGAAGGGGCCACCCATCGGGCTCATCGTCGTCGCTGGTCTCATCGTGGTCGGCGGTGGCATCGCCGCTGCGGTCATCATGAAGGGCAACGGCGACGAGAAGAAGACGCCGACCACCCCGACGGCCACCGACACCACGACCG
The DNA here is from genome assembly GCA_025363655.1 of Deltaproteobacteria bacterium. Classification (GTDB taxonomy): domain Bacteria; phylum Myxococcota_A; class Polyangia; order Polyangiales; family JADJMO01; genus JANYDK01. The sequence continues at coordinate 22,272 of JANYDK010000078.1, read as the reverse complement.
CCGAGCCGACGACGACCAAGTCGAAGCCGAAGCCGAAGCCGAGCGACGATCCGGCGACGCCCCCCGAACCGGCGACGGACTGGAAAAAGCAGACCGAAACGCTGAACCCGTTCCACTCCATCGGCGGCAAGCTCGAGCTCCACGAGCACGAAGTGACGCGCGAGGAGTACGCGCTTTACCTCGCGAGCAACAAGGACGGGAAGAAGCCGCTGCAGAACTTCGCCACGCTCAAGCCTGGCGCCAAAGACGGCAAGCTGCCGGTGACGTGGGTCACCTACGAAGCTGCCGACGGCTACTGCACGGCCATCGGCGGTCACGTGCCGTCGACGATCGAGTGGGACTCGGCGGTGAAGGGTCCCTCGAATCAGATCTTTCCGTGGGGCAACACCTGGCCCAAGGCTGGCTCGCCCGAGCTCCGCGATCTCGCCGCAGGAAAGACGGGCGCCGATCTCGTCGAGGTCGGCACCTCGCCGTACGACAAGGGCCCCTACGGGAACTTCGATCTCGCCGGCAACGCGCAAGAGTGGACGTCGACCGACACGCCGACGAAGAAGAACAAGTATCTGCGCGGCAGCGACGTGAACAGCGACGACAAGATTTTCCTCCAGCCCGGCGACCTCATGACCGAGGCGGGCGGTGGACCGGGCGCCGCCGACGCAGCCAAAGCAGCAGGCGAAGTCGGCTTCCGCTGCGCGCGCTGACCCGCTCGCTCGTGCAGCGGAGTGAAACGCTCCGCCCGCGCTGGGATGAAAGCGCTTGAAAACACGCCTGTTCCTTCGCGGACGGACTATCTCCTCCGACGCAGTCATGGACGCGGCGCGCGGCGGTGCTAGCCTCTCACTCGTGCAGGTCGTGCTGCGCAAGCTTGGACATGGATCGCGGGCCGTCGTCGGTAGGCTCGTACGCGCGCCGCGTCGTGGCTCGGTGGTCGTCATCGAGTTCCCCGATGGCCTGCACGAGTACGTGACGACGCCGGTGCGCCGCGTGCTGCGCCTCGCCGGTCGCGACGTCTTCTACATCGAGACCGCGAACAGCCGATATCGCCTCGAGGTCCGCGAGCGCGAGCGCGCGGTCGCCGAGGGCGCGTCTCGCTGACGCTGACCTCAGCCCGCGGCTGATCGACCTGCCCGCACGCCCGAGCAGGCGGCAGCGAGCAACGTGCGCGATTGCCCAGCGACGAGATCGCCCGCGGCGAAGAGCCAACGGCTCGGCTTGCTCGTGCGATCGACGACGGCGCCGTGCGCATCGACGGGAAGACCCGCGCGCACGATGGCCGGAGCGGCGCCGGCAAACCATCGATCGGCGTCGGCTCCCGAGAGCGAACCCGCCGGCTCGATCGGCCTGCCGTCGAGGACGAGCGCAATCTCGGGCGAGTGGTCGACGACGATGCCGAGGTGCAGCGGCGCCACGCTCGCGGCAGGAAAGAGCTGCGCATCGTCGTGCTCACCCGTTCGATAGGCGAGCCCCGAGGTCACGAGACCACCGAGCGCGAGGACGACCCGATCGGCGTCGATCGTGCTGGCATCGGCGAGCGTGACTTCTTTCTGCGCCACGCAGCGCACGTCGCCTTCCTTCACGAGGACGCCGGCCTTCGACATCGCTGCGCGCGACCAAGCGCGAAAACGAGCGGCAGCAACGCCACCAGGATCGCCGAGCGTCTCGCCCAGGCGATCGCCCGCGACCTCGCGCAGTCGCCGAATGACGCGAGGTGCGACGCCGAGGATCGGAGGCAAGAGAACTTGCGCCTCCTCACCGACGACCTCGCGAAGGGCGCGCAGACGTTCGCCGAGTCGCTCGAGGGCAGCCTCATCCTCGAATCGAACAGCGACGTCGCCGAGGGGAGCCCGCAGAAGTGACGTGGCGTCGAACAAGTCGGCATCGACCGCGCGTGCGCTTCCGCCACAAGCACGGGCCTGTTCATCGAGGGATGCAGCCATCGCGTCGGCATCCCAGCTCGAGACCGAAACGCGCGGGACGACGATCGGCGCCGAAAGTACGACACCAAGCACCGCCTCGTCGCGCCCGAAGCACGAACGAACGACGCCGGCTGTCGTCACGATGCGCGCTTGGCCGAGGGTGATCGGTGCGTCCGCGAGGAACGCACGCACGGCTTCGAGATCGGCAGCGTCGAGCGAATCGGCCGCAGCGCCCGAATCGAGCGCGGAATCCCAGGCTCCGGACGCGAGTGCGCTCGCTCCGGCACGACCGGCGACGAGCGTCACCGGCGCACCGAGCTTGGCCGCTTGCAGCGCGACGAAGAGGCCGGCGACCCCCGAGCCGACGACGACGACCCGCGGCATCCGCGCGAGCCTAGGACGTGAGTTGGAGCGCCTGCGCGAGCGTCTTCATGCCCTCTTTGAAGAGGACTTCGCACTTGTGCGCATCGAGAATGGTGGTGACGACGCCCTCGCCGAACTTGGCGTGGCGAAGCAGCTCTCCCTTGGAAAAGGTGCGGTCGAGCCGGTAGGGCTTGAACTGCTCGAACGGCTTGCCGGTGATCGCCTTTTCCCAGGTGACCGCGAGATCTTCCGCCTTGGCGCGGATGAGCGCGCCGGCGCGGGTGGCGCGTGCGGTCGGCTTGGCCGGAGAGGTGTCGCCCTTGCTCGCGCGCTTGTGAGCAGCGGCAGCGTCTTTCTGGGCCTGCGTGGCGCGATAGAGGTGGTGCCCTTTGCAGCTGAGGCACTCGACCTTCTTCGGAGTGTTGCCGACCAGCGCGATGATTCGGTGGACCTTGTCGGTCCGGCACGACGTGCAATAGGCGTCGATTTCGCCGCCGGGCTTGAGTTGCAATGCCATGAGCAGGAAGGGCCCTCCGGGGCCGAAGTGCGCGGGAAAAGTCGAAGAGCGAGGGGGCGAACGCTATAGCACGGGTCGCCCGGGGTGGCGGAGATGCGTCCGTACGGCCAGAGGACTATGGGTCGTCCGTCATGGACTCAACGCCGCCCCGCACCGATGCGGACTCGACCGACCGCGTCTCGATGATTCCTGCACCGCTCGGCATCGCCCGCGACGGACGCGGGGTGCTGACCTGCAACACCAAACCTGTCGCCGATCTGCTGCGGGACGCGAAGATCGGCTCTCCGGCGTACGTCTACGATCTCGACGCGATCGGTGACGCCGCCCGAGCGCTCGTCGATGCGCTCGGTGAGAACGGCCTCTGCGCGTACGCGATCAAGGCCAACGGCGCGCCACCGATCGTCCGCCGCATCCTCGCCGAAGGCTGCGGAATCGACGTCGTCTCCGGCGGTGAGCTCCGGCTCGCGCTCGGCTGCGGCGCATCGCCGGCGAAGATCGTCTACAGCGGCGTCGCCAAGCGCGACGACGAGCTCGACCTCGCGATCGGCACCGGCATCAAATCGATCCACGCCGAAAGCGTCGAAGAGATCGTGCGCATCGCCGCCCGCACACGCGCGCTCGGGAAGAAGGTCGACCTCGCGCTGCGCATCAACCCGTCCGTCGAGGTCGACACCCACGCGCACATCGCCACCGGCCACGACGAAGCCAAGTTCGGCATCGCCCGCGAAGATCTAGGTCGCGCCCTCGACGCCCTCCGCAGCGCGCCCGCGCTCCGACTCGTCGGCCTCTCGGCGCACGTCGGCTCGCAATTGATGAGCACGACGCCGTACCTCGCGTGCGTCGGCATCCTCTGCGATCTCGGCAAGAGCGTGAACGGCTCGGGATTTTCCCTGCAATACCTCGATCCCGGCGGCGGCTACGGCATCGCCTATGGCTACGAGGAGTCACCGATCGCGCCGCCCGAGTTCGTCCACGCCGCGCGCGCCGAGCTCGATCGACGTGGGTTCGAATCGCTCGGGATGGTCATCGAGCCGGGGCGCGCCATCGTCGCCGCGCACGGCGTCCTCGTGTCGTCGGTGATTCAGCCGAAGCGCTCGGGAGAGCGCCGCTGGCTCCTCATCGACGCCGGCATGAACGACCTCATCCGCCCTGCGCTCTACCAAGCACGCCATCGCATCGAGCCACTGGTCGTCGACGCGAGCTTGACCTCGCGCACCTGGCGCGTCGCCGGCCCCGTCTGCGAATCCTCCGACGATTTCGGCGAGTATTCCCTCCCCGATCCGCCGCCCGAGCAGGTCGCCATCCGCGACATCGGCGCCTACGGTCGGTCGATGGCGAGCACGTACAACGTCCGACCGATCGCGACCGAGGTCTTCGTCGCGGGTGGCGCGATCGTCGCCGTCCGGCCAGGTCGCTCACCGCAAGAGCAGGTCGACGCCGACCTCGCCGACGCCAAACGCTAGGCGTCACTTCGAGCGGCTCCTAGGATCGCCACCGCGGCCGGGCGCGAACGCGTGGACACACTCGCGCGCGATGGGCCGTGGTTTTCCGTGGAATGCGTCGATCGGCCGCTGGCACGAGGGTTGGAATGCACGAGGCCATGACCCGCCTTCGGTTCTCCCGTTCTGCTGCCGCGGCGGTGATCGTCACCTGCGCCATGCCTGCCGTCGCCCATGCCGACGACGCGCCTCTGGAAGGTGCCGAAGGAGAGCCTCCTCCCGTCGCCTATGCCCCGGAGCCTCCACCGGGAAGCGCGCCACCGCCGGCCGAGCTCCCTCCGCCGAAGCGTCCAGCCGGCGACAAGACCGACCTACACACGTTCCTCGAAGCACGTCTCGGCACCGCGACCTTTCTCAATCGCACCGGTTACGGCCCGATGTTCACCGCCGCCTACGGCCTCGGCTGGACCTGGATCGACGTCGGCGCGGTGGCAGGCGTAGCGGGATTTCCGGTCAATGGAGCCGACGCGCACGCCACGCAATATTCGCTCGGGCTCGAGTTGGCGACGCGAACTTCGCTCGGAGGCATCGGCACCTTCCGCTTCGGCCTCGATCCGCTCTACACCGTCGAGTCCTTCGGCGGCACCACCCACAGCTTGGTCGGCGTCGATGCGCTCGCGCAGTTGCTCTTCACCGTCGACGACTCGTGGCGACCTGCGTGGCGCGTCGGCGTCGGCTTCCACGGCGGCAGGCGCTGGCCGACGGCGGGCGGCGAAGGCAACTGGATGGTCGGCGTCGACTTCATCGTCCGCGCCTTCTGGTGACTCATTTCGCAGGCGATTTCGCGAGCGGATGCGCCTGATCGTATTGCTTCGTGACGTGCTCCATCGACACGTGCGTATAGCGCTGCGTCGTCGTCAGGCTGGCGTGCCCGAGTAGCTCTTGAATCGAGCGCAAGTCGGCGCCGCCTTCGAGGAGATGGGTCGCGCATGTATGTCGAAGCGCGTGCGGATGGAGATCGGAACGGCCGGCGAACGCGCCATACGCGTGCACCAGAGACTCGATGCGACGCACGCCGAGCCGCGTCCCGCGACGACCGACGAAGACGGACTTCGTACCGCTGCCGCCACCACCAACGGCTCGCTCACCTTCACCGACGAAGCGAGGTCGCACCGCGAGCCAGGCGCGCATGGCGGCGATGCAAGGTGGCCCGAGCGGGACCATGCGTTCTTTCGATCCCTTGCCCATCACACGTGCAACCCCGGAGTCGAGATCGACAGCGTCGAGATCGAGGCCACTCACCTCACCGACGCGCAATCCCGAACCATAGAGGAGCTCGAGGAGCGCGCGATCGCGTCGCGCCGTCGCCTCACTCTCTGCGCGTGCCTTTGGCGTCTTCTTCGGCAGGGGCACGGGTGCTTCGACGAGCGACGTCGCCGACTCGACACTGAGCACGTGCGGCAAGAGGCGCCGAACCTTCGGCGACGCGAGCTCCGCTGCGGGATCGCGGGCGACCTCGCCACGTTTGCGGAGCCAGCGAAAGAGCCCGCGTACCGCGCTGATGCGACGAGCGATGGTCGTGGTTCCACAGCGACGTGCCTGCGCCCCGAGCCACCCACGCAGCGCGAGCACGTCGATGGCCGCGGCTCCTTGTCCGTCGTCACGCCGCGGGGAGGGATTGTCTTCGAGGTGCGCCGCGAGCCCCGCGAGATCGCGACCGTAGTGCTCGACCGTACGACGCGCGGCGCGCGCCTCGTGCTCGAGATACGTGAGATAGCCCTCGATTTGCCGGCGAATCGGCTGGGTGCGCGGCGGCTCGTCCACCTCGTTTTCATGCACCGAAAACTCACGGGAAGCCCACTTCTCGACCGAGCTCGACGCAGACTTGCGTGCGCGCAGGCCGAGCACCTTGGTGACCATCCGACGAGCAACTATGGTGTTCGAGTCGATGCCGAACTCCGCCTTTCCCTCGGAAGCGAGCGCCAGCGCGCTGGATCTGCTCGTCATCGCCGCGTATCCACCCGAGCTCATCGGCATGCGACGGCACCTCGGCGAACAGCTCGCAGGCACCGTGTCCGGAGTGTCGGTCGTCTGCAAAACGGTCGGCGTCGGCCTGCCCAATGCCGCAGCAGGAACGGCCGCGCGCCTGCTGCACCTCCGCCCACGCGCGGTCATCCTCGTCGGCACCTGCGGGGTCTATCCGGGCGCGACACCCGTCCTCGGCGACGCGGTCGTCGTGAAGCGCGCGATGCTCGTTGACCCGACCGAAGTCGAGGGTCGCGGCGCAATTCCCGAACCGATGGCGCGTCTACTCGAGTGCCAACCGATGCTCTCCCTCGGGCTCGCCGCAGGTCGTCCCCCGCAACACGACGTCGCCAACACCCTCATCATCACGACCGACGATCCGCTCGCCATCCGACTCGGCGCGGCCACTGGATGTGCGCTCGAGAACCTCGAGGCCTTCGCGATCGCCAATGCTTGCGCGCTCCAGCAGGTCCCCTTCGCCGGCGTGCTCGGCGTCTCCAACACCGTGGGTTCGACGGGTCGCGAAGAATGGCGCGCACACCACAAGGCGGCAGCGCTCGCCGCCTGCGAGGTGGTGAACCGTTGGCTGACGACGGGAGCGATGGGGCTCTCCCACGCCTAATCGAAGAATCGGAGAGCTCGCTCAGATCGCGCGCGGAGCGTCGAAGACGTCACGTACCTCGAGGATGTCGAGGCCCACGCCGTACGCGGCCGCGAGCACCTCGCGTGGTCCGACGCCTTTCGGTACGCAGAGCACGTGCGCGATCGGCCCGCCCTGCACCTCGACGCCGAGCGAATCGAGGGCTTCCCGGAACGCACGGTAGGGTTCGCCGCTGCCGTAGACGCGGGTGAGGAGCGATCGGCTTCCGTCCGGCGGAACGAACGACGCGCCGGATTCGCCGACGATGAAGTCACGCTCGACGTGCGGCGCGAGCTCCCAAGCTTCACGCGCGTGAAGGATGACCTCGGTGCCAGCGAGAAGGCGCACTGCAGCGCGGCGTGCATCGGTGCGTACTGGCCAGGCGAGGGGCGGCTCGGGGACGACGACCGTGATTTCGAACGACCCATTCACGCACGGCCGCGCCCGCGCTTGCACCGCCGCCTCGGCGAGCGAGAGGAGCGTTCGATGCCACGCATCGAGCGAAGCGAGGTTCGCTCCCGCACCTGGTGGGAGAAGCCCGGCTTCACGCGTGAGCGCATCTGCGAGCCCATCCGCATCGTCCGACGAGCGACCTTCGATCGACGCCACTTGTGCGAGCCATGCGCGCGGTGTGAGCAGCGGAGCGCGCGTGACGTCGTAGGCGACGCAGAGCGCACCGCGCGCGCGGGCATAGGCGAGCGGATCGTCGGCGACGAGGCCTAGGACGGCCGTCTCGCGGTAGGGCTGCTGCTCCACGGAGTCAGCGTAGGCGACAAAAAGAAGGAGGGCGAGACCGAAGCCTCGCCCTCACTCCTCACGCCACTGACGAAACCGAAAGTTACTTCTTCGGCTTCGCCTTCGGATCGGGCGGCGGAGCGTCCTGATCGACGATGAGGAACTGCACGCGGCGGTTCTTCGCCTTGCCAGCCTCGTTGATGTTCGGGGAAATCGGCTTCTTGTCGCCGAAGCCCTTGGACTCGATGCGGCTCGCCTCGACGCCGTGATCGACGAGGAACTTCCGCACCGCCTCGGCGCGATCGATCGAGAGCTGCATGTTGTGCTCGGGCGTACCGGTGTTGTCGGTGTGGCCCTGGATCTCGATCTTCTTCAGACGCGGCGTGTGGATGAGCACGTCGGCGATCTCTTCGAGGAGGCCGATCGAGTCACCGAGGATGGTCGCCTTGTCGGTGGCGAAGTGCACCTGCTGCTTGATCTTCACCTCGGTCTTGTCGATCGTGACGAGCTTGTCCTTCGGGCGCGGGCGGAGCGAGACGGTGGCCTTGAGATCCTCGCGGACCTTGACCTCGAACGTGCCCTTGGTCGCGAAGAAGCCTTCGGCGTCGATGGTCGCGAAGTACATCCCGGGGATGAACGCCTCGATACGAACGACACCGTTGCCGTCGCTGGTGAAGCTCTTCGGGTTGCTTCCCGCAGCATCGGTGACGGTGACGGCGATGCCGGCGATCGGCGCGCCGCCTTCGACGTCGATGATCGAGACCGAGACGCTGCCGACCTTCGGCAAAGCCTCGAGCGCGCAGTCGACCTCGAGCACGCCCGGAGTCGGCGGCTTGAGCGGCGCACCCGGAACCGGCGGGGGAGGCGGCACCGGAGCAGCGCCCGGAGCAGCGGCGGCGAGCGCGTTGCCACCACAGACGCCGTCCTTGTAGCCGTCGGCCTTGATGCTGAACTGGTAAGCGCCCGGCGGGACGTCGTCGCCGAAGATACCGTCTGCGCCCGTCGCGACCGGCATGATGCCGCCGGTGGGGTAGCTGACGATCGCGTTCGGGATCGGCGTGTTGGTGCCCGTCTCGTGGACGAAGCCCTTCACGTGGACGAGCGCGGTGCCGACTTGGACTTCCTTGATCTTCTCGACCGACTTCTCGACGATCTTCGGGGCCGGCTCGTTCGAGTCGGCGGTGAGACCGACGCCGAGCCAGAGGGTCCAAGGAGCCTGCGGAGCGACCTCGCTGATGAACTTCGAGGTGCCGGTGACGCCGAGGTCGAAGGCCGTGAGGAAGGAGAGACCCTTCATGCCGCCATCGAACGGGAAGAACTTGGCGCCGAGGGTCACCTTCGACGGCAGGTAGCTGAAGCCCTGCTCGGCGAGACACTCGTCGCTGCGACCCGTGCCGCCGCCTTGAACGGTGATGTCACCGGGCTTCGGGCACTCGTAGCTCTGGCGGTTGACCGGGAGCCACATCGTGTACTCGGCGAAGAGACGGACCTTGTCCTTGGCGAGCATGTACTCGGGACCGAAGCCGATTTCGAAGCGGTCGACCTTGTTGATGCCGAGGCCGTAGCGCTCGATGCGGCTGATCACCTGACGCGATCCGAGGCGCGCGGTGCGAGCGTCTTCGACGTCGCTCACGACCTTGCCGGAGTTGTCGAAGTAGTAGCCGAGGCCGAGGTGGAAGCGGAGCGGCGGGCCGCCGTTCTTGTCGAGCGCCGCAGTGAAGAGGCCGCGAAGGCGGAAGCTCGTGCCCTGACCGGAGAGGCCGATTCCGCCGGTGCCGTTGAGGAAGATCGCTTCGGCGCCGCCACCGACGTTCATCACGCCGGAGCCGAGCGGCTTCACGAACTTGAGGCCGAGGGTGAGATCGCCGAGCACCTGGAGGAGCTGCGGCTTGCCCTGGTCGTTGCTGTTCGCGTAGACGCGACCGGTTCCGTAGGCCTCGAGGCCCGGAATCAACGTCGCCGAGACGCCCGCGACCGCGCCGATGTGCGAGGCCGTGTCGGAGGTGCTCGTGCCGTTGTTGCACGGGTGTTCGGCGGTGCAGAGGAAGCCCGAGACCTTGAACCAGTCGATCATCAGACCGACGGCGAAGGTGCCGGCTTCACGCGTGAGCGCGCTCGGCGTGTGGAGGAGACCCGTCGGTCCCCACGCCGTCATCGTCTCGTGCATCGAGGCGTCGCGCGATTCCTGATCGGTCGGAGCCGCGGTGCCTTCCCCTTCGGCAGCGACGCCTGCGCTCGTTCCATCCATCGTCACGACGGCGCCACCACCCGCACCAGCGGCAGGTGCGGCTACAGGGCCGGGCGCGGGAGCAGGCGCCGGAGCCGGTGCAGGCGCGGGAGCTGCGGTCGGTCCAGGAACCGGCGCAGGAGGCGGAGTCGCCGCGGTCGGCGCAGGCGCGGGGCCCGGCAACGGAGGAGGAGGCGCGACTTGGGCGATGGCCGCCGCAGCGAGAAGCAGCGTGCTCACGCCGACGGGGGCGGCCACCAGAGAACGAACGCGACGCATGAAGGCCTCCAAGAGAACGATGAACGACACGTTGGGGAACGGCGTGCGACAGCACGCGCGCGGGACGGTATCACCGTCTTGCTTTACATGTGAAACGAATCGGGCGCCTGAACGGGGGCCCAGGACGACGATCGATGAGGATTCGTGGCGCTGTGCAAGAGTGCGACCGAGGTCGGGCGCATGCGCGCGCGCAAGACGCCCGATCGGCAGAGGCCCCGACCATCCGACGATCCGCGTGATCGGTGAAGGAAGCGGCGCCATTACCGAACGGGTATTGGCGCTGGTCCCGGAAAACGTCAAAAAACCATCGTGGCGCAGGCCAATGATCGTCGGCCTTTGCACGCGCCGCGTGGCGTGCGTGTCGTGGTTGTGCCGATGGTCGATGGGCACTTGCTTCGTCCACGACGATGGTTTGGCGTGGGAACGAAACACGCGAAAAGAGGGGCTCTGGCGAGCTAGTGCACAATCGCCTCGCGAGGGACGCGAAGGTCTTTCTCCGAGCCGCCGCGGCGCAACCGGACGACGACGTCCTCCCCGAGCGGACCCGAGAGTCGCGCCCGCGCCACCCCGAGCGTGGTCGGCGCCGCTCCATCGATGGAGACGATCTCGTCGCCTTCGAGGAGCCCAGCGCGCTCGGCCTCGGAGCCACTCTCCACCTTGGCGACCGTGATTTTGCCGTTTTCCTCGGCGAGCGTGATCGCCACACCCCCAGGCGCGAGGTCGGTTCCATCGCCCGTCGGCGCGGTCGGGTGGAGGACGATCTTCACGTGCGTCAGCGTCCGGCCCTCGTCGATGCGGACGATCTCGCTGCGCCCGCGCCCGACGTCAGCCGAATAGGCCTCGATTTCAGCCGAACCAGCCGCGACGTCGACCAGCTTGAAGGCGCCGCTCGCGTCACTGATGGCGACGCCTTGAGGTGCTCCGGTCGCTGGTACGTAGGTCGGCGCGCGATCACGAGCGACGCGGGCTCCGGCAACCGGTCGCCCCTTTTCGTCGACCACTTCGCCCTCGACGGTCCCGGCCGCGAGCATCTCGAGCCGCCCGAGATCGACCTCGGGAATCGACCCTTTGGGCGTGATGCTGACGGGGACTTTGATCGGCGCCGCCCCCTTCGCGCGCACTTCGACGACGCCATCTCCCTTGGCCGCATCTGCGAAAGAGAATCGCCCGTCCTTGTCACTCGTCACGCGCCGGAGCCCAGCATCGGTGATCAACGTCACGGTCGCGCCTTCGAGCGCGGTTCGTCCGCCGGGCGCATAGACCACGCCCTTCACGAGGAGGCCTTGCGCGAGCTCGATCTCCAACGTCGCGCCGATCACGTCGACGACGTTGCGATAGGGCGCATGCCCGGGCGCCCGCACCTCGACTTGCACCTTGAGCCCTCCGACCCTCGAAAGTTCGGCCTCTCCGCGATCGTCGGAGAACGCGGTCACTTTCACCGGCGTGGTCGGATCGAGCGATGCGACCGAGATCTGCGCACCCACCACCGGGTAGCGCCGATCGTCGACGACGTGGAACTTGGTCGCCGGCCTTGGCGCCGGGAGCACCAGCTCGATCGTCTCGACGCCCCCTTCGGGCACGGTGGCGTCGGTACGAAAGACGGGCTCGTAAGGTTTGTCGGGGGCAGCGAGCGTGATGGAGATCGACGTCGGCACGGCGGCGAGAACGAAGGTGCCGTCGGACGCCGTGCGTACGCCGCGCGTGAGCGAACCCGCGCGCGCCGAGACCTCGATCCAAGCACCTTCCACGGGGCTCCCGCGTTCGTCCTTCACGCGTCCTTCGAGTCGCCCACCCGCGGCGAGCGTGACGGTGACCCGACCTTCGCCACCGGGCTCGACGACGACCGCCTCGCTCATTCCTTCGACATAGGCAGGATGACGAACGATCGCGCGCAATCGCCCCGCCGGAACCGGCGCCGCCTTGAACGAGCCGTCATAGCGCGTGACCCAAGGCTCGAGGCCCGCCAACGCCTCCGCCGCCGCACCCGGAGGCATTCCGATCGGACCGTGCGGGATCGGCGGCACCGGACCGGGGACCACGCCCAGCTCGCCGATCGGCAAGAGCGTGTTCGGCGCCGTCGAGATACGCGCGAAGAGCGCCGACGAGAAGACGATCGAAGCTGGCGTGACGTCGATCGGGAGGCCGTCGAGATCGGTCCCGACCACCTCGATGGTCGCGCCGTCGATCGGCGAGCCCTTGCCATCGCGTACGTCACCGAGGAGGGTCGCCGATCGGCGGAGGAGAATTTCAATCGGCTCGGCCGACGCGCCCGCAGGCACGACGAGCGGTCCGCGCGCGACGAAACCCGTGGCCCGCGCGCCCACCGCAGCGATCGCCGAGAGTGGAATCGGCCCCACGTGCGCGTGCCCCGTCGCGTCGGTGGTCGCCTGCATCGGGAAGGGCGAAAGACCACCCTCGACGGCGACGACCTCCGCGCCTTTGAGATCGCGACCGACCTCGTCGATGACGTGGAGGACCAACTCGCGACCAGGCTCGAGCACCAGCCGTGCGGTGGCGTCGGCCCCGCGACGCAAGGAAATGCCTATTTCCACTGGCGAAACGAGATCGCCCTTGATCGCTCGCAGGTCATAGCTACCGACGCCGAGCCCACCGATGCGCGCGGCGCCGTCCTTTCCGGTGGTGGTCATGCGCGGGACTCCGAGCGCGCCACCCGCGATGGCGACCGTCGCGCCCTCGACCGTCTTGCCGCTCGCGTCGACGACGGTGACGACGAGCGCGCCGAGCTTCTTCAGCAGCACCTTCACGCGCGGCTCACCAGCACCCACCGCCGTCGAAATCGCGTCGTAACCAGGCGCACGAATCACGAGGCGCAAGGGGCCGTCACCGAGACCCGTCGGATGCGCCAAGCCATCGGCGCCGACCGTCGCCCCGCGCGGTAGCGGATCGGCGCCGCTGACGATCACCTCGGCACCAACGACCGCACGCCCTTGATCGTCGCGCACCTCGACGACGAACGGTCTCTCCACGCCGAGACGAAGCTCGATGTCGACCGGATCTTCCCCGACGAATCGCTGCGTGCTCGCCCGCGCCTTGCCGCGCGCTTCCGCGATGATCCAATGCGCCCCGACCGGCAGATGTGCGAGGGTGGCGACACCGTTCGCGTCGCTGACGACACGCGCCGCGAGATACACTTCGCCCGTCGCGTTGCCGCCTGCGGTCGCGGCAGAAGTCGGCGCGTAGATCGCCCGCACGATCGCGCCGGCCACTGGATTTCCCGTCGCGTCGCGCACCGTCACCCGCACCGTGCCGACGCGATCGGTCACCTCGGGTGGCACCGGCGCGGGCTCTTCGGTCTCGGCGTCGAGCAAGACGACGCTGACGAGCGCCGATCCAGGCAGCACGCCGGAGAAGATGAGCGTCGCGCAAATGACGAAAAACAAGCGCGCGCGCTCGAGAAAACGAGACGGCGCGGCAGTCACCGATGCACGAACGCTCCGGAGCGCCCTGCTACTCCAGCCAGCCGGCCTGGATCCAGCGCACCATCGGCTCGTGAGCGATGGGTTGCGCCGAAGGAATGCGGCCAGCGTCGGCGAGGAGGACGAGCCCACCCCACGCAGCCGAGAAGAGCCCGACCTTGGCGGCGATCAGCTCTTTCGCCAATTCGCGCGCAACCTCACGTTTTCCTGCGTCCCAGAGCGTTGCGACCGCGAGACCACGGAGCTCGTCGCGTTTGGCGGTCTTCGCCACCTCGAGGAGCGGGGCGATCAAATCGTCGCGACCGTGATCGCGGATGAGATAGCCGGCCGCGCGCGCAGCGTCGTCGTCGTCACCCTTGCTCAGCTCGCGCGCGAACGTCTCGAGCAGCTGCTTGGTCGTGCGGACCCCGGCATGGGCGAGACGGAAGAGGAACTTGGTGTCGCGATCGGCGCTCGGCCGATCGGAGAGGCGCGCGACGAGCTCGGTGGTCGGCCTCGCAACCGGCGCCGGCGACGACGGATCGAGCGCCCAAGCCACGTACGCCCACGCCGCGCGCGCGCCGCCCGGACCTTCGTTCGACTTCTCGCGCGCTTCCTGAACCGGCTTCAAATCACCGCCGTGCACCGCGACTTCGGCCATCACGAGCCACCGCCCGAGGTGACGTTCGGCGTCGCGAAGGACCTCGAGCGCGTACTGCACGCCCGCCGGCACCTTGGGAATGCGCGCGACCGGCACCAGCACTTCGGCGCAGAGCGCGATGCGATGCGACTCTTTGATCTTCGGCGCCAGCCCGCGCAGGTGAGCACCGGGCGACTCGCCACGAATGACGCGGGCGAGCTCCGCAGTGAACGCGATGTGCGCCGAGCGCTGCGTCGCCGCCTTGTTGAGGATCGGGGCGAGCGAAGGATCTTGCAGCCAAGACGCCGCACAAAGGGCGGCCGTCGCACACTCGTCGTGCTCGGCGCCGGCTTTGACGAGCGGCACCGCGCGACGATCACCGAGCTCACCGAGCCCACGCACCGCAGCGACGAAGAGCTCGCGATCGAAGCCCTTCTTCTGCACTAGCTGCTCGCCCGTCTCGGAGAGGAGCGCACGTGCGAGCGGCGAATAGAGTGCGAGTGCGCGCGCCACACCCGCGAGACGCTTTTCGTTCGGCGAACGACGACGCAGCGACGCCCCGATTTCTTCGCGCAACTGCTCGACCACCTCACGCTCGAACGGATCGGCGCGGAGGGGCGGACGCGTAGAGGTGCGCGCGGCGTCCTTCTTCTCCGGCTTCTTGGCGACGGACTTCGACGCGATCGAACCCTCCGGCGTGCGGGTCTTCGTGGCCGTCGTCGCCTTCGGAGCGGAGGTCCGCGCCGTCGCCTTCACCGTGCTCGTCATGTACGGACGCGAAGCTACCACACATGTCCAGGCGCCGTGCCGGCTGTCTCTTGACGCCCCGGAATGACCCGTTCCGGTCGGTCAACGGTCGAAGGTCTGGACCCCGAGAAGCTCGAAGAGCGCCCAGACGTCGCGATCGTCGGGCGTCTCGAAAGCGAGCCCCGCACGCGCGCCGCGAGCCCAGGCGACACGGGCGACGAGCACCAGCGGATCCCAACGACTCGGCGCCTGCAACACCAACTCGACGCGCGATCCGACGTCGAGCGGCGCGCTCGTCTCGAGCCCGGCGCCACCCATGCAGACGTCGACCAGACGAATGCGTGGCGCCGTCTGATCGCCGAGCCGCGCCGATAGGCTGACCCGCGTTGCTCGACGCGGAAAGGCTCGAAAATGCGACCGTTCGCTCACGACCCTTCGAAGTTACTTCGCTTCGGCCTCCGCCACCACGCGGACGTGAAGCTCCGCGAGTTGGTCGTTGGTGACCGGCGTCGGCGCCTCGGTGAGGAGGTCGGTCCCCTTCTGCGTCTTCGGGAACGGAATGACGTCCCGAAGGCTCTCGGCCCCCGACAGCAGCATGGCCAGACGGTCCATGCCGATGGCGACGCCTCCGTGCGGCGGCGCTCCATGCTTGAGCGCATCGAGGAGGAATCCGAACTTCTTCCGCGCCTCTGCCTCGTCGATGCCGAGCGCGGTGAAGACGCGCGACTGTACCTCGGGATCGTGAAGCCGAATGGACCCGCCGCCGATCTCGAACCCGTTGAGCACGAGGTCGTAGCGATAGCAGAGCACCTTGCCCGGATCGGTCTCGAGGAGCGGGACCGACGAGTCGTGCGGCCGCGTGAACGCGTGGTGCGCGGCGGCCCATTTCCCAGTGTCCTCGTCGTGCTCGAAGAGCGGCGGATCGACGACCCAGAGGAAGTTGAACGTGCCGCCATGACCGACTTCGGGAATCAGCTTGAGCTTCTTCCCGAGGTGGACGCGGAGGTTCGCCATCACCGTCTGCACGACCGACGCGCGGCCGAACTGGAAGAGAAGGAGGTCGCCTTCCTTGGCGCCACATGCCGCGTTGATCGCCTCGCGGAACTCCTTGGTGATCGTCTTCGCGAGTGGTGACTGCGTCCAGGCGCCGTCGGCTCCGACCTTGGCGCGCGCGAGCCCCTTGGCCCCCATCGACTTGACGAAGTCCTCGAGCTTGTCGGTCTCGGCGCGCGACATCTCGTACTTGGCCGGCACGCAGATGGCCTTGATGATCTCGCCCGGCAGATCGCGGCGAAGCTTCCCCGACTCGAATTTGGCGGCAATTTCTCCGAGAAACGGGATGCCTCCGCCCTTGTGCTCGAGGGTCAGCTCGGTGAGATCGACGTGCTCGAGCGCGAAGCGCATGTCGGGCTTGTCGTTGCCGAAGCGGCGCATCGACTCGTAGAACGGCAGCTGCGGGAAGCGCCCGGTCGGGTACGACTCCTTCAAGTCGATTCCGCTCGCCGCCTTCCAGATGCCGAAGACGAGGCCTTCCATCATCTTGAAGATGTCGTTCTGCGCGACGAACGACATCTCGACGTCGATCTGCGTGAACTCCGGCTGTCGATCGATGCGGAGGTCTTCGTCGCGGAAGCACTTCACGATTTGGAAATAGCGATCGAAGCCCGCCACCATGAAGAGCTGCTTGTAGAGCTGCGGGCTCTCGGCGAGCGCGTAGAAGCTCCCCGGCGTCATCCGTGACGGCACGAGAAAGTTGCGCGCCCCACCGGGCGTGTACTTCACCATGTACGGCGTCTCGAGCTCGAGGAAGCCGTTGTCACTGAAGTAGTTGCGCGTCGTCTGGTTGATGAGGTGACGGACACGAAGCGTTCGCTGCAGCTTCGGACGCCGCAGGTCGAGATATCGGTACTGCAGCCGGACCTCTTCACGCGTGTCGACGTCGTCGTTGATCTCGAAGGGCGGAGTCTCGGCCTTGTTGAAGACCACCGCTTCGACGATTCCGACCTCGATTTCGCCGGTCGGCATCTTGGCGTTGACGTTGCCACCGCGCGAGCGAACCACGCCGCGAACGCCGATCACCCACTCGGTTCGTGCCTGCTCGGCGATCGCATGCGCCGCCTTCACCTCGGCGTCGACGACCTTTCCCCCGCCAGCCACCGCCTCGGGCGTGAAGCCGGGGTCGAAGACGATCTGGGTGCGGCCGTCACGATCGCGGAGATCGATGAAAATGCACCCGCCGTGGTCGCGACGCGTCGCCACCCAGCCGAAGAGGACCACTTCTTTGCCGATGTCGCTGGCGCGCAAATCGCCGCAACGGTGCGTGCGCTGAAGCTCACCGATGAACCGAGAAGTGCTCGAGGAGGAGCCTGACATGATGGAGAGACCATAGTCGGCAGGCGCGGGGAAGCCAGCTGCATGGCTCGTCAACGAGCGCTCGCCGCTCCCCCGCCGCCTGTATTAGGCTCAGGCGCCCGCGCAAAAGTCCGCGCGGTGCGACGCCCGAAGGGGAGAAGCCGTGATCCAGCTCTACGTGATGGTCCCGGGAAATCCGCAGCCCCAGCTGATGAAGGTCGACGAAGCCGTCGAGCAGATTCGCTCCGGCAAGCTCCCCGACACGGCCGACGTCGTCCGCGCCGGCGAATCGAAATGGATCCCGGCGAAGGAGCTCCCCGAGATCAAAGAGAAGCTCGCGCTTGCCCCGCCTCCGCCACCTCCGCCGCCCGCAGCAGCAGCACCGGTACCTCCGCCGCCGAGCGATCTCGCCGGCAACACTCCGCTCCCCGCGGTCACCGTGATGGGCACTCCGCCGCCCGATGCCTTCGCATCTCAAGCCGGGGGCACCATCCCGATGGTCGGCGGACTCGGCGGCGCACCGACACCACTCCCAGCCAACACTCCACTCCCGACCGTCGCCGGCGCACCGCTCGTGCCGCAGCCCGCGCCGTTCATGCACGCGCCCGTGGGTGCTTCGAAGCCGCTCCCGAAGGGCATCCTCATCGGCGCCATCGCCGCGACGGCGTTCCTCGCCATCGGCGCGGTCTTCCTCATGTTCTATCGCAACAGCTACTCGCGCGGCCTCGTCCTCGAGCACGTGCCCGAAGACTGCGCGGAGCTGGTCTACGTCGACGTCGGCGGCATCGCTGGCAGCGACCCGGTCAAGCAATACCTCGAGAAGGGCTTGAAGAGCGGCAAGGAGTCGCTGTTCGACACCTTCAAGAGTCACAAGGACAAAGATCGCATCGAAGACGCGATGAACGCACTGAAGAAGAGCGGCATCGACCAGACGACCATCCGCGAAATCGCCGTCTGCATCCGCCCCAACGAAGAGACGAAGAAGCCTGCTTCGCTCGAAGAAAACGGCATCATCCTCGTCGGCGGCACCTTCCGTAAGGCCGACCCGCTCGACGCCATCAAGGGCGCGCTCGAAGCGGCGACCGGCAAAGACGATCTCTGCAAGATCGAAGACGACGACATCAAGCTCCTCAAGTGCTCCATCGACAAGGGCGACAAGCGCGCACCGATCTACGCCGGACTGGTCGACGGCCGCGTCCTCGCCATCAGCGCCGACAAGAAGCTCATCAAGTCGGTGCGCACGTCGAAGAACGTCGCCAAGGCGTATGGCGCCGATCGCGGCGAGCACTTCGTCTTCTTCACGTCGAAGGACGCAATGTCCTATGACGGCACCTACGGTGACATCAAGCTCAAGGTCGGTAGCAACGACACCATCCTCGCGGTCGAGACCTACTACGACGCCGAGAAGGGCAAAGCGAAGCTCGCCGAGATCAAAGATCCCGACGCGTGGGTGAAGAAGAAGGAGGCTGCTTTCAAGATCGCGGCCAAGACCTGTTTCACCACCGCCCCCGACTACGACATGCTCGCCGACGCCATCGAGGGCGCCAAAGTCGAAGCCTTCGAGGACGGCGCCAAGTACGAGCTCCGCATCGCCAACAAGGACTTGGGCAAGTTCATGAAAGAGCTCTCGGACGTAGACCTGAAGGAGCTCGACGTAGTCGGACGCCTATTTTCCTGCGTCGTCCGCGGCATCGAGCCGCCCGCCTCGAGCTACGCCTATCCGCCCCCCGGCGGCTTCAACGAGTAAGGCGCTCGGCCGCGCCAACACCACGACTTCAGTCCTCGGGCGCGTAGACGGGGCCTTCCTCGATCGTGTCGTTTGCGTCGGTGCCGTTCCCGATCTTGAGCAGCCCACCGTCGGCAGACATCACGTGCGGCGCCGGCTTGGCCATCCCCGGCTTCCAGAACGCCAGCGGCTCGTTGGCGCTCGCCTCGTATTCCTGCTCATCGAGCAGCGACCGGCGCAGCTCTTCCTTGAGCAACACGCGAAGATAGTGGAGGTACCCGTCCCCCGGGCCGCCGGCCGACCACATCGAGTGCCTCCTCACCGGCGCAGGCAAGATCGACACGAGAAACGTCGCCTCGAGCGGATCGAGATCGCTCGCCGGCCTACCGAAGTAGTGCCACGACGCCGGACCGATGCCGTAGAGGTTGGGCCCGTACTCGATGACGTTGAGATAGAGCTCGAGGATCTCGGTCTTGCTCAGCGACTGCTCCAGCCACGCGGTCAGCACGGCCTCCTGCACCTTTCGCGAGAGCTGCTTGCGGCGATCGAGGAAGACGTTCTTCGCCAGCTGCATCGAGACGGTGCTCGCTCCGAGCGCGAACTTCCCTGCCTTGAGGTTGGCGATGATCGCATTGCGAATCGCCATCGGGCTGAACCCGTTGTGCGAAAAGAACGCCCCGTCCTCACACGTCTGAATCGCCACCCGCACATAGGGCGAGATGTTCGAGTAGCTCACCCAGCCCGGCGTTCCCGGACCGAACTGTTTGATTTCGCCTGGTTTTCCCGATGGATCGTACGTGCGCAGCTCGAAGATCTGGTGAAATCTCTCGACCGAGAGCGCGGCCGGCGCGGTGGTGATCCGACACTTCTGCTCGACGAAGAACTCGAGCTGCGTCTTCTCCGGCGCCAGCGTGTCGAAGCCTACGCTTCCATGCGCGCCGAACGTTCCCTCCATCCCCATCCCTGTCAGCTTGGGTATGAGCGCCGTCGGAATCGATTGAAGAGCATCGGCGCACGGAAGCGTCGGCACCGACCATTGCACGCCGAGGCGCGTCGCTGGTTTCCCGTCGGCACCCGTCGTCCGGTCGAGCGAGCCGTCGATGGCCAACGTCAGCTTGCCGAGCTGAAAGCTCCCGCCGGCGAGCGACCAACTGCGAAGGTCCCCGCTGGATGTAAGGAGGCCACGCGCACCGACGTCGATGCCCGTCACCACTCCATCCGCGATGCGCGCGTTCTCGAAGCCTGCGCCATGCAGTTGGATTTGCCCGTTGGCCACCAGCGTCTTCGCGTCGGGATCAAGCTCGAGCGACCCTTTCGCCTCGGCGGTCGTTGTCGCCACGTCGACCAAGCCGAAGGCCTTCTCCTGCACACCGATCTCGGCGAGCGTCGCCGGACCGATCTTCATTTCGCCCACCCATTTGCCGGGACCACGCGGAATGAGCGCGTTGAGCTCGAGCGGCTTGCGGCCGTCGCCATGCTCGGCGGGCACGAGCTCGAACGAAGTCACGTCATCGACGAAGACGACCCGTGCGCCCCACGGCCCGAGTGTTCCCCGCGCGGTGGAAACCGTGAGGTCGTCGACCCGTAGCTCGACCCCCGAGGCGAACTTGGCGCGCCCTTTCTCGATGAGACCGCGCGCGCGCTCGAGCGCCTTCCAGAGTTTCTCCCCCGGAGCGACGGGAGCGATCACGGCAGGCATCGCCGCCGGCATGATCGCGTCGACGGTCTTCTCCGGCATCGGCAGGCTGGGCAGCTCGCCATCTGCGGGAATGACGACCCCGAGCTGTCCGATGACCACGGGACCGAAGAGCGATGTCGCCCGGTCGTACTCGGTAGATGCGTTGGCGAAGCGCAGGTCGACCCCGCCGACACGCCCATAGCCGCTGACATTCTTGGCGCTGACTCGAGTCGCATCGAGCGCGAGCTCGCCGACCGCCCCGCTCTCGGACTCGACGCCGTCCAGCCGATGACTGAAGCGCAGGTCGTGGACGAGAAATCCCCGCGACTTCGCGCTTACTTCACCCGACTTCGACGATGGATGTCGTGCCCGCCACGCGTCGAACGCCGAGCGCGCCTCGTCTAGCCCGCCGTCGACGCCCAATTGGACGCCTTCTGCGGTCACGTCGCCGACGCCATCGCTGAAGGTCCAGGCAACTTCGACCAGCCGTGCCGAGCCGGTGATCTGGGGAACTCCCTCGAGCCCGCCTTGCACGTCGCGCAAGTAGACTCGGCCCCAGCCGAGACGGACGCCGCCGATCGCGATCTCAAGCCCACGAGCCCGAGCCTTCTCGATCGCTTTGCGTTTGACGATCCCCGGCGCCATCAGTGCCGCGGTGACTCCAGTTCCGACGATCAGCAGTGCCGCTGCCCCAATCCACCTTCGCCAACGCAGTCGAGCCACGGGCCGAAGCGTAGTCGCCCCACCGGCGGACGGCGACGGTGCACTCCGCGTTCGGGTCGATGACGACATGCGCCTGATGGGAGCAACGCTCAAGCTGCCCAATTCGATCACGTCGAGGCGCGGCAGGCCAACAAGGGAGATGGACGCAATGCGACAAAAATGGCAACAAAAACACGAAAGCCCCCAACGCTAAAGCGTTGGGGGTTTCCGGTGCGCGGCGGTTCGTTTTGAACGAACGCGCGCTCTCTGCAAATAATCCCGGCGGTGTCCTACTCTCCCACAAGGCTTCCCTTGCAGTACCATCGGCTCCGAGGAGCTTAACTTCCGAGTTCGGGATGGGATCGGGTGTGGCCTCCTCGAGATCGCCACCGGAAACTTATGGGCCGGTTTTCTGAGTACGCTTAGTGCGTCTCGCGGCTCCAGCGCCGCGC
Source organism: Deltaproteobacteria bacterium (assembly GCA_025363655.1). Taxonomy (GTDB): domain Bacteria; phylum Myxococcota_A; class Polyangia; order Polyangiales; family JADJMO01; genus JANYDK01. Next base: position 418 of record JANYDK010000078.1, on the reverse strand, counting down.
ACGAATTCAACACATTCCTTAGAGGTAGGACAAGCCACACGACCTATTAGTACCGGTCAGCTCCGCTGGTCGCCCAGCTTCCACCTCCGGCCTATCAACCTCGTAGTCTACAAGGGGTCTTTAGGGGCTTGCGCCCGGGAAACCTAATCTTGAGGCCAGCTTCCCGCTTAGATGCTTTCAGCGGTTATCTGTTCCGTACATAGCTACCCGGCGATACCCCTGGCGGGATAACCGGATCACTAGAGGCACGTCCATCCAGGTCCTCTCGTACTATGGATAGCTCCTCTCAAGTTTCCTACGCCCACGGCAGATAGGGACCAAACTGTCTCACGACGTTTTAAACCCAGCTCGCGTACCGCTTTAATCGGCGAACAGCCGAACCCTTGGGACCTGCTCCAGCCCCAGGATGCGATGGGCC
>JANYDK010000139.1 GCA_025363655.1 Deltaproteobacteria bacterium | reverse complement strand
ACCAAGTCGCACCTCTACGTCTCGTACGTCGACGGTGGTCCTTCACAGGTGAAGGAGTTCGCGCTCAAGGACTTCCCCAAGGACGTCGCGGCCGCCGACAAGAAGGACGTCAAGCTCGAGAAGAAGAAGGACCTCAAAGTCCCCGAGCTGCCCAAGGGCAAAGAGGTGCCGATTCTTCCGACGTCGACGGTCTCGCAGATGATCGCGCTCGGCGGTGACGACATCCTCTTCCGCAACCAGAGCATGCTCGAGGCGCCCGCTTGGTATCGCTTCGAGTCGTCTTCCAACCTGGGTAAGCCCGGAAAAGACGGGAAAGACGGGAAGACGGTGAAGACGCTGCTGGCCCAGACGACGGTCGCCAGCTTCGCCGACGCCGAGGTGGTGCGCGCCGAGTGCGGGTCGAAGGACGGCACCAAGGTCCCGCTCTCCATCCTCCGCAAGAAGGGCGCAGCGCCCGATGCGACCAAGCCGACCATGCTCGTCGGTTATGGTGGGTACGGCGTCGTCGTCGCTCCGCGCTTCGATGCTTTGCAGCGCCTGTGGCTCGATCAAGGCGGCGCGTTCGCAGTCGCCAATCTCCGCGGCGGAGGTGAGAAGGGCGAAGACTGGCACCTCGCCGGCAACCTGACGAAGAAGCAGAACGTGTTCGACGACTTCGCCGCGTGCGCCGACTATCTCGTCGCCGAGAAGTACACGACCAAGGGCAAGCTGGCGATTCAGGGCGGCAGCAACGGCGGTCTCCTGATGGGCGCCGAGCTGGTGCAGCACCCCGACTCGTTCGGCGCGGTGGTGAGCCACGTCGGCATCTACGACATGCTTCGCGTCGAGCTGACGCCCAACGGCGCCTTCAACGTCACCGAGTTCGGCTCAGTGAAGGATCAGCTGCAATTCAAGGCGATGCACGCCTACAGCCCGTACCACAACGTCGTCGACGGGACGGCCTACCCGCCTGTCTTGTTCCTCACGGGCGCCAACGATCCGCGCGTCGATCCCTACAACTCGCGGAAGATGATCGCGCGTCTGCAAGCCGCCACCAGCAACGACGGTCCGATCATGCTCCGTACGAGCAACGACACCGGACATGGCATCGGCTCGCCGCTCTCGGCCGAGATCGAAGTGAAGACCGACGTCTACGCCTTCATCTTCTCGGCGCTCAAGCACACCTTCGTGCCGGCGAAGAAATAGGCGAAGGAGCTCAGAGCGCGGTCTCCGACTTCACGATCACCGAGACCACGCGTTGGGGTTTCTGACCGATGTCGGAGGTGTCGAACGTGCCGCTGATGCCGACGCCGAGGTAAGGCGGCGGCGTCGTGCCGGTCGTCGCCGTCGTGTCCTTGCCCTCGTTGCCCATCGTTCCGAGGCCGCCGCTCACACCCTTCGGCGGCGCGCCGCTCGGGAGCGCCATTTTGGCCTGGATTTGCACCTCGAAACGCAGGCCCTTGCCGCCAGGGCCGACCTTGAAGGTGGTGCCAGTGAGCTTGTTGCCGAGGCTCTTGGCGACCGCGTCCCAACCCGGCTTGTAGCCGTTGCAGGAGGCGACGCTGACGCTGCTGACGACGCCCTTCTCGTCGGTCTTGACGACGAAGAGCGCGATGCCGACGTCGGGCGCGAGGTTGTTCGAGGCTGCGGCGTGCGCGGCGCTGACGATGGGGCCGCCTTGTCCGCTCAGCTTCTGCGCCACGAGACCGGTGACGTCCTTGTTCACCTTGGCTGCCAGCACCTCATTCGAATTCACCGGCGCCGCAGGGCCATTGGCCATTCCGGTCGGCAACACGGGAGGCATCGCCCAGCTCGGCTTCTGCGACTTGAGCGTCAGGAGCTCGTCGAGCGACGGTTTGCCTGTCGTCCCTTGCGGGCTCGGGGCGACCGAATCGCCGCTGGCGCTCGTGGTCGACGTCTCCGGAGCTCCGCTCGCGACCGAGGGTGGGCCCAACGTGATCGTCGACGTCGCCGTCTCCGGGGATGGCTGCTGCGGCGTCGCCGTCTTCGTCGTCGCGACGGCGAGGTGATCGTCGAGATCGTCGACGGACGGCGTCGTCACCACCGGCTCCTCGGGCGGCGGTTCGAGGGCTAGGACGGCGAAGAGCTCGGTCGTGGGAACGTCGAGGTGCTCGGTCGGCGCTTCCTCGATGGCTGGTGCCGAGTGGACGAGGACGGAGATCGCGAGCACGGCTGCGTGCGCCACGGCGGCGACGGCCACGAAGCTGACGAAGACCAATCGTCGAGACCGTCGAGAACCTCGATTCACGCGTGCACCTCGCGAAAGCATGCGGTGCTGGGGCGCGGGACGCCATTCACCGGGCGCAGCTCACCGGTCCGTCAACGTCTCGCCCGACGTCCTCCGGCTTGCGGGTCGTCGAGTTCGGTCTCGTCGTCACCAGCTTCTTCGGCTTCTTCGGCTTCGTCGGCGCCCGCGGCGATGCGCGTTCGTGCTGGTTTTTCCGGGCTGGCGACGGCTACCCGGCGGACGATCTCACTGATGCGCGTCATCTTCGGCTCGAGGTCGCGGCGCCTTCGACGTTCGAGGCGCGCGGTCAGTCGCGAGGGCACGAAGATGGCGGTGACGAGCGCGAGGATGCCGAGCATCACCGCGATCGGCACCGAGGCCGTGAGCTTGCCGAGCGCGAGAGCGGCGAAGATCGACATCGGAAAGAAGCTCACCCAGCCGACGACGAGGAAGCCGGCGCGGACGCCCTTCATGTTCTCTTCGACGACGACCTTGGTTGCGCCGTCGCGCGAGCGAACCGAGACCGTGACGTCGCGTCCTTGCCCGCGGACGCGCGCCGATCGCCAGGTGAGCGAGTGCCCGATGACCTCGAGGCCGCCCTCCATCCCCATGATTTTTCGCAGCTGCTCGGCGATCTCCTCGTGACGATCGACCGGGATTTCGCCGTCGAAGGTCTCTTCGTAGACGATGGCCGCGACCGGATCTTCGGCGACCGAACGGTTCGCCGGATCGTCGATCGCGCGCCGGACCGCGCTCGCCGGGATGCCGAGAGTTTCAACCAGTTTTTCCAGCTCTTCTTGGGTGAGCGAGCGCGCGGTCGTGGCAGTCGCCGGGTCTTTGGCCGCGAGCTCGGTCGCGCGACGGACGATGCGCCGCACCTCGTCGGGCTCGAACTGCCTTTCGCGAAATGCTCCCCCGGCCATGCGCTGCCTCTCGTGCTCGCTCGAGTCAGGGCTTGGGGATGCGCAAGGTGGCGCTGATCATCGCCGAGCCGCTGATGGCGAAGATCATCGCCAACGGATGGAAGTCCCAGTTGCCGAGCGAGTAGACGCCGAGCCACAGGTTGGCGCCGACGCTGCCGGTGCCGAAGGCGATGCCGAGGATGAGCACCAGGAGGAGGCTGGTGGGGATGGGCGTCCCCTCGTAATAGGCGACCTTGCCGCTCTCGTCGGCGAGCTGATCGTGCGTCGCGTTGTAGCGCGCGAGGCGACTGATGCCGCAGACCACGAAATAGATGAGAATCACCGTGTCGAACGTGCCACGGAGGCCGAGCGCGTAGCCGAGGACGGCGGGGGCGACGCCGAAGGAGACGACGTCGGCGAGCGAGTCGAGATCGGCGCCGAGCGCGGAGTGCTTGCGACGCCAGCGCGCGACGCTCCCATCGAGGACGTCGCAGACGAGCGCGAGCGGGAGGAGGCCGAGGGCGGTCCAGAGGAAGCCGCGCTCACCGCGCTCGACGTAGCGCACGCAGGAGAAGATGGCGCCGGTGCCGCACGCCGCATTTCCCAAGGTGATGACGTCCGCGAGCACGAAGCTGCGGAGCATCGAGAAGCGCTTCTTGACCGGCGGGTCCGTCACCTAGTCAGCCTAGGTGTTCGTTGCCGTGACGACAAACACGATCACTCAATGAAAAAAACGTGGAACGCGGGCGACGAGGCTCTGGCCACCGACCTCGCGGACGAACGCATCGAAGAGGACGCGCGGTGCGCCTTTCCATTCGAGCTCGGCGACCGACTCGACGAGGGGCACATTGGTCACGAGCGTGGCGAGCTTGCGATAGAGGAGGGCGTCGTCGCGGCGGGCGCGCAACGTGTCGGCGAGACCTTCGGCGCCGCGGACCTTGACCCTCCACGCGCTGGCGTCCTCCGGAATGTCCTCGAGGTGACCGTAGGCGTCGAGGAGCGCGGCGGCCGTCTTCTCGCCGATGCCGGGCAAGCCGGGGATGCCGTCGGCCGTGTCACCCACGAGCGCGAGGAAGTCGGGGATGCTCTCGGGCCGGATGCCACGCGCCGCACGGAGCGCTTGGACGTCGATGAGCTTGCGACGAATGCGATCGATCTGGACCACCCGCGCCGAGCCGGGCGTCGGTGTATCGACGAGGCACTGACCGAGATCTTTGTCGGGCGAGAGGATGCGAATCTCCTCGAAATCGTGCCGAAACTGCGAAGCGCCGGTGGCGAGCGCGTCGTCGGCCTCCCACTCGTTCATCGACCAGACGACGATGCCGAGCGCGCGCACCGCTCGCTCGACGACCTCGAATTGGTCTCGCAGGACCGGCGGCACACCCTCGTCCGATTTGTAAGCGTCGAAGAGATCGTTGCGGAAGCTGCGGATGGGGTTGTCGAAGGCGACGGCGAGGTGCGTGCAGCGCTCGTCGGGATCGTGGAGCAGCGAGAGCAGCGACGCCGCGACGCCGAGGCTGGCCTTGCGGTCGCTGCCATCGGGCGCGAGGTGATCGGGCCGACGCGCGAAGTGTGCGCGGTAGAGCTCGAAGGTGCCGTCGACGAGGTGCAGGCGCGCGCGCCGCTCCGTCATGCGAACGACTTCAAGGTTTGCAGCGCCTCGGCGACGTGCTGCGTGGCGCGCAGCTGCGAGTCGAAGACGTGACGGACGACGCCCTGCTTGTCGATGATGAAGGTGACGCGCCCGGGGAAGAGGCCGAGCGTCTTCTTGATGCCGTACTCGGCGCGGACCTTCCCGCCTGGATCGCTGGCGAGGCGCATCTGCAGCGAGTGTTTGCTCGCGAAGCGCTGGTGCGACTCGAGGGAGTCGGTGCTGATGCCGATGACCTCGGCGCCAGCTTCGGCGAACGTGTCGTACGAATCACGGAAGCTGCACGCCTCGGCGGTGCATCCAGGTGTGTCGTCCTTCGGATAGAAGAAGAGGACGACGCTCTTCTTGCCGCGGAAGTCGGAGAGGCGGACGTCGCCTTGGTTGCTCGGCAGGGTGAAGTCGGGGGCGGTCTCGCCGGCGCGGACGGTGGGAGGCATCGGGGGAACGATGCAGCGAGAGCGCCCGGGGTTGCAATCGTATCGTCGAAACGACGAATGGACCGCAAATCTTCGGGCGAAATCAGCGCTCGAGCATCGACCTGAAGCGGGCGATGACCGCGGGCTGACCGCGGAGCCGCACCCGCGCGCCGACCTCGTCGTAGGTCTCCTCGAGGACCCGCGCGTTCTCGTGGATCTCGCTGACGAGCGCTTGCTTGGCGTAGGGGACGACGAGCTCGGTCTCTTCCATCATCGTCGTCTCGAAGTGATCGACGAGGAGCTGCCGTAGCCGGGTGACGTCATCCTTCACCTTGGCCGAGAGAAAGACGGCGTGTGGGTGGGCGGCGCGCAACTTCGCGCGCTCCATTTCGTCGATGCGATCGCATTTGTTGAGGATGAGAAGGCTCGGAACGTTGTGCGCGCCGATCTCCGCGAGCACCTCGCGCGTCACCTGCAGCTGCGCCTCGTGCGTCGGATCGGAGGCGTCGACGACATAGAGGAGGAGCGAGGCCTCGAGCGCTTCGGCGAGCGTCGAGCGGAACGAGGCGACCAGATCGTGCGGGAGCTTCTTGATGAAGCCGACGGTGTCGGAGACGAGGACCCGCGGCTTGGTTTCGGGGTGCAACGTGCGCACGGTGGTGTCGAGCGTCGCGAAGAGCTTGTCGGCGACGAGCACGTCGCTCCCGGTGAGCGCACGCATCAGCGACGATTTCCCGGCGTTGGTGTACCCGACGAGAGCGACGCGGAGCTGCTCTTTGCGGGCCTTGGAGCGCGTCTCCTGCTCCTTCACGACCAACTCGAGCTCTTCCTTCAGCTCGGCGACGCGATCGCGAATCTTCCGCTTGTCGAGCTCGAGGTTCGACTCGCCGGCGCCCTTGCCGCCGATGCCGCCCCGCTGCCGATCCCCGCCGCCGGTCTCGCGTAGGCGCGGCGCGACGTAGTTGAGGCGGGCGATCTCGACCTGGAGCTTGGCTTCGCGGCTGCGCGCGTGACGGTGGAAGATCTCGACGATGACGCCGGTCCGATCCATCACCTGCGCGTCGGTCGCCTTCTCGAGATTGCGCGCCTGACTCGGCGTGATTTCGTGGTCGACCACGACCACCGTCGCCTTGCGTTTCGGCATCGGTCCATACGAGCCGCCGTGATCGTCGACGTCGAAATCGTCTTCGTTTTCCGATTCGCCTTCATCGTCGAACCCGTCGTCGTCCTCACCACGCCGGGCTTCTGCCGCGGCCGCGTGGACACCCGCCTTCGTCACCTTCACGTGCGCCGCGTTCGGCACCACGCCACTCCCGCCGGTCATCCGCCCGAGCTCGAGCAGCTTGCCGGCACCGACCACCGCCGCTGGAGAGAGCGACGCTCGCCGCTGCGAAATCGTCGCCACCACCTCGAGCCCGAGCGTGTGCACGAGCCGCCCGAGCTCCTCGAGATCGGCCGCGTGGTCGACGTCGGAGACATTGGCGAGCTGAATGGAGACGAGGACGGCTGCTTCGCGAGGTTCTTGGGGATCGGTCATGTGTGGGAGGGGAAGGGGGCATAGCCCGGGACGGTAGGATTGAGAACCTCGCCCGCGCACCCTTCGCGTGCTCGAGCTCGAGAATGCGGTCAGTTCCCGAGCCGGACGAGGCGCAGCGACACCTTGCGATCTTTCTGCGCCTTCTCGACGTCGACGACGAAGTCGACGAACCAATCGTTCGCCTCCTCTTCGTCGAAGATCGTCTGTTGCACCTTCAGGACCCCGTCCTCGCGTTCGAGCTTCGTACCCGCGGTGCCTCGGGCCGCCTGATCGGTACGCAGGCGGGCGTGCTCGGCGAAGAACGGCGCCATCGTCGTCTCCAACGTCTTCGGGCTCCACTCCGGCTCGGCCACTTGCGTCGCCGCCGCGTCCCAGTCGCCGGCCGCGAGCGCGCGGACGAAACGGAACACTTCGTTGCGCACCAAACGCACCAAGGTCTTCTCGTCGAAGTGCGGCGCCTCGAGCTGGGCAGCCATGGGACGCTTCGCACCGCCCTCGCGCTCGCCGCCTTCGAGGAACCACTCCGGGTGCGCGAGGCGCTCCCACTCTTCGAGGAGGCTCGAGTCGGTGCCGCGCACCAATTCGTGGAGATAGACCACCAGCTCGTCGATGCCCTCGGTCTTCATCGCCTCGGGCACCGTCTGCACGAGTGCCTTGTAGACCTCGGTCAGATACCGCAACAGCAATCCCTCGCTGCGCTGCAATTCGTATTGTTTGATGTAGTCGGCGAAGGAGAGGAATCCGTCGAACATTTCCCGGGCGATCGACTTCGGGCGGATGTTCTCGGCGCCGACCCAGGGGTGGAGCTTGGCGAAGGCGTTGAAGCTGTCGTAGATGATTTCGGCGTTCGGCTTGGGATAGGAGATGAGATCGAGCTTGGCGATGCGCTCGTCGAACTCGATGCCGGCCTGCTTCATCTCGGCCATCGCCCGTGTCTTGAGGAAATCGACCTGCTTGATGAGAATCATTTCCGGATTCTCGAGAATCGACTCCACGAGGCTGAGCACGTCGACCACGAAGTCGGGTGAATCGCGATCGAGCCGCTCGACGGTGTCGACGAGATAGAGCCCGAGCGTCTGGTTGAGCGAAAAGTCTTCCTGCAACTCGAGGTTCACCCGCAGGGTGCGGTGCTGCGGGAGGTCGGCCTTGGGCACCAGCTCGACGACCCCGGCGATGGCGAGGGAGTGAAAGAGCTGCATGGCCGTGCGGACGTGAGCCCTTCGTCGCGTCGGCGGATCGTGGTTCTCGCGGAGGAGCTGCTTCATCGCCGCGCAGCCGTCGCGAAAGCGGGCGTCCGAGCCGAGGGGGGCCTCGGGTCGCGAGAGCACCTCCAGCATCATCCCGTGGCTGACGTGGAATCGCGAGACCAGCGGCTCGGGTTGGGCGGCGATGAGGCGGGCGAACGTGGTGGCGTCCCAATGGGCATATCCGCGCTCCGGCGGCTTCTTCTTCACCATCTTTCGCTTCTTCGCTGGATCGCTCCCCGCCTTCGCCTCCATGCGAAGATTCTCGATCACGTGCTCGGGCGCCTGCGCCAGCACCGCGCCACGTGTGTCGAAGCCTCGTCGACCCGCGCGACCGGCGATTTGATGGAAATCGCGCGCGGTGAGGATGGCCGTCTTCTCGCCGTCGAACTTGCAGAGCCGCGTGAAGAGGACGGTACGAATCGGAACGTTGACGCCCACCCCGAGGGTATCGGTGCCGCTGATGATCTTGAGCATGCCCTTCTGCGCCAGCTTCTCGACCAAAAGCCGATAGCGCGGCAAGAGCCCAGCGTGATGAATGCCAATCCCGTGGCGGAGGAGCTTCTGCACTTCCTTGCCATACGGCGAGTCGAAGCGGACGCCGCGCTCGGGATCGAGCATCTCGTAGATGGCGCGCTTTTCCTCTTTGGTGCAGAAATCGACGCTGAGGAGGTCTTGCGCGGTTTCGGCGGCGGCGCGCTGCGTGAAGTTGACGATGTAAATCGGGGCCCGCCCACTATTGGTCAGTTGCTGCACCGTCTCGTGCAGCGGCGTCTCGCGATATTCGAAGTCGAGCGGCACTGGGCGCTCGGTCGAGGACACGAGGACGGTCTCTTTTCCCGTCAGCTTGGTCAGCTCGAGCTCGAAGAACTCGGTCGGCCCCAGCGTCGCCGACATGAGGAGAAAGCGTACGTGCGGCAGCGTCAGGAGCGGCACTTGCCAGGCGACCCCGCGTTCGCGGTCGGCGTAGTAGTGGAACTCGTCCATCACCACCACGTCGACGTCGGCGCGTGGTCCGTCGCGGAGCGCGATGTTGGCGAGGATCTCCGCGGTGCAGCAGACGATCGGCGCGTCGCGATTCACCGTCGCGTCGCCCGTCATCAGCCCGACGTTTTCGGCGCCGAAATCGCGGCAAAGGGCGAAGAACTTCTCGCTCACCAGCGCCTTGATCGGACACGTGTAGTAGCTGCGCTGTCCCATCGCCATCGCGCGGAAGCACATCGCCGACGCCACCAGCGACTTCCCCGAGCCCGTCGGCGTGTTGAGAATCACGTTCTTGCCGGCGAGGATCTCGAGCAGCGCCTCTTCTTGCGCGGCATAGAGCGTGAGGCCGAGCTCGTCGACGTAGGCGAGGAAGGCATCGAAGAGCGCGGACTCGTCGGCGTGGGCTTCGTCGCGTCGATCCGGCGGGGGCAGGCGACGCGCGAGCGGGGCGGAGGACATGGGCGGCGAGACGTGCCGCGGGGAGGTCGCGACGTAAAGCGCGCCGAGTTTCAGGCCGACGTGCTGCTCGTGACCCGTTCGATGACCTCGCGAAAGAAGCTCATCGTCGGGTCGTCGTGCGTGCGGTCGTGCCACGAGAGGTACATCGTCGCCGGGAGCGGGCGGACCGGGGAGGAGACAATCCGAAGCTCGAACGCGGGAGCGAGGGCGCTGACCACGCTCGCAGGCAATGTCGCGATCAGGTCGGTGGCCGAGACGATGGCGGCGGCGGCGGTGAAGGTCGGGACGATGACCGCGATTTCACGCACGATTCCGAGCTGCGCGTAGCTACGCTCGACGGCGCGGCTCGCCTTTCCAGGTACGACGTGGATCTCGACGTGACGCTCGGCGGCGAGCGCGCTCTTGCTCGCGCGGGCGCCGATGCGTGGGTGTTTTTTTCTGGCGATGACGACGGCGCGCTCGTCGTAGAGGGCGCGTCGATGGATGCCGGCGGCGGGCTCGCTGACCCCGATGGCGACGTCGACCTCGGTGCCCGCGAGGCCACCGAGCGAGATCATCGTGTCGACGTCGACGACGCGTAGCCGCACGTTCGGCATCGCCGACCCGAGCGCCGCCGTGAGACGAGGCAGACGGGCAATTTGACCGGCATCGGCGATGGCGAGCGTGAGCTGTCCACGTGCGGTGCGAGGATCGAAGGCGCCGCCGTGCACCGCGGCGTCGATGTCGTGGAGGGCGCGGGCGATCACCGGTGCGAGCTCGAGCGCGCGAGGAGTGGGGACGATGCCGCGACCGCTGCGGGTGACGATCGGATCACCGAGCGCATCGCGGAGTCGGCCGAGCGCGTTGCTGATCGCCGGCGAGGTGACGTGCAGCCGCTTGGCCGCGCGGGCGACGCTGCGCTCGGCGACGACCGCATCGAGCACGAGGAGGAGGTTGAGATCGAGCGCCGATAGATTCACCAGAATGAAGATATCGCTCGTCAATGATGACGGCGAGTGAATCGTCGTCGGAGGCTCACTCGCGACGCGAGGCGTTGCGATAGGCCCGTGCGAGCTCGCCGGAGAGGAGGAAACGGGGAAAGGTGATCCATTGCTCGACGAAGATGCGCAGGACGACGTCGAGCGGGCCACGGAAGGGGACGGGCGCCACCGCCTCGCCCGCGTGCCCACGACCTTGCACCGCCATCGCCAGAGCCATCGCCACGAGGCCGAAGAGCGAAAGCCAGCGATGCGCGAAGAGGAATGGGCCGAGCACCAGCGTCACGTTGCCGGCGAGGAAGAGCGGAACCGCGAAGACGTGGAGGACGAGGTTGCGACGTTCGCTGTGGTTGCCCGGATAGAGCGCACGTTGCCAAGCGAGGAGACCTCCCGCACGCGATTCCGGTTCAGGAGTCTGGGTGTCCATTGGCGCCTCTCGGTTCATGCCCATTCATGTAGCGCTCGGCCTACCCGCCCACTTGAACCAACTGGCTACGATCGTCGCGGGCGCAACATCGACGGGGGCGCGCCGAACGTGCGGCGAAACGTGCGGGAAAAGTGCGCGGCGTCGGAGAATCCGGCGTCGTGGGCGGCGCGGGTGAGGGGCGCTCCGCTCGCCATCGTCGCCGCCGCGCGCTGCAATCGCAGCCACGCGAGGTACGGACGAAGGGGGATGCCGATCGACTCGGTGAACACGTGCATCAATCGACCAGGCGAGAGGTCGACCGAGGCTGCCAGCGCTTCGAGCGAGAGGTCGTCGCCCGGTGCCGACTCCCGCAATCGACGCACGACACGGCGCACACGCGGATCGACCTTGCGTCGCGGGAGCTGCACGCCCCCGAGGATCGCCGCAGCGCCGCGTGCCCACTCGACGCCTCCCTCGCCGACGAAGCGCGCGGGCTCGAGGCCGAGCGCGCGTAGCTTGGTGCGTTCGCCGGCGCCGAGGAGCCGCACTTCGGAGATCATCGCTTCACGCAGCGCCGTTCCCGCGTCGCTCTCGGGATCGAGGAAGACGAGCAGGACCTCTGCGCCCTCCGAGTCGATCGCGTGCGGAACGTTCGGCGTCGTCACCACCCCGGCCGCGTGCGCAGTGCCTTTGGCGCTGGTGACTTTCAGCTCGCCCTCGAGCGCGACGACGACGTGCATCGCGTGATGCGCATGACGCGCGCTGCGCGTACCGGGACCGCGCAACGCGAGGACGGGAGGCCACAGCTGCAACGGCTTCGAGCCGCGTTCGCTGGCAGAGTCGGTCGAGGGCGAGTTGGGCGCGATGCGCAAATGCGACTCAGTGGGAGGTGTCGCCGACGTTCTCCTCGTACTTGGAGATGCCGGTCACGGCCGTGCACCCGACGGTACCGTACGCGAAGGGCGCGAAGAGCGCGAAGAGCGAGAGCCGGCGGTGCACGAGCATCGGTTGCACATTGTGAAGCACGGAACCTGGGTGCGGCAACCCTCGCTGCGCCCGCTGGCGCGACTCCCGATCACGCTGCGCGAGCTCGTGCCCACGTCGGGCGATCCTCCGTTGGCGTCGGCGAGAGCTCCCCCACGGCCGCGCGCCCGACCGCCACGAGCCAGCCACTGCGCCGCCTTTCGGCGAAAGGGGCCGCTTCTGCGTCGATCAGCTCGGCGTGCAGCCACATCGTCGTCAGGCGATCGCCCATCGTCGTAGTGACCTCGTCGATCATCGCGCCGAGCTCCGGCCGCTCGACCCTGCCGCGCCGGATCGCGCATCGACGCACGCGCCCGACCACAACGTCGTCCCCGGTGTCGACCTCGAGCTCGAGCGAGAAGACGTAGAGCGTCCACGGATGCCGCCCCCGGTGATGCTCGACCTCGAGCCGGGCTCCGAGCGCCTCGGTCATCTTCGCGGCGACGAGGGCTGCACCGCCGCGCGCGCAACGAAGCGCGAAGAGCACCGGTCGCTCCGTGCGACACCAGGCCTCGAACTCCGGGACGGAGGCGCCATCGGCCTCGAACCGGCGGACGAACCACACGACCGTGGTGACGATCGGGAGGATGATGAAGAAGGCAGCGAGCTCGTACGGGCTCATGTGGAGAGTATGGAGGGACGTCAGGGGGGTGAATCAAGGGGAGGGGCGGGCGAAGCGTTGAAGGCCGGCGGGCGGTGTGGCACCTGATGGGGAGCGGCTCGAGGAGAGCCGCGTGCCCCCGTAGCTCAGTGGATAGAGCAGCGGTTTCCTAAACCGAAGGTCGCAGGTCCGATTCCTGCCGGGGGCGCTTCGAAGAGCAGCCTCAGCCGCCGTCGCCGCCGGCGTCGGCACAACCGGCCGCACACACCGACGCGCCTGGCTGCGCGATCACGCACTGCCACTTCCCCCCGACGCAGTCACAGCGAAATCCATTCACCGGCCCCGTCGACGCCGGGCAACCGCACGAATACTCCACGGGCATCGCGCAGCTCGGTGCTTCCGAGCATGACCCCGCGGGGAGTGCCGCCATCGGGTACCCCACTGCTCCTGGCGACTCACCAACGCCGCAGCGTGGTGAGCATTCGGGATACTTGGTGAGGTCGGCGTCGTTCTTCACGGCGAAGGCTTCGCCCTGGTCATGCGCGACGCCCGAACAGTTTGGTTGTCCGCTGCTGCTGCCAGTGCAGGCAGCAACGTCGATGCGAAGAACCGCGACAAAAACAGAACACGCGGCAGCTCGGTGAGGAGCTGCCGCGCGGTCACAGTCGTCTCGCGGCTGTCAGCCTGACTTGTTCACGACGTGGAACCAGACGCGCCAGCTCGAGGGGTGCGCCGGGTCCGAGCCGGCCGAGGCCTCGATGTGATCGACGGGCCGGCCGCCGAGGACAGTCCATGCGCGCTCGTGCAAGAGCACCGGACCGGCCGGGTTGGCGTGGTCGAGGAGCTTGACGACCAAGCTGTCGAACATCGGACCATCGAAGAGGACCTGGCCGATGGGGACGATGCCCGGCTCGCCGCGCGGGATGGTGATGGCGTGCGTCGCCACGCGATAGCCGCCCTCGAGCACGATCGCGTCGACGGTGATCGGACTCTTCCGCGCGATCGGCACCTCGATGCGGTCGAGCACGACGGCCACTTGCCTGCGAGCGATTGCGCCGACGTCTTTCACGAGCTCGGTCGCCATCACGCGCGCCTTCACTTGGGCGAAATGCGCCGACTTCGCCAGCACTTGGCTCCACGGCGAGCCGGGCGGCGCGTTTGCCACTCGACGTATCGCCGCGTCGGCATCGTCGAACGCCGGCCCGACGCGCGTGCGCGCCTTCACCACCGGCGTCGAGATGCGGAACGCGCCGACGACCTTGCCCGACGCCGGGTCGAGCTGAAGCACGTCGATGTCGTATCGCTGTCCGACGTCGGCGCCGCCTGGGAGCGTCACCGTGAGGAGCCCCGGATAGCGAGTCCCCGCGGGTACGGCGATGGGAATGCGCGCGGCGTGACGGAGGCCGAAGTGAACGGTGTGATCGTCGACAGCCACCGGATGCGGCAGCGGGTGACCCGGGAGCAGCGGGAAAGGCGCCGGGTGGAAGGTCTTCTTCGCCGGGAGCCCCGGCATGAAGAGATCGATCGTCGTCCCCGGCGGGAGCTTCTTCGAGAGGAAGAGGAGCTCGTTCGGCGGCGGTGCTTTTTCCGGTTTACCGTCGTGCGCCACCGGCACGAACTCGAACGTGTGCTGCACGGCGCGCACGCGCGGATCGGGGCCGGGGTTCGGAATGTAATCGATGGCGAGGTTTCGCTGCGCGAGGTTCCCCGAGTTCCCCGGCGACATCCCCGTCTGGGTATGGTTTTTCGCGTCGATGATCTCGGCGACCATGCAGACGTGCGCGCCGTTGATCAGCTGGTGGATGAGCTTGTTGTCGTACGGCGTGCTCGTCGGATCGTTGATGTCGAGGTGCGCGACTCCGAAGAATTTTCGCGTCGCGTTCACGCCTGTCGCGTTGGTGAAGGTCAGCGCGTTGACCACGTCGGTCTGCAGATTCTCGGCGGTGCCCGAGGCGACGCGCTTGTCGCCGAAGCAAGGGAAGCAAACGAGGTTGGTATTCACCCGACCGGCAACGCCGATCAGGTTGGTCGCCGCCGGCCACCCCGGCGGATACGCGGGATTGGCACCCGGGTTGACGGCTCCGAAATTCGGCCCGCCGAATCCGTCATAGGTGAGGCCGGCGTTGAGCGTGGTGAAGAGACGGAAGGCGATCTGCGCGTTGGTGGTCGCCGCGCCGCTGTTCGACGCGTTCACGCGGGCGAGCGCGATGTTGTAGACCGGCTTGCCCGAGGTCGGGTCGTTGGGGCGCTCGGTCACCGTCGAAGGAGATTCGTTGTCGTGCAGCTTGCTGAAGAGCGCGTCGAAGGCGACCGGGTTGGCGTTGGCAAAGGTGCTGAGCGCGGCGATGAAGTTCTTCGCGTCGTCGGCGCTCCAGTTCGTGCTCGTCCCCATCGGCGTGTTGAAGACGACGCCCGACTGCCCGAGCGGTGAGCTCGCGCCGGCGATGATTTGAAAGTCACGCGTGTCGGCGCTGAGCCAGCCAGGGTTGTACTGGTTCGGAAAATCAGGGCTGTTCGGGTCCTTCTGGACGCTGACCATGCCGAAGCCGCCGAGGTTGGTGAACCGCGGACGCGCCACTTGATCGGCCGGGTTCGGATCGCCGCTGGTGGTGATGACGATCGGACCGGTGGCCTCGATGTAGCTGTCGACGTTGGCGAGGTGCGCACCGACCGGCGCTGGCGGCGAATCGGGGTTCCACGTGCCGAAGCCGAGCGAATACATCACGGCGGTGACGTTCCCGTCGGCGTAGACGTCGCCCTGGGTGGTCGCGAGCGAGAGACCCCACGGGCCGAGATCGCCGGCGGCGGGCGCGTTGGGCGGGTTGACGTTCTGACAGCCGATGTTGTTGAACGCGTTGCCGACGCCGAGCGTGGCGCCGGGGTTGTTCGGATCGACCACGTGATCGGTGACGACGAGAACCGCTTGCGGGAACGACGTCGTCGTCACCGTATCCAACGCATAAAGACTGCGATTGAGGTAGACCGTGGTTGTCATTGTCTCGTGTCCCTCCCGAACGGGTGCGGCGGACGAACGCGCTCGGCGCGCGCGCGTCGATACCGCAACACACGCTTCGAAGCCGCTCACTGCGTCACGCACGTAGCAACTGGCGCTCATCGCCAATTGACTGTTTGCGCGGCTAAGCCATCAGCTATCGAAGCCGTGGGCAACCGAAATCGCACGAGCTTGTCGGGCCGCAATGTTGCGCCAACAATCTGATTGCCAAGTCGTCGTCGGCCTTGCCGAAACCGCTCGCGCCGTGCATCCTCCGCTTTCACTAGGGGGAGGTCGCCATGCGCTCATCTGCGCTCCGTTTCGCTTTCGTCGCGCCGCTCATCGGCGTTTTGGCCTCGGGCTGTGGACGCGACGACAAGGGCAAGTCGACGGACCCCGGGCATACCCCCGCGGGGTCAATGGCGTCGACTGGCGCCTCCTCGGCGCTCGAGCGAGTGAGCCATCTCCGTCGCCGTTTCGTCACAGTCGATGAAGAGGGGCTCCGCTTCTCTGTGATCCCGCGCGGGGAGGCGACCAAGCTCGAGACCGCCGAGCAGCGCATCCTTCCCTCTTTCGGCCCTCGGCCGATGACAGCGCCTCGCGCCGCCGACGTGTCGTTGCCGATCCACGCCGACCAAGCCTTCCACGTCGGCGTCGGTGACGTCGCGATCGACGTCCGGATGATCGGCGCGACTTCCGCGTCGGCCGAGCTCGCCGGTGACGCCGTCCTCTACGAAGGCGCAGTGCTCGGCGGCACGCTCGTGCACGTCCCGCTCCGCGTCGGCACCGAAGAGTTCGTCGTCGTCCCGCAAAAACCAGCGCAATCGCAGCTTCGCTACGACGTCGCGTTGGCCTCTGTCGCTGGGCTGCGGCTCGTCTCCGGCGTCCTCGAGGTCCTCGACGCGGCGGGCAATCCAATGCTCCGCACGACGGCGCCGAAGGTCGTCGACGCGAACGGCACGGTCACGGTCGGTACCCTCGCGCTCGAGGGATGCGCCGCCGACACCTCTGCCGCATTGCCGTGGGGCCGTCCGACGACTCCTCCGGGCAGCAGCCACTGCACGGTCGTCACGAGTTGGAGCGACGAAGGGCTCACCTATCCGCTCCTCGTCGATCCGGCCTGGACCACGACCGGCGTGCTTGCGCAGAAGCGCTCGAAGCACCGCCAAGCGGCCATCACAGGCACGAGCGGCGTCGCGGCGTGTACGTCGGGCTGCGTGCTCGTCACCGGCGGCGTCGACTTCGCCACGCTCCTCGCCAGCACCGAGCTCTACAACGCCAGCACGAAGACGTTCGCCGCTGCCGCCGACATGCCGGTCATCCCCGAGTCCGCGGCCTTGGCGCACACGCGCTTCAACCACGCGTGCATCGACACCGGCGAAGGCCGCGTCATCATCGCTGGCGGGCAATACGGCGCCTCTGCGGTCAACACCACCGCCTCGACGGCGATCTACTCACCGGCGACGGGCGCCTGGACCGCGCTCGGCTCCCTCGGCGTGGCGCGCGCGCAGCTCGCCGGCGCGATGACCTTCAACGGCACCGCGCGCGAGGTCGTCGTCACCGGCGGAACCGCCAACGGCACCGCCGGGCTCAACGCGGTCGACGCCATCTCCATCCCGCTCCCCTCGCCGGCCAACTGGCGAAGCACCGGCGCGACCTTGAAAACAGCGCGTTTCGCGCACGCGATGGCGGGCTTCCTGGTCGGCTCGGTCAGTTGGTACGTCGTCGGCGGTGGCGGACCGACCCCCGAAGCGTCGGTCGACATCGAGCCGAGCAGCGGACTCGGTGCGGGTGGCTTTTGGACCGAGCTCGGCGTCGGTCTCTCGTCGGGTCGCAAAGGGCTCGGCGCCGTGGTGGTCGGCGACGGCGTCCTCTTTGGAGGCGGCATCGGCGCGGCGGGCGCCTACTCGCTCAACGTCGACAAGTTCCTCTTTTCCACGCAAGCGATGATCTCCTACTCGGCGACGTTGACGACGCCGCGCGGCTACCCGGCGTCGGCGACAGTCGGCAAAACGACTCTGCGCGCGCTCTTCGCCGGCGGCGAAATCGCCAACAGCCCTGCCATCCTCGGCACCAGCAAGAGCGACGTGCTCACCACCGGCGGCTCGGTGCTCTCCGGCGACATGGCGTTCGCGCGCGACTACGCGCAGGCCTCGACATTGCCGGACGGCAGCGCGCTCGTCACCGGCGGCTTCCTCAAGTTCGACACGGCGATCACCTACCCGACGAGCGAAGAGCTCTTCCTCGCCCTCCCCAACGGCGCGGGCTGCGGCGGCGACTTCGATTGTGACTCCACGCATTGCGTCGATGGCGTCTGTTGCAACACCACCTGCACGGGCCAGTGTCAGGCGTGCAATCTCGCGTCGAGCAAGGGCACGTGCTCCACGGTCGGCTCGGGCAACGCCGTCGGCGGCCGCACCGCGTGCGACAAGTTTGGAACGACGTGCGGCTCGAGCTGCGACGGCACGTTCCCCGACAAGTGCCACTACGCGGTGTCGAGTGTCTCGTGTGGCGCGGCTTCGTGCGCCGGAGGCAGCGAGACCCACGCGACCACTTGCGACGGTTCGGGCGGATGCAACACCGCGACGACGGCGCCGTGCCTTCCTTACAAGTGCAACCTCGGCGCGACGGCCTGTCTCCTCACGTGCACGTCGATCAGCGACTGCGCCACCGGCTACAAGTGCGACGGGTCGAACCACTGCGTGACCACCGGCGGCCCCGGCGCGGCATGCACCCTCACGGCCGAATGCAGCGGCACTTTGACCTGTCTCGACGGCGTCTGCTGCTCGAGCTCGGTCTGCCCGGGCGGCCAGAAGTGCAACGTCGCCCCTTCGGCCGGCACGTGCAAGCTCCCCTACGGCACGACCTGCAGTGTCGCGACGGCGACGCAGTGCGCGACCGGCAACTGTGTCGACGGCGTTTGCTGCGACACCGCATGCACGGGCAAATGCGAGGCCTGCGATGCCCCGGTCGCGGGCGCTTGCACGGCGGTGGTCGGCGCGCCGCACGGTGGTCGCGGCGGCTGCGGCGGTTCGGGCACCTGCGACGCGCAGTGCAACGGCTCGACCCGCACCGCTTGCGGGGCCTTCCCGGGAGGCGCCACCCCGTGCAGCGCACCCTCGTGCTCGAGCGGCTCGGCGACGCCGGGCTCGACCTGCAATGGCTTCGGCGCCTGTACGCCGGTCAGCTCGACGGCGTGCAACCCCTACGTCTGCGCGACGACGGCCTGCAAGACCAACTGCGGGACGACGGCCGACTGCTCGACGGGCTACTTCTGCAGCGGCACCACGTGCGTCTCGACTGGCGCCGCGGGCTCGACCTGCGCGACCGACGATCAGTGCGGCAGCAAGCACTGCGTCGACGGCGTCTGTTGCACCGTGAGCTCGTGCGCGGCGCCGACGAAGTGCAACGCCACCCTCGACGGCACCTGCAGCAAACCGCTCGGCGCGACTTGCGCGGCCGATGGTGAATGCGGAAAGGGTCACTGCGTCGACGGACTCTGCTGCAACAGCACCTGCACCGGGCAATGCGAGGCGTGCGACGTCTCGGGCAGCGAGGGCACCTGCACGCAGGTCATCTCGGGCGCGCCCCACGCGGCTCGAACCAAGTGTGCGGGCACTGGCGCGTGCCAAGGCAAGTGCGACGGCTCGTCGCGAACGGCATGCGGCGCCGCACCGGGCACCTCGACCATCTGCGCGGCCGCGAGCTGCACGGGTGTCACCGTGACCTCGACCGCGTTCTGCGACGGCCTCGGCGCCTGCGCCGCCGGCTCAGCCTCGAGCTGCGGCGCCTATCGCTGCGGTGGCACGGCGTGCAAAACGACGTGTACGACGGCGACGACCACCACCGATTGCAACGACGGGTACGTCTGCAAAGGCAGCGTGTGCGTCACCACGGGCGGCCTCGGTACCGTCTGCCTCGACGACTCGGAGTGCACCAGCACGCACTGCGTCGACGGTGGCGGTTCGGGGCGAGTCTGCTGCAGCACCGCCACCTGTCCGTCGGGCGCGGTCTGCGCGGCAGCGGGTGGTACGGCGACGGCGGGCTCGTGCACCAAGCCCGAGGGCCAGGCGTGCGGCGGCAGCGGCGAGTGCGCGACCGGCTTCTGTGTCGACGGAGTCTGCTGCGACAAGATTTGCGACGGCCAATGCGAGGCGTGTGACGGCTCGGGCACGGCGGGCAAGTGCTCGGGCGTGCGCGGAGACGTGCACGGCTCGCGGACCAAGTGCGCCGACGGCAGCGGCGACGTCTGCAAGGCGCTGCAGTGCGACGGCGCGGTCGATCGATTGAAGTGCGCCTCGTTCAAGGCCTCTCTCGGCACCAGGTGCGGCGACGGGACCTGCGTCTCCGGCACCGCGACGAACGCACCGACGTGCGACGGCGCGGGCACCTGCAAGCCAGGCTCGACGTCGGCGTGCGGCGCGTACGCCTGCAGCGGCAAGGCGTGCAACACCTCGTGCGTCAAAGGCTCCGACTGCGCGAGCGGCTACGACTGCGACCCGACGAGCAAGACTTGCGTCCCGCAGTCGTCGAAGTGCACCGACGACCTCACCGCGGCCAAGCCCTCCGACGGCAGCTCCGACAAACCGTGCGCGCCTTATCTCTGCGACAAGGCGGCCGGCAACTGCTTCGCAGCCTGCACCTCGGCCGATCAGTGCCAGCCGAGCTACACCTGTGACGGCAAGGCTTGCGTGCCCGGCGCGGTTCCCGACGCGGGCAGCTCCGGCGGATGCGCGATCGGCGCCCCCCGTTCGGCGAGCCTGCCGCTGATTGGTCTGGCGGCGATGCTGGTGACGGGCCTCGGTGCCATGGCGCGCCGACGCCGACGCCGCTGAGGTGGATCCGGGTCGCGTTACGGCGCAGCCCGATTTCAGCCTCGTTCACGATTCTTCTTCGCGTTCTCAGCCGCCTTCTCCGCCCTCTCGGCCGCCATCCTCGCCTCGTACGCGCGATTCGCCGCTGCGCGCTCCTCGGGCGAGGACTCCCACGGCTCCCGCGGTCGATCGGGGTCGTCTCGTCGTTCGTGATCGCGACGCGCGGCCGTCGACTCCGCGCTCTGCGTCGCGTGCGTGCTCGATCGACCGATCGTCATCTTGTGCTTGGCGAAGAGCTTCGCCGCCTGGTGCGCGGCAGTGCGTGCCTCCTCGAGCGGCGTGTCGGGATGACCGGCCAGGGCTAGCAACTGCTGGACGCGCGCGACGTGATCGACCTTCAAAGCGTCGCCGATGGTAGTCGATCACGTCAGGTGGTCGTGCGCCGTCGTTCGTAAATCCGTCACTGCCCTCGCGGTTCCGAAGCGTCGCGAAAAATCACGCAACGAACCTACGTCGATGCGCCCAGCAGTCGCTCCGGCGCCCTCGCGGTCATCCACGCGAGCGCGAGCCTCGCGCGTTCATGGGCCGCGTCGCTCACGACGTCGCCGTGGGCGACGACGATTCGCTCGAAATCCCAGCTGAGCACGGCGGCCGCGCTGCGGGCTGCGGCGACGCGATCGGCGACGACCATCCGCCAGACCCGGCTCTGCGCCGTCTTCCCGTGAGCACCGACGAGGCGCAGGAAGAGCCCGGCCATGAACCCTTTGCTGCGCTGCACGTTGAAGAGCAGGTCGGTGACGATCAGCGATTGCGAGCGCTCGTGATAGAGCGCGTGCTCGGTCATGGTCGGTGCGCCTTCGATTCGCTGGACGCGTAGGTCGTCGCCCATGCCCTCGATCCTTCCCGACGCGGGAAGCGGCGTGAGTGCGACGTCGGGCAGCTTGCGCTCGAGACCCGGCGCGGCGATCACGCGAGCGTTCGGATAGCGGGTGATCGCGCCTTTCACGAACATCCAATGAAGCCGGTTGGGCGCGACGAGGAAGCGAACTTCGCCGAGGGACGCGAGCTCCGCGGCCACCTGGTCGTCGATGGGGAGCGGTGAGTGGATGACCAATTCGCCGCCGGGGAGACGCACGATGGTCGCGCGGGCGGGCATGATCATTCCTCCTCGGAGGCGGAGGTCTTCGTCTTGCGACCAAACGTCTTTGGCGATTTGCGTGAGCATCGTTGGTTTGCCTCTGTGAGTGACCTTGGGACATTAGTCAAGCAGACTTGACGAAATAGTCAAGGTACCTTGACCAAATATGCGGCGCGTGGTCGACTCGAGACGTGGCCGCCGACGCGTATGCCGAGCTCCTCGAGCGCGAGAAGGCGCAGTCGACGCTGCAGCTTCTCTTCAAGGCGGCGCGGCTCCTCAACGAGCGCGCGGTCGCGCAGGTGCGGCGCCGAACGCGTCAACCCCTTCGGTCGGTGCACACCTCGCTCTTGCCCCACGTAGCGCTCGAAGGAACCCGGCTCACCGAGCTCGCGCAACGGCTCGGGGTCAGCAAGCAAGCGGCCGGACAGTTGGTCGACGACCTCGTCGCCATGGGCACCCTCGAGCGCGCGCCCGATCCGACCGACGCGCGGGCCAAGTTGGTGCGCTTCAGCAAGCGCGGAAGGGCCGCGATGCTCGAGGGTCTCGGAGTCCTCGGCGAGCTCGAGCGCGAGATGCGCGACACCCTGGGCGAGACCAAGCTTCGATCCCTCCACGCGATGCTCGCCGCGATCGTCGGCAACGAGCTCGCGAAAGGCGGGGCGACGGAGGATTCACAGTGACGTCTTCGCGTGGAAGGGCGTGAATCCCGCCGTTCCCTTCGCGTCGAGATCGACCCATCGCAACATCACGGCCGAGGAGATGCGTGGCTCGGAGTCTCGACGCATCGCCTTGCGCACCGCCTCCGCACCGGCGGCGTCTCCTCCGGCCGAGAGGCCGACGACGACGAGGTAGAGGTCTTCGATGTCGTCGTCCTTCTCGAGATCGACGCGCCGGGCGGCGGCGAGCGCGGCCTCGGGTCGACCATCGAGCGCGGCGAAATAGGCATCGAGGACCGCTACCGAGTCGGGAAATCCTCGGGTTCGATATTCGTCCAGCGAGGCGCGCGCGTAGGCGACGAGCGCCTCCTTCGCGGAGCCGGTGCGCGATTCGGCGAGCATGCGGGTGAGATAGGCGCGGTGCCAACGGTCTTTCTGGAAGGCGAGCTCGTCGCGCGTCTCCGGATCCCAGGTTCCCCGTGCCGCGCAGAGCGTCGCTTGATCGTTCTCGGCGAGCGCAGAGGCAGGATCGCCCTGCGCCTCGCGGATCATCATCAAGGTGTTGTGCGCCGAGAACTCGTCGCGCAGCTCGGGGTGACGGGCGAGCGCGGGAAGGACTTTCACCAAGGCCGCAGCAGCTTGGTCGAAATCGGCCGCCATCGCGAAGCGCGTCGCACGTACGCGCGCGACCAGGAATGCGAAGTGCGGATCGGCGCCGGCGAGCGGGTCGGCCTTCGCGAGCTCCGTATCGGCCGTCTTGGTGTCGCCGCTCGCGAGCGCGACCAGCGCGGCGTCGAGCGCGGCCTCCAATGCAGGTGAGGGTAGCGGCGGCTCGGGCGGGGCAACGGCGCTGGACTTCACGCTCGAATTCACGCTCGAAGATGCGGCCCCGCCCGGGCCCTCGGAGGTCGATCGACGCGGGCAGGCCGCGGTCGGCAAAGCCAGTAGAGCGAGAAGCCCGAGACGACCGACTCGTCGAATTTGCGTGGTCCTGCGCGTCATTCGTAACCTCCTGTGTCGCGCCGGCCGAACACGACCACCAGGAGAAGTATCCCACCGACGATCGCGAAGACGAGGAGCCAGAAGAAGACTTGCCAGCGGGCGCTGCGGAGCTTCGAGACGGCGAGCCGACGCTCGTCGATCGCCTTGACGGCCGCGACGTCGAGCGTGCGTTCGAGGGCGATTTCGTCGTCGGTCTTGTGGTCGCGATAGGGCTCGGTGAGCGCGGCGGCCCTCGCATTCGCGCTCGCCGACTCGGCGGCAGGGCCAATGCGCGCCGCGAAGGAGAGCGCGAATTCGACGGCGGATTCGAGCTTCGCCGCGTCGTCGATCCAAGAGTCGTGGCGGATGATCAGCGCTTTGGGGCTGGTGCGAATCGCCAGCCGGCTCTCGAGCAAACTCGCCCGCGTCGGACCGTCGAGGAGCTCGCGCACGACGTCGGCGGGGGCTGCGTTGACGACGTATTCGGCGTCGAACGCCGGATCGCCGAATTCGAGATCGCGCATCAGTCCTTCGCGTATCTCGCTCGCGGTCACCGCCTGTCCCGGGAAGATGGCAAAGCGCACCTTGGGCTCGCCGTGCGCGTAGGGGACCTCGATCTCCACCGGCCGGAGCGTGATGCTCCCGTAGGTCTCGACGAGGAAACGTACCGTCACCGCGACGCCGCGAATCACCCCCGCCAGCTCGCACGGCTCGAAGGCGCGTGCTGGGGCGAGGAAGTCACGGAGAATCGGGGCGATGCGCATCGCCTTGTCCCTAAGCCCGTAGCGCCACGAAGTCGTTGACGATCTTTCGCAGCGCGGCGGCCTGAAACGGCTTGCTGACCACCAGCTGCGACGTCGCCTGGAGAAACGCCTGGGCGCTCTCCGAGAACGCTCCGCCGGTGAGGAAGACGAAGCGCTGGCTGAGCTCGGGCCGTGAGGCGCGCACCGATTCGAAGAGCTCGATGCCGGTCATCACTGGCATCATCAGGTCGCAGAAGACGACGTCGAAGGTCTCGCCGGTGGCGATGCGGGCCTCCGCCTTGCGAGCATCGTCCTCGCAGACGACGTCGTGGTGGCTTCGCAACATCCTCGCCAGCGAGCGGCCAATCGCCGGCTCGTCGTCGATGATGAGCACGCGTCCTCTGCGCGTCGGCGTCGGGCTCTGTCGCGAGCCCCGACGTTTGGTCTCTTCGGCGGAGGCCGCGGGTAGCGCTACGGAAAATGTAGTGCCTACGCCGACCTTGCTTTCGAGACTGATTTCTCCGCCCAAGGCGGCTAGGATCGACTGCGTGATGGAGAGTCCGAGCCCGAGCCCGGCGCCGCTCTCTTTGGTGGTGAAGAAGGGCTCGAAGGCGCGCAGGCGCTGCTCTTCGCTCATGCCCCGGCCGGTGTCGCGGACGCGCACGACGGCGCGACCAGCGTCGTCGACCGTCGTGCTGACGACGATTTCGTGCGCGTCGGCGCGCCCTTGATCGATGGCTTGGGCGGCGTTGACGAGGAGGTTGGTGAAGACCTGGACGAGCTGTCCCTCGTTCGCGCGCACGAACGGCGTGGTGCCGTACTCGCAGCGCAGACGTGCGTGGTGGCGCACCTCGTTGGCGGTCAGTTTCATCGCTGAATCGAGCACCGCCGGCAGATCGAGGAGGGATTCCTCGAGTTCGTCGACGTAGGAGAATTTGCTCAGATTCTTCACGATGCGACGCACGCGATCGGCGCCTTCGTCGGCCTCGGAGAGCGCTTCGCTGAGCTCCGCGGTGAGCGCGCGCAGGCCTTTGGCGGTCTCGACGACGTCGACGCCGCTCTCGAGGCTCGCCAGGCGATCGAGGATCTGCTGCAGCCCGTCGCGACAGAACGCGAGGTTGGCGACCACGTAGGCCATCGGGTTGTTGATTTCGTGGCTCATCGCTGCGGCCATCGTCCCGATCGCCGCCAGGCGTTCGGCGTTGGCGAGGCGATGCTCGAGCTTCTTGCGGTCGGTGACGTCGCGGAAGACGACGACGCCACCGAGCAGGCTCCCGTCCTCGTCGAGGATCGGCGCTGCGCTGTCGTCGACGGCGAGGCGAGCTCCCGTCCGCGCGAGGAGCGCCGAGTTGGGCGGAAGCTCGACGGCGAACCCTTGGGCGACGGCGCGCTCGATCGGGTCGCGCAGCGGCGTCCCCTTGGCATCGACGAGTCGCAGCACCTCGGCGAGCTTCTTCCCTCGCGCGTCGGCGAGGAGCCAGCCGGTGAGCCTTTCGGCGACGGGATTCATGAAGGTGATCGTCGCGTACGGCCCGGTCGCGATCACCGCGTCACCGATGGAGCGGAGCGTGGTCGAAAACCAACGCTCGCGCGCGGCGAGCTGTGATTCGAGTTGGTGTTTGTGGAGCGCGACCTCGATGGCGGTGCGCAAATCGCGCTCGTTGAACGGCTTGAGGAGATAGCCGAAGGGTTCCGTCGCCTTCGCACGCGCGAGGCTGCTGTCGTCGGAATAGGACGAGAGATAGACGACCGGAATGTTCCAACGCTGCCGCAGGAGCTGCGCGGTCTCGATGCCGTCCATCGGTCCGGCGAGCTTGATGTCCATGAGGGCGAGGTGCGGCTTCAGCGTCGCCGCGAGCTCGAGCGCTGCGCTCCCCGTGCGCGCGGTCTTCGGCACGTGATAGCCGAGGCGCGACAGCGTGCGCTGGATGTCCATGGCGACGAGGCTCTCGTCCTCGACGACCAGGATCGTGACCTCGGCCATGTCAGCTCGCCTCTTTCGGCTGGAACGTGACGCTGACGCGCGTCCCGCTCTCTTCGCCGACTCTGCGGATCTCGAGGCGTCCTTCCAATTGTTCGGAGAGCGCCTCCACGAGTTGCAAGCCGAGCGTCGGGGCGCGCTCTTCGTCGCTCTTCGGCTCCCAGCCCTTGCCGTTGTCGGTGACCGAGAGCTCGATTCCGTTCTCGCGTTCGACCGCCTCGACCGACACCGTCGGCTGCTCGGTGCCCAGCGAAAATGCATGCTTGAGCGCGTTGGTGACGAGCTCGTTGACGATCAGCGCGCAGGGCACGGCGCTGTCGATGTCGAGCCAGATTCCCGTCGCCGAGGCCTCGACCCGCGCATCGACGCCGGCCCCGCCGTTGGTCCGGACGACGACGTGCACGAGGCTCTTCAGGTAGTCGTCCATGTCGATGCGCGCGGGCGTGTCCGTACGATAGAGGCGTTCGTGGAGGAGGGCGATCGAGCGCACGCGAGCCTGGCTGTCGGCGAAGGCGCGCCGCGCCTTCTCGTCGTCGACGTGTTGCGCCTGGAGGTTGAGGAGACTGGAGATGACCTGCAGATTGTTCTTCACGCGGTGGTGAATCTCTTTCAGCAGCGTCTCCTTCTCGCGAAGGGTGGCGTGGAGCTCGCGGGTGCGCTGCCGCTCGGTGACGTCCCGAATCGCAGCCGAGACGAGGACGCCTTCCTCCGTGACGAGCGGGCTCAGGCTGATTTCAACCGGAAATTCCGAGCCGTCGCGCCGGAGGGCGAAGAGCTCGAGGCCCGAGCCGATGACCCGCGCCTTCTGTTCCGTGAAGTACGCGTTGCGATGCGCGGGGTGTTGGCTGCGGAAGCGCTCGGGGACCAGCGTCTCGACCGCTTGCCCCGTGAGCTCCTCACGTCGGTGACCGAAGAGGCGCTCGGTTTGCGCGTTGACGAGCGCAATCTTGCCGTCAGCGTCGACGATGACCATCGCGTCGGGTGCCGATTCGAGGAGCGCGCGAAATTTTTCTTCTGCGCGATGACGCTCGGTGACGTCACGCCATTTCACCGCCACGCCGTCGACGAGCGGCACGATCTGCTGATGCACCCAATGCGCGCGGCCGTCGTCGCCGCAGGTCTTCACCTCTTCGTCGACGCGCTTGCCACTCGTGGCGACGGCGAGCGCCTTCTCGAAGAAGTCGCCGTCGGCGTCGGGCGGGACGAGCTCGCTCAGCTTCGTTCCGAGCACCGACTCACGCGGCCTTTCGAACAATTCTTCTGCCTGCGCGTTGAGGTCGACGTACTCGAGATCGACGAGGTCGCCGTGCTCGTCGCGCACGCTCTCGAGGACGAGGAACGTATCGGGCGCCCCCTCCATCGCCGCACGAAAGCGGGACTCGCTGCGCCGAAGCGCGGTCATCGCCTTGCGCATCTCGGCCGGGCTCGGCAGCGCCAGCGCCTGCGGAATCAGCGGTACCAGCAGCGCCGCCGTCGACACCGAAGCCACCGCGGTCACCGCCTTCACCGACCCCGAAAGCCAATAGGTCGGATGCCAAAGCGTCCAAATCTCCATCAGGTGCGTCATCCCGCACGAGACGATGAAGAGCCCGAAGCACCAGAACATCCAGTGAAACGGGAGGTCGCGTCGGAGTCGGACGAAGCGCACGAGGAGGAGCGGGATTGCCACGTAGGCGAGCGTGATCAGACTGTCCGAGACGACATGGAGCCAGACGATGCCTGGTCGCCAGAAGTAACAGTGACCATGAGGCATGAACTCGTCGGTGGAAAAGAGTCGCCTCAAGAAATCGGGCATGTTCGTTCCCCTCCCTCACTCCGGGGATCGAAAGTAGCGTAGTCCCTGGGCAATCGCTGTCTTTGCGGAACAAGGCTCAGGCCACCGAGCGGAAAGTCGGCGCCCGAGAAATTGCAGCTTCGAGCAACGCGAGGACGCCCGGCACGACGTCGTCGACGGTCTCGTCGACGCGGGTCGGGTTCATCCACCAGAACGGATTGAAGAGGCGGCGCGGATCCACGAGGCGGCGATCGAGCGCGCCGACCTCGACGGTGAACGACAAGCAGTCGAAGGTGGCGTCGAGCCAATCGTCGAGATCGCCGATCGTCGGATAGAACGCGGAAGCCTGTTTCACTGCGTAGCGTCGCGACGTCACCGAGTCTGCAAATACGTCGCCGAGGCGGCGGTATTCGGCCTTGCGCGGCGGCGGGGCGTCGGTGTGTGCCCACGGGTGGAGCAAGAGCTCGCCGAAGCTGTGGAAGCCAATCGAGAGGTCGGGCCGAATCGCAGCTGCCAGCTCCATGAGCGCACGCGTCTCGGGTTCGGAGGCCTCGGCGGGACCGGCGTAGTGCGGTGAGAGCGCGATGCGCGAGCCGGCGAACGGGTGGGTCGGACGTGACGCACCGACGAAGGGGAAATTGCGATTGAGGTCGACGCCGCGCGCGTTGCACCGTCGCCACGCGATGCGTCCGCTCTCGACGCGCGCGATGTTGTCGGCAAAGGCGTCGGGGTTGACTACCGGCACGACCACGAAGCGCGCGCGGTCACCGAGCGACGAGCCGGCGATGCGGGGGATCAGCGCCTGGAGCGCGATCGCGCCGATGACCTCGATGCCGTGGACGAGGGAGGTGAGGAGGACCGTTTGGACGTCGGAATCTTCTCGACCGAGCTCGAAGCCGAAGATCGGACGGCCTTCGCAGGAGTGGCCGAGGATCTTTTCGCGACCACCTGCCCACGCCACGAGTGCGCGGAAGCGGTCTACGAACGTAGAGGCGCTGCGATAGGCGACGAGGGGCGCGCGGGAGGCGACGGATGACATTTCCGTCGCAAGAGTGACATGCGCGTGAACGTTCGATTGTGAATTCGCGATACCGACACACGCTCGGTCACATTCGTCACGCTGGTGATGTGCGACTCGCCCGTACGGCGCGGAGCGCGAGTCCCTCGAAGAGCAGACGCGCGGCCAAATCGACGGTCAAGTCTGCGTGATCGAGCGCGGGGAGGACCTCGACCACGTCCATTCCGACGAGACGGACGCCGGCGAGCGCGCGGACGAAACGCAGGGCTTCGCGCGCGCTCATCCCGCCCGACTCCGGTGTGCCGGTGCCGGGCGCGAAGGAGGGATCGACGCCGTCGACGTCGAAGGTGAGATAGACGGCGCGATCGCCGACGTCGGACCGGATCTGGTCGGCGACGGCGACGACGCCGCGATCGTCGATCGCGTCCATATCGTAAATACGCGCGTCGTATGCCAGCGAGAGCGCCGACTCTTCCGGATGACCGAAGCTCGCGCGGATGCCGACTTGGTGCAGCTGGCCGCGCTCGATCAGACCCTCGAGGAGCGCGTGGCGAATGGGTGTCCCGTGGTGGAACTCGTCCCCCCAGAGCTCCCCGGTGCTGGTGTCGAGGTGGGCATCGACGTGGATCACCGCGACCGGGCCGTGCTTACGCGCGATGGCACGGAGAATCGGGAGCGTGATCGAGTGATCGCCACCGACGACGAATGGCGTCGCATCGCTCTCGACCACCGCGAGGAGCATTCCCTCGACCAGCTCGCGGACCGCAGCACCGGAAAAGGGCGGAGCGGGTACGTTGCCGCCGTCGACGACGCGGAGCGCGCGAAAGACGTCCAGCCGATGTTGCGGATGAAAGCACTGGATGCGTGCGCTCGCGCGTCGCACCTCGTAGGGAGCGAAGCGCGCGCCGGGGCGCATCGTCGTGCCACCGTCGTAGGGGACGCCGAGGACGACGGCGTCGTATGCGTCATAGGGCGCCTCCCCGCTGGGGAGTCGGAAGAACGGAGTCACCCCACTGCGTATGTAGGTGAAAGCAGACTGTTGGCTCATCGCATCTCCAAGATTCGCAGCCGGGCGAGCTGCGCGAGGGCGTCGGCATCCAAGTCGGGACGATCGAGCGGCGCGCCGATGCGCACCTGCATGCGCGTCGAGGGGCGACCCGCGAAACGGAGATAGTGAGGGAGGAACGTCTCGTCGCCGACCCAACACATCGAGCGGTCCTCGAAGGCGAGGCGAATGGGGACGACGGGGACGTTCGCGTGACGGGCGAGGCCGAAGATTCCCCGTCGAAATGGCAACACCGAGTCTCCGTGCGTCGTCGTCCCCTCGGGAAAGTTGAGGATCGAGACGCCGGCGGCGAGGACCTCGAGCGCTCGTTTGAGGACGCGTGCGCCGGACGACCCGCTACCGCGCTCGACGAAGGCGACCCCGAGCTCGTCGGCGCGCCCGCCGATCACCGGCCAAGTGCCGACTTCTCGTTTCGCGATCGGCATGCACGCGCGAAGCGCGCCGATCGCGACCGGGTCGAGATATCCGAGGTGATTGGCGACGAGGATCGCGGGGCCGTCGGGGAAGCGCCCCTCGACGTCGAGCTCGAGCCGATGAATCGCTCGTAGCTTGCGGCAGAGCCCGCGGAGGGCAATTGCCCGCTCCCGCGCGTTGGTCATGGTGCCGCGACGAACTGCCATTCCGAACGCGACGAAGGAAGAGCGCGCCACCCGTGACGCTCGTGCGGCCAGCTCGATCGCATCGCTCACGCGACATCCGCCAGCGAGGGCGACGTCGCATCGACGAGGCCGAGTCTTTCGAATTTCGCGCGGAGAAGCTCGAAGCAGTCGCGGTCGATGCGCGAAAGGATGCGATCGTCGCCTGGGCCGTAGAAGTCCTTGCGGACGTCGACCTCCTTGGCGCCGAGGACCGCGTGGAGCGCGCGCGCCGCGGTGTTGCTCTCTTGCACGGTGAAGAAGCACGAATCTGCTCGCACCGAGATGGCCCGAATGAACGCACGGAGGAGCTGGTGAACGACGCGCGTGCCTTGGAACTCGGGGATCACGGCGAGCGTCGTGCAATAGGCCTCGCGCTCCTTGACGAACGAGAGGATGTAACCGACCGCACGTCCGCCTTCGGTGGCGACGAAGCACGAGTCGGAGAAGAACTCGCAACAGAGCCTGACGTAATAAGGTCCGAGCGTGCCTTCGCCCTTGGTGCCGAAGACGGTCTCTTCGAGCCCCATGATCGCCGGGAAGTCGTCGCCGCCGAGCGGCCGAATGGTGTAGCGCGCCATCTGCTCAACCTCCTCATGGATTGTGGAATCGTCTGCCGGGCAGCATGACGGGGTGCCGTGACGTCGGCGTCGCTTCATCGCAAAGCTCTCCCGACGCACGATTCGACGACTGTCACGCAAACGTTGCCCAAGTGCCGAGATCTGGTGGCAGTGCGAGCGCACGATGGTGTGGCATGAACCAAGCCGACAAAACTCGAAGCTCGATCGCTCCGACCTCGAACAAATCCAGCAAGGTCGTCGAGGTCGACGTGGGGGCCTCCGTCGACGTGGTGTTCGATTTTCTCGTCGACCCGCAACGCATGCGCACTTGGGCGCACGACGTCGACGAGGTGCGATTCGTCAGCGGGGGCCCGGAGCGGACCGGATCGATTTTTCGACAGTGCCTGCGTGAGGAAGAGCAACTCGTCGAATACGAGGGCGAAGTGCTGGCTTGTGAGCGCCCGAGCCATCTCCGGGTGTCGCTCACCACGTCACGACGCACGCTCGAGGTGGACTACGTACTGACTGCGCGCGGGTCGCAGGCGCGCCTTCAACTCCGTACCATCGTCCACGAGCGCAGCTGGGTGCAACGGGCATTGTCGACCGTCTTCGGTGACGATCACAGTCTTCCCGGCGAGACACATCTCGCGCACGTCAAACGCGCCGTCGAAGACAGTCGCGACGTGAGTTGAGGGCCAGTTGCGACGGAAGTGTCCATTCAGTGACGAACGTGTGGCCATTCGACGAGTGAGACGCAGCGCGCCACGCAGAACTGTCGAGCTGTTTGCTTGCTGAGCCTTCGCGTCGCCCTAACGTGAACATCGTGCCAACGAACGCACGTGAATCCGAGCCCGCTCCGGCCGCGCCGAAGCTGGGCGACTTGGGCAAATATCGACTGATCGCCGAGCTGGCGCGCGGTGGAATGGGCGTCGTCTATCTCGCCCTCGCGCGTGGACCGGCGGGCTTCAACAAGCTCCTCGTCGTCAAAGAGCTCAAGCCGAGCCTCGCCGACGAGCCGGGAATTCTCGGGATGTTCCTCGACGAAGCGCGACTCGCGGCGCGGCTCGCGCACGAGAACGTCGTGCAGACGCTGGAGGTCGGGAGCGAGGACGGGCGCCACTACATCGTCATGGAGCATCTCGACGGGCAGACGCTCCATCGCCTCATCGCTCGCGCGCGCAACAAGCAGATTCCGATTCCCATCGACGTCCACGTCCGCGCGACGATCGACGCACTCGCCGGGCTTCACTACGCGCATGAGCTCGCCGACTTCGACGGGCAATCGCTGGGCGTCGTACATCGCGACGTCTCGCCGCAGAACATCTTCGTCACCTACAGCGGCCTCGTGAAGATCGTCGACTTCGGCATCGCCAAGGCGCTCGATTCGACGACCGAGACGCGCACTGGAGTCCTCAAAGGCAAGGTCGCGTATCTCGCGCCCGAGCAGGCGCAGGGCCTCCCCGTCGATCGGCGTGCCGATCTCTTCGCGGTCGGGGTCATCCTCTTCCAGGCGCTCACTGGACGTCGGATGTGGGACGGGCTCTCGGACATGCACATCATCAGTCGCCTCGTCGGCGGCACGATCCCGAAGCCGAGCGAAGTCGCCGCCGACGTGCCGCCGGGGCTGGAGGCGATCGTGATCAAGGCGACCTCCGTCGCTCCCGACGATCGTTACGCGACGGCCGCGGAGATGGCGCATGCACTCGAAGGTTGGCTCACCGACACGGGCGTCAAGCTGACCAGAGGACGAGAGATCGGGAAGCTGGTGACCGAGCTCTTTTTCGAAGATCGCGCGCGTCTCCGGGCCCTCGTCGACAACCAGATGAAGGTGACGCGGAGCCTCGCGACCGGGGAATATCGGGCCTCCGATATCCTCAAGCTCGACCTCCCGCGCGGCAGCTCGTCGGTCAACGTGACGCCCTCGGGCACCTTCAGCGGCAACATCGTCACCAGCAACACGCCGAGCGCCGCCGCTCCGAGTCTGACGCCGGCGGGGACGACGGGCACGCCGCCGGGTGCTGATCGCCCGACTTGGAGACCTCCGAAGGCGGAGGCGACACCGGCCCCAATCCCCACGGCGCCGCCGCGTCGACTTCCGATCGTGCCGGCGATCCTCGGTCTGGCCTTGGTCGGTGCGGTGATCGCGCTCCTGGTCATGCGTGGCGGTTCGGCGTCGAAGCCGGAGGGGACTTCCGCGATCGTCGAGCCTGCGGGCAAACCTGCCCTGTCGTCGTCGAGCGCGAGCCCGAGCCCGGCGGGTGAAAGCTCGATTCGGCTCGGATTGCAGGTCAATCCGAAGACCGCGCGGGTGACGGTCGATGGCGCGGCTTGGAACGCGACCTCGACCTACGCGCGCGACGATCGCGATCACGTCGTCCGCGCCGAGGCGGACGGCTACGTCGCGGACGAGCGCACCGTGCGCTTCGACCGAGATCGCGACGTGCTGATGATCCTCGAGAAGCAAGAGATGCCCGAGAGCGACAAGCCGCCGATGGTGGTCACGACCAAACCAGGGGTCTTCATCAAGTCGCCGGCGACGACGGTCACGGCGACGAGCACGACTGCGACCGCGGTCGCCACTGCCCCCACCACGACGACGACGGCTCCGACGGCGAGCGCGACGGCTGCCTCTACCGACAAGCCAGGCGGCAAGCCGAAGCACGACATCGACAAGGACGATCCTTTCAACAAGAAATGACCGGCGAAACGTGATCAATTCGAGCGAACGACCTTTGGGGTTCAAGACGAAGTGGACTCTCGCGGGCCTCACGAGCGTTGGCGTCGCCTTCGCGGCGTGCAACCTCGTCGTCGATCCGGGCTCGTATTCGGTGAGCGACGATGCCGGTGCGAAGACCGACAGCGCGGTAGGCGCCGACACCGGCGCTGCGGAGACCGATACCGCGACCGCTCCCGTCGATTCTTCGACTGGATGCATCGACGAGGCGGGCTTCGGCGGAAAGGGCTGCTATTCCTGTCCGCCGACGACGACGGAAGATCGCGAGAACGCCTGCACGGGCTCGCAATGCTCTCCGTTCGACGAGCGCAAGCTTCCTACGCTCGACGGAGGCGTCTTGCCGCCACTCCCGTCGACCGACAGCGCGCCGCCGCCCGACACTGCCCCGACGCCGGATACGACGCCGACCCCGGACGCCTCCGACACGGGACCCGTCGACACCGGGCCGACGTTTCCCAAGTGCAGTAGCCTGAGCGGCGGCAACGTCGTGTATGCGACGGGCTCGAGCGCGGTGACCCTCTTCCTCGGTCGCATCGCGCAGGCGCTCGAGAACACGTCGCCGCCGGTCACCGTCGTCTATCAATCGGCAGGCTCGTGCGTCGGCATCAGCGCCGCCGTCAATCCCGGTAGTCAGCAGATGACGGGCACTGCCATCTATTGGGATCCGAACCCGATCGTCGATCCGACCAGCGCCTCGGCCCAATTGACGTGCACGCTCGATGGGCCGACCAACGCCGACATCGGCTTTTCGGACGTCTTTCCGCAGAGCTGTCTCAGTCTTCCAGGCGGGCTCGACAAGTCGCTGCACGACTTCTTCGGCCCGGTGCAGACGATGACCCTGACCGTGCCGCAGAACTCGGACGAACAGACGATCAGCGCACAGGCCGCGTATCTGGTGTACGGTTTCGGCGGCGCATCACCCTACCAGGTGACGCCGTGGAACGATCCGGCGTTCATTTTTCAGCGCAACGCGTCGAGCGGTACGCAGGCGATGATCGCCGCCGCGATCAACGTGCCTGCCACCCGTTGGTTCGGCAAGAGCAACAAGGGCAGCGGCGACGTTCGTGACGCGCTCATCGCCGCCGGCAGCGCGGGGAAGGATGCAGCGAACAAGGCGATTGGACCCCTCAGCGCCGACTTCACCGACGCGCTCCGTGACAAGCTGCGCATCCTCGGCTTTCAGGATTACAAGCAGAAGTGCGCGTTCTGGCCGGATTCGACGCCGAAGTCGTTCGACAAGCGCAACGTGCGAGATGGGCACTATCCGATTTGGAGCCCGCTCCACATGCTCGCCCACGTCGACCTGAGCACGATTCCCGTCAAAGCGGCGGCGCAGCGTCTGATCGGGATCATCGCCGGCAACATCGAATTGCCCAAGGTCGACACCATCGGCTCGTACGCCGCCAGCCACCTGATTCCCCTCTGCGCCATGACCGTCACGCGCGAGCAAGATGGCGGCGAGATCAAGTCCTTCAAGCCCGACAAATCGTGCAGTTGCTACTTCGAAGAGAAATCGACCGCCATCGTTCCGCCCCCCGGTTGCAAGACGTGCGCAGGGGCCAGCGATTGCGGAGGAGATCGACCCAATTGCAACAAGTTCGAAGGTCAGACCACGGGGTATTGCGAACCATGAGCACGAGTTTCGAGATCATCGAGAGTTCGGGGTCGGCGCGTCGTCGAGCGGCAATTGCGCTCGGGCTGTCGGTCGCGCTCACGCTTCCGCTCGCGGCTGTCGCTCCGCACGGCGCTGCCGCCGACGACGGCGCCCTCGATCAGGCTCGCGCCCACTGGAAACAAGGTGTGAAGCTCTTCGACGAGCAGGACTATCGGGCGGCGCTGATCGAATTCAAACGCGCCTACCAACTGACGCCCAGCTTCGCCGTGCTCTACAACATCGCCCAATGCGAATATCAGCTGCTCGACTACGCAGGCGCGCTCGATGCCTTCGAGCGCTACGTCGCCGAGGGTGGAGCGCAGATCCCGCCCGAGCGGCGCACCAAAGTCGACAAGGACCTCGCCGAGCTGCGCGGGCGCGTCGCGACGGTGACGATCGAGGTCGCGATTCCTGGTGTGGAGGTCTTCGTCGACGACGCGCTCGTCGGCACGACGCCGCTCGGCAAGCCGATTCGCCTCAACACCGGGCGACGGCAACTGCGCGCGACGAAAGCGGGATTCGAGCCTACGACGAAGACGATCGACGTCGCGGGAGGTGACGTCACGACCGTCGAGATGGCCCTCGTGGCCTCGGGGGCGACCCTCGGCGAGAAGCCCGCGCCCGCGAAACTCTCGCCTCTCATGTATGTCGGGGCGGCGACGGCGGTCGTCGGCTTCTCCGTCGGTACCGTCTTCGGCGTCCTCGCGCTCGGCAAGAAGTCCGACCTCGACGGCGCCTGTCGTGACAAGGTCTGTCCCAGCGGACGGCAATCGACGCTCGATGCGATGAGCCGCGACGCGACCGTCTCGACCGTCGGATTCGGCGTCGGTCTGGTCGGCGTCGGCCTCGGCATCTACGGGCTCTTGCAGTCGGGGAGCAGCACGCCCGAGGCGGCACCGACGCCGACGCACGCAAGCGTCCACCCCTGGATCGGCGTCGGCTCGATGGGGCTCTCTGGCGTGTTTTGAGGCCTAGATCGCGCGCGCGAGGTGGACGCCGAACCACCTTCGTTCATCGAAGAACGAGCGCTCGCGGACGAGGCCTGCGGCACCGAGCAAGCGATCGATCCGCGGCTCGTCGTACTTGTGGCTCGACTCGGTGTGGATGCGTTCGCCAGCGCGGAAGGGAATTTCCAGCTCCAGCGCGTCGATGCGGACGCGCTGCTCGACGGTGCTCTCGAGGTGCATCTCGACGCTCGAGGCCGCCTCGTTCCACAGCGCGACGTGCCGAAATCGACCGAGCACGAAGTGTCCGCCGAGCTCGCGGTTGATGCGCGCGAGGACGTTGCGGTTGAAGGCCGCCGTCACGCCGCGCGCATCGTCGTAGGCAGGGAGAAGCACCTCGAGGGGTTTTCGCAAGTCGGTGCCGAGGAGCAAGACGCCCCGGGCTCCGAGCGTAAGGCGAATGTCGGCCAGGAGGGGCACTGCGTCGCCGTCGTCCCAATTGCCGATCGAGCTCCCGATGAAGAGCACGAGGAGGTTGCCCTCCCACCTCCGCGCGCGAGCGAGGGCTGCGTCGTGCGTGCCCACCAGCGGCAGCACCGAGAGCGCAGGCTCTTCCCGACGGAGCCGCGCGACGGCGTCGTCGAGGGCGGCGCGCGAGACGTCGGCAGGGAGGAAGTGCGTCTGCTGTTGCCTCCGAGCGAGCGCCCGAAGGAGCAGTTGCGACTTGGTCGCGCTCCCGGCGCCGAGCTCGAGGACATCGAGCTTAGCGCCCGCGAGTCGCATCGCCTCGGCGACGATCGCGTCCCCTTCGCGCTCGAAGATCGCGCGCTCGGTGCGCGTCGGGTAGTACTCGGCGAGCTCGGTGATCTCCTCGAAGAGTGCAGAGCCCGGCGCGTCGTAAAAGAGATAGGGAGGCAATCGCTTCACGGGCGCGGTGAGCCCGGCGCGCACGATCTCGGCGATTCCCGAGAGCTGGGGGCGCTCGGCGTGCTCGGCCGCCGACATGCTCAGCGCTTCCCCGAGCGGGCGAGGCGCACGCCCGTTCGTTGGAATCGAGTGTCAGGGTGCCAAAAATTACGATAGCTCGGGCGAACATGACCCCGCGGGGTGAGGCAGGAGCCGCCGCGGAGGACGAGCTGATTGACCATGAATTTCCCGTTGTACTCACCGAGGGCACCGGCCGGCGCGCGAAAGCCGGGGTAGGGCGAGTACCCCGACGAGGTCCATTCCCAAGCATCGCCATGGAGTTGACGAAGCCCGTCGCCTGCGCGCGCGGGGAGAGCCTCGAGCGCGTCGTCCTCCAGAAAATTGCCCACGACGGGGCCGGCGGCGTGACACGCGGCGTGCTCCCACTCGGCCTCGGTCGGTAGCCGCGCGTCGAAGAAGCGAGCGAGCGCGTCGGCTTCGTAGAAGCTGAGATGGGTGATCGGCTCGTCGTCGTGAGCCTGGTGCTCGCCACGGAGTCCGAAGCGGATCAGCGCGTCGCCATCGAGCCGGCTGTGCAACGGCGTCTGCACCTGATGGGCGCTCGCCCAATCGAAGCCTTCCGAGAGCCAGAGCCCTGCGCGCTCGTATCCCTTGGCGCGCGCGAACTCTTTCCACTCACCGACGGTGAGGAGACGATCGGCGAGCGCGAAGGGCTCGAGCCAGGTGCGATGGCGCGGCTCCTCGTTGTCGAAGCGAAACGACGCACCCTCGCCGGCGCCGATCTCCACGAGCCCCCCCTCGAAGGCGATGAAGCTCGATTTCCCCGGCGAGTTCTCCGCGTACGGGCCCGACGGGGAGCTCGCATCGCGCGCTCGATACGCTGGGCGAAGCGGGTTCTGCGCGAAGGCGTGGAGGACGTCGGTGAGGATCAGCTCTTGGTGTTGCTGCTCGTGCGCGAGGCCGAGCTCGACGAGCGCGCGCAGGTCGGGGCGTTTTGCCTCGGTAGCGTCTGGCCCTTCGACTCGCTCGAGGAGCTCGAGCATGCGGGCGTCGACGGCCCGCCGATAGACGGTGACCTCTTCGGCGGAAGGGCGTGAGAGGAGCCCACGGGCGGGGCGTGCGTGACGCGCTCCGATGGCGACGTAGTACGAGTTGAAGAGCACGCCGTAGCGCGCGTCATGCACCGGAACGCCGCGCGGCTCGAGGACGAACGTCTCGAAAAACCAGGTCGTATGCGCGCGGTGCCACTTCGTCGGGCTACACGCGGGCATCGATTGCAGCCCTTGATCTTCTGCCGAGAGAGGCGCCGCGAGCCGCTCGGTGAGCGCACGCACACGCCGATATTCGTCGGCGAGAGAGCTTGCATCGGCGCGGCGGGGAGGAGACATCGGCTCGCGACAGAATGCCCGCGATCGGGCGACTGCGGAAGCCTTCCCGCGTCCGACGTCACTCGTAGTGCTTCACCGTCGGCCACAGCTCGGCCCACGACATCTTCATCCCGCGCGCCGCCCAAATCGGCTTGTGATTCTCGAAGGGCATGCAATCACCGCACTCGAAGGTCTCGACCTGCTCGAGGTTGACGAAGACGCGTTCGAGGCTCTCGCGCGAGCCTCCGACGACGATCGCATTCGTCGCGGTGCCATCGCCGTAGCCCCAGAGCCAGAAGTTGTTGTGACCCGAGACGACGCGCGGCAGACCGCGGCCCCGGCCGAAGAATTCGATCGCGCTCGCCGGTCCATAACCTCCTGATGCAGAAGCGATGACCGCGTGCGAACGTTCGTCGGGAGAGAGCTTGGTCAGCGCGCGTTCGACCGCGGCCTCGAGCTCGGGCCAGCCGAGCATGTCCGCGTAGTATTGCGGGAGCCGGCCGAGCTCTTTCTTCTCGCTCGTCTGCGGCGTGAGCCCGAGGGCGGCTTGGTAGCGCACGAAGCGATCGATCGAGAGGAGCGGCAGCGCGAGCGGCGCGCTGACTACGGCGTAGGCGACGAGCAGGCAGGCGGGGGGAATCGTCAGGCCGAGCGTGCGTGCGCGCGAACCGGTGACGAAGTGCTCGAACGACGTCGCGCCAAGAGCGAACGCCGCGGGAAATGCCGCCGCGAGATACTCGGGCTTGCTCGCGCGCTGAAGCATCAAGATGGCAAAGACCGTGGCGAGCGCCACCGAGAGCCAACGATGCGGTCGCAGCGTGACGGCGAAGAAGGGACCGAAGAGCCCGACGACGAAGAGCATCGCCGACGCAGGTCCCGCCAGGAGCGCTACCTCTTTCACGAAGTCGAGGCGCGAGATGGGCCGGTATTTCTCGGTCAGAGCGTTGCGCGCGAACTCGACCGTCGGCCAGTCGTGCTGCATCTGCCAGATGACGTTGGGGAGGAAGATGACGATCGCGAGGCCGAGGGCGAGCCAAGGTCCGCGGGTGCGCAGGACGTCTCGATGAAACGCGAGGAGTGAGACCGCGATGCCCGTCCCGAGCAAGAGCACGCTCGCCTTGTTCATCAGTCCGATGCCGAGGACGACCCCGAGCCCGACGAAGACACGCGTTCGGTTGCCCATCGGATTGCCGGTGGGAGCGAGGGCGGCTTGAAGCAAGAGAGCGGCGCCTGTCCAGAGCACGCCATCGATCGGGTTCATCGACGTGTGGTGCGAGAACGCCATGAGGATCGGCGCCCCCAGCGTCGCCGCGCAGGCCAGTCCGATCCCCAGGATGCGCGCCCCGAGTCGATGCGCGAGGAGGCCCGCGAGCAGGATTTGCAGGACCCCGCACGAGAGGGGGACGACACGGAGCGCCACCAGCGAGTCACCGAAGAGCGCGCGCGAAATTCTCAGAACGAGAATCGAGAACGGCGGATGATCGACATAGCCGAAGGCCAGTCGCTCGCTGCAAGCGACGTAATAGAGCTCGTCGCGGAAATAGCCATAGTGACCGATGGCGAAGGCATGCAGCAGCAGTTTGGCCGCCGCGAACAGTCCTACGAGGATCCGCGCTCGCCGCACGTGAAGCTGAATCTCAGTGCACACCGAGGTCGGCATACACCGACCCCGCGGGGGCACGCACGTCGTCGACGGGAGTCGGCAACTTCTTCCAAGCTGCCGGATGGTCGTGGGGCGTCTCGTTCGTGCTGGTGGTGAGGCACTCGTAGACATCGCCCCCGTCGGTCACGCGATCGCCGGGCGCGTAGGTGATTGCGGGAGCGCCCGGGGAGACCGTCGCCTTCGCTGCCCAGGCCTCGAGGTGCTTGCGAGCGTCAGTGTCGTAATCGTCGGAGGCGACGAAGGTGAACGGCGCGACGGCGGCGTTGGTGTTGCCGGTGGCGGTGAAGGTGCCGACGGTGCCACTGCCGCCGGTGAGCCCTGCGAAGAGCTTGCGCGCCCCGTCCCACGCGTTGTTGGAGAAAGTAGTGACGGCCTTGAACGGGGGATTCTGACCGAAGACGATGCCTGGGTCTTTGGCGGTGGGATCGAGCTTGTCGTAGCCGAAGTCGATGGCGTGGAAATAGTTGTGACTCCACGTGTAGCTCGACGCTTCGCTGGCGGTGCCATTGAGGTAGGCGCCGAGTGACATCGTCTCGCCGAAGTAGTTGTCGGCGAACGTCACGTGACGCTCTCCGTCCCCCGTTTGTGGCGCGGAAAATAGGCTCAAAAGCGTGCCGGCCCCGCCGAGGAAGACATTGTGATGAAGGCTGATGGTGCCCTCTCGCGTCGAGACCTGCGCGTTGCCATCTTGGTATTTGCCGAGGCCGTTGTCGCGATAGTGAAGGGCGGTGAAGGCGACCACGTTGTGATGGACCTCGGTGCCATCACCGAGG
Source organism: Deltaproteobacteria bacterium (assembly GCA_025363655.1). GTDB lineage: Bacteria > Myxococcota_A > Polyangia > Polyangiales > JADJMO01 > JANYDK01. The sequence goes on along the minus strand of JANYDK010000139.1, from coordinate 34,268 downwards.
TCTTGAATCTGCAATCCTTCGTTGCCGCATCGAATGATGCGGTTGTTGTAGACCTGCAACTTGGGAAAGAGGCCCGACGGGGGCGTGCCCGTCCAACCGAAGTAATAACCTTCCCCGTCGGTGTCGTGGACATAGGTATCGTGCACGCGCACGTTCTCCATCGGCTTCGGTCCCCCCGGCGCGTCGACGGCGTTCAAGAGCCGAATTCCCGCGAACCCCGAGCGACTGACCTCTAGGAACTCGAGCTCGAACGAGGTGGCGGCGCCGACGAAGACGCCCATGTGGAGATACGTGCCCTTCGCGTAATCGTCGTCGCTGGCAAAGCCGTACTTGCCGCGCGATTCGGCATATTTCCCGCACCGATGCCCTTGAAAGCCGACGTCGCCGGTCTTCGAGTCGGGATCGTAGCGGCCGGTGAGCACCCAGCCCGAGCCACCGCCCATCGTCCAGAGGTAATTGGCGCCGACGTCGTTGGGGCCGACCTGGACCTGACCGCCGAGGTTGGTGATCACCAGCGGCCGCGAAGGGTCGCGCGTCGGCAGGTTGCCGAGGTTGAAGAATTTGTAGGTTCCGGCCGGGATGTAGAGTCGATCGAGCTTCGACCAATCGACCTCTGGGAACGACTTCTGCACGTCGGGATAGTTCACGTTCGGCTTCCCCGCCGGGAGCGTGAACGTCGTCATCGGCACGCCGTAATGGCCAAACGGCTCGCAGCTCGAAGGAGGCGCGCCATCGCTCGGCGTGGTGTCCGTTGGCGCGCCATCGCTCGGCGTGGTGTCGCTCGTCGCGTCCGTGCCGATCGCCGTTTCGCCGGATCCGCCGTCACTGGCCGGATCACTGCTGCTGCTGGAGCCGCCGCAACCGACAGCCACGAGACCGACCAGACCCACCGCGAGAGAGGTGACTGCCTGCATTCTCGTCAGGCTAGCCGAACTCGGGCCTCGCGGTTTCAGCCCTGCGCGCAGGTACGATTACGTCCGGCGAGCTTCGCGCAGTACAGGCGCGCGTCGGCGCGGGCGAGGAGGGCGTCGATGGTGGCGTCGGCGACGAGCTCCGAGAGTGCGGCGACGCCGATGCTCACCGTGGTGGAGATGATCGCGCCCTCGAACTCCAGGCGCAGCGACTCGATGGCCTTGCGGATGCGCTCGGAGAGGACACGCGCGTCTTCGAGTGCGGTAGCGCGAGCGATGACCACCAGCTCCTCCCCTCCATAGCGGGCGACGAGGTCTTCGCGGCGGAGGTGGTCGGTGACGCAGCGCCCGATCGATCGCAAGACCGCGTCGCCGGCGAGGTGCCCGTGGTGGTCGTTGACCAGCTTGAACTCGTCGACGTCGAGCATCAGCGCCGAGAGCTGCGCTCGCGTCCGCCGCGCGTGGGTGACCTCGATTTCCAGGCGATCGGCGAGCGCCTGCCGATTCAGCGCGCCCGTCAGCGCGTCGCGCGTCGCCGATTCGTACATCCGCTTCTGCAAGACGTCCTCGAGCTCGTCGATGACCGCGAAGCGAAGGACGATGTTGGGACCGAGCTGGATACGATCGCCGTTCTCGAGCACGACCTCGCGGGCCCGGAGGCCGGAGACGAAGGTGCCGTTGGTGGAGTCGAGATCACGCAGCACGTAGCGTCCGTCGATACGTTTGCGGATCGACGCGTGCTTGCGGCTCATCGCGGCGTCCTCGATGAAGACGTCGACGTCCTCGTCGCGCCCGATCAACGTCTGCTCGTCGAGCGTGAAGGACGCGCCGGCCGACGGTCCGCAGATCATCGAAAGCGTCGCGCGTTCGCCGCCGGAGCCGATCGGCGTGACCTCCTCGGCCGGCGTATCGTGCCGCTGCAGCGCGGGAACCGTCGACGATTTCGTCACCACCGCCGGTATAGGTGCGGTCACGAGCCGTGCAAATGGCGTCTCGCTCGTCTCGTCGCCGTCGCCCCCGTCGCCCCCGTCGCGCCCGTCACGCGCGTCGCGCGCGTCGCTGGGGACGAGACCCTCGTGTGGCGACGAGACGCGAAGCATCCGCACCGTCGGATGTTGTTTCACACGCGCGCGTCCGCGCGTCGTCGGATGGTCGCCCCTACCGCGCGGCCCTTGCATCGCAGCCTCCCCGGATAAGATGGTAAGGCAGGCCGCGAATTGATCGAGCGGAAAGGCGGCTTCCTCTCGAGTTGTTTGTCCACAGTTCCGATGGCGGGGCGGGTGCGCCTCGTCGCACTCGGGCCTGAGTTCGAGAGAATCACTCTTGGATCAGCGTGCCTCGAAGTGCCCGAAGTCCCAGGGATTGCACGATTTTCGCCTACATTCACACCTTGTCGCCCAACAACGCCTCGCGTCATTGACTTGACGTGTCGCGTTAGGTCGGTATCTTGAGTCTCGTGATGCAGGAAGCCGCCGCCACCTTCTCGAGCACGCCGCCCTTTGCGGCCGTGCCGGTACGGGGTTTTGCGGGCGCGCTTCTCGTCGTCGTCGTCGTTCTTATTGCGCTCATTGCGCTTGGGTGCGGGCCGCCGTTCTGAAAAGACCCCCGCTGAGCAGAACGGCCCCCGCACCCGAAAAGGTGACGGGGGCTTCGTTTTTTCCACGCAAGGAAACGAGGCACCGGATGAGTAGGAAAGAGAAGAAGAGCGACGCGATCACGCGAGGTACGGCGAGGGCGCCGGCGCGCGCGATGTTGAAGGCGACCGGGCTTCGAGATGCCGACCTCGAGAAGCCGCTGGTGGCGGTGGTCAACACGTGGACCGAGGTGACGCCTTGCAACGTGCACCTCCGGATGCTCGGCGGCGTCGTCAAAGACGGCCTTCGCGCGGCCGGCGGAACGCCGATCGAGTTCAACACCATCGCCGTCTCCGACGGGATCTCGATGGGCACCGACGGCATGCGCGCCTCGCTCGTCTCGCGTGAGGTGATCGCCGACTCGATCGAGCTCGCCGTCTTTGGGCACTCGTTCGATGCGCTCATCGTCATCGTCGGCTGCGACAAGACGATCCCGGCGGCGATGATGGCGATCGCGCGTCTCGACGTGCCGGCGCTCGTGCTCTACGGCGGCGCCATCGCGCCCGGACGACATCGTGGTCGCGACGTCACCATCCAAGACGTGTTCGAAGCGGTCGGCGCCTGCGCGGCCGGCAAGATTTCGGAGTCCGAGCTCCGCGAGCTGGAGAACCACGCGTGTCCCGGCGCCGGGGCGTGCGGTGGTCAGTTCACCGCCAACACGATGGCGACCGTGCTGACGGTGCTCGGCCTCTCGCCGATGGGGACCAACGACGTGCCCGCGGTCGACGGTGCGAAAGACGACGTCGCCTATCGGTGTGGCGAGATCTTGATGCGCGCGCTCCGCGAAGATCTTCGGCCGAGCAAGCTGCTGACGCGTGCGTCGATGGAGAACGCGATCGCCTCGGTGGCAGCGACCGGAGGCTCGACCAACGCCGTGCTTCACCTCCTCGCGATCGCCCGCGAGGCCGACGTGCCGCTCTCGATCGACGATTTCGACGCCATCGCCGCGCGCACGCCGGTGATCGCCGATCTCAAACCGGGAGGAGCCTTCACCGCGGTCGACATGTATCGCGCCGGAGGGACCGCGCTGCTCGTGCGACGGATGCTCGAGGCTGGGCTTCTTCGCGATGCGCCGACGATCACCGGGAGAACGCTCGTCGAAGAGAGTGCCGACGCGACGGACGTCACCGCGAGCCAACCGAATTCGAAGCGCGTTCTCCTGCCGGTGGCCACGCCGCTGAAGCCGCATGGTGGGTTCGCGGTGCTCCGCGGTCACCTCGCGCCCGAGGGGTGCGTGGTCAAGCTCGCGGGGCATGCGCGCCTTCGTCATGAAGGTCCAGCGCGCGTCTTCGACGGCGAAGAGGCGGCCTTCGAGGCGGTGCAACGCGGCGAGGTGCAAGCCGGCGACGTGGTGGTGATTCGCTGGGAGGGACCGAAGGGCGGACCAGGGATGCGCGAGATGCTCGCCGTCACCGCGGCGCTCGTCGGTCGTGGCCTCGGCGACTCTGTGGCGCTCGTCACCGACGGTCGCTTCAGCGGCGCCACCCACGGCCTGATGGCCGGACACGTCGCGCCCGAGGCCGCCTGCGGTGGACCGATCGCGCTCGTCCGCGACGGCGATCGCATCACCTTCGACATCACCGCGCGCAGGCTCGACGTCGACGCCGACCTCGAAGCGCGCCGCGCGCACCAAGTTCCCCCGACCAGGCCCGCGCTCCGCGGAGTCATGGCGAAGTACGCCCAGCTCGTCTCTTCGGCGTCGGACGGCGCCATCACTGGCAGGAGGTCACGATGAGCAAGTCGAATGGCAAGAATGGCAAGAATGGCAACGATGACCAGAGCGCGGAAGCCGCAGAAAGCGAGGCCGTTCTCCACGAGTTCGAAGCCATCGAGGGGTTCGTGCGGCGCAATGGCCTGCCGCGCGAGGCCGACGAGCTGCACGTGATCAGCGAACGCGTGCGCGTCGCGCTCGCCGCTTCGCCGAGCTCGCCGAGCTGTGAGGAGGCGCCCGGCTCCACCGACAAGAGGGTGATCTCGCTCGAGGATGCGCGACGCGTGCTCGAGGCGATCCGCCGCGAGCGCGACGATGGTCCCGGCCAAGACATGCAACGTGCGCTGGCGTGATCGCCATGAACAGCGCGACCAAAACCGAGCGTGAAAGGGCGCGGGGTCACCACCGCACCGGCGCACAGATTCTCTGGGACTCCCTCGCTCGTGAGGGCGTCGAGGTGGTCTTCGGCTACCCCGGCGGCGCGATCATGCCGGCCTACGACGCGATGCTGGAGTCGAACATCAGGCACGTGCTCGTGCGCCACGAACAAGGCGCGGCCCACATGGCCGACGGGTACGCGCGCGCCTCGGGCAAGGTCGGGGTGGCGATCGCCACCACGGGCCCCGGAGCCACCAACCTGGTGACCGGGATCGCGACGGCGATGCTCGATTCCTCGCCGATCGTCTGCATCACGGGTCAGGTTCCCTCACACCTGCTCGGCACCGATGCCTTTCAAGAGACGGACATCACCGGCGTCACGCTGCCGATCACCAAGCACAACTATCTGGTGACCGACATCCGCGAGCTGGCGTCGGTGATTCACGAGGCCTTCGCGGTGGCGCGTTCGGGGAGGCCAGGTCCCGTGCTCGTCGACATCACCAAGGACGTGCAACAGGCGTCGCTGACGGAGGAAGCGATCGACGCGCTCGCTGGCGAACGGAAGCGACGACGTCGCGCGGCGCGTATTTCGACGCCGATCGGTGAAGAGGAGCTGGCAGAGGCGGCGGCGCTGATCGAGGCCGCGGAGCGCCCGCTGGTGCTGGCGGGGCAGGGGATCGTCCGCGCGGGGGCATCGCACGAGCTGAGGGCGTTGGTCGAGAAGAGCGAGATCCCCGTCGCTGCGACCTTGCTCGGTCTCGGTGGCTTTCCCGCGACCCATCCGCTCTCGCTCGGCATGATGGGCATGCACGGCGAGGCGTGGGTCAACCAGGCGATTCAGGAGGCCGATCTGCTCGTCGCGCTCGGCATGCGCTTCGACGATCGGGTGACAGGCAAGCTCGCGACCTATGCGCTGAAGGCGAAGAAGATCCACGTCGAGATCGATCCCTCCGAGCTGAACAAGAACGTCAAGGTCGACGTCGGGCTCGTCGGTGACGTCCGCGAGGTGCTCGCTTCCCTCTCGCCGCGGCTGACCACGCGCACGCGACGCGCCTGGCTCGATCGGATCACCGCGCTGAAGGGCGACAGCGCGGTGCGCGACATCCAATCGCTCCCTCACCACGGGCGCCTCTTCGCGGCCCACGTCATCCACGATCTCTGGCGCATCACCGAAGGCAAGGCACTCGTCGTCACCGACGTCGGTCAACACCAGATGTGGGAAGCCCAGTATTACAAGCACGATCATCCGCGAAAGCTGATCACCTCGGGGGGGCTCGGGACGATGGGCTTCGCGCTCCCGGCGGCCCTCGGCGCGCACCTGGCGATGCCCGATCAAGAGGTGTGGGTCGTCGTCGGTGACGGCGGCTTCCAGATGACCGCGTGCGAGCTGGCGACGTGCGCCCAAGAGGGCGCGAAGGTCACCGTCGCGATCATCAACAACGGCTATCTCGGCATGGTCCGGCAGTGGCAGGAGTTCTTCTACGATCGACGCTACTCGGCGACGCCGATGGTCAGCCCCGACTTCGTCAAGCTGGCGGAGGCGCACGGGCTCACAGGGCTCCGTGTCACCAAGCGCGAGGAAATCGCCGGCGCCGTCGCTGCCGCTCGAAGCGCAGCGGGCACCGTCGTCATCGACTTCCGCGTCGAGGGTGAAGACAGCGTCTATCCGATGGTCCCTTCCGGCGCCGACCTCGGCGACATGATCCGCCGTCCGATCAGCCGATGAGCGGGCGACACGAGTTGCAGATGCGAAAGGAAGTTCCATGAGTCCCATGAGCAACACGAGCTCGACGAGCTCCACGAGCTCCACGATGACGCTGCGCACGTTCGTCGCCTACGTCGAAGATCGCCCCGGCGTCCTCAACCGCGTGATGTCGCTCTTGCGAAGGCGCGCCTACAACATCGAGTCGGTCACCGTCGGTCGCTCGCACCTCGAAGGCGTCTCCCGCGTCACGCTCTCGCTCGAGGCAGACGACGACGGCGCGCGGCGCATCGAGGCCAACGTCTACAAATTGATCGACATCCTCTGGGTGCGCGACATCACCCGCGTGGCGTCGATCTCGCGTGATCTCGCGCTGGTCAAGGTCAGGGCTTCGTCCGAGACGCGCGCCTCGGTCCTTCATCTCTGCGAGACGTTCCGCGCGCACGTGGTCGACGTCGCCGACGGTGCGATGGTCCTCGAGATCAGCGGCACCGCCGACAAGCTCGATTCGTTCCTCGAGCAACTGCGGCCGCTCGGCATCCTCGAGACCGTTCGCACCGGGATGGTGGCGATGACCCGCGGCGCCGACGCCCCCGACCTCTCGCTCGAGAGCCACGAGCCCCGCGGGGCCGAAGACGGGGCGCCGAGTGGTGAGCCGGCCGCGGCCTGAACGCACGAATGCGTGCAAATACCCGAGAGTTTCGCACTGCGACCTGCAACGAGGAGAGTTTCTCATGGCCCAGATTCGCTACGAAGCCGACGCCGATCTCGCCCGTATCCAACTGAAGAAGGTGGCCATCGTCGGCTACGGCTCCCAAGGACACGCGCACGCACAGAACCTTCGCGACAGCGGCGTCGCCGTCACCATCGCGCTTCCGGAAAAGAGTCGATCGCGCGCGCGTGCCGAGGCGGCCGGCTTCACCATTCTCACGCCGGCCGAAGCCGCGGCTGCCTGCGACGTGGTGATGATGCTCGCGCCCGATACGTCGCAGCCGCGCATCTATCGCGACCACGTGGCGCCCCACCTCGGCAAGGGCAAGACGTTGATGTTCGCCCACGGCTTCAACATCCGTTACGCGACCATCGCTCCCGATCGCGCGATCGACGTCTCGATGATCGCGCCCAAGGGGCCAGGCCACCGCGTCCGCGAGACGTTCGCGCAAGGAGGCGGTGTGCCGGCGCTGCTGGCGATTCATCAAGACGCGAGCGGCGGTGCCGAGGCGGACGCGCTCTCGTACGCGAAGGCGATCGGCGCGACCCGTGCGGGCGTCCTCACCACCACCTTCTCCGAGGAGACCGAGACCGATCTCTTCGGTGAGCAAGCGGTGCTCTGCGGAGGCGTCAGCGAGCTGGTGAAGGCGGGCTTCGAAACCCTCTGCGAGGCCGGATATCAGCCGGAAATCGCCTATTTCGAGTGCATGCACGAGCTCAAGTTGATCGTCGACTTGATGTATCGCGGCGGGCTCAACTACATGCGCTACTCGGTCAGCGACACCGCCGAGTGGGGTGACTACGTCTCCGGTCCACGCGTCGTCGACGCCCGAACGCGCGCGGAGATGAAGCGCATCCTCGCCGAGATCAAGGACGGCGAGTTCGCGCGCCGTTGGATCGCCGAGAACGAAGCGGGCAGGCCGCAGTTCGAAACCAGGCGCGCCGCCGAGCGCGAGCTCTCCCTCGAGCGCGTGGGCGCGAAGCTGCGCGCGATGATGCCCTTCCTCGAGCCGGTCTCGATCAAGCCGGGAGATTAGCGATGGAGCCCGCCGTCCGAATCTTCGACACCACGCTGCGCGATGGGGAGCAGTCCCCGGGCGCGACCATGACCGGGCCCGAGAAGCTGGAGATCGCCGTCGCCATCGCGCGCCTCGGCGTCGACGTCATCGAGGCCGGATTTCCAGCGGCTTCGCTCGGTGACTTCGCCGCCGTGCAGACGATCGCCCGCGAAGTAGGAGGGAGCGTTTCGCGCGGACGAAAGCGCGATGCGCCGCCGACGATCTGTGCGCTCGCGCGGGCGACCACGGCAGACATCGATCGCGCCTTCGAAGCCGTCCGCGAGGCCGCGCATCCACGCATCCACACCTTCCTCGCGACGAGCGATCTTCACCTGCGGCACAAATTGCGGATGACGCGCGCCGAAGTGCTCGACCGGGTGCGTGTCGCGGTGACCCACGCACGGAGCCTTTGCGCCGACGTCGAGTTCAGCCCCGAGGACGCGACGCGGAGCGATCCCGAGTTCCTCCACGAGGTGCTCGCCGTCGCCATCGCTGCCGGCGCGACCACGCTCAACGTGCCCGACACCGTCGGCTTCACCACGCCCGATGAATTCGGTGCGCTCATCTCCGGCATTTGCACGCGCGTACCAGGCATCGAGAAGGCGATCGTCTCGGTGCACTGCCACGACGATCTCGGCATGGCGACGGCGAACACGCTCGCCGGTCTCGCCGCCGGTGCGCGCCAAGCCGAGGTGACGATCAACGGCATCGGCGAACGGGCCGGAAATTGCGCGCTCGAAGAGGTGGTGATGGCGCTCGCCACCCGCGCCAAGCACTTCGGCGTTCGCACCGAAATCGACACCACGCAACTCGCCTCGGTGAGCCGACTCCTCACCGCGATCACCGGCATCGCCGTGCCGCCGAACAAGGCGGTGGTCGGCGCCAACGCCTTCGCGCACGAGTCGGGCATCCACCAAGACGGAATGCTGAAGCACGAAGAGACCTACGAAATCATGCGACCAGAGAGCGTTGGCGCGCAGCAGACGCGCCTCGTGCTCGGCAAACACTCGGGAAAACATGCGCTGAAGTCGCGTCTCGAGAGCCTTGGGCATCGGCTCGCGGAGGGCGCGCTCGAAGAGGTGCTGATTCGCTTCAAGGCGTTGGCAGAGAAGAGGCGCGAGATCACCGACGCCGATCTCGACGCGATCGCCCTCAGCACCTCGCGAGAGCCGGAAGCCCTCTACGAGCTCACCGGTCTTCAGGTCGCATGCGGCACCACCGGGATGCCGACGGCGACGGTGCGCCTTCGTGATCCGGGTGGCGTCGTCCACGTCCACGCGGCGGTCGGCACCGGACCGGTGCACGCGGTCTATCGCGCGATCGAAGAGATCGTCCAGGTGCCGAGCACGCTCCTCGAGTTTTCGGTGCGCGCGGTCACCTCCGGCATCGACGCGCTCGGCGAGGTGAGCGTGCGGGTTCAGGGCGATCGCGCGGATCGGAGCGGTCGCAATTCGATTTTCCACGGGCATGGCGCCGACACCGACGTCCTCGTCGCGAGCGCACGCGCCTACCTCGCCGCCCTCAACCGTCTGCTCGCCACAGGGAGTCGCCAATGAACGCCGCGAAGGCCGCGAAGACCGAGTCCGAAGATCTTCATCCGAGCTCCAAAACCATGCTCGATCGCGTCTTCTCCGAACACCTCGTGGCGCAAGGTCCGGGAGCGCCGCCGATGCTCTACGTCGATCTCCACCTCCTCCACGAGGTGACGTCCCCGCAGGCCTTCGCTGGTCTTCGGGCGCGCGGTCTGCGCGTGCGAAGGCCCGATCGAACCGTCGCGACGATGGACCACTCGATTCCGACGAACAGGGCGAGCTTCCCCACGAGCACTGCAGGCCCGGTCACGCTCGCGAACCTGACGCTCGACGACGCCGCGCGCGCGCAACTGCGTCAGCTCGAGGACAACTGTCGTGAGTTCGGGGTCGAGCTGCACGCGCTCGGCGGTGAGCATCAAGGCATCGTCCACGTCATCGGTCCCGAGCTCGGGCTGACGCAGCCCGGGATGACGATCGTCTGCGGGGACAGCCACACCTCGACGCACGGCGCGTTCGGCGCCCTCGCGTTCGGCATCGGTACCAGCGAGGTCGAGAACGTCCTCGCGACGCAATGTCTCCTCGCGACCAAACCGCGGGCGATGGAGATTCGCGTCGACGGCTTCCTCGGCCGTGGAGTCACGGCGAAGGATCTCGTGCTCGCGATCATCGCGGAAATCGGCGTCGGTGGCGGCACGGGCCACGTCCTCGAATTCACCGGTGATGCGGTGCGGTCCCTCGACATGGAGGCGCGGATGACGGTCTGCAACATGTCGATCGAGGCCGGCGCGCGCGCAGGGATGATCGCCCCCGACGACGTCACCTTCCAGTACCTCGCTCGTCGCGAGCGTGCGCCGAAGGGAGCGGCGTGGGACGAGGCGTTGCACCGGTGGCGCGCGCTGCCGAGCGATCCCGAGGCGCGCTTCGATCGTCGCGTGCAGATCGACGCCTCGCGCATCGAGCCGATGATCACCTACGGCACGCACCCGGGCATGGGCATCGGTGTCACCGGCGTCGTGCCCGATGCGTCGATGCTCTCTTCCGCCGAACAGGCAGCGCACGCGCGCGCGCTCGAATACATGGGGCTGAGGCCGGGCGAGCGGCTCCTCGGGAAGAAGATCGACGTCGTCTTCATCGGCTCGTGCACCAACTCGCGCATCGCCGATCTCCGGGCCGCCGCGCGGGTGCTCGACGGGAGGCGGGTCGCCGCGGGCGTGCGGACGCTGATCGTCCCTGGCTCGATGGCGGTGAAGCGGCAAGCCGAAGCCGAGGGCCTCGATCGCATCTTCGAGGACGCCGGCGCCGAGTGGCGCAATCCAGGATGCTCGATGTGCATCGCGATGAACGGCGATCAGCTCCGGCCCGGCGAATGGTCGGTGAGCACGAGCAACCGCAATTTCGAGGGTCGTCAGGGCAAGGGCGGGCGCACGTTCCTCGCCTCGCCACTCACCGCCGCCGCCGCCGCGGTGACCGGCTGCATCACCGACGTGCGAGGGCTCCTCTGATGGCTACGTTCACCAAGCTCACCTCTCGGTACGTGGTCCTCGATCGCAACGACGTCGACACCGATCAGATCATCCCGGCGCGCTTCCTCAAGGTGACGACGAAAGAAGGTCTCGAGCGGCACCTCTTCGCCGACTGGCGTTGGGACGAGGCAGGCCTGCCTCGCGAGGGCTTTCCGCTCGACGCTGAAGAAGCCCGCGGGGCAGCTATTTTGGTGGCTGGTGACAACTTCGGATGTGGCTCGTCGCGAGAGCACGCCCCGTGGGCGCTCCTCTCGTTCGGCTTCCGCGCCATCGTCGCTCGTTCGTTCGCGGACATTTTCTGCGCCAACGCGCTGAAGAACGGGCTCGTGCCGGTGGTCGTCGATGCCGAGATGCACGCGGCGATTCTGGCAAGTCGTGCGAGTGAGCCGCGCGCCAGCTTGACCGTCGATCTCGCCGCCGAAGAGGTCACCCTCGAAGGGGCGACGGCGCAGAGATTCTCGGTCGATCCGTTCGCGCGCCATTGTCTCCTCAGCGGGCTCGACGAGCTCGGCTACCTGCTGTCGCACGAGAAGGAGATCGCCGCCCATGAAGCCGCGCGCCGCACCTGACGAGCCTCCCGTGGCTGCTGCTCGCCGCGTCGACGTCTACGACACGACCTTGCGCGATGGCACGCAACGTGAGGGCGTCTCGCTCTCCTGCAGCGACAAGCTGCGCATCGCGCGTCGTCTCGACGAGCTCGGCGTTGCCTTCATCGAGGCCGGCTGGCCCGGATCGAACCCGAAGGACGCTGCTTTCTTCGAGCGCGCGGCCGACGTCGGCTGGTCGTCGGCGGAGCTGGTGGCGTTCGGATCGACGAGGCGCGCCGACGTCGTCGTCGAGGACGATCTCGGGCTCCGAGCACTCCTCGCGGCGCGCACGCGGGTCTGCGCCATCTTCGGGAAGAGCTCGGTCTTGCACGTCGACCGCGTGCTCCGCACTTCGCGCGAGCAGAACCTGGCGATGATCGAAGAGAGCGTCGCCCTCCTCCGCGCACACGGCCGGCGAGTGATCTACGACGCCGAGCACTTCTTCGACGGCTTCGAGCTCGATCGCGACTACGCGATGGCCACGCTCGAGGCTGCGGGCCGCGGCGGCGCAGAGACGCTCGTCCTCTGCGACACCAACGGAGGAACGCTCCCGTGGCGCGTCGCCGAGATCGTCGCCGAGGTCGGCCGCGTGGTCGCACTTCCGCTCGGCATCCACGCCCACGACGACGCCGGTTGCGCCGTCGCCTCCACACTCGCCGCGGTGCGCGCCGGGGCGGCGCAAGTCCAAGGCACCTTCAACGGCTATGGGGAGCGGTGCGGCAACGCCAATCTCTGCGCGGTGATTCCCGATCTCGAGCTCAAGCTCGGGCTCCGCGCGCTCCCTCCGGGCGGGCTTCGTTCGCTCTTCGACGTCGCTCATTTCGTCGCCGAGCTCGCCAACTGCGCGCTCGACGAGCACATGCCGTATGTCGGCCGCAGCGCCTTCGCGCACAAGGGCGGCGTGCACGTGGCGGCGATGCGGCACGACGCGCGCTCGTACCAGCACGTCGAGCCGTCGCTCGTCGGCAACGTTTCGCGCGTGGTCGTCAGCGAGCTCTCCGGTCGAGCGAGCATGCTCAGCAAGGCCGAAGAGCTCGACATCGCGATGGTCGACGGCGCCGCCGAGGACGCGCTCGTGCACATCAAAGAGCGTGAGGCCGGCGGCGCTTCGTTCGAAGTGGCCGAGGCGTCGGTCGAGCTGGTGCTGCGGCGGCGCTCTCCGACGTACCGCGCGCCCTTCACGCTCGTCGACTACAGCGTGATGGTCGGTCGCCGCGAAGGCGTCGCCGAGTACGCCGAGGCGATGATAAAGATTGCGGTCGGAGATCAACTCCTCCACACCGCCGCGGCTGGGTCGGGTCCAGTGCAGGCCCTCGATACGGCTCTGCGCAAGGCTTTGGCGCCCCTATTTCCGGCGATCGCCAAGGTCCAACTGACCGACTACAAAGTGCGCATCCTCGACGGTCGGGAGGGGACCGGGGCGACGACGCGCGTGCTCATCGACAGCCGCGACGAGGTCTCGTCGTGGAGCACGGTCGGGGCGTCCCCGAACATCATCGAGGCGTCGTACCGCGCGCTCGCGGACGGCATCGAGTACGGGCTGCTGATGGCGGACGCCCGCCGCATGGAGGTCGCATGAAAGCGAAGATCGTTTTGCTCCCTGGGGACGGCATCGGTCCGGAGGTGGTTCGCGAAGGTCAGGCGGTGCTCGAGGAGATCGCGCGCGTGCACGGTCACGCCTTCGAGCTCTCGACCCATCCGATCGGCGGCGTCGCCATCGACGCGCACGGCACGGCCTTGCCGGCGTCGACTCTCTCGGCTTGTCGCGAGGCCGACGCGATTCTCCTCGGCGCGGTCGGCGGTCCACGGTGGGACGATCCGGCGGCGAAGGTGCGTCCCGAACAAGGTCTCCTCACGTTGCGACGCGAGCTCGGGCTCTTCGCCAACCTCCGGCCGATTCGCGTCTCGCCCCACCTCGCGCACTGCTCGCCGCTGAAGGCCGAGCGGCTCGAAGGGGTCGACATCCTGGTGGTCCGCGAGCTCACCGGAGGCTTGTATTTCGGCCTCCCGCGCTTTCGTGAGGAGAAGAACGGCGTCGTCCGCGCGGTCGACACGCTCGAGTACACCGACGTCGAAGTGAAGCGAGTGGTGCGGCTTGCCTTCCAGCTCGCGAGCGCTCGGCGAAAGCGCGTCACGTCGGTCGACAAGGCCAACGTGCTCGAGACGTCCCGTCTCTGGCGGAGCGTGGCCATCGAAGTGAGCGCCGAGTTTCCCGGGGTCGAGCTCGAGCATCAGCTCGTCGACTCGGCGGCGATGCGGCTCATCTCGTCGGCGCGCGCCTACGACGTCGTCGTCACCGAGAACATGTTCGGCGACATCCTCACCGACGAAGCGGCGGTCCTGGCGGGGTCGCTCGGCCTCCTCGGGAGCGCATCGATCGGCGAGGGCACGCGGGGCGTCTACGAACCGATCCACGGCTCGGCCCCCGACATCGCCGGACGCGGCATCGCCAATCCGATCGGCACCATCGTCAGCGTGGCGATGCTGCTTCGTCACTCGCTCGGTCTCGAGAGTGAGGCGCGTGCCGTCGAGCGAGCGGTCGACGCGGCCATCGCGGGGGGAGCTAGGACTCGTGACGTCGGTGGCGAGACTTCGACGGAGGCGATGGGGGAAGCGATTCGCAAACATCTCCAGCGCAACGCGTCATGAGAGCGCTCTACAAGCACAAATGCCACGAAAATTGCGCGCGGTTTCCTGAATGCGTCGCGTCAAGTAGCATGAGCGAATCATGAGTGCTGCCGTCTCGTCATGTCACACGTGCTACGGGGCGGGAGAGATCCACGGCGACGCCGGTCCTCGCCTCTGCCCCGACTGCGCGGGCAACGGTCGCATCGAGGACGGCGCCGACACGGTCGAGGCACGCCTCCGCGCGATCGAGAGCGAGCAAGAGCGACGCGAGCTGCGCGACGGCGGGAGCGCCGAGGTGCGGTGGCTCGCCTTCGAGGTCCGACGCGCGCGCGGCGTGCTGCAACAAATCGCTGCCCACTGCGATGAAGGAATGAGCGGCGAAACAGGCAATTCCGGCGATCAGACGCTGGCGCGCATCCGTGCGCTCGCCGAGCGCATCGTGCCGCCGACCCATCCGGCGCGCCCCTCCGACATGCTCCCTGAAGATCGGTGAGCAGGGCTCTCGCCGCATGAGCGCGCAGTCCGGCGAGATTCGCAAGTTGAGCACGCTCGTCGAGGTGAGCCAGGCGCTCTCCGGCACGCTCGACTACAAAGATCTCAAGGACGCGCTCCATCGCGTGCTCGAAATTCTCGAGCTGCACCACGCCGCCGTGCGCGGTGCGGTCACGCTCTTGCGCCCAGAATCAGGCGAAATCACCATCGAGGCGTCGAACGGCCTCGCCGCTGCCGGGGCCAGCGCGAGCTATCGACTCGGCGAGGGGATCACCGGACGGGTCGTCGCCAGCGGTCAACCGATCGTCGTCCCGCAGGTCAGCCGCGAGCCGAGCTTCCTCCATCGCGCGGCCCCCCGTCGCGAGCTCCAGCGCGAGGAGCTTTCCTTCATTTGCGTCCCGATCGCGGTCGAGAAGAAGCCCGTCGGTGCGCTCTCGATCGATCTGCGATGGCACCCCGAGCTCGAGTTCGAGCGGCTGGTGAAATTCCTCCGCGTCGTCGCCTCGATGATTGGTCAGGCGCTGGCGGTGCAGCGGCTCGTCGAGGCCGACAGGCAACGGCTCGTCGACGAGAACATGAGCCTCCGTCGCGAGCTCAAGGAGCGCTACGAGTTCACCAACATCGTGGGCAAGAGCGGGCCGATGCGCCAGGTGTTCGAGCAAATCACCCAGGTCGCCCACGGCGGGACGACGGTGCTCATCCGCGGCGAGTCGGGCACCGGCAAGGAGCTGATCGCGCACGCCATCCACTACAACTCGACGCGCGCGCAACGCCCTTTCATCAAGGTGAGCTGCGCCTCGCTCCCAGAGACGCTCATCGAGTCGGAGCTCTTCGGTCACGAGAAAGGCGCCTTCACCGGGGCCCACGCGCGCAAGAAGGGCCGCTTCGAGATGGCCGAGGGAGGCACACTTTTTCTCGATGAAATCGGCGAAATCAGCCTCTCGACGCAGGTGAAGTTGCTCCGCGTCCTGCAGGAGCGCGAGTACGAGCGACTCGGCGGCACGACCACCGTCAAGGCCAACGTCCGGCTCATCGCCGCGACCAACAAGGAGATCGAGAAGGCGATCGTCGCCGGGACCTTCCGCGAAGATCTCTACTACCGGCTCGACGTCTTCACCATCTTCGTGCCGCCGCTCCGCGAGCGAAAGCCCGACGTGATGACGCTCGCCGATCACTTCCTCGCCAAGTACGCGGCCGAGCACGAGAAGCGCATCAAGCGGATCTCGACGCCGGCCATCGACATGCTCATGAGCTACCACTGGCCAGGCAACGTTCGCGAGCTCGAGAACGCGATCGAGCGCGCCGTGCTGGTCTGTGATGGCAGCGTCGTCCACGCGCACCACTTGCCGCCGACGCTGCAGACGGCAGAGGCGTCGGGCACCGCGATGAGCGCGACGCTCGCCGATGCCGTCGCCACCTACGAGAAGAGCCTCATCCAAGACGCGCTGAAGACGACGCGCGGCAACAAGGCGAAGGCCGCGCGCCTCCTCGGGACCACCGAGAGAATCCTCGCGTACAAGGTGAAGAGCCTGGCGATCGATCGGGCCCGCTTTCGCTCGTAACCTTCGTTCCGACAAAACTGTCGGAAGTGCGAGCGGCCTCCGCGCGACCGAACCGCGTGTCCCCGAGCCGATTCTACATAAATGTCGGTTTCTGCAGCGCGTTACGACAAAAACGTCGTAATCTATTCAATAGATCCTCGAAATTCAGGCTGAATGACCTGGTACGACGTTCGCAACGCGATGCGTCGTGGTGACGGTTCCGACGCATTGCCCGTACTGCGCTTTCCAATGCGGGATGGCGCTCACCGTCGCTGACGACGGGTCGGTGCATGCGGCCGGTGATCCGACCTGGCCCGTGAGTCGCGGCGCGCTCTGCATCAAAGGATGGAGCGCGCCGGAGACGCTCGCGCACCCCGAGCGACTGACGACGCCGCTCGTGCGTGATGGGGAAGGGCGTCTCGTCGCCGCGACGTGGGAGGTCGCGCTCGCTCGCATCGTCGACGGTGTACGTGCGGTGCAGGCCAAGCATGGGAGAGACGCGGTCGGCGTCTTCGGCGGCGGGTCGCTCACCAACGAGAAGGCCTACCTCCTCGGCAAGTTCGCGCGCGTCGCGCTCGGCACTTCGAACATCGACTACAACGGTCGATTTTGCATGTCGAGCGCGGCTGCGGCCGGCGCGCGTGCGTTCGGCATCGATCGCGGACTGCCGTTCCCCGTCTCCGACCTCGAGCACTCCGACGCCATCCTCCTCGTGGGCGCCAACGTCGCCGAGACGATGCCGCCGATCATGCAGTATTTCGAGGCCCAACGCGCGCGTGGGGGAGCGCTCTTGGTCGTCGATCCGAGGCGCAGCACGACGGCCGCGGGCGCGACGATGCATCTGCAGCTGACGCCCGGGAGCGACGCCGCGCTCGCGAATGGGATCCTCCACGTCCTCATACGCGATGGCCTCATCGACGAGCACTATCTCCGCGATCGTACGGAAGGCTTCGAGGACGTGCGCGCGCTCTCTGCGGGCTATTGGCCCGAGCGCGTCGAGCGGGTGACGGGCATTCGCGAGGCCGACATCGTGCGTGCGGCGCGTCTCCTCGGCGAGGCGAAGCGTCCGATGATCTTGACGGCGCGTGGCGCCGAGCAGCAGTCGCAAGGGGTAGGCAACGTGCTCGCGTTCATCGACATCGCGCTCGTCCTCGGCGCGGTCGGCAAGCCGAGCGCTGGCTACGGGTGCCTCACCGGGCAGGGGAACGGGCAGGGGGGACGCGAGCACGGGCAGAAGTGCGATCAGCTCCCCGGCTATCGACGCATCGACGATCCGGCCGCGCGCGCCCACCTCGCGAAGGTGTGGAATGTGCCTGAAATCGAGCTTCCGGGGGCCGGGCGCTCGGCCTACGAGATGCTCGACGCGCTCGGTACGGAGGGCGGCGTGCAGGCGCTGATCGTCCTCGGCTCCAACGTCGTCGTCTCGTCGCCCGACGCGGCGAACATCGAGCGTCGTCTCCGCGCGCTCGAGCTCCTGGTGGTCGTCGACTTCTTCCTCTCGGAGACCGCCGCGCTCGCCGACGTCGTCCTTCCGAGCGCGCAGTGGGCCGAGGAGGGCGGGACGATGACCAACCTCGAGGGGCGCGTGATCCTCCGCGAGGCCGCGATGAAGCCGCCTGCAGGTGTGCGTACCGATCTGGAGATCCTCGGCGCGCTCGGGCAGGTGCTCGCTCCCGAAGGTCGTGGGGCAGGCTTCGCGTTCGCATCGCCGGAGGCCGTCTTCGAGGAGCTTCGGTGGGCGACCGCTGGCGGCATCGCCGACTACGCCGGCATCTCCTACGAGAAGATTCGCGCACAGAAGGGCGTATTTTGGCCGTGTCCGAGCGATGAGCACGCTGGGACGCCGCGCCTCTTCGCCGAGCGATTTCCAACGCCCTCGGGCCGCGCACGCCTCCACGCGATCTCGCATCTCTCGCCCGCGGAAGAGCCCGACGACGAGTATCCGCTCTACCTCACGACAGGCCGCGTCCTCGCGCAGTACCAATCGGGGACGCAGACGCGGCGGACGAAGAAGCTCCTCTCGCTCGCGCCCGAGCCCTTCGTCGAGGTCCACCCGGCGACGGCGCGCCACTTCGGTCTCGTCGCCGGCGAGCGCGCGGTGCTGACGACGCGTCGTGGCGCGGCCGTCTTTCGCGTGCGCGCGACCGACACGATTCGACGCGACACCATCTTCGCGCCCTTCCACTGGGGCGGCGCGCAGAGCGCCAATCGACTCACCAACCCAGCGCTCGATCCGGTGAGCCGAATGCCTGAATTCAAGGTCTGTGCAGTTCGCATCTCGAGCGCGTGAGTGCGTGAGTGCGTGAAGTGTGCGGTGTGACGCGTGACGTGTGACGCGTGAAGGAAAGGTCGACATGGAACGCAAGCAGCGACTGGTAGTCATCGGGAACGGGATGGCCGGCGCGCGGTTCGTCGAAGAGCTGCTCGCGCGTGGCGGCGCTGAGCAGTTCGAGATCGTCATGTTCGGCGACGAGCCCTATGGCAACTACAACCGCATCCTCCTCTCGGGCGTCCTCTCGGGTACGCATCGAGAGGGCGACATCTTCCTCAACCCGCTCGCCTGGTACGACCGCAACGGGGTCACGCTCCATGCCGGCAAGCAGGTGCGATCGATCGATCGGAAAGCGAAGCTCGTGCGCGCCGACGGCCTCGACGTGCCCTACGATCTCCTCGTCCTCGCCACCGGCAGCGCGCCCTTCCTGCCCCCCATCGAGGGGCTTCGAGACGCATCCGGAGCCTTGAAAAAGGGCGTCTTCGTCTTTCGCACGCTCGACGATTGTCACGGCATCGCGAAGTACGCCCGCGAGGGTGGGACGCGGCGGGCGGCGGTCCTCGGGGGCGGTCTCCTCGGCCTCGAGGCGGCGCGCGGTCTCCTCAATTTCGAGCTCGAGGTCAACGTCGTCCATCTGATGCCGCACTTGATGGAGCTGCAGCTCGACGTGATGGCGTCGCTCATTCTTCGCCAGACGCTCGAGCGGATGAAGGTGAAGATTCAGCTCGAGAAGCAGACGCGCGAGGTGCGCGGGCAAGATCGCGTCGAAGGGCTCCGCTTTCGCGACGGCACCGCGCTCGACTGCGAGCTCTTGGTGATCTCCGCTGGAATTCGGCCCAACGCCGGCCTCGCCAAGGACTGCGGGCTCGAGGTCGCGCGCGGCGTGGTCGTCGACGATCGGATGGCGAGCAGCGATCCCGACATCTACGCCATCGGCGAGTGTGCCGAGCACCGTGGCGCGCTCTACGGGCTGGTGGCGCCGCTGTGGGATCAAGCGCGCGTCCTCGCCGATCACCTCTCGAAGAGGCGCATCGATGCGCGCTACGTCGGCTCGAAGACGTCGACCAAGCTCAAGGTGATGGGCGTCGAGCTGGCGGTGATGGGCGATCGCGATCCGGTGCGCGACGACGACGAGGTCGTGACGTATTCGGAGCCGGCGCGCGGTATCTACAAGAAGCTGATCGTACGAAAAAGCAAGCTGATCGGGGCGATCTTGCTCGGTGACGCGAGCGCGGCGCCTTCGCTCCTTCAGGCCTTCGACCGCGGCGCCGAGCTCCCGCCCGCCCGGGGCGAGCTGCTATTTCCGAGCGCGCGCGGCGAGGGAGAGACCGGCATCGACGTCGCCGAGCTCGCCGACGATGCCCAGGTCTGCAACTGCAACGGCGTCAGCAAAGGCGATCTCGTCGCGGCGGTGCGCAAGGGGAATCGCAGCCTGAAGATGCTCTGCGACGCGACCCGCGCGGGCACCGGATGCGGCGCGTGCAAAGGGCAGGTCGCGGCGATCCTCGAAGCCGCCGCCGACGGCCTCGTCGACGACGATCCCTCGCAGCACTACTACGTGCCCGGCGTCCCTCTGACGAAACCCGACTTGGTCGCCGCGGTCCGTGCGCGCGATTTGCGCAGCGTTTCGGCCGTATTTCAGGCTCTCGCCGGCGGCGTCGAAGATCCTTCGAGCAAGCCCGGGCTCGCGTCACTCCTCAAGAGCCTCTGGGGCAAGGACTACGACGACGAGCGTGACGCACGTTTCATCAACGATCGCGTGCACGCCAACATCCAGAAGGACGGCACCTTCAGCGTCGTCCCCCGCATCTTCGGCGGCGTCACCAGCGCGGCCGAGCTTCGACGCATCGCCGACGTCGCCGACAAGCACCAGGTGGCGATGGTCAAGATCACCGGCGGCCAGCGCATCGACCTCCTCGGCATCGCCAAGGACAAGCTGCCGGAGGTCTGGCGCGAGCTCGGCATGCCGTCCGGCCACGCCTACACCAAGAGCTTTCGAACCTGCAAAACGTGCGTCGGCAGCGAGTTTTGTCGCTATGGCGTCGGCGACAGCACCGGCCTCGGCATCGCCATCGAGAAGCGCTTTCAGGGCATCGAGACGCCGGGGAAGCTCAAGTTGGCGACGGCAGGTTGCCCGCGCAACTGCAGCGAGGCGACGACCAAAGACGTCGGCGCCGTCGCCATCGAAGGCGGACATTGGGAGATCCTCGTCGGCGGCGCAGCGGGCTCGCGCGTGCGCAAAGGCGACCTCCTCTGCGTCGTCGACTCCCACGAAGCGGCGCTGCGCGTCATCGGACGATTCATCCAGCACTACCGCGAAGAGGCACGTTACCTCGAGCGCACGTACGACTTCGTCGAACGAGTCGGCATCGAAAAGGTGCGCGCGATCGTCGTCGGCGCAAGTGACGGCGAGCTCGGAGACTCGGCCGAGCGCGCGCGACTCGATGCCGAGATGGAGAAGGCGGTCGCGGCGTACGTCGACCCGTGGACCGAAGCCGACTGGCCAGTGCATCCGACGCAGTTCGCGCGGGTGCTCGAGATCCCCGAGCTCGCCGAGGCCTCCGAGCGCGGCGGAGCGGTCGCCCCTGCCGATGCCCAAGGTCATGACAAGGACGCGGCCGAGTGATGCGCACCCGTCAGCTCGGTCCGCTGCGTCTCGTCGCCCTCGGCGAGGGTCGCTGCTTTCGCCTGAATACGCTGGAACTCGCGGTCTTTCGTCCGCGTGAAGGGGGCGTCCACGCGACCGACGCGGCGTGTCCGCACAAGGGTGGACCGCTCGCGGACGGCATCCTCGGCGGCTGCGTCGTCGTCTGTCCGCTCCATGGTCGCAAGTGGGACCTCACCACCGGCGCGCCGATCGGGCACGACGGTCCGCCGCTTCGTCTCCATCGCGTTCGCGTACGCGACGACGGCGAGCTCCTTCTCGAGCGCGAGCCCGAGTCGCCGGGTCCGACTTCGAGTGTCGAGTCCGCGCCGACGGAGCCATCGAGGGACGCATGAGCGACGCGCCGCCCCTCCACCAAGCGCGCATCGGCCTCCTCGAAGGTCGCATGCGCGGCGAGCTCGCGCGTCTCGTCGAACGACATGGCGGCGTGCCGATGTCGGCGCCCGCGGTCGAAGAGGCCGAGGTTCCGGACGATGTCGGGCTCGGTCCGTTCCTCGAAGGCTTCGCGCGCGGGAGCTACGACGTCGTCGTCTTCCTCACCGGCGCCGGCGTCACGCTCCTCCTCGACGCCGCCGAACGCTTCGGACGACGCGAAGAAGTGGTCGTCGCGCTTCGTGGTCTGACGATCGTCTGTCGCGGGCCGAAACCCGCTGCGGTGCTCAAAAAAGAGGGCATTCCGCCGACGGTGATGGCCGCGGCCCCGTACACGTCGGCCGAGGTCCTCGACGCCTTCTCGACGCTGAATCTCGAAGGTCGACGGGTCGCGCTCCTCCACTACGGTGAGCGCAACGCCACGCTCGCCGAGACCTTGCGCGCGCGTGACGCCCACGTCGACGAGCTCTGTCTCTACCAGTGGCGTCTCCCCGACGATCGCGCGCCGGTCGAGCGGCTGATCGGCGCCGTCATTCGTGGCGAGCTCGACGCCATCGCCTTCACCAGCCAGGTGCAGGTCCGTCATCTCCTCCAGGTCGCGAGCGCGAGCGGTGAGCTCGACGCGCTCCTCGATGCGCTCCGTGGACGCATCGTCCTCGCCTCGGTCGGTCCGACGTGCACCGCGGCGCTCGCGGCGGTCGGCCTCCACGCCGACGTCGAGCCCGATCATCCGAAGATGGGCCCGATGATCGCGCTCCTCGCCCGCCACCTCTCTGCCCGCGCGCTGCCGAAGCGCGCCTGAGACCCGCTGCGATCATCGAAATCCAGCAGAAATAGAGCCAAATCATGGACCTCCCCGTCACCGCCAAACGAGGCCACACCCCGACCTTGGTGGCCTCCTTCCTCCATTTCGATCTCAGCTTCATGCTCTGGGTGCTCCTCGGCGCGCTCGGCGCGGTGATCGCCCGCGACCTCCAGTTCAACGCCGCGCAGAAGGGGCTCCTCGTCGCGGTGCCGATCCTCGGCGGCTCGATCGCGCGCATTCCGATGGGGCTCCTCGCCGATCGCTACGGTGGTCGTCGCGTCGGCATCGCGATGCTCCTCGTGCTCTACGTACCGCTCGTCCTCGGCGCCCTCTACGGCCGCGGTCTCCCGTCGCTCCTCGCCGTCGGCGCGCTCCTCGGCACCGCCGGTGCTTCGTTCTCCGTCGCGTTGCCGCTCGCCAGTCGTTGGTATCCGCCCGAGCGCCAAGGTCTGGTGATGGGCATCGCCGCGGCGGGCAACAGCGGGACGGTGATTGCCAACCTCTCGGCGCCGCTCCTCGCGCGCCTCGTCGGTTGGCATGGCGTCCTCGCGCTCGCGACCATTCCCCTGACGCTGGTGCTCATCGCCTTCGCGCGCATGGCCAAAGACGCGCCGACGGCGACGCTGGAGAAGCACGAAAAACCGGTCGATGTGCGCGCCGTCCTTCGTCAGCCCGACCTCTGGTGGCTCTGCGTCTTCTACGCCGTCACCTTCGGCAGCTACGTCGGCCTCAGCGGCTTCTTGCCTGTCTTCTTCTGCGATCAGTTCGCGATCGCGCCGGTGACCGCAGGCTATCTCACCGCCGGTGCGGCGTGCGCGGGGAGCCTCTCGCGACCCTTCGGTGGATGGTTCGCCGATCGCGTCGGTGCGGTGCGCATGCTCGGCGTGATCTTCCTCGCCCTCGCCGGTCTCTACTTTCTCGCTGCCAGCCTCCCGACGCTCGCGCGCATGGAGATGGTCTTCGTCGTCGCGATGGTCGCCGCCGGGATGGGCAACGGCGCCGTCTTTCAGCTCGTTCCACAGCGTTTTCGCCGTGAGATTGGCGTCGTCACCGGGATCGTCGGCGCGCTCGGTGGGCTCGGTGGCTTCTTCCTTCCGACGCTGCTCGGCACCCTCAAACAGCGTCTCGGATCGTTCAGCGCTGGCTTCATCGTCCTCGGTTGCGTCGGCCTCTTCGCCTTCGTCACGCTGCGCGTCCTCGTCGCTTGGCGTCGTGGATGGCGAGGTGGTTTTCGTGTCACCGCGCCGGTCTCCGTCGCGAATGCCGAAGTGACGGTCGACGCGAGCGAAGGTGGCGAATGAGCGCGCCGGGCACCGTGTGGCTGGTCGGTGCGGGTCCTGGCGATCCCGAGCTCTTGACGCTGAAGGCCGCGCGTCTCCTCGCCCGTGCCGAGGTCATCGCCTACGACGAGCTCGTCTCCGAGGAGATCCTCGCGCTCGCCCCGCCCGAGGCCGAGCTGATCCCCGTCGGTCGCCGCGCCTCAGGGCTCCGTCATCACGAAGGCCGCATTCATCCGCTGGTGATTTTGCGAGCGCGTGAAGGTCGCGAGGTGGTGCGTCTGAAAGCAGGCGACCCGTTCATTTTCGGGCGTGGCGGTGAAGAAGCCGAGGAGCTCGAGGCGGCGTCGATCCCCTTCGACATCGTCCCGGGAATCTCCGCTGCGCTCGGCGCCGCCGCCTCGGCGCGCATCCCGCTCACCCATCGCGAGTGCGCGTCGAGCGTGACGTTCGCGACGGCGCATTTTCAAGACGACGGTGCGAGCCCTGCGATCGCCGCGCTCCCCCCCGAAGGAACGCTGGTGCTCTACATGGGCCTCGCTCGTCTCGCCGAGACGGTCACGGCTCTCGTCGCTTCTGGAAGGCCCGCGAGCACGCCGGCCGCGATCGTCGCCTCCGCGACCACGCCTCGCGAGAAGATCGTCATCGCTACCCTGGACACGTTGGAGGAAGCAGCGCGTGAGGAGAACCTCCAACCTCCGGCGCTGATTCTCGTCGGTGAGGTGGTCGCCCGCGCGACGGGCGCGGGTCGTAGCGAATCGACCCTCGACGGCATCGACGAGGGGGCTCGATACCGCAGCTGGGGGAATGCATTCGCCCCTTCTTTTGCCGAGTGATCGTCTTCCATCGACGTTTTGACGCGGCACCTCGCGTGCAAAGTCCGGCGACATGTCGGCCCGGGTCTCTTTCCTCTCTTTCCTCTCGAGCCTCTCGTTCGCAGCGTTCGCAGTCGCAGTCGGGGGTTGTTTCGGGGCCGGCGGCCAAGGGCCCGAGGACGTCCCGCTCGGGCCGGGCGATGGCGGCACCGACGCCGGAAGCCCCGACACCGGAAGACCGCACGAGGGAGACGACGCGCGTATCGACGATGCCCCGCCCGCGAGCGACGTCGGTCTCGACGCGGCCCACGACACGGGGACCTCGAGCACCGACGGCGGTCCACCCGACGTGCCGCCCACCACGGGCCACTCGACCCGCGTCATCACCTACGTGCCCAACTGGAACGGCTCCTTCGCGAGCTGGGCCGCGAAGATCGAGTTCACCCGCTTCACGCACATCAACCTCGCGTTCGCCAACGCCGACGACGGGAGCAACGAGCTCGGGCTCGGCGACAGCGACGACAGCGTGAAGAAGTTCATCGCCGCGGCGCACGCCTCGAAGGTGAAGGTGATGGCGTCGCTCGGCGGAGGCGCCGACTCCGACAAGCTGACGCGCCACTATGCACCCGGCAACGTCGACGCCTTCGTCGCCAAGGTCGGCTCCTTCCTCGATCGCCTCGGCCTCGACGGCGTCGACGTCGACGTCGAATCGCCCGGAAAAATGGGCAAAAACGTCGACACCTTCGTCGCCAAGCTGCACGACTTGGTGAAGCCGAAGGGACAACTTCTGACCGCGGCGGTGGCGCGATGGATTCAAGACGGCGGTTCGGGCATGTCGGCTCCGACCTATGCGCTCTTCGATTTCGTCAACGTCATGTCGTACGGCACCTACGACGATGCGCTCGCCGACATGAAGTACTTCACCGAGACCGCGAGGGTGCCGAAGGCGCAGGTCGTGCTCGGAGTGAAGTTCTACGCCGACTGCTCGGGCGCCTGCGACAAGCCCGAAGAGGCCGGCCACTACATGCTCTATCGCGACGTCCTCAAGTACTACCCCGACGCGTGGAACAAAGATCTCGTCGACGCCGACGGCTCGAAGCTCTTCTACGTCGGCGAAGCGACGATGAAGCGGCTCGCCGATCTCTCCAAGGATTACGGCGGCGTCATGAGCTGGGAGCTCACCGGCGATGCCTCGGGCGCGCACTCGCTGATGGGCGTGATCGCGAAGGAGATCCCGTGATGAAGCCTGTTTTTACGTACTCTTCGAAGGTCGAGGTGTCCCGCTGAGCCATTTTGCGAACTCGTGCGACCCATGAGGCAACACCCCCCGATGTCCCTGATGACCGCCCGCGTATTCAAGCTCGAGCAGCCTTCCGCCGAGGCTCTCGTCGAAGGCGCGCGCGCGGGCGACCTCAAAGCGAAGGAAGCGCTCTTTCGTCGCTACGTGACGATGGTCTCGGGAATGGCGTTCCGGCTCCTCGGCGACGATCACGAGCTCGAGGACATCGTCCAAGAGACGTTCGTGGCGGCCTTCGCCGGGCTCCACAAGCTCGAGTCGGCGGCGGCATTCTCCACCTGGCTCGGCGCCATCGTCACTGGTCGCACCATCTCGGTGATTCGCAAGCGACGTCTCCTCCGGCGTCTCGGCATCGGTCCGCGGCAGGCGATCGATCTCGAACGCATCCTCGCGCCGAACGCACCGCCCGACGTCGCCGCCGAGCTCTCGGCCATCTACCGAGCGATCGAGGCGATGCCGACGCGTGAGCGCGTGGTGCTCGTCCTTCGTCGCGTCGAGCAGTTCTCCTTCGACGAAATCGTGCAGCAGACGGGCTGGTCGCTGGCGACGGTGAAGCGTCGTCTCGTACGCGCCGAGGGCTATTTGGTCGAGCCTCCAGCCCGATCGCGCTCGCGGGGTGAGCGATGAAACCGGCTCGACACGATCGGCTGGCCGACTACGTGCGTCCTCGGCTCAGCCCGGCGCGCGTCGATCGGATGTGGTCGGCCATCGGGTCGAGCGGTTCGACTCAGTCAGGTCGTGCAGGTCGTGGTCCTCGCTTCCTCAGGGTCTTTGCCGCGGCCGCCGTCGTGCTGCTCGGGCTCGGCGCGCTCTCGTTCGCGGCGCTTCGTGCGAGACATGCCCGCCACGAACCTGCGCTCGAAGCCCGTCGTGATCCCATCGAGGGTTGGGTCTTCGAAACCGCCGGCGCCTCCGAGCGCACCCAATTTCCCGACGGCAGCGCGCTCGAGCTCGCCGCGGGGAGCAAGCTCCGGGTCGATGGCACGTCCGACGACACGCTTCGTCTCCATCTCGAACGAGGAAGCGTCGACTGCGATCTCGCGCGCGACGGCCACGGGCTTCGGCTCACCCTCGGCTCGGCGGCAAGCCTGGAAATCACGGCCCGCGATGCGCGCTTCGTCGCCAGCGTGACGCCCTCGGGTGACCTCGCGGTGTCGGTCTCGCGGGGAACCGTGCGACTCCACGGCAAGAGCGGCGACACCGACGCCATCCTCGGCGCTGGCCAGCAATGGACGAAGTCGAAGGACTCATTCGAGCCGAGCGATCCGACCGATCCGAGCATCTCGCAGCACTTGCCCGATCCTTCGAGCACGAAGCCTTCGACCCTCTCGGCAGCCGCGAGCACCAGCGTGAACGGACCGCCGATCGCTCCCGCGGCACTATCGAGCACGACGAGTACCTCGGTCACGCCCAGCGCCACGGTGGTGCCGAAGGCCAGCGACACCACGCCGACCGATGCCGCCGGATGGTACGCGCTGGCCGACGAAGCACGCCTCGCGGGACGACAAAAAGAGGCCGCCGACGCGTTCCATCATGTCTATATGGACTTTCCGGGAGACCCTCGCGCAGGGGTCGCCGCCTACGAGCTCGGGCGCATTCGGCTCGATTCCCTGGGCGATCCTGCCGGCGCCGCAGAAGCGTTCGCATCGGCGATCCAACTCGCCCCCGCGGCTCCGTTTCGCGAGAACGCGGAAGCACGCCGCGTCGAAGCGCTCGAACGTTCCGGGCAAGTGTCCCTCTGCCAAGCGGCTCGAGCGCGCTTCCTCGCCGATCATCCGGCGAGTACGCTGGGTTCCCTCGTGACCAAGCGGTGCCCGTGAGACGTCGCAGGCTGGGAGCGACACCGCTCTTCGCAGTCGCGTTCGCCGTCAGCCTCGCCCTCGCGCTCATCAGCGCGCGCGTCGACGCCGAAGATTTTGCCTGCGCCACCGACACGGGAAGGCCCATCGTCGCCGTCGTCCTCGAGGTGGAACCGCCCGATCAAATCCTCGCCGACAACCTCGCCCGTCACCTGCGCGGCGAGCTCACCCCCCGCGAGATGGACGTGTGCACGAGCTGGCCGGCGAGCGCGAAGCCGATTGCGCGCGTGCGTCTCCACGTCACCCGCCAAGGTGCCTCGGTGATGGCGACCATCGAGGTCCGCGACGAGGTCACCGACAAGCGGCTCGAACGCACGATCGAGCTTGGAAAGATGCCGATCGAGACGCGTGCGCTGGTGGTGGCCTCGGCCGCCGACGAGCTCCTGCGCGCGAGTTGGATCGAGCTCACCCTCGCCGATGCACCTCCCCCGGCGATGGCGCCTCCGCCTGCGCTGGTCCGCGTCCTCGAGACGGAGGCGCGCGTCTCACCGGGTGCATCTGGAGCTGCAGAGCGCACGTGGGCCCTCGGTATCGATGCGCAAGCGTTCGTGCTCCCGAAGCACGACACCTCCGTCGGCGCCTCGCTCTGGTCCCTCGCGCGTCTCGGTGGCCCGGCCTTCGTCGGTGTCTCGTTCGGCTACGACCGAGGAATCGCGCACGAAGGCATCGGCGGCGTGGTGCACAGCGAAGATCTGCACTCAGGTGCATCGATAGGTTATGTAACGAGCACGCGCAGCTCACGATTCGGCCTTCGTGCTTCGGCTGGTGTCGACGCAATTTGGGTTCGTTTCGTCGCCGACGCCTCGGGTCATGCGGTGGGTACCGATGCGAGCGTGCTCTCGGCGATGGCCCGCGCGGCCCTCCGCGCGTTCGTTCGGCTTGGTCGGCTGGATAGTTTCGATCGCTTCGAAGCCTCCCTCGAAGCCTCGCCCTTCCTCGTCTTGCGACCGGTGCGCGCCGACGATGCCCTCGGCCAGGTGCTCGCCTCCCGCGAAGGCCTCGGCGTGGCATTCTCTCTTGGGTTCGGAGGGTGGCTATGAGCTGCATGAGCCGAAATTCCCGCTCGCGCGACCAACGAAGCATGAGCACTTCCACGCGTGCTGGACTCAGCGGGATCCTCGCGGTCCTCGCGCTCTTTGGCTGCGGTAGCTCCGAGTCGCAGGTGCTCTTCGACGACGCCATCGCAGTCACCGACAGCGCGGTCGATGACGCCGTCGTGCGCGACAGCAGCGGAGGCGCCGATTCCGGAAGCGGCGACACGGGCACCGGCGACACGGGCACTCCCAAAGTCGACGCGCCCGCCACCGACACCGGAGGTGACTCGGGTCCGACGTCGTTCCGTTGCAAGCGCGGGCTCGCCTACGGTCACAACAGCGTCGCTGATCTCACCGCGCTGAAGCCGACAGTGCACTGGTGGTACAACTGGTCCCCCGCGCCGGACGACGCGACCATCGGCAGTGCATTCGGTGGCCTCGGCTACGAGTTCGCGCCGATGGTCTGGGGCGGAACCTTCACCGAGAGCGACATCGAGTCGAAGGTGCCCGCGGGGAGCAAGTATCTCCTCGGCTTCAACGAGCCC
The DNA here is from genome assembly GCA_025363655.1 of Deltaproteobacteria bacterium. Classification (GTDB taxonomy): domain Bacteria; phylum Myxococcota_A; class Polyangia; order Polyangiales; family JADJMO01; genus JANYDK01. Next base: position 4,919 of record JANYDK010000139.1, on the reverse strand, counting down.
AACTTCTTCTCGCAAGCGAACCTGACGCCGACGCAGGCCGCTGCGCTCTGGCCCAAGGTCGAGGCCATCGCCGCCGCGAAGGGCCTGAAAATCGTCTCGCCCGCGCTCAACTACTGCGGTGGCGGCTGCAGCGTGACGAACCCCTACGACTACTTCGATCAATTCTTCGCCGCCTGCAAAGGCTGCAAAATCGACGCAATTGCGGTGCATTGGTACGCGTGTACCAAGAGCGCGCTCGTCGACTATCTCTCGAAGTTCGAGAGCAAATACGGCAAACCGATTTGGCTCACCGAGTTCTCCTGCCTCGATGGCAGCGACACCTCGGTCGCCGTGCAACAGGCCTATATGAAAGACGCGCTCGCGGTGCTCGAGGCCGATCCGATGGTCGAGCGCTACTCGTGGTTTTCTGGGCGATTCCCCAAGACGCCGAGCATCAACCTCCTCGGAGCGAGCGGCGAGCTCACCGAGTTGGGCAAGCTCTACGTGTCGCTGCCGGAGACCTGCAAGTGAGGCCGAGCGCGTTCGCACGAGAAACCGTGGTCGCATTCGCGCTGCTCGTCGTCGGATGCGGCGGCGACGATGGCTCCGCGAACGGCGGGGGCGCCGACGCTTCGGACTCCGCTGTCGATCCGAGCGGCGACAGCTCGGTGACACGCGACTCGGCATCGCCCGCGGATGGTCACGTGCCGGGCGACACGAATGGCGTCGACGTGCCGACCCTTCCGCCGCTCGACGGCGGCGACGCCGGTCCGACCTCGAAGGGCGGCACCATCACCTTCGCCAACATCGGCGCGCCCGGCTATTGGGGAAGACGCGTCCTCGCGGGCGCAGGTGATCCTCGCTGCGACGTCGAATCGAAGGCAATCGATCTCGGCGCCGCCGGTGGCACCGACTACTGCTGTCGCCAAAAGCACACCGTCACGGCCGATACCCTCACGCCCTTCGATTCACCGATGACCTTGATTTTACGAGGTCCGATGCACATCGCGCAGCTCGCGGTCTATCAGCCGACGAGCACCGACGCGTGGGCGCGCACATCGTACTTCGATGCCCGCACGCCGACGGCGATGACCGACTTGCACTTCACCGGTCCGGGAGGCACGCACGCCTTCACCGGCGACATCGGCGATTCGTGCAGCTGGTACGCCATGCGCGCCGAGGCCTTTCCCTGTGGGCCGTCGAGCGATCCGTACTGTCCGGCGAGCGGCCCCGACGTCGACTTCCAAGGATGGGCCGGGAGCAAGCTCCTCGTCTTTCGCGCGACGATGGTCGCCGGCGCTCCCACTTCGTACGGGAAATCATGCGGTTCTGGCGCTCCGGTGGACGCGCCGTGGATCGGCTTCTCGGCCTCGGAGCTGATGCGCGACGGTTGGGGCAAGTACTTCCCCTGCCATTGCTACGACAACACCGACGGCACCGTCGGCGCCGGCTGCGGCGAGATCAACGTCTTCGAAACGGTCCCCGAGAGCGAAGGCGCTGCGTATGGCAATCGAACGATCATGAGCACCGGGCTTCGCTCGTATCAGGTCGGCTCGTTCGGCGGAAACGTCTGCGGCTTCGGCAGCTGCAAGCCAGACATGTTCGCCCCCGAGGTCGATCTCGTCGACGCCTGCACCAAGGCCGCCGCCACCGCTGGCGTCACGCTCACCTACGGCGCCAAGAACGGGCCCTGTCCCGTCTGGCATCGTCCCTCCGGTGAACGCATTCTCTTCGCCTTCCTCGATGTGTCCTCACGCACGATCAAAGTCGGGATGGTGCATCCAGGCGCCGCTCCGGCCGCGTTGGTGTCGCTCCCCGGCTCACTCGACGGCGCGACGATCGCCACGTTGCGCGGTTTGCAGCTGCCCAAGTGACGCGCCGACGTGGCCTGGCGCAAGTGCGACCACGTGTGATCGAGGACCGTGAGCCTCAGCGTCGACACGCGCGTATGACACACGATTTCCTGAGCTGTTTCGCCTTTCGAAGCGACCGATGAACATGAAGACGATCCATTGGGCCACGCTCCTCGTCCTCGCCACCACCGCTGCTTGCTCGAGCGGTAGCAGCGATGGAGCGGGAGACGGCACCGACACTGGCACGGCGGGGGAAGACGCAGCGGTGACCGATACGCATGTCGTGGCGGACTCTCCAGGTAGCGACGCAGCAGACAGCGCGAAGGCCGACACGACGTCGACGCCCGGTGACGCGATCGTCCCCGACTCGGCGCCACCCGGCGACGCCACTGCGCCGAAGGACTTCTGGGCGACCGACCCGATTCCGGCGGCGAAGAACGTGATGATGTTCCGCTTCCTCAATCGCACCAACGGCAAGTCCGCCGACGCCAACGTCTATTGGAGCTTCAAGAACGCCACCATCGACGAGCTGCATTCGATTGCCGCGGAGTCGACCTACGACATGCCCGCCAACAGCTCGGGGCGACTTTATCTCTACATCTGCGCCAAGGACGACGCCGCGTGCAACGCCGCGCCGCGCACGAGCAAATATTTCGACTTCATCGAGCACACCATCGGCACCGACGTCTACAACGGCAACACCACGCGCGTCGACGCGTTCGGCCTCAAAATCGCGCTCCGTTTGCATTGCGCCGACGGCTACGACGTCGCGGTCGGCGAGGACTACGAGACGTTCGCCGAGACGCGCGAGGCGACGTTCGCGAAGTTCCAAGCGGAGGTGCCAGCGGAGTTCAAGAAGCTCGCCGACGCGCCGTTCGCGCCCTATCGCATCGTCGAGCCCGGCGCCCTCGACTTCAAGACCGGCGGCGCCAACGCGCACTACTACGACAGCTGGGTCGATCAGATTTGGTCGGCCAACGGCGTCACCGTCGCCAAGCCGGGGCCGGGCGGCAGCGGTCTCGACAAGTATCCCGATCTCTCGGCCGCGATCATGCGTCACGTCGGCGGCGTCGCCGGCACCTTCGGCGCGGACGGCAAGCTGCTCGACAAGAAGCTGTGGGACGACGCGACCAAGTTCTACACGGCGGGCCCTGCCGACTATTACGCGCGTTTCTGGCACGCACATGGCTTGAGCGGAAAAGCGTACGGATTTCCTTACGACGATGTCGGCGGTTATTCGAGTTACGTCTCGCACAAGAATCCGCAATACATCCTCGTCGCCGTCGGCTGGTGAGCCTCAGGCCCCGGGAAACATCTCCCAATACGGCTTCGCCTCGGCGAGCACGCGCGCGAACGACGGACGCTTCGTCAGCCTCTCGTAATAGGCCGAGAGGCGTGGTCGCTCTCCGAAGGCGACGGCGTGCTGCGCATATTGCAACGCCGGCGCAGCCGCGCAGTCGGCCATCGTGAACTCGGGCCCCGCCGCCCAATCACGCTCGTTCAACTGCATTTCCAGCCAATCGTAGGAAGTGGCGATTTGCGCTTTGGCCTGCGCGACGCCGACAGGGTCTTTCGAGCCCTCGGGTCGGAGCTTGTCGCCGACCGCCTTCTGCATCGGCAAGTGCACGTGCAGGTCGAGGATGCGATCGAGGAATCGCACGCGTGCCGCGCGCTCGGCATCCCGCGGAATGAGCTTCCCTCCACCGGCGCGTGCGTCGAGCCACTCGAGGATGGTGGTGGACTCGGCGACGACGGCGCCGCTCGACGCGTCGTGAATCGCGGGAAACTTTCCGAAGGGCCAGAGCTTCACCAGCGCGGCACGCTGCGCGGGATCTCCGAGGTCGACGAGGTTCGCCCCGAAGGGAACCTCCAACTCGTAGAGGCCAATCGAGACCTTCTGGCAAAACGACGACAGCGGGTGGTGATGCAACGTCAGCGACATGGTCAAATCTCCTGCTTTCAAGCCTTGTTTTCAGGCGTGTTCGTCGGTGCTTGTCCAGGGAGCCACCAGCGGTGGCCGTTGATGCGAAAGGGCACTTCCAGCTCCGCGCAGACCTCGCCGAGGAAGTCGGGGTTGAAGAAATAGTTTTGCAGACGGGCGACGCGATCGTCCTCGACGGTGAGCCGCGTGATCGCTCGCACCGCTTCGCCATCTTCGTGCGCATACCAATGAAGGAGCAGCCATTGGCCGCGGTGCTCGCGCGCTTCGACCCGTGGCGCGCTCGGCAACGCCCTTTGGACGAAGCGCGCTTCGATGCCACCTCGCGTCGCCGCCGCTGCCAGACGTTGGCTCCCGAAGAGCATGCCGAAGAGCACCGTCGCCTTCGCCGCCGCAGGTCCGTATTGCGTCGTCGCGCCCACCACTTCGACGGACGCGGTATCGAGCAAGAGGGCCGTCAGAGCTTCCAAATCGGCCGCGTTGAAGGCCGTGCAGAAGGCATCGAGGACGCCGGGGGCAGGCCGCTTGGGCAACTCCTCGCTCGGCTCGACGAGCTTGCCTCGACCGCGATGCAGCGCAGCTTTCACCGCGCCGGTGCTGGTCGAGAGCGCCTCGGCGACTTCCTCGAGGGAGAGCTCGAAGGCATCTTTCAGCACTACCGCCGCGCGTTCCCGAGGTGCGAGCGCTCCGAGCAAAGTCCCCGCGACCTCACGCGAAGTTCTCGGATGTACGGGCGAGGCGCCCGCGTTTGCTTCGCCGCTCACGTCATCGAGGGCATCGCCCACCAGCTCTTCGCGCCGTCGACGTCGCGAATCGATCCAGAGATTCGACGCCACGCGAAAGAGCCAAGCGCGCGGGTGATCGGGCGCGCTTCCCATTTGGGCGAGCGTCACGAACGCGCGTGCGAGCGTGTCTTGCGCCAAATCTTCGGCGTCCCACGGGCTGCGGGTGAGGTGGCGACAATATCGATACAGCTCTGAGCGAAGCGGCTCGTAGGTCTCGAGAAATCGGGCTCTCCGAGAGGTTTAGTGGAAGCTCGGCACGGCGTGCGCTGGGCGCAGCGTGAGGCCTGAGCAGCAGAGGAAGAGCATCGCGATGAGGCTCGAGGCGCTGTGCAGACCGTAGGAGCGACGGGTGATGGTGCGCGC
>JANYDK010000014.1 GCA_025363655.1 Deltaproteobacteria bacterium | reverse complement strand
CGCCCCCCCTCGTCCGGTGACGATGAGCAAGACGGGCAAGGACGAGCAGAACGTCATCGTCTGGATGGACCACCGCGCCATCGCGGAGGCGGCCTACGTCAACTCGACGCGCCACGCGGTCCTCGATTTCGTCGGCGGCGTCATCTCGCCGGAGATGCAGACGCCGAAGCTGTTGTGGGTGAAGCAGCACCTGCCGGCGACCTGGCGGCGTGCCGCACGCTTCTTCGATTTGCCTGATTTTCTCGTCTATCGAGCGACCGGCGTCGACGTTCGTTCGCTCTGCACCACCGTCTGCAAGTGGACGTATCTCGGACACGAAGGGCGCTTCGACGAGACGTACTTCACGCGCATCGGCCTCGGCGAGCTGGTGGAAGAAAAGTTCGCTCGCATCGGTCGCGACATCCGTCCGATGGGCGAGCTCGCCGGTGGGCTCACCGAGTCGTCGGCGCGCGAGCTCGGGCTCGTCGCCGGGACCAAGGTGGCCGTCGCGATCATCGACGCCCACGCCGGCGGGGTCGGCCTCGTCGGTGCGCGCCTCGAGGGTGACGTCGGCGCGCCCGGGTCACTCGGGTCCCTCGAATCGCGCCTCGCCCTCATCGGCGGCACCTCGTCGTGTCACATGGCCGTCTCCAAGGAACGCCGCTTCGTGCCAGGCGTCTGGGGCCCTTATTTCTCGGCGATGGTGCCCGGGATGTGGCTCACCGAGGGGGGCCAGTCGGCGACCGGCGCGCTCGTCGATCACACGATTCGTTCGCACACGCGCGGCGCCGAGGCGATGGCGACGGCGAAGGCCGAAGGCACCACCGTCTATGCGCTCCTCGATCATCGACTCGAGGCGCTCGCGACCGCCGAACGCGCCGACGGTGGCATCGGCGAGGTCGCGACCCTCACGCGCGAGCTTCACGTGCTCCCCGATCACCACGGCAATCGTTCACCGCGCGCCGATCCGACGCTCCGCGGAATGGTCAGCGGCTTCCGACTCGACGACTCGATCGACGAGCTCGCCCTCGTCTATCTAGCGACGCTGCAGGCCATCGCCCACGGCACGAAGCACATTCTCGACGCGATGCGCGCCAGTGGTCATCACGTCGACACCATCCTCGCGTGCGGCGGCGACACCAAGAACGCGCGCTTCGTCCGTGAGCACGCCGACGTCACCGGGTGTCGCATCGTCTTGCCGCGCGAGCCGGAGGCGGTGCTCCTCGGCTCGGCGATGCTCGGCGCAGTCGCCTCGGGCGATTTCCCTTCGGTCGTCGCCGCGATGAGCGCGATGAGCGCGAGCGCGTCGGTGATCACCCCGAGCGCGGGCAACCTCGCGAGCTATCACGCCCGCAAGCACCGCGTCTTCCTCCGCATGCACGACGACCAGATGGCCTATCGAGCGTTGATGGGAGACGGGTGATGGGCGGGTGATGGGAGACGGGGTGCCCTCAGTACGGCAGCAACGCAAGTGGCGCGGCGGCTTCGGGCGTGCCCTTGCCTGAGTCGACGATCTCGGCGCGGTAGAGCATCGTGCCGGTCTTGGTGCGAATCTCGGCGGCGACGTCGCCCCACGCGAAGCCCTTGCTCTGCGTGACGATCATCGTCGCCTCGTCCTTGCCGACGCGGACGCGATAGGTGGTCTTCTCGCATGCGAGCTCGGCGCCGCCGATTTGCAGCGTGGTTTCTTCGGTCGAGGTCATCGCCTCGTTGTCGTCGACGGTGAGGATGGTCTTCGCCATCAGCGCGTCGAAGTCACTCGGGAGCGCGGGCTGAGGATTGCCGTTCACCATCTTCTCGACCTCGAGGACGGTGACGCTCGCGCCTGCACCGGCGTTGAGGTGAACACGCAGCGTGCTCGCGTTCTTCGCGTCTTTCGAGTCCTTCGCGTCTTTCGAGTCACCGAAGGTGTAGTCGATGACGAAGAGGCCGCCTTCGCGGGCGATGACCTTCTCCGTCAGCAGCGCCGGAGTCTTGCGGAAGGCGCCCGAGAATTTGTAGACGACGTAGTCACCGACGTCGCGCGTGGCGAACTGGGCGTCGGGCTCGGCGACCTTGGCCGGGGCGCTGGCGACGGCCTCTTCGGCTTCGGCGAGCGCGGCGGGCATCATCTTCGAATCTTCATGCGGCGTGGTGACCGCAGTCTTGGTCACGCCACAGCCGGCGAGCGCGAGGAGCCCACCGAAACCGAGGGTGACAGCGGCGAGCGTCAAGAGGGACGAGTGCGAGTGGGCGCGCTTGGTCATGTCCTTGCCGCTATCGGGATGTGCGGGCGCGGGCCAAAAAAAGATCCGATCGATTTCCGATTCGATCACGGAATCGCCCACCAGCCGCCACTGCCTACCTGCAGATTGAAGTAGCGAGATCGACCCACAAGTACGTGACTCGACGGAGGATGCAGCGACGCGCACGCAGCTTTACCGGCCTCGCTCCATGCACTACGCTCGATCGTGCGTGCTTCTTAGAGTTCGGGAGGAATCGTCAGCGATGGGCTACTCATCACGCGCGCTCTGCGGGGCGGTGACTCTCGGAGTCCTCGCGGGGACGTTCGCTTGCAACCCCTCGTCGGATCCCGACGTGCCGCCGCAAGACGCCGACTCGGTCGATGGTGCTGACGCCAAACCACGTCCGACCGACACCACGCCTCCGACGTTCGCCGGCATCAAGACGGCGGTGAGCAACGGCGAAGATCAAATCGGCGTCGCCTGGGAGCCCGCCACCGACGACCTCTCGCCGTCGGGCAAGCTCACCTATCGCGTCTACATCACCAACGCAGGCGCCGAATTCCACTTCGATTTACCGGCCGCCGCGGTCTCGGCGTCGGGCGCCACCGGTCTCATCGTCACCGGCCTCGACGCTGCGCACGACTACACCCTCGCGGTCCACGCCGTCGACGAAGCGGGCAACGAAGATACGAACAAAGCCCATCGCGAAGCCTCGACCACCGACGTCACCCCGCCGGTCTTCGTCGGCGCAGCCAGCGCCACCGGCCTCTCGAAGTCGGAAATCCGCGTCTCGTGGTCGCCGGCCAAAGACAACGGCTACCCCGCCGACAAGCTCAAGTATCGCGTCTTCTACAGCGAAATCCCCGGCGCCGAAGACTACGGCTCGCCGAGCTTCGTCACCGATCCGGGCGTCACCACCGCCGTCATCGGCGGGCTCACCGAGGCCAAGCGCTATTACTTCGCGGTCCGCGCCGCCGACCCGGCGGGCAACGTCGACAAGAACGTCACCGAGGTCAACGCGCTCACCTTGGATCAGACGGCGCCCGTCTTCACTGGACTCTCGTCGGCGACCGTCGTCGGCACCAGCGTCACGCTCTCGTGGCCTGCGGCGACCGACAACGTCGATCCCGCGGCGAACATCGTCTACGATATTTTCCGCGCAAAATCGGCCGGCGGCGAAGACTTCGCCACCCCCTCGTACACCACCGCGCCAGGCAACACGACCTTCACCGCGATCGGGCTCGACGTCACCACGCGCTACGTCTTCGTCGTGCGCGCGCGCGACACGTCCGCCAACGAAGACACCAATCGCTTCGAAAAGAGCGTCACCACCGCGTCCTCCGGCGACACCAAGGCGCCCACCTTCACCGGCCTCGACACGATGACCGCCGTCTCGGCGACGTCGATCGGTCTCACCTGGACCGCAGCGATCGACGACATCTCTCCCTCGAGCCTGATCGTCTACGACATCTACGTCTCGAAGACCTCGAAGGGCGAAGACTTCACCGCCCCGAGCTTCACGACCACGCCGGGCGCCACGGGCTTCACCATCCCCGGTTTGAAGTCGCTGACGGCGTACTACGTCGTCGTTCGTGCGCGCGATCAGGCTGGAAATCGTGAGGCAAACGTCAACGAGAAGGGGACACCGACCCTCTCCGACACGACGCCGCCCACCTTCGGCGGGGTGAGCACCGTCACCACCTTCAGCCCGACGCAGCTGCAGCTCTCGTGGTCGGCCGCGTCCGACGACGTCAGCTTGCCGGCCAACCTCCGCTATCGCGTCTATCGGGCGACGGCGCCGGGTGGCGAGCCGTTCGGCGCGCCGCTCGTCACCACCCTCGGTGGCGTGACCGGCTACGTCGCCGGCGGCCTCGCGCCGAGCACTCCCTACTACTTCGTCGTCCGCGGCGTCGACGAGGCCGGCAACGAAGAGACCAACACCAAAGAGAAGACCGGCACCACCGGCGCCGACAAAAACCCGCCGACGTTCGGCGGCGCGGCGTCGATCATCCCGCAATCGGCCACCACCGCGCTCGTCACCTGGGGCCCCGCCGTCGACGACGTCGATCCGGCCTCGACCATCGTCTACACGATTCACGTCGGAACGACCGCCGGCGGCGAGCCGCTGACGCCGACCGTGACCACCGCGCCGGGCGCCACCTCGTACATCCTCACGGGCCTGACGCCTGGTGCCAGTTACTTCGTCATCGTCCACGCAACCGACTCCCACGGCAACGTCGAGAGCAACATCGTCGAGCGCTCGACGACGCTCCCGGCCGACAAGACTCCGCCGGCCTTCTCGGGCGCGACGGGCGTGTCGGGCGCGACGATTTCCGCCTTGACCGTCAATTGGGGCGCGGCCACCGACGCAGTCAGCGCGGCGGCCAACATCACCTACCTGATCTGTCGCTCCACCGTCTCGCATGGGTGCGATGGCGCCTCGTTCACCGGCGTCGCCAGCGTCGTCGGCGGCACCTCGTACACGTTCACCGGCCTCGCCACAGGCGTCACCAGCTACTTCGTCGTGCGCGCGCAGGATGAAGCTGGCAACCGCGACGCCAACAGCGTCGAGGTCTCCGGCGCGACCACCGCCGACACCCTCGCGCCGACGTTCGGCGGCCTCGTCTCGGCGACGACCTTGAGCGACGGCTCGATCGGTCTCTCGTGGGTGACGGCAACCGACAACGTCAGCAGTTCCACGCAGATTGTCTACGATGTTTACAGTGCAGTCTCGCCTGGCGGTGAGGTCTATTCGACCCCGCTCCTGACGACTTCACCCGGTGTCATCGGCATCACCATCACCGCGCTGACGCCGTCGAAGAACTACTACTTCGTGGTCCGCGCCCGCGACACCGCCGGCAACTTCGATCTCAACACCACCGAGCGCGGCGCCACGACCGATCCCGACGCGACGGCACCGATGTTCGGCGGGGTGACGTCGATCAGCGTCGTCAGCGAGACGCAGCTGCGGGCGAACTGGACCGCGGCCACCGACGACAACAGCCCCTCGACGCAGCTCGATTACCGCGTCTGCTGGAGCACGAGCGCGACGGGATGCACCTCCACCAGCTTCACGCCGATGCTGACCACGGCGAAGGGCGCGACGACGGCGGACATCGGCGGCATCGGCGTGCTTCTGCCGGCGACGACTTACTACGTGGTCGTCCGTGCCCGCGACCTCACCGGCAACCTCGACGCCAACGACAACGCCCCAACCGGCAGGACGCTCGATGACACCACCCCGCCGTCGTGGCTCGGCGTCGGCCCGACGGTGACCGCCGTCTTCGCCGACACCCCCGCGAGCTCGAAGCAGCTCACCGTCAATTGGAGCGCCGCCGTCATCAGCGACAATGCCTGGCTCCTCTCGAAGCTCCACTACGAGATTTGCGCCACCACCGCGTCGACCGCCGATTGCGCTTCCTGGCAGGTCACGCCCGACGGCGCGAGCAGCGCCACCGTCGGATCCCTCTCGTCACGCACCGCTTACAACGTCTTCGTGCGCGCGGTCGACGGGTCGTCGCAGACCGATACCGGCACCCACAAGGGCTCGGCCACCACCGCCACGTCGTTCTCCCAGTTCATCGACGGTCCGATGTTCGGCAGCTCGGGCACCGGCGGCTGCAAGGGTGCCGGCTGTCACAACACGGGCGGCACCGCCGGCGCACCTCCGACGAACCCGGGCGTCTTCACCTGGACGAACACCGTCAACGTCACGGCTTGCGGCGGGAAATACGTGCTCGCCGGCGATCCGAGCCACAGCTTGATCTACACCAAGATGGCAGGCACGTTCGGAACGTGCGGCAGCTCCCAAATGCCAGTTGGTGGGCCATTCGACGCCGCCCAGGTTACGCGGACGCAGCAGGTGCTGGATTGGATCAACGAAGGGGCACACAACAACTAGCGGCAGCCCGCCGCCCCGTCGCGTAAGATACCGAACATATGTCCTTCAGGGCCTGTCGCCCGTCTCGGCGGCAAGCGAACACCGGAGCCAATAGATGTCCCGACGCCTTTCTTCTCTGACGTCACGGTTCGCTCGCACGGGCGCGCCGCTCAGCTCGTTGGTCCTGCTGGCCGGTGGCCTGACGGCCGCGGGGTGCGGCAACCCAGACGGCAACACGATCGTCTGTGGCTCCAACACCACCCAGGTCGGCAACGAGTGCCGCGGCCCGGCTGCGCCCGACGGCGGTGGCGTCGACACCAGCACCTGCACCGGCGCGCCGGTCTTCGACGGCGTCGTCTCGGTCTCGCCCGTCTCGCCGACGGCGCTGCAAATCAGCTGGGCTCCCTCGACCGACGCCAACGCCGACAAGATCAAATATCGCGTCTACGCGAGCACGACGGCGAGCGGACAGAACTTCGCTGCGCCGCAAAAAGAGACCGCACCGGGCGTGAACCACGTCACCGTCAACGGCCTCACGCCGGCGAACTCAACTTGGTACGTCGTCGTCCACGCGGTCAACGAATGCGGCCAGGAAGATGCGAACGCGACCGAGAAATCGGGCGCAGCAGCCTCCGACACGACCGCACCGACCTTCGGTGGCATCAGCGAAGCCGTCGCATCTCCCGACGCGGGCGGCGCGGTCAAGGTCTCGTGGGTCCCCGCGAGCGACGATCTCACCTCCCCGGCCGGCATCGTCTACCTCGTCTACGCCTCGACCAACGCGGCGAACCTCTGGACGACGACCCCGACACTCACCGATCCTGGCGCGTCGTCCTTCACCGTCGCCGGCCTGCCCGACAAGGCGGTGAGCTACACGTTCGGTGTTCGCGCGCGCGACGCCGCCGGCAACATCGACCACAACAAGATCTCGAAGCCGTCGAACCCGAGCCCGGACACCAAGCCGCCGAGCTTCGGTGGTTGCACAGACGCTTCGCAGAAAGATGCCTCCTCGCTGATCCTCAAGTGGAGCGCGCCGAAGGACGACGTCGCCTCGGTCGATCAGCTGAAAATCAACGCGTACATCGGCACCGATATCGGCAAGGAAGACTTCTCGAAGCCGACCGTGACGCTCCCGGCGTCGGGTCTCTCGGGTCTTCTCACCGCGATTCCGCCGCTGAAGTCGAAGACCACGTACTACATCATCTGTCGCGCGGTCGATCCGGCCGGCAACGAAGAGAAGAACAGCGTCGAGGTCAGCGCGGCCACCGGCGAGGACATCACGCCGCCCGTCTTCAAGGGGCTCGGCGGCGTCGTCTCGGTCGATCCGACCAAGGTCACGCTCAGCTGGGAAGAGGGCAGCGACGACCAGACGCCGACCTCGGCGATCACGTACACCGTTTATTACGGTGACGCGTCGACCGCGCCCGACTTCTACAAGACGCCGAAGGGCACCGTCACCGGTTTGGGGAAGATCGACGTCGGCGGCCTCCTCTCGAACCACGCCTACCAATTCGCGGTTCGCGCGAAGGACGCCGCGGGCAACGAGGACGGCAACACCGTCGTCAAGAGCTTCACCACCACCTACGGCTTCACGTCGATTCAAGCGATCTTCGACCTCCACTGCGCGAAGTCGGGCTGCCACGTCATCGGCGGCGCGGCGCCGTTCCCGCTCATCGCGGGCGCCTCGTACAAGCAGATCGTCAACGTCCCGTCCTCCGAGGTGCCGGCCATCGTCCGCATCGCCCCGGGCGACTCGTCGAAGTCGTACCTCTACATGAAGATCACCGGCGCACCGGCGATCACCGGCTCGGTGATGCCGCCCTCGGGCGCAGGCGTCGATCCTCTCTCCGACGTGGAGAAGGCGACGATCAAGAAGTGGATCGACGACGGAGCTACGGACAAATAAAGATGAACGCTTCTCCTCACCTCTCCGGTCGCAGTCGGCTTGGGCGCGTCGCGCTCGTTTGCATGCTCGGCGCCGTCACTGCTGCCGGGTGCACGCTCGTCAACAGCTTCGGCGAGCTCAAACAGTCGCCGGCCGACACTGGACCGGGCGGCACCGACGCCAAGGTGGACTCCACCGGTACCGACTCCAACGTCGATACCGGTGTCGACACCAACGTGCCGCCGACCGACACGAACGACGCCGAGGTCTTCGTCCCCCGCGTGGACAACGGCCTCATCGTCATCGAAGGAGAGGTGTCGGAGACGGCGGGCAAGGCGCAGGTGCTCTCCGTGCTCGACCCGCTCGACGGCTCCGAGCTCGCGCGCGAGCACATGGTGGTGAGCGCCATCGCGTACGACGGGCTGAACGACTTGTGGTTCATCTTCGAGAACACGACGAGCGGGTTCAATCCGCTCCCGGGCGACGTCATCAAGCTCCACGTGCGTCAGTGGGACGTGCCTCACGGCAAGTGGCTGCCTGATCTCTCGACCGCGACGGTGCCGACGCCCGCCACCAGCTCGGTCGTCGTCCTTCACGACGAGCTCGCCTACGTCGCCTATCGCAACGCCACCTTCACCGACTTCTCGCTCGCCCTCGTCGACACCCTCGACGCCGGCCCGGCGAAGAAGACGCCGCCGACTCCGCTGAGCAAGCTCTACGATCTCAGCGCATTGCCGCTCTCGATGGCCGGCGTGCCGAAATCGACGTCGGGCTCCGGCGGCGACCTCACGTTCCTCTTCCGCCAGGCGACGGCTGCGTGCACGGGCACCGGTGACAGCGCCTGCAACTTGCTCTCGCTGCATGCGGCGGTGCCGGTCGGTTATGCCGATCCGGTCTTCGACGCTACGCCCAAGGTCGTCGGCACCATCAGCAAGGACTCGGGCGTCACCGCCCGCGCCGGGACCGGCATCGGGGTCAGCGTCAACTCGGTGATGGTCACCATCCCGCGCACCGACGTCGACTCCAACGGCACGGTCATTCCGCTCAACCCACGAACGTCGGTGATCGACACTCCGCCAGCCACGTTCAAGTTCCCGATGACGACGGTCACCTCGAAGGCGCTCAACCCGCCGGCGATCAGCGACTGTCACGACGGCGTGCTCTTCATCCCCGAGCTTCTCTCGTCGCGCGTCTTCGTCGTGCCGGTCAAGGCTCCCCTGAAGACGCTCGAGCACAACCTCACCAACGCCGCGCAGGCGGTGGCGTGGGAGCCCTACACCGAGACGCTGATCGCGCCCTTCGCGTCCGGCTCGTTCGAGATCGCGGCCTGGAGCTTCACCATCGATGTCGCGTTCGCGCCGACGATGACGAAGCGGAAGGGCGCCACCTGGCACCCGCCGACCGATCTCTCGCCGAATCTCGTGCGCACGAAGATCTCGATCAGCTCGCCGCCGCCCTGCAAGTAGGCCAAAACGCGAAACGCGCGAGTGGGCTGGCTCAGCCTCCTCGCGCGTGTCTCGTTTCGTCGCGCTCTCATCGCTGATTTGCGAGAGAGCGCGCGACGGCTCAGTCGAGACCGCCGGTGATCTTGCGTGAGCAGAGCCCGTTGGTGCACGTGCCACTGACGCACTCGCCGTCGCCGGAGCACGTCTCGCCGTTGTTCTTCTTCTTCGGAGCGGCAGTGGCCGTCGCCGTCGCGGTGACGGTGGCCGTCGCCGTCGGCTTGACGGGGACCGTCGTCGAGTTCGGTTTGCCGGTGGGCTTGCCGGTCGCCGTCGGTTGTTCGGTGGCGGTCGCGGTGGCAGTTGCCGTCGTGGTGGCAGTTGCCGTCGCGGTCGGTGCAGTGGCGGTGGGCTGGGGCTTGTCGACCGTCTTCTTGTCGTCGTCCTTGCCCTTGTCGTCCCCCTTGCCCTTGCCGTCGCCCTTGCCCTTGTCGTGATCGCCTTCGTCACCGCCGCCGCCGCTGGCCGGCGTGTCGCTCATGTCGGGCGGGGGCTTGCTCGTCATCTTGACGACGGCGAAGCCGCCAGCGCCGAGGAGCACGACCGCGGCGATGCCGATGCCGATGTACATGCCGGTGCTCGATTTGCGCTCGATTTGACCGGTCGTCGCGCCACCGGTGAGGTGGTGTCCGGGGCTCGTCGTCATGCGCGCCGGCTGGTTGCCGGGCTGGCTCGAGGTGACGGCGGAGACGGAAGAGATCGCCGCGAGGTCGATGCGCGGGCCTTGTCCCGCATTGCGCTGACCATCGGCGACGCCCGTGAGGATGTCGGGCGTGATCGTCATCGCGTTGCCGGTGAACGGCACCAGCTGCTCGATGAGCTGCTGACAATTTCCCGTGCGCTGCAGCGGATCGCGCGTGAGGGCGCGATGCACCACCGCGGCGAGCTCGTTCGGCACCCACGGCGCGACCTCTTGCAACGGCATCACGTCGCGCGCGCAGATGGAAAGGATGAGATCGCCGAGCGTGTCGACGCTGCCCCACGGAGTGCGCCCCGAGAGCGACTCGTAGAGGCACATGCCGAGCGACCAGATGTCGGTGCGAAGATCGATGTTGCGCAGACCACGCGCCTGCTCGGGCGACATGTAGAGCGGGGTGCCGAGCATCGAGCCGGTCTTGGTGAGGCCGGCGTCTTGGCTGGAGAGCTGTTCGACCGCTTGCTTGGCGATGCCGAAGTCGAGAATTTTCACCACCAGATCGCCCGGGCCACGCATCGTCATGAAGATGTTGGCGGGCTTGATGTCGCGATGGACGATGCCGGCTGCGTGCGCGGCGCCGAGGCCGTTCGCAGCTTGGCTGATGACGCGCGCCGAGGCGATGGGGTTGAGCGCGCCGACGCGGTTGATGGTGTGCTCGAGGTCTTCGCCTTTGAGCATCTCCATGATGATGAAGGGGAAGTTCGTCGAAGGATCGACGCCGGTGTCGTAGACCTCGACGATGTGCTCGCTCTCGATCGACGCGCTCGCCTTCGCTTCGCGGAAGAAGCGTTGGATGAGCTGCGGATCGTGGATGAGCTCGGGCTTGAGCAGGAGCTTGACCGCGAAGCGTTTGCCGAGGTGGTTGCGGGCCTCGTAGACCGCACCCATGCCGCCTTGACCGAGCAGACGAGTGATCTCGTATTTCTCGGCGAGGACGCGCCCCTCCATCACGGCTTCGGTCATCTTCGCTCCTCCGTCCGCCGACCCAAAGGTCTCGAACTCGCTGCATCTCGTCTTCGCCAAAGATTGCTTCGCACTTTGGCTGCGTCATCCGATGCAGGGAAAAGCGCGAATGAATCGCGCCGAGCCCGTGCTCGTGACCAAACAGGATTCTAGTCGGGGACCGTAGATATGTCGAAGGAACTTACGCTGCGTCACCTTCGCGACGCGCGAGACCTGTCGATTTTTTCTTGCGCAGAGAGTAGGCGTCGAGCCCACACGTCCGGCGGGTGCGAGTGGGAGCTCAGAACGCGCCGCTGACCATGAGCACGCCGCCGCCACCGGGGAGGTAGGCCGGGCTGATGTTCGGTCGCAGCGAAGTGGTGGGCGGCTTCTCGATCGAGGGGCGCGAGAAGTAGAGGTAGCTGGTGACGCCAGCCGCCACGAGCGCGCCGCCGAGGCAGACGTCGGCGATGAGGTTGAACTTCTTGCCGTCGTCCGAGAGCTTCTTCGCGGCGGTCGGATCGTTGCCGTCGTTGGCCTTGTCGTAGTCGCTCTTCTTGCCGCTCGCCATGATGCCGACGACGGCGAATCCAGCCACGAAGACGCCGGTTGCGGCGAGCCCGATGTACACGCCGGTGGGGATCGGGCGATCGACGGTGGGGGGAAGCGGGACGTCTTTGTTCTCGACCGGCTTCAGCTCGAGCTTGAGGTCTTGGTTGGCGCCAGGCGTGAGATCGGTTTCGACCGAGGCCGGCGTCATGGTGGCGTCGGTCTTGGCGACGATGACGTGGTGACCGGGGTGGAGACGGAGCTCGGTGCCGGGCGCGATGCCGGGATAGATGTTGACGATGCGATCGCCCTTGGTGGCGATGCGCGAGTCTTCGATGGTGACCGTCGGCAGGTTGGCCGTCAGTTTGACGACGACGACGCCGGTCTTCAGCGTCTTCACGTCGGTCTCGATTTGCTTCCGCTCGGCCGGATCGATGTTGGTGGCACCTTCGGCGAGGTATTTCTCGTAGGCGTCGATGGCCTCGCCGTCACGCTCCAGTTTGAGCGCGCAGAGCCCTAGATTTCCCAGGATTTTGTAGGAAGGCGAGTCGGCGTAGGCGGCCCTGAACTCGCGGTAGGCCTCTTCGTATTTGGCGCCGTCGGGATCTTTGAGGAAGGCGACGCCGGCGGCGAAGTGCTCGCGCGCCGCTGGGGTGATGACCACGTCGGCGTGCGCTTGGTGCTCGGTAGCCACCGAGAGCGCGAGGACGCCGAGGGGAACCTGCGCGACGATGAGGGTCGCGGCCACGAAGCGAGAGCGAAGGCTAGGGCGAAGTGACATGTAGCGCCGATCGTACCTCGGCCCGTCGACGAAGCCAAAGAGAGAAGCGAACATCCGTTTCGTGCCGCCGCGGGGTTCGGCTATGGTCCCGCGATGATTCGCTCGACTGGTCGCCCGCTGGCGTTCGTGGCTGGGTCGCTCCTCGTCCTCCTCGCTGCCTTCGGGCCCGCCGGCTGCCTCGACAATCCGCCGCCGGCCAAGACGAGCGACGACGTGCCGATCACCGCAGCTCCACCCAAAGCGGCGGGTTCGTTGGTCAAGGAAGACCTCGTCGTCGGCAAGGGCGCGACCGCCCAGTCGGGCTCGGCGGTGACCGTCGACTACACCGGTACCCTCGTCGACGGCACCAAGTTCGACAGCTCGAAAGATCGCAGCTCGCCCTTCAGCTTCATCATCGGCGGCGGTCAGGTGATTCGCGGATGGGAGCAAGGCGTGGTCGGCATGAAGGTCGGCGGTCGTCGCAAGCTGACCATCCCCCCGCAGCTCGGATACGGACACGAGGGGCGCCCGCCGACGATTCCGCCGGACGCCACGCTCATCTTCGACATCGAGCTGATTCACGTCGTCGAGTGACGAGATAGGTTCTCGTTTTGCCAAAGATTGCTACGCAACTTTGGCCGCTTCGGTCAATCTCGCTTCGCTCGGTTGCCGAAGCTTCAGAGGGCTTTTTTTCTCGCTTCGATGCGATCGATGCGGGGCGCGCCGTCTTCGCCGTCGAAGCGGAGGTGGAGATGGAGAGCCCGCTCCTCGCGTCGCTCCGGATGATTCGCGCGCAGCTCGCCGACCGCGTCGACGTCGGCGGTCTTTCCACCGTCGGCGCCGGTGAGCACGCGTACGCGGACGTCGTGGAGCGACAGCTGCACGTCGTCGCCGAGGGCCGGTGCTTGGGCGATCAGCGCTTCGATGGCGTCGCGACCATCGACCACGCCGAGCCATTCTTCGTCGACCAGCACCGCGTCAGGCGTGAGGTGGGTGACGAGGGTGGCGTGCATGCGTGGCAGCCGTCGTTCGGGGGCCTCGCCCCCACCCACCGCGTCGACACGGATGGCGGCGACGAGCGCATCGAGCGTGCGTCGCACGCGCGCTTCCGGCGTCGGACCACCGAGCCAGAGGTAGAGGACGATCCCGAGGGATCCGAGAGTGAGCGCGACGAGCAGCGCGAGGCGTAGGCGAGATTTCATTTTCGGGCCGACCGGCGTGGAACGTGGCACAAATGCCATGGAGAAATACGCCCTCCAGCGTCGGGAGCTTCCTCATCATGATCGTCTTTCGCGCGGCGCGGCTGCGTCGCTCGTCGTCGGCCTCGTTGCTTTTCCTCAGCGCGCTGCCGGTCGCCGTCGGATGTTCCTCGCCGAACGACGAGCCGGCAGTGGCCGAGGCGGGCGTCGACGACGTGGGGGTCGACTCCGTGCTCCCCGACACGCACTTCGTTCGTGACACGACGCCCGACTTGGGCCCAGAGGTCGATCGCGGCGAGGTGAGCGAGACGTACCCTGCTTTCAAGCCGGAAATGCCGCAGCTCGTCGCCAACGGCGGCTACGTCATGAAGGCGCCAGAGATCACCACCGTCACCTGGGTCGGTGACAAATTGGCCGATCGCTTCGAACAGTTCTCCGATCAGCTCGGCGCCTCCGACTATTGGAAGGCCGCCGTCTCCGAGTACGGCATCGGTCCCGCCACCAGCGGCGCCGATCATCACGTGCGGCTCGCCGATCCACTGCCGACGACGGTCACCACCGACGACCTCGACGCCTTCGTCGCCACCGCCACCGCCGACGTCGGCACCTCGAAGTGGCCGGCGCCGAAGGACGACTCGATCTACATCCTCTATCTGCCGTCGTCGGTGCGGCTCCTCTACGACGGCGGCGACGCGTGTCTGCGCATCGGCGGCTACCACACGAGCACGATCATCACGCTGCCCGACGGCGAGCACGACGTCGCCTATGCGATCATCCCCTACTGTCGCGGTTTCGGGGGCGGTTACGTCGACTCGATGTTGAAGGCGGCGAGCCATGAAATCGGCGAGGCTTCGACCGATCCGCACCCGGCGACGGGGATTGGCATCGTCGGCGTCGATCGCAACCATCACGCCTGGACGCTCTTCAATCAGGGGCTCACCGAGAACGGCGACATGTGCTCGGTCTATCGCGAGAGCTTCATCGACACCGAGGAGCCGGCGTTCGCGCAGCCAGTGCAGCGGCTGTGGTCGAACAAGGCGGCGGCCGCCGGTCACGATCCGTGCGTGCCCGCGGCGGGAACGTATTTCAACGTCACGCCACTCGAACCGGAGCTGGTCACGCTCAACCTGACGGTGCTCGGCGCCGGCAAGGTGAAGACGCACGGCTACGCGATCGCGGTCGGCGACGAGCGCACCATCCCCATCGGCTTCTACAGCGAGGCAAAAATGGACGCCTTCAGCTTCGACGCGGTCGAGGGGAACGCTCTCTTCGGCGGCAGCGGTGGGCGATCACTCGACATCCGGGTGCTCGGTGGTACGGGGCAAAACGGGCAGAAGGCGGCCATCGTCGTCAAGGTCCTCGCGGCCGGGACCATCGACGCGGGTCGCGGCATCGTCCGCGGTGGCGAGCTCATCACCCTCGTGGCGACCAACGCCGCGGGGGACAGCCACTACATGCCAATCGTCATCACCAATCCCTGAGCTACCCATCTCCGAGCCTGCGCGCTGCGCGAAGGCCAACGAGATGGCGCGATTCCATCTGGGGTGCGCGACGGGCGGGTGACGGGCCGCATCCAACCGGAACGCCCTTTCGATCGTTTCCGTAGTCGTGTGAGTCAGTCCTGGTCGGGGGACCTGCGGCTGCTCGCCCGTGCGGAGCCGTGTCGTTTCGCGTCCGCTCGGAGTTGTTCGGACTCGTTCCCAATAGCGCCTGCCATGCAGCTAACGGCCGAAATTGCGCAGTCCAACGCTTCGGAGAAGGCCCTCGCCCGTCGCGAGCGGGCCGGGCATTGGCGCATCTTGCGCAACACCGCGAGCATCCTCGTCAGCGATGCGATGGGCGAGGCGCTCACCGGCTATGCCATCGCGCTCTCGGCGTACTACCTAGGGCCACGCGCGTTCGGAGAGCTGGCCGAGGCGCAGGCTTTCCTCGATCCGTTCGAGGCGGTCGCGACCTTCGGGTTGACCCCCGTCACCATCATGCTCGCGGCCCAGCGCGGCGGATGTGACGGCGAGTTGCGTGGCACCGTGTCCGGTCTTCGCGTCGCCTTCGCCGTCGTTTCGGGGCTGCTCACGTTGGTGATGGCGATGGCCACGGGCCGCGCCGAGCTCATTCCGGTGCTCGGCGTGCTCGCCTTCGGGCTCGTCGTCACCGCGTATTGGAACGTGCAGATGTTGCCGTTCCAATACGACCAGTCGATGCATCGGCTCCTCGCGTTGCCGTTCGTGGCGGCGATCGTTCGCGTCGGTACCGCGTGGCTGGCGGTGCTCTATCTGCGGGACCCGGTGGGCTTCCAGCTCTCTGGGCTCGCCGCCGGCATCGCAACTGCGGTGCTCTTCGGCTGGGCGGGGAGACGTTGGTATCCGGCAAAGCTGCGCTTCGATCGGAAGCTCGCGCTCAGGGTGCTGCGCATCAGTTGGCCGGCGGCGGTCGAGGCGGTGCTGATGATGGCCTACCTCCGCGGCAACTACCTCTTCCTCCATCACGCCGATCCGCTCATCAAAGGTGAGTATGCCGCTGCCGATCGCTTGCTCCGGCCGCTCCTCGGCGTCGCCGCGGCGCTCTTCGTCAGCTCCTTGCCGACGGTCGCCATTCTCGCGGAAGAGCGTGATTTCAAGGTCCTTCGTCGCATGTTCGGCAAGGCCGTGCTCCGCATCGCCCAGGTGCTCACGGTGCTGGTGGCGGTGGCGGTGCCGCTCTCGAGCTTGGTGCTCGCCAAGTGGGCGCCGGCCTACGCGGGGGCGGTGGGTCCATTCCGCATCCTCCTCGTCGGCTCACTCTTCATGTTCCTCAACCAGCTGGCGCGCACGTACATCGCGGGGCTCGGTCGGTATCGGACGATGATGGGGTTGGCGTTCGCGACGCTCGCGCTGTACCTGGTGCTCGCCTTCGTGCTCATTCCGCGACTCGGTGGGGTCGGCGCGGCGTGGGCGGTGACCTTGACCGAAGCCGCGAGCGCGGGCGTGCTCATCGCGCTCGTCTTTCGCATCCTCGGAGAAGCCTCGGCGAAGAAGGCGAAGGACGACGAGGCCACGGCTGCCGCAGTGACGCCGAACGAGCTCGCCTCGCCCGCGGCCGAATAGACGCTCTTCGTCTGCTCTTTCGGCGTTTTTTGAAGCCCCTTACACGCAGAGCGCACCGAGCTTGGCCAGCTCGCCGACCATCGTGTCGTCGTCGCCGTACTGTGCGTCGCTGATTTCCTTCACCGTGACGGAGGCCGCCTTGCACAGGTCGAGCGGCGCTCTACCTGACTTTTTCCGCGCGGTGGCGATGCGGGCGATTTGGGCGCGGAGGGCGGCCAGCGGGCGATCGTAGAGGCAGGCGCGGTGCATGCGGGTGACGAGCTCTTTCACCGTCGGGTGCGGCTCGCCTTCGAGCGACGAGGCTTGCTTCATCGCGCTCGTGCAGACGGCACGCGCGGCGTCGACCGAATCGGAGTTGCCCTTGGCGATGGTCTCCGGGAGCGCTTGCAGCTCGGCGAGCGACTTCTGCGCCGATTCGAACCGACCTTGATTTTGTGGGTCGTTGAACGCGAGCGGGGGACGTGGCGCGGGCGAGGCGACCACCGGAATGTTCGGCGGGGGCGGGGGCGGAGGCGGGCCCGCCGAGGTCGCTGCAGTCGTCACTGGGGTCGGCCCGCCCACCATGCGTGCCACGAGCGAGCCGATCACCAGCATGGCGATCAGCACGAGGACGCCGCCAAGGAGCGCGCCGACGCCAGGAGCGGTCGTTCTCGCCATCGCGCCGAGCTTAAAGTGCGTTTGCGCAATTCGCCAAAGATTGCTTCCTGGAAAATCCGAAGGTGAGCGGACGGGTGAAGGTTGCGGAGCCATCTTCGGTGAAACAGGACTATGAGAACGTTGCCATGAGGGCCCTGTCCGCCGCCGCGCCCATCCGAGCCGTCGTCCTCGACTTCGACGGGACGCTCACCGACGTGGAGGCGATCCGCGATGCCTACTTCGCGACCTTCGTCCGCGAGCTCGCAGCCTTCCTCGAGAAGCCGGTGGCCACCGTCGAAGAGCGCTTCGTGCGGGCCATCGGTCACATCGAGGTCGCGCGCGAGTGTGCTGCCTGGTGTAGCGCCGATGGCGTGCCGATGGCTTCGGCCTCGGCCGATCCGTTCCTCGAGAGCGGCGCTGCAGCGCAAGAGATTTGCGACGGCTTCGCGATCCCCGCCGGTGAGGCCCGTCGCGTCGGTCTGTCGCTGGTCTTTCGTCGGGCGTTCGATGCGCATCCCGCGCCATTCCGCCGCGATGCGCACGAAGTGCTGACGGCGCTCGTGGCGTCCCATGGCGCCGTCGACATCGTCAGCAACAGCGATCCGAGCACCATCAGCGCGCGGCTCCTCTCGGTCGACGTCCCCGGTGTGCGTGTGCACGGCGATGCCCGAAAAATCGCGCTCGCCGATGCCACGCTCGAGCCCGCGGCGCTCGATGCGCTTCCGTCGTCGACGACGCTCGAAGGTTTGGCGCGACCGATTCATCTCCGGCGCGGCGCCTACCACGACGCGCTCGTGCGGGTGATGCGGACGACGGGGGCCACGGCGAGCGAGCTGCTCATCGCGGGCGACGTCTTCGAGCTCGATCTCGCGCTGCCGTCGGCGATGGGCGCTGCCATTCACCTGCTCACGCGGACGCGCACGCCTCGGTACGAACGAGCAGCCGCGGCAGAGCATCCGCGGGGCGGTCAGAGCGAGGATCTCAGCGGCATCCTCCGTCGGCTCGCGCCGTCATGACGTAGATGGTTGGCTCGCTCTCGCTCTCACTGCGTTACTTTCGCGCGAGAAATTCCAGGAGCGGAGCGTATTCGCCGGGGCTCGCGCGGACGAACGCTTCGGTCTCCATCGCCGCGAGGAGGAACGACGGCCGCCCCCGCGTCTTGCCGAAGAGGACCTCGGCGATCGCTTCGGCGCGGGCTTCGGGGATGCGCGAGGTGAGCACGAAGCCGTCGGTGGGGATGGCGTCGGTGAGGGCGACGAGGGCGAGCTCGCGCGCCTTCGGACCGGCGTGGAGCGCGAGCGCCGAGCGGACGTCTTCTTCGGTGCTGCCGGGGATCGTGATCGCGGCGACGTCGGCCTCGCCGTCGAGCACCGCACCGAGCGCGGCCGGGTGCGAGCCATAGAAGACCTGCGTCGAGAACACGCGATCGGGATCTACGCCATTCTTGCGAAGATGATGGGCGACGAGGAGGTAGCCGCCGAAGGAGAGCGAGTCGACCCAGGCTGCGCGCATGCCTGCCAGCTTCTCGATGCGCGTCGTCGCCGTGCGCCGCGAGATGAGGGCCGATCGGTAGCACGAGGAGCCATGACGCACGCTCTTGTAGATGGCGCGCGCGGTCGGTTCGAGGCGCGCGCAGAGGCTCGCCGGCGCCCACACGAGGTGTGCTTCGCCGGCGAGGGAACGTGTCTCCAACTCGCGGTAGTTGGCCGCGACCTCTCCACTCGCGTCGGCACCGAGCTCACTGGCGAGCGCGGTCGCGAGAAGCTCCGCCCGTGCCGTCGCCTTGGCTCGCCCGAGCGAGGGAGGAAGGAGCAAGCGCAGCAGCACGACCTCCATCGTCCCGCACGGTGGCGGTCGTGTCGAGGCCAGACCGAAAGAGGTTCGATTGGGTGTACACTCCGTGCGCGATGGCAGCTGCCGACCCGATCTTCCGGCTCGAGCACGATCACTCTCACCTCGGTCGGCTGGTCCAGGACCTGCGCGCGATGGCGCCGCGCATCGTCGGCGCCGATGTCGACGCGCGAGATATACGCGACGAGTTCACCTCCATCCTCCAGGGGCTCGCCGACGATCTCTTCGATCACTTCGCGCGCGAAGAAGAGGGGCTCTTTCCTTACATCGTCGAGCGATTCTCCGAGCTGCGCGGCTCGATCGCGGCGCTCGAGCAGTCGCACGATCGCATCTGTGGCGCCGCCAGTCGGCTCCTCTCGCTGCTCCATCGAGGCGCGCGCACCGACGACGAGAGATCGCTCGTCGGCAGCCTCTTCGCGCGCTTCGACGCGCAGTACGGCGAGCACGCACGCGCCGAGAGCGAGCTCTTGCGGATGCTCGCCCCGCGCCTCTCCCCGGCCCAGCGCGATGAGCTGGCCGAGCTGCTTCGTCATCTCTGATCGCAGACCATCGACACCACGACCTCCCGAGGATCCATGCCCGCACCGAAGCTCGGCGCCGCCGCACCCGCGTTCACGCTCCCCGATCAGAACGGCGAGAAGGTCTCGCTCAAGGACTTCAAGGGGAAGAAGATCGTCGTCCTCTACTTTTATCCCAAGGCGATGACGCCCGGATGCACCGTGCAAGCGTGCGGCGTGCGCGACGCGAAGAAGGCGTTCGCCAAGGCCGACGCCGTGGTGCTCGGCGTCAGCGGCGACTCGCCCGAGCGCCTCGCCAAGTTCGCCGCCAAGGAAGGGCTCGACTTCACGCTCCTCGGCGACGAAGACCACGCGATCGCCGAGAAGTACGGCGCGTGGGCCGAGAAGACACTGTATGGGCGTAAATTCATGGGCATCGTGCGTTGCACCTTCCTCATCGGCAAGGACGGGAAGATCTTCCACGTGATGCCCAAGGTGAACACCAAGACGCATTCGGAAGACGTGCTCGCGGCCATCGCCGAGCACGCGTGAGGTGACCTCGGCGCTCGAGCTCGCCGCGCTGGCGCTGGCCGCATTCGCTGCCGGAGCCGTCAACTCGGTCGCGGGTGGGGGCACGCTCCTGACGTTCCCGGCGCTGCTCGCCTTCGGGGTTCCGCCGACGGTCGCCAACGGCACGAGCACGCTCGCGCTGGTCCCCGGTTCGGCGAGCGCCTTTTACGCCTATCGCGCGCAGCTCGACGAGGAGGGCGACCGGCGCTTCCTCGCGCTCTTCGCGGTTCCCTCGATCGTCGGCGGCTCGATCGGCGCGCTCCTCGTGCTCCGGGCAGGTGACGAGCTCTTCGCGCGGCTCGTACCCTGGCTCATCCTCGCGGCGACGGCGCTCTTCATCGTCCGCGAGCCCCTCGGTCGCTTCGCGCGTCGTCAGCGTGCCCAGCCCGCGGCGAATGAAGCAGAAAAAAAAGGTGAATCGAGCGATCGGCTCCAGGGCGGCAAGCTCGTGGGGGTGCTCGTCTTCCAGCTCTTCGTCGCCATCTACGGCGGCTTCTTCGGCGCCGGGATCGGCATCGTCATGCTCGCGGCCTTCGGCCTCCTCGGGCTCCAGCGCATGCACCGGATGAACGCGCTGAAGAACTTCGCCGCGGTCGCGATCAACGTCGTCGCCGCGATCGCCTTCGTCGTCGGACGCAAGGTCGATTGGCTCCTCGCCGCCGACATGGCGGTCGGTGCCATCCTCGGTGGCGCGGCGGGGGCACGGCTCGCCCGGCTCCTTGGCGAACGCTTCGTGCGCGGCGCGGTGGTGGCGGTCGGTCTGACCATCGCCGCGGTGATGTTCGTGCGGCGTTTGGCGGCGTAAATGCGTACAATCCAGGCGATGCGCACGCCTCCCGCGTTGGCTTGCGCGGTCTTCGGGTGCCTGCTCGGATGCGGCGGCTCTTCGAGCACGACTTCGCCGATCGACGCCGGCGGTGGTGACGCGACCGACGCGACCGACGAGGCGCCGGTCGACGGTGCGCGATGGGCGGCAGCGGGTGGCGATGGCAGCGGGCAGCTCCCGTTCGCGATCGCTGTCGATTCGACGAATGACGACGTCGTCGTCGGCGGCGAGACCTCCGGAAGGCTCTCCTTTGGCGCGCTCTCGGTCGCCGCCACAGCGGGGGTGACCGCCAATGCCTTTCTCGCGGGCTTCGATCGCGATGGGCATCCGCGCTTTCTCCAACTGCTCGGCGGCGCCACCGGTGAACAAGCCGTACGCACGATCGCCATCGTCGGAGACGGCACCTTCTGGGCGGGTGGCTTCTTCTCCGGCGTCCTCACTTGCGGCAGCCAGACGCTCACCTCGCTCGGCGCCTCCGACGCGTGGATCGGCCGATTTTCCTCGGCCGACGGCGCATCGCAGGGATGCGTCCAGCTCGGCGGCGAGGGTCACCAGTCGGTGACGGCGCTTCGGCTTGGTCATGATGCCGCGGGCAGCGCGACGCTCGTCGTCGCCGGCGAGTTCGCGCAGGCGATCGATCCCGGCCTCGCCAGCGGTCCGCTCCTCAGCGCCGGGGAAGAAGATCTCTTCGTCGCCACCTTTGGCTTCGGCCCTGGCGGCCTCTCGCTCGCTGCCAAGACCGCGTTCCGTTTCGGAGGCCCCGACGTCGATCGCTTGCCGCGCCTCACGCTCGTCCACGACGTCGATCCCGTCGTCGCCGCCATTTTTCGTGGCCCCTTCGACGTCGGAGGCAAGCCGCTGCCGGACAACTTCGACGCGATGTTGCTCGCGCGTTTTCATCCCGACGGTTCCGTCGTTTTCGCGGAGGGGTTCGTCGCCGACAAGCAACAGTCGCCGGTCGGCATCGCCACCACGTCGGCGGGCGACGTCGTCGTCACGGGTTCGTTCGTCGGTCAGGTCGACTTCGGTGGCGGAGCGCTCGCGAGCGAAAGCGGCGAGGATGCCTTCGTCGCGCTCTTCGACGAGAACGGCGGCCACGTCGCGTCACGTCGGATGGGCGGCTTCGGACCCGACGTCGCCAGCGACGTGGTCGCGCATGCCGATGGACGCCTCGACGTCGTCGGTTATTTCTCGGCAACCCTCGAAGGTATGACCGCGATCGGCGCCAACGACGTCTTCCTCGCAAGGCTCGATCCGAGCTTGAAAACAAGTGCCGTCGCGCGTTTCGGCGATCTCGACGATCAACGAGCCTATCGCGCCGCGGCGAGCACGCGTGGCCTCGTCGCCACCGGGAGCTTCTTCGGCCACCTCGACTTCGGAACCGCGGGTACGGTCGTCTCCAGCGGCGGCTTCGATCCGGCAGCTGGAGACGTTTGGGTCGCTTCGTTTCCTTGACCTCGAACGCTTCGAGGACGCGTCACGCCGTCAGGCCTTGGTGAAGACGCGCACCCAGTCGATCTTCATCTGTTGCGGGAACGTGGTCGAGCCGTCGGGATCGCCCGGCCAGCCGCCGCCGACGGCGAGGTTGAGGATGATGAAGAAGGGGTGATCGTAGACCCACTTCTTACCCGCGGGGAGCTCGCTCGGCGTGCGCGTCGCGTAGAGCTTGTCGTCGACGTAGAAGCGAATCGCGGCCGCTTCCCACTCGATCGCGAACTCGTGGAAGCCGTCGGCGTAGGCGCCGCTCGAGAGGGTGGAGCCGCTGCCGATGCCGGCGCCGCCGCTGTAGCCGGGGCCGTGGATGGTGCCGTGCGTCGTCGCGGGCTCCTTCCCGATGTTCTCCATGATGTCGATTTCGCCGGAGGTCGGCCAACCGACGCTGCCGATGTCGTTGCCGAGCATCCAGAACGCGGGCCACATGCCTTGACCGCGAGGGATCTGGATGCGGGCGACGAATCGGCCGAATTTCTGGTCGAATTTGCCGCTCGTGTGGATGCGCGCGGAGGTGTACTGACAGGCGCCGTACCAGCAGGTGCCGGGCGCGGATTCTTTGCGCGCTTCGATGACGAGGTTGCCGCCGTGCTGCGACGAGTTGGTCGCGCCGTCGGTGTAGTACTCGCGTTCGTTGTTGCCGAAGCCGCCGCCGCCGACGTCGTGGGACCAGTATTTCGGATCGGGCGCGGCGCCGGCAGCTCCGTTGAACTCGTCGGACCAGACGAGCTTCCAACCGGGAGGCGCGACGTCAGGCCCTCCGACGTCGGTCCCGGGACTGCCGGTGTCGGCGGACGCGGTGTCCGGGCCTCCGACGTCGGTGCCGGTGGTGGTGGTGTCACCGCTCGTGGCGCTGTCGCTCGTCACGCCGTCCGGGCTCGTCCCGGTGTCAGCGAGGAAGGTGTCGCTGCCGGTCCCGTCGTCGTGGAGGACGATGGCGTCGGAGCCCGGGTCGACTGTGGCGTCGTCACCCGACGAGCCGCACGCCGTGAGACCCGTGAGTGCAGTGAGAGCCGTGAGAGCAGTGAGACTGGTGATGCCGAGACCGAGGGGGAAGAACGCTGCCGAGGCGCGCGGGATACGGAGCATGCCTTCGACCTTAGCAGGGGTCGTGCGCGTTTCTGCGCTTCGCTGCATCGCGAAATTCACGATGAAATAAGTTGATTCGCCGTCAGGACGTCTCGTCGGCGTGACGCCCTGTGGGGGCGCGAGGCGACCCTTGGGGGAGAGGGGCCCCTTCGCGTGTCAGGGCTCGTCGGTCGCATCCGCCTCGTGCACGAGCTCGCACTTGGGATCGATCGAGTAGCCATCGTCGCGCGTGAGGAGGATGCCTTCGAGGCCCATTCGACGGAGCGAGGCGATGGCGACACGGACGCGCTTGCCGCCGGCTTCGGGATGAACGCGCTCGCCTGGCCACCCGGCTGCGAGGAGCGCAGCGGCGTCGAGGCTCTGCCCAGGCGTCCGGCGACGACGTTCGACGAGCGCGAGGAGCAAGCGTCGCATCGGTCCGCGTCGTTCGAGATCGAGCTCGTGACGCTGGTCGCCACGCTCGCAGAGGAAGCGTCGATCGGCGATCACGAGACGTGAGCTCAGGTGCGAGCCCGTGTGCGAGAGATGCCGTGACGATCGAATACTCAGTGAATCAGGCGTGTTCGCCAGTGCGCGGCCGAGCATGCGGGCGGCGAAGCGGACGTCGGTCGGTGGCTTCTCCGACAGCGCGGCGGCGAGCTTCGCTTCGATCTCGGCGCGCGGACCTCGGGCGGCCAACGCGAGCGTTTGACGATGGAGCTCGAGCACCGTCAGGTAGTGCGGGTCGCTCACGGTCTCGAGAAGGCGCGTCGCGCGCGCGAGCTCGTCACGTGCGGCCTCGAGCTCGCCACGTGCGGCGAGGACGCCGCCATAGGCTGCGCGAAAGAGCCCCTCACCACGAGGAATGCGGACCCGATCGAGCTCGTCGACGGCGGCGCGATAGGTCGCCGCCGCGGCTTCGTGGTCGCCACGCTCACGCGCCAAGTCGCCGACGTGACCGAGGTAGATCGCCGCGTAGCGGAGATCACCGGCGCTGCGGAAGGCGGCGAGCGCAGCGGTGAACGAAACTTCGGCGGCGTCGAGGTTGCCGAGCTCTTGATCGAGCTGCGCGAGATTGCCGAGCGCCATGCCTTCGATGAGGCGATCACCGAGCTGCTGCGAGAGCGCGCGGGCCCGTTCGTCGAAGGCGCGCGCAGCCTCGAAACGGCCGAAATCTCCGTGCAATCGACCGATCGACGCGAGGTTCAAGGCCTCGGGACGCGTGGCGGTGCCTTGGAGGATCACCTGCGCCTCTTCGTGCGTGCGCCACGCGTCTTGGTAGAGCCCGAGCTGACGACGGCGCGTGCCGAGCATCACCAGGACCTCGCCGACGAGATGACGATCGCCGATCTCGCTGGCCTCGACGAGCAGCGCTTCGAGCGCGACGACGCTCTCGCGCACTTGGCCACGTGTGCCTTGGGTGTTGGCGTGGGCGAAGGCGACGTAGGCGGCGAGCGCGCGATCGACGTTCCGGACGAAGGGAATGGTCGCATGCGCACGTTCGAGGACCGCGACGAGCTCATCGAAAGGCCCTTGCGCGACGAGCGAGGGCTCGAGGGTGAGAGCAGTCTCGGCGATGAGCACGGCGTCGTGGGTGGCGACGGCGTATCGATGTGCCGCGAGGAGGTTGTCCTTCTCTTGGAGGAGCGCCGCCTGTGCCGCCGGATCGCCGACCGAGCGACACGAGACGGCCCAGTCGCGCGAGAGCTCGACGTACCACCGGGCGTGCCGTCGTCGCGTCTCGACCTCGGTTCCGCTCTCGCGCAGGCGCTCTTCGGCGTACTCGCGCACGCTGACGAAGAGCGAGAAGCGCGTCGAGTCCGAGGACGTCGCGCGCGCGAGGAGCAGTGATTTGTCGCGCAGCGCCGAGATCGTCGAGATGACGTCGACTCCCTCGCCGAGCGACAAAACGTGCTCTCCCGCTTCGAGCGTGAAGCCGCCGGCGAAGACCGCGCACTGGGCGAGCGCCGACTGTTCGAGCGACGAGAGGTTGGTCCACGACCAGTCGATGGCGCCGCGCATGGTCGCGTGTCGGTCACGGACTTCCCGCGCGACACGGGTCTCTCGCGGCAGACCGTCGGTGAGGACGTCGAAGCGACGCGCGAGCCTTGCGAGGATCTCTCGCGGCGTCATCACTCGACTGCGCGCGGCTGCGAGCTCGATGGCGAGAGGGATGCCGTCGAGCTCGCGAACGAGCGCGGCGACCGAGGCGTCATCACTCGGATTGCCGTTCGGATCGTCACCGCCCGCGGCCCTCGCGCGTGCGCGAAAGAGCGCTGCGGCGTTCTCGTCGGTGAGCGGTGGGAGCTCGAGGACCGATTCGAAGGCGGCGCGCAGACGTTCGCGTGAGGTCACGAGGAGCCGAAGCTCGCGCGCGCGCGCCAAGAGCGTCGCCACGGCCTCGGTCGCCGAATCGACCAGCTGCTCGAAATTGTCGAGGACGACGAGGGTAGGCTCGCGCGACGAGAGGCGCTCGGCGAGCGCGGAGATCATCGTCGCAGCGGAGGTGCCCGGAAGATGCACGCCGAGTGTGCGTGCGACGACGACGCCGAAGGCCGCTTCGTCGCGCGCCTCGGTGAGATCGCAGAAGAAGACGCCGCCGGGGAACTTACGGCCCCGCGTCCCGCCCTCGGCCGATCCGCGGAAGTGTCGAAGCTGCGCCTCTGCCCAACTGCTGGCGACGCGCGTCTTTCCGAGACCCGGCCCGCCGAGCACGGTGACGAGACGTGCGCCCTCGTCGAAGCGTCGATCGATGTGCGCGAGCGCGTCGTCGCGTCCGACCAGGCTGGTGAGGCTGGAGAGCGTCGCCGTGAGGTTGGTCGGCGTCTCGTCATCGCGCGCGCCAGGAGCCGGCACGAGGTGAGGGACGCCGAGCGGACGAGGGGACATGAGCGCGCTGCCATTGCAGAGTACATCGAGTCGCGCGATTTCGAGCATTCCGCCGAGTTTTGCCGACAGGCTTGCCGGCGGCGCCCCGCGCGGCGAGGACTTCGATCATGATCGAACTCGGCAAGCCGTTCCCCGCCTTCGCGCTCCCCAACCAAGACGGCGTCGCGAAGACGCTGGCGTCGTACGCGGGCAAGTGGCTCGTGCTCTACGTTTACCCGAAGGACGACACACCCGGCTGCACGATCCAAGGCAAGTCGTTCACCGCGACCAAAGCCGACTTCGAGGCCAAGGGCATCGTGGTGGTCGGCATCAGCGCCGACGACGTCGCCTCGCACAAGGCGTTCTGCGACAAGTTCTCTTTCACCATCGATCTCCTCGCCGATCCGAGCGCCTCGCTCCTCACGGCCGCCGGCGTCGGGCAGTCGGAGTACAAAGGCACGAAATACTGGGATCGCACGACGTTCGTCGTCGATCCGCAGGGCACGCTGCGCAAGGTCTACGAGAAGGTGAACCCCAACGGTCACGAGCAGACTCTGCTCACCGACATCGCCACGCTCACGGCGAACTGATCGATTACGCGGGCCTCACGCGAAGCCTCACGCGAGGCCTCACGCGAGGCCTCACGCGAGAAGAGTCATCACTTCGCATCCTTCGCGGGTGACGATCAGCGTGTGCTCGAACTGCGCCGAGAGGCTGCCGTCGGCGGTGAGGACCGTCCAGCCATCGGCGCAGAGGCGCACCTCGGGACGGCCGAGGTTGATCATCGGCTCGATGGTCAGCGCCATCCCTGCGCGCAGGCGCACGCCGGTGCCGCGGGTGCCGACGTGCGACACCGAGGGCGGGGCGTGCATCTTCCGACCGATGCCGTGGCCGGTGTACTCGGCGACGACGCTGCAGCCTTCGGCGCGCGCCAGTTCGACGATCGCCGCGCCGATGTCGCCCAGCCGAGCGCCCTCGCGGACCACGGAAATTCCAGCGTCGCGACACCGTCGGGAGACGTCGACGACGCGGCGCGCGTCTTCGCTCGCGCGTCCGACGATGAACGTCTCCGAGGTGTCTCCGTGAAAGCCGTCGAGCTCGGTGGTGACGTCGACGTTGACGATGTCGCCCTCGCCGAGGACGACGTCGTCGCGTGGGATCCCATGACAGACGACGTCGTTGCGGCTGACGCAAACGGCCCCGGGAAAACCGTGGAATCCGAGCTGGCTCGGCCGGCCTCCGCGACGGCTCGTGTCTTCGCGCACCCAACGGTCGATGTCGCCGGCCGTGATGCCAGGAGCGATGCGCTCACCGATCGCACGCAACGTCTCGGCGGCGACCCGACCCGCGGCCCGCATCTTTTCTCGATCGTTCGCAGAGAGCAGCTCGATGGCCATCGCCGTCGAAGGTGCGGCTCGTGCGTCTGGTCGTCCAATACCTTTTCGATCTGAGTCGCCCGAGATGGGGCGAGCTCAGGCGAAATCAGACGAGCTCGCCGCGCACCGCGCGTGTTCCACGCTCGATTTCTGCGAGGGCTGCGCGGGCGTGGACGAGGAAGCGTTCGCCGGCAGGCAGGAGCTGCATCCCGCGCGAGGTGCGGGTGAAGAGCGTGACGCCGAGCTCGCCCTCCAGCTCGCGCAGCTGCCGACTGAGCGGCGGCTGCGAGATGCGGAGACACTTCGCGGCGCGACTCACGTTCCCCACCTCGGCGACGGTGACGAAGGTGCGCAGCTGCTGGAGGCTCATGCCGCCAGCCTAGCGAAACTCGTGGTCGGTGCACGGGCTCACTTCACGAATCACTTCACGAACTTGGAAAGGAGGCGCACCCACTTCGCCTGATAACCGTCGTCGGGCTCGCTGATCGCCCACGAGTCGAGCGGCCAACTGTCGTTGAAGTCCTTGTAGGCCTTCTGATCGGGCTGTCCCGTCGGCGGCGTCGGAGGCGACGATCCGCAGGAAACTCCGCTGCATCCGCTTGGGCAGCAGCCATCCCAGGAGTACGACGGGTTGGGGCCGCCGACGAGGTAGCCGGGCGGCGGTCCGTACTTCGAGACGCCGACGGCGTCCCAGTCGGAGCCCTTGGTGAACCACGAGTGGTAGAAGCGCGTCACCGATTTCGCCGCGCCGTGATCGCCCATGTTCGAGAGGTAGACGAGCGAGAGCGGGTTCACGCCGTGCATGTAGTGGACGAAGCGCTCGGCGCCTTTGATCGCATCGCCGCTCGCGCCGCTGTCGACGCCGTAGGTGAGGACGTCGTAGAGGAGGTTGCCCTGCGCGGCCTTCACTTGGTTGCTGCCCCAGGTGTAGACGTAGAGGTACGCGCCGTAGGGATCGGGGTTCGTCTTCACCGCGCCGAGGTTGTGCCCGCTCGCAGCGCCAGCCTTGTATTTGGCCTTGATGTCGGCGGCGACGGCGGCGGTGGCGCCGGTCGTCTTCGCGTACTCGAGGAGCGTCTCTTGGTCTTCGGTGGCGAAGCAGTCGACGTAGCCCGAGGAGATCATGTTCACGCTCTTGTACCCGGCGTCGACGAGGTCGCGGTACTTGGCGTCGCTCGTCGCTTCGTAGAGGAAGACCGCGGCGCGGAGCTTCATCATCGTGCGCCCCTTGTCGTCGGTCTCTTGCTCGCCGGCGCCGACCTTGCCGCCGTTCGAGAAGGTGACGCTCGGATGGGCGATCGCCCAGTCCCACGCCTTCTTCGCCCGCGCCAAGAGATCGTCTGCATAACCTGCATATGCAGTCGTCGCGCCAGGTGCTGATTTGAAGACGATCGACGCGTAGGCGAAGGCTGCGGCGGTCGAGAGCGAGGCCGACGTCGACGCCGGTCCGTACTTGCACGGCGCGGTGTCGGTCGAGGCGCGCGTGTCCTTGGTGCCACCGAACGAAGGGTCTTTCGCGCCTTGGTTGCCGACGATGCTCAGCACCGAGCCGTCGGCGCCTTGCATGCGTACGAGCCAGTCGAGCTCGAACTTGGTCTCGTCGAGCACGTCGGCGACGCCGTTGCCCGACTCGGGGATGTTGGTGTCGTCGAAGAACGCCGTCGGCGCTTCGGTGAAAGCACGCAAGAGCTCGATGACGTCGCCGGCGCCCCAGTTCGTGTACTTGTTCTGATCGCCCGCGTCCCACCAGCCGCCGTGCACGTCGCGCGCGGCCGAGCCGTCGCTGTAGAGCTTGCAGGCCGTGTCCTGTCCGGCGCCCATGTGCGCGGCGGTGTCGACCCATGGCGTGCCAGCGTGCGCGGCGTCTTTGGCGAAGCCGTCGCGTTGGTAATAAAACATGCACACCGACTGCCCGAGCGCGTCGCGGTAGACGCGATCACCGATGGTGAAGATGTCGCTCCGCACCGACGCGGTCTCGTCGAGGACGAAGTAGTCGCCGGGCGTGACGACGCTGGAGAAATCGAACCACCATGCTTTGTCGCCCGACGAGCCATCGGTCGCGCCGCCGTTCCACGGGGTCGCCGCGCCCTCGAAGACCTTCGCGCTCGTATGCGCGTCGACGACCGCGTACTTGGCGCCGGGCGTGTACGTCGTCGCGACGTCGAAGCCCTTCTGCGGGCTGCGGAGCACCGCGATCTTCTCCGCGCTCGGGCGATAGCCGATTTGATCGACGACGATGTTGGGCGAGAGCGGCTCCGGCGCGATCACCGGTCCGCTGTCGGTGGGTGGCACGAAGGTGTCGATGCCGAGGGTGTCGATGCCGATGGTGTCGTCGGGCAGCCGCGTGTCGGGCACGTCAGGCAGGCGACCGCCATCGGGGAGCGTGCCGTCGGGGCCCCCGCCGACATCGCTGTCGTCGCCATCGAGGCCGCTCGAGCCCGAGTCGTCCGCGGCGGCGCCGCCTCCATCGCTGCTGCAGCCGACCGACAGCACGAGAGATGCGGAGACGAACAACGAAGAGAGGCGACGCATGGCGAGGATTCCTGTTCGGAGGGAGTGAGGTTGCCTCGCCGAGTGCAGTTGACGTGCCTTCGTCGAATGTCCCTATTTTCTCGAACAGATGTGCCTCGGCCTCGAACGGAGGGTGGACGACGGGGGCAATGCCCCCCCGATGGCCGAGCACGTGGCCCCCGGTCTCGTTCACTCCGACTTCACTCCAACTTGGGCACGCACCAGGTTCGATCGTCGCACCAGGGTTCGGGCTTGCTGATGGTGCACGAGGACGGCGTGACGGGATCGGTGCGGTAGCCGAGGAACGTCTGGAGGATGCGCTTGTGATCGCTCGCCCGATCTTTGTTGAGCGCGACGTCGAAGCCGATGCCGGCGCCCGAGCTCGGCGGCGCGGTGCGGCTGATCAGCGTCCACGGGAGCTGCATCTCGACCTCGTAGCCGTCGCTGACGATGCGCACCGCGTAGAGGCTCGGGCTCATCGCCACCGCCGCGTGGTCGTAGCGAGAATCGAAGATGTTGGCGCGCGCGCCGAGGCCCGCGCCGGGTGGGGTGACGATGACGTGAATCGCGCCGAGGTCGCTGACGTCATCGTAGTCGCCGCCGGTGGGAACGAAGCCCGAGGCGTAAATCTCGACCGAATCGCTCTCGGCGACCGAGGCCTCGGGGGGCGAGACGATGACGCCCGTCGGGTCGACGACGTGCACGTGGAGGTGCAAACCGACGCTCGACCAACCGACCCGCAGCTCGGCGCGCGGATCGACGTCGGCGGTGGGAGGCGTGGGAATTTGGAACGGCGTCGTCCGCTTGTCCCAGGCATCGAGGGCGAGGGCGCAGAGCTCGTCGCCGACGCCATCGATGCGCTGGGTGCCGGTGAAGCGAGGAAGGCTCGTGCATGCGTTGCCGATGCCGCCATCACTCCCGACAGATGGGCAGCTCGGCTTGGCGTCGGCGCCGCCATCGACGGGGTTCTCGGTCTCGCGGAAATCGAACGCGGGGAACCCACAAGAGCCGAGAAGCGTGAGGCTCACGGCGAGAGCGCCGACCATGAGCGAGCTGGCGAGATGCGAGCGGAGAGGCGTCCGGCGTGCGCCCATCCGGGGATTATGCATCCTTCCGACCGCCGATGCCGTGTCGCTTGGCGAGATCGGCGAGGTACTTGCGATCCATCTGCGCGGCCCGGGCGGCGGCGGTGACGTTTCCGCCGTGCCGACCGAGGAGCCAACGGACGAACTTTCGCTCGAAGACCGCGTCGACGCGGGCACGCGCCTGCCGGTAGCTGGTCGCGTCCTCGAATTTGAAGGGATCGTCGGCGTCGTCTTGGCGATTCGGGGGGAAGCCGACGAGCTGCACTTCGAGCGGCTTGCCCGGCTTCTGACCACTCGACTCGAGCGACAGGTAGGCCGCGCGTTCGAGCACGTTGCGGAGCTCGCGGACGTTGCCCGGCCACTCGTAGGTGCGAAGCGCGCTCAGCGCCTCCTTCGCCAGCTGCACGCCATCGGCCACGCCCGGCAGCGGCGTCGACTCGAGGAGCTTCTGCGCCAAGAGGGGGAGATCGTCGTCCCGCTTGCGTAGCGGTGGCACGTGCACCGGAACGACGGCGAGCCGGAAATAGAGGTCTTCCCGGAAGTTTCCGAGGCGCACTTCTTTCAAGAGATCTTTCGTCGTCGCGGCGACGATGCGCACGTCGACCGGGAGCGTGGTGTTGCCGCCGACCCGACGAACGACGCGCGCCTCGAGCACGCGCAAGAGCTTCGGCTGCAGCTCGAGCGGCAGCTCGCCGATTTCGTCGAGGAAGATGGTGCCGCCGTGCGCGCGCTCGAAGGCGCCCGCGCGTGAGGAAATGGCGCCGGTGAACGCGCCCTTCTCGTGGCCGAAGAGCTCGCTCTCGATGAGCGAGCCGGCGACCGCGCCGCAGTCGACGACTTCGAAGGGTCCGCTCGCGCGGGTGCTCGCCTCGTGGAGCCCGTGCGCCAAAACGTCCTTGCCGGTGCCCGTCTCGCCCATCAGGAGGACCGTCGCCGAGGTCGGTGCGATGCGCTCGAGGAGCCCGAAAATGCGCTTCATCGAGAGGCTCTTGCCGAGCGCGGAGCCGAAGTGGTCTCGAGTGCTCGCCGGGACCTGCGCGCCTTGGACCTCGACGCCGACGATGAGCTCGACGTCGCCGGCGAAGATGATCGTCCCCGGCTCGACGATCGCATCGGTGACGCGGGCGCCGCCGACCTTGACGCCGTTGGTGCTGGCGAGATCGTGCACCTCGAGCCCGCGGCGGGTGCGGCCGACCGTCAGGTGATGGCGCGACACGGTGTCGCCCTCGACGACGAGATCGTTGTCGGTGGCCTTGCCGATGGTCAGCGGCCGGCCTTCTTCGCCGGGAATTCGCGCCATCGCGCCCTTGGAGCGGCCCGAGACGACGGTGACGATGGCGCCGTCGGGGGAAGGGCCGGCCTGCTCGGAGGCGTGCGTTGCCTCACCTTCCTCGCGCTTTCGGGTTCGCGTGCCGGCCATGTCCCGTCCCCGAGTACACCAGCCGGGAGCGGTCGGAGCAACGAATTGCGCTACGATGGGGTGGTGACCGACTTCGTGCCCGGCGACGTCATCGGCCGGCGCTACCGCCTCATCGAGCAGCTCGGCGCGGGGGCGATGGGCGTCGTCTGGAGCGCGCGCAACGAGGCGATCGATCGTCGCTTCGCCATCAAGCTCATGCGCGCCGGGGCCACCGCCAACGCGAGCCGTCTGCAGCGCTTCTTCCGCGAAGCGAAGGCGGCGGGCCGCTTGCGTCACCGGACGATCATCGAGGTCTACGATCTCGGTCGCGTCGAGCAGCTCGCCGGTGAGCCGCTCGATCCGCATGTCGGCACGCCCTATTTGGTGATGGAGCTGCTCGAGGGCGCGCCGCTCGATGCGGTCATCGAACAGGTCGGCAAGCTCCCTCCGGCGACCGCGCTACGCATCGTCGAGATCGTCGCGCGCGGGCTCCACGTCGCGCACCAGGGTGGCATCATCCATCGCGACCTCAAGCCGGCGAACCTCTTCCTCCACCGCGAGACGGCCGACGGCGCCGAGGTCGACGTCTCCGGCGGCGGGCCTTGGTGGCGCGAGCTCGGCGCCGGAATCATGCCCAAGGTGCTTGATTTTGGCGTCTCCAAGCTCCTCGACAAGATCGACAGCAGTGAGACCACCGAGGGCACCGTGCTCGGCTCGCCGGCGTACATGAGCCCCGAGCAGACCTGGGGCGAGGTCGATCTCGACGGCCGCGCGGACGTCTGGTCGCTCGGGGTGGTGCTCTACAAGGCGCTCTCCGGCGAGCAGCCGTTCCGCGCCAACAACTTCCACGGCATCATGATGGCCATCAACAACACGGCCGAGCTGCCGCTGACGACGCGGGTGCCAGGGATGTCGCCGGCGGTCTCTGCGCTCGTGCACAAGTGCCTGGAAAAAGAGCGTGATCAGCGCTTTCTCAGCGCGCTCGCGCTCGCCGACGCGATCGAAGAGTTGTTGAGCACGCACGAGCTCGAG
Source organism: Deltaproteobacteria bacterium (assembly GCA_025363655.1). Classification (GTDB taxonomy): domain Bacteria; phylum Myxococcota_A; class Polyangia; order Polyangiales; family JADJMO01; genus JANYDK01. The sequence continues at coordinate 73,130 of JANYDK010000014.1, read as the reverse complement.
ACGATCGATCTCCGCCCCACGCTCCGCATCCCGAGGCGCACCGAGGGCTCGGTCCGGACGGCCCATCCGGCGGCGACGGCGAAGATCGGGAGCATCACCGATCCGACCCTCGTCGCGCCGTTCGATCCGCGCAATCATCGGCCGTCGGGGCCGCTCGCCGCCGCGCTGCCGACGTCGGCGTCGGGCTCGATGCAGGCCGCGGTCGATGCGACGTTCGCCAGCGCCACGGTCACCCTCGGCGGCGCTGAACCCTCTGCTTTTCCCGAGGATCGTGCCGCTGCATCGACGACCGGACCGAGGCCCGCGCTCGCGCGTCGGCGTCTCCCGATCGTCGCCTGGGTGTCGCTCGCCGCGGTAGCTGGAGCTTCCGTCTTCTTCGCGGCGCGCGCGATGACGAAGAGCCCATCGGGGTCCACGCCTTCGACCACGGCGCCGGCTGCGATGGGGGGAAACAGCGCCAACGTCGCCGCGACCACGAGCAGCGCGACGCCTTCGAGCAAGCCTCAGGGCGAGTCGATCGACCCGCCGATCGTCAGCGCGAGCGCGGCCTCGTCGTCGGCGAAACCGCCAAAATTGTCGATCAAACCGCTCATCGGCAAACCCTTGCCGGGCGTGAAGAAGCCGAAACCGGGCGAACCGCCGGCGCACGAGGGAGTGAAGAATGTCGACTTCTGAGCGCGGACGTTCGCGCTCACTGGCGCTCGCTCTCGCGCTCGTGTTCGCCGCGCCGCCGTTCGCATGCTGGACGGTGCCGGTCTCGGCCGCCGAGCCGACCAGCGCCGAGCTGGCCCTCGCGCGAGAGCTCTTCGCGCAAGGCGTGAAGCTGGAAGAAGCCCACGACTGGACCGGCGCGCTCGCGAAATTTCGGCAAATCGCCGCCGTGAAGCAGACGCCGGCGGTGCACTTCCACCTCGGGCTCTGCCTGCAGAACACCGGCAAGCTCGGTTCGGCCTACGTCGAGTTCCAGCGCGCCGAGGTCGGCGCCGATCTCGACCAGACGCCGGCCGCGGCGCTCATCGGCACCAAGGCGAAAGAGCACCTCGCGGATCTCGTCGGTAAAGTTCCGATGGTGGCGCTCCATCTTCCTGGCGATCTCGTCGGCGCCTCCGGCGTGAAGGTGGTGCTCGATGGCGAAGCAGTTTCCATCGAGAAAATAAGCGCGATTCCGCTCGATATCGGCAACCACGCGGTGCACGTCGAGGCGCAAGGCCGCGTCCCCTTCGACGCCGCGATCACCATCGTCGGCAGCGAGAGCAAGTCCGTCGACGTCGTCCTTCCACTCGCCAAGACCACGCCTCCGCCTCCTCCCACGACGGTGCTCGTCGATCGCGATCGCGATTCGAACAACACGTCTGCGCCGCGCGTCTGGCCGTGGGTGGTGGGCGCCGTCGGCGTGGCTGCGCTCGCCGGCGCCGGAACGATGTACGCGTATCGCGCGTCGGCCCTCGCCGAGCTCGAGGGTGCGTGCGGCAACGGGCACGCCGACTGTCCTCCCTCGAAGCGCGCGGTCGCCGATCACGGACACACCTACGCCACCGTCGGCAACGTGCTCCTCGTGGTCAGCGGCGTCGCGCTCACCACCGCGACGGTGTGGCTCCTCTTGCCGAGCTCTTCGAATGCGACGAGCCCGCCGAAGTCGAGCTCGGGCAGCATGCAGCTCTACGTCGGCGGCGCGTCGCTGCTCGGCGGCGGCGTGATCGGCTCGTTTTAGTGGCTCACCAACCGAGTTTCGTCTTCATCGTCGGCGCCAACTGCGCGGCCATGTGGTTGTCTTCGGCGACGTTGGGGTGGTAGTCGCAGCCGGTCGACGTCGCGTCTTGCACGTCCAGGCGAATCGCCACCACCTTCTTGTCGCCCGCCGCGGTGAGGTTGGCGACGACCTTGTCGACGTGGTTGCGCATCGTCGTCAGCATCGGATCGCCGGTCATCGTGCCGAACGTGAAGAAGAACCACGCATCGGGATAATGGCTGCGAATCGTCTTCGCGAACGAGACGTAGGCGGTCTCGTACGCGGTGCCGGGATCGCTGCCACCGCCCGCACCTGCGTCGTTGGTGCCGAGGTTGATGACCACCGCGTCGGGCTTGATCTTGAAGTCCCACTTGGTCGCGACATCGGGGCCGGCCGCGCGATCGTAAATCGCCGAGAGCACGCCGGTCGACGAGCCGCCGAGGTCGCGGACCATGCCCCACCCCGAGCGGGCGACGATGCTCACCTCGGCGCCGAGCGTGCGTCCGAGCTGCGAAGCGTACGAGCCGTAGGCCGATTCGGTGTCGAGCGTGAAGCTGCAGGCGTTGTCCCACGGTGGATGAATCTCGACGCCGAGGTTGCCGTAGCCGGCGGTGATCGAGTCGCCGATCACTTCGATCAAGCGTCCGGCCGCGGGTGCGCCCTTGACCGTGCCGTCGACGAAGCCGCCGAAGACGCTGTACGCGTACTGTCCTTCGGTCTCGCGATAGAGCTCGACGCGGTGATCGCCGGCGCCGAGCGCGTCTCCGAGCACCACCGTCTGCGTCGCGCCCGAGGCGACCGAGAAGCTCTTCTGCGGCGCGCCGTCGATGACCGCCTTCCAGAAGACGGCGCTGCTGGTGCTCGTCAGCTTGACCGAAATTTTGGCGCCGGTGACGATCGCGACGACGCCGCTCCCCGACCAGGCGAGCTTCGGATTCTTCGGGTCGGTGAGATCGACGCGGCCGAGATAGCGCACGCCACCGGTGACGACGCCGCCCGTGTCGGTGCCGGGCGTGCCCGTGTCGGTGCCGGGCGTGCCGGTGTCGGTGCCGGGTGTGCCGGTGTCGCTGCCGGGCGTGCCGGTGTCGCTGCCGCCCGCGGTGTCGGTGCCCGGCGTGTTCGTGTCGGTGCCGCCGCTGCCGGTGTCCGTGCCCGGAAGCAAAGTGTCGTCCCCCGAGTCGCCCCCAGTGCCGTCGTCGCTGCTCGAACCGCATGCAGCAGCAAACGGGAGCGCGAGCGCGACGAGTGATGTGAAGAGTCGAGTCCGAGGGCTGGAGCGATGCGAAGCGATCATGAAGCGATGCATCAGCACCGAGCGTACCAGCCGCCGAAGCTGCGCGCCGTGCCTGAAATGTAGGTGATTTCGTCCCTACGACGACGCCGTTCGGGGGATGTGCTTCCCGGCGGCCGGGGCCTGCCGCCCCCCTTGCGCATCTTCACCAACGTTCACCAGCCGGGCATCTCGTCGAGCGTGAGCACGTTGCTCGCGGAGTAGAGCGACTTGATGTCGGCGGCGCTGTTGTTGTCCGCGACCAACTCCGACCATCCCATGAAGAACGACCAGAGCGGTTGCGAGGTCAGCGCCGCGGCGGTCGGGAGCTTCTGACACTCGCCGATCGCGAGCGGGCGATGCGGCGACGCCTTCTTCATCGCGTCGTATTTTGCCGTCGAATAGCCGCTTCCATCGTCGTAGACGTCGAGCGCCGCGAGGTCGTAGTAAGCCTCGCCCGGATCGTACGAGGAGAAGTCCCAGCTCAGGTCTTGGACGTCCCAGACCCAGATGATGTTGTCGAGACCCTTGGTCTTCACCAAGTAGTCGTGCGTGATTTGAAAGAGCCGCGACGTGCCCTTGGCGCCGGTGCGACCGCCCCACCAGAACGCGCCTTGGTTCATCTCGTGATGCGGCCGGAAGAGCGGCGCGACGCCGGCGTCTTTCAACTGCTGGAGGAACGGCGCGATCTCGTCGAGGCGCGATTTCCAAGCCTTGTTGAGCTTGCCGCCGTCGGTGATCAAATCGCTCCACTGCGCGTCGTCGAGTGGATGATGGAGGAGCCCCGGATCCCAACCGCAGGGCTCGGCGACGTCGGGCGGGCAGGCGTGGAACATCAGCTGTACCACCGCGCCGTGACTCCACTCGGTCTTGGCTTGCTCGATCATCTTGCCGCGATTGGCGATGTCATCCGACTCGAAGAGGAAGTCGGCGCTCCAGAACGCCGGGTACTTCCCGGTGAGGTCGTGCATCTGCCCGGTGAACTCGCTCGGCGTCGCGTTGTGCCGATTGTGGATGCCCGCGAGCGTGGCCTTGCCGGAGTTCTTTGCGAGGAAGGCGAGGACTTTTTCCTTCGGCGTCGGCCCGACGGCGGCATCGGTGCCCGGCGCGCCATCGGTTCCCGGGCTCGTGTCGGCCTTCGGCGTTCCATCGGTCGTCGCGTCGCTGACCGCGCCGTCGCCCTTCGGATCGATCGCATCGACCGGCGGCGCTGCGCCGTCACTACCTGCATCGGAGCTCGCGCCCGTGTCGGCGTTCGGATCGAGCGCGTCGTCGCCAGGCGAGGCGCCGCCATCACCGCCGCTCGACGAGCACGCGATCGAAGCCACTGCGACCACAGCGAGAAGGGGACCGAGCCACCGAGACGAGCGCTTCATGCCCTCCGCTTCAGCACGGTACATGCCCCGGCGATCGGACGTGATTCGGCCTGTTTTGTTGCTCGATCACATCGACGTCACACCGAGGAGACGCCACCGTGGGGAGTTGATCCCCCGCATTCTCCGTGGCGCGCGCGGAGGAACGCAGCCAAGAGCTCAGCGGCGCGCGTCGGCGGAAATCGGTCGGTTTCGACGGCGCTCGAGGCGCGATGAGGCCGTGCGGCTGGCGCGCCGTAGCACGAATGCGAGTAGAGCCGGTCGACGCCGCCGGTCGGTGACGGAGTGCACGTGGTGCCCATGAAAAGGCAGTCACACGTCAAGCACGGCAGACAGAGGTTGGTGACGAGAGTGTGCTTCGAATAGTCGAGGCGGTCCCAGAACTGCCAATAGCCTTCAGTTTCCGGTCCGGGGACGTACGCGAAGCACTCTTGGCCGCCGCAGACGAAGTGCATGTAATCGGTGACGGGGCATTTCGCACCTGAATCGGGCGTCCAATTGGCATCGGCAGGGCCGACCTCGTCGAGCGGCGAATGGGCGTCGGCTGTGTCGGTGGTGTCGGTCGTATCAGGCGCGATCACATCGAGTGTGTCCGTCCCATCGACGGCATCGCTCGCGTCGTCGACTGAGCTGTCTTTCTGCGTCGTGGCGTCCGCCGCATCGGCGGTCCCGACATCGACCACGTCACCGCTCGTGCTCGAGCAAGCGACCAGGGACACCACCGAAGCCAAAGCGGCGCGCCCGAGCCGCATCGCTCCGAGGGGAAGGCCGCTCGCCCGGCGAGGCGCGGTGCCGCCACAGAAAGGACAAGCGGCCTCGGACGCCTTCACATGTCGACGACACGACCCGCAGATCTCGAACGCGCCCATCATCGTGGTTCGTCCACGCCTCGCGCGCACCGTTACGTCGTGAGCATGTCGGCAGACAACCTCACGAACGTGTAGGCCAGCCTGCGACTGCTTGCGGTTCAACTCTTGGGCGTCAGCACGACGCGCACGACGTCTCCGCTGCCGGCGCCGGAGGGGCTCGCGGGTGGAGGCGTGGTGATCACGAGCCTGCCGGTCTGCACATTCGAAGTGCAGCCGCCGCACGACGTGACGTACCCCTTCGGATATGTGCGCGTAGGCACGGAGATCTCCGTGGGTTTGGCGATCGCGCGGTTCGGCCTATACGAGAACGAGAACGTCGATGTCTTGGCGTCGAAGCTCCACTCGATGGGATCGCCGGCGGTACGATCAGGGTAGGGGCGGACGACCGCGTCGGTGATCTTGTGCTTCTCGGTGCCGTCGGTGGCGAGGAGCGAGTAGCCGCCGTCGTCGCGATCGTAGGCCCAGTACATCTGCGAGGCGGCGATGCTGCCGGCGCCGGCGTATTCGGCGTCCATGTAGACGTCGACGGTGTCGTTGACCATGCCGCCGTATTCGCCGATCCAGATCGCGGCCCCCATCGTCGCCGCCTCGTCGGCGAACGAGCGAATCGTCTGGATCAAGTTGTCGTGCCCCGATGGACCGAAGGGCGCGCCCGTCTCGGCGGACGCGTCGTACGAGTGCGGCGAATAGGCGACGTTGCCGAAGGGAAACGACTCGATGCGCGTGCCGAGCCCGAGGTTGTGCGCGGAGCTCGGCTCGGCGAAGGCGATCCACGTCGGCGCCTCGGCGCGCACCGCGGTCATCACGTCGGCGTAGAGCGGGACCAGCTTGGTCTCCTCGAACTCGCTGCCGGTCGAGCCCCAGAACGGCTCGTTCATCGGATCGACGCCGATGATCGCGCTCTTCTTCGCCACCTTCTTCGCCAAGCGACGCCACGCCTCGACGTAGTGCGACTTCAGCTCGGCCGAATTCCAGAAGCCGTCGTAGCAGGCGACCATGTTGGGGTCGGTGTAGCTGAGCGCCCACGGCGTCTTCGGCACGAAAGCTTTGTAGCGCGCCTCGTCGCACGTCCACTTCGGCGCGCCGTCGCCGTTGAAGCCTTCGCCATACAAATCTTGGTGCATGTCGACGACGACGGTGAGCCCGGCGTCGGCGGCCCAGTCGATGCGCTTGCCGACCTCGTCGAGGTACGCGTCGTCGTAGGTGCCCTTGGTCGGCTCGATGGCCGCCCAGACGACGAGGAAGCGAATCGAATTGAACCCGAAGTCGGTGACCAAACGCGCATAGTCGGCGGGCTGGTGAAATCCGAAATAGGGCGTATTTTTGTGTGAACCGGCGAGGTTCACGCCGCGCATGACGAAGGCGCGTCCGTCGGGATCGCGCACGAAGCCGGCGTGCACGTGGAAGGTGCCCGCCGCTGGATCGACTTCGACGCCGGCGTCGGTCGGACCGCCGTCGTCGCTGCCATTGCTCGATGCGTGATGACACGACGAGAGCGCGATCGCGGAGAAGAGAAAGCGGGCAATCAAGCGTGAGTCGTACTGCACGCGAGGATTCTAGCGCGCGTCGGGTAGCGGGGTACCATGACGGATGCACGCCTTCCCCGCGCAGCTCGCCGGTCGCATCGACGAGCACGTCTTTTCTTCGACGGTGCTCCGCGGCAATCCCCTCGGCGACCCTTCCGAACGCCCGCTCTGGGTCTACCTGCCGCCTGGCTACGACCCGTCGGCGGCGCGTCGGTATCCTACCGTCTACATGATTCAGGGCTACACCGGCGCGCTGCCGATGTGGCGCAACCGCTCGCCCTTCCGACCGACATTTCCCGAGGCCGCCGACGCGATCTTCGCGAAGAACGAAGCGCCTCCGTGCATCCTCGTGTGGGTCGATGCCTGGACCAAATACGGCGGCTCGCAGTTCGTCGACTCGCCCGGCACCGGCCGCTATCACACGTATCTCTGCGACGAGGTCGTCCCCTTCGTCGACGCGCATTACCGCACGCTCGCCGAGGCTGCGCATCGCGGAATCGCCGGGAAATCCAGCGGCGGTTTCGGCGCGATGATCACCCCGATGCTCCGTCCCGACCTCTTCGGGGCGTTCGCCTCGCACGCCGGCGATGGGCTCTACGAGGCCTGCTACGTCAAAGGCTTCATGGACGCGGCGCGGGCGCTCCGCGATCTCTACCGCGGCTCGTACCAGATCTTCTGGGACGACTTCGCGCGCAGGCCGCCGATGTCGCGCCCGGACGACGGCAACTTGGTCATGACCTACGGGTGCGCGGCCTGCTTCTCCGCCGAGCCCGACGGCACTGTGCGTCTGCCCTTCGACGTCGACACCGGCCGGCTGGTCGACGACGTCTGGCGGCGCTGGCTCGATTGGGATCCGGTGCGCATGGTGCCGAAGTACGCGGACGCGCTCCGTTCGCAGCGCGCGATCTGGCTCGACGCCGGCAAGCGCGACGAGTGGTACCTCGACCTCGCGGCCATCGCCTTTCGCGGCGAGCTCGCCAAGGTCGGGGTCACCGACGTCTACTTCGAGCTCTTCGAAGGGACGCACATGGCGATTGATTATCGGTATCCGATGGCGCTCAAGTATCTGGCGGAACGCCTTTCCCGGTAGCGAGAAGAATCAGTCAATCAGTCACGCGGGTCGCGATCGGCGTCGTCCCAGGTGGTGCCGTCGGCGAGGAGCGCGCGTACCCAATTGTGCATCTCGTTCTCGGGCGGTCCGCTCGACGACGTCGTCGAGGCGCCCATCTTCGCGTAGACGGAGATCGGGCAGCTCGGCGTCCTGTTGACGAAGGTCTTCCCGCCGAGCTTCTTCGCGGTGCGCGCGTCGTAGACCCCGAGCTCGACGTCGTAGGCCGAGAGCGTCGAGGTGGTGCCCATCTCGAACGCGCACACCCTGTCGGTCTTGCGTGAATTCAGGTCCTTGGCGACGACCACCACGTCGGCGTCGGCCACCGTCTTCTCGTGCCCGAGCGGCTTGACCGAGCTCCGGGTCCTCGAGACCCAGACGACGCCCGGCGTGCGCGGCCTCTTTTTCGCGAGCTCAATCGCCTCGCCCTCGGCGACCTTGGCGAGCCAATCACCGACCAGACGCTCGGCATTCATCCAACGAATCTGCAGCTTCCGCGTCGACTTCAGCGCGCCGCCGACGAACGGCGTGACCGTCGCTTCGATGGGCAACGACGGGACCTCGGGCGCCGTGAAGTGCTCGAAGTCGACCGGCGTGTCGGTGCCGAGGACGCAATCGTAGGGGACCACCAAGGTCGTGCCGCTCATCTTGCTCGTCGCGCGCACGCCGCATACTTCGACCGTCGAACGCCAGCCGGTGTGGAGCACCGTGAGGCGGAGGCCGCCGCCGAGCTCGGGCGAGACGTCGTCGGTGAGGTATGGCTGCGATGCGCACCCCGCGAGCGTGAGGCCGAAGACGAGTCCCGAGATCGTTCGTGTCGAGGAACGCGAGATGAAGCCGCCGAACATCGCGAAAAGCTAGCGTGCGAGATCGCGAACGGCTGCTCGCATTTTTGCGAACGGGTCTCGCGCGCCCGCACGACGCGCCCCTCGAATCTCGGATGCCGTGCTCACGGACAGGTCGTAATCGCCCCACCGACGAAGAAGAAGCTGCTGTCCCACGAGCCGTACGCCTGCGTCGTGTACCCGTTGGCGACCGAGCCTTTGTACGACTTGCAGCCGGCCATGCGCTTCACCTTCACGTTGCCGCCCGTCGCGGGGATGACGCCGGCGTGTTGGGCAGCGCTGCAGATGTTCGAGTCCGAGGTGTAGACGCCCGTGCCGTAGACGGTCCCGGTGGTGTGCAAGGGAGCGCAGCTGCACTGGAGGTCGTTGACGGTGGCCGCCAAGGTGTTGAACGCGCGAGGACAGGCGGTGCACGTCCCGTTGCCGGCGGCAGGGAAAAAGAAGCTGTAGGGATAGTCGTCCCAGGGCAGGGCGCCGACGCCGTTGGCCGCCCCGCCACCGTAGCCGCTGCATCCGGTGCTCGCCGTGACCTCGACCGTGCCGCCCGCGGCGGTGATGAGGCCGGCGTGCCGCGCGGCCGTGCAGACGAACGAATCGGTGGTGTAGGGGCCGGTGCCGTAGACCGGTCCGCTCTCTTTGCCGGTGCACACGCAGCGCGCGTTCTTGACGGACCCGAGCGATCCGAACGAGCCCGTGCATGGCTGCGCCGCGCCGCCCGTCGCGGGTGTGCCGCCGGTGGGAGCCGCAGTCGTCGGTGCCGCTGTCGCTGCCGTCGCTGTTGCCGTCGATGCCGTCGTCCCCGTCGCCATCGTCGTCGCTCCGGTGCCGGCTGCCGCCACCGTCGACGCTCCTGTCGCAGAACCTTCTGCCGAAGTCGTCGCCGGCGCTGCACCGCTCGTCGGCTGTCCCGCAGCAGCCGGAGTCGCCGGCCCGCCGCCCTTCACCTCGACGACCTCGCATGCATCGAGCGCGATCACGCAGACGCTCATTCCTGCGAGCGCGGTGAGCATGGAGATGGAGATGGAGATGGAGATGGACTTGTAAGCAGTCGCGAGAGTACGGACGACGCTCATGGGAGGACGGCTCCTGATCCCGATGGGATGAAAGTGGTGCAACGAGGTCGAACGGAGGCAGTGGACCCGTGATCGTTCATCATCGTCAAGCGCCGCTCACCGCAACGAATCGACGACCTCTTTCGCCGTCTTCAAATCGACCCCGGTGAGCTCGCGATAGAGCTTGATGGCGCCGATCGAGTTCCCCTCGCGCGCCAAGGCGACGACGTCGGCAGGCACGTTGGTGCGGAGATCTTCGGTGTAGGCGAGCCCCGTGTGTTGAAGGAGCGAGGCCACGACGCGCTCGAGCTTGGCGACCCGAACGCGGAGCTGAAGGACTTCGGATTCGATCATCCGGCGAGCATACGTGCACGCGGAGACGTCCTCGGCGTCATCGTTGCCGAACCTCCAGGAGCGCGCCGACCAGGGCAACCCGCAGGCACAGCAGCAGATGCGGGACCTCGGGGTTCGCGACGCGTACGCGCAGCTCCGCGAAGCGGTGCGATCGAACCCCGGCGACTTCCGGGCAAGGCAGCAGGCCGCGACCTTCGCGGCAGCGAATGCGAAGTCGCTCGCGCGCACGGTCGACGCGCTCGACCCGAAAGGAGCCGCATGATGCCGACCAACATCGAGACGAGAAACTCGTGGCTGCTCACGCAGCCCCCGACGAAGACGCAGAGGGTCGCGACGATCTCAGGATCGTTCTGCGAGGGCCTCGTGGGTGTGGACACAGTGGACCGCGCGCCGCCGACGTCCCTGTGGACGACCGACTACGCGACCGCCTCGAAGAGCTTCGTCCAAGGCGGGCTCAACGCCGACAAGTACGACCTCGCCGACCTCCAGAACGACCCCTCGCTGGCGGCGCTGCTCGCGTCGTATGTCCTCGGCCAAGAGTGGCAGCACTTCGATGTCCCCGGGCTTTTTCGCCTCGTCGACTCACCAGCTCCAGACGCGACGAACGTGAGGCGCACGAGCGGCGGAGTGGTCGGCACCGCCTCGTATTGGCGGATCGTCGCCTTCCACGCGAACCTGCTCGGCAAGAAGTTCGGCGGCGCCGTAGTCGACCTCCCGCTGCTACAGCGCATGGTCGACAACCTCGCGTCGGAGGCGCCCGACACGTGGGAGTCGATCGTTGCGACGACGATCGAGGCCGACGGCTCGAAGAGCCCCTACGGCTTGGGGCGACATCGCCTCCTCAACCCGCAGGACTTCGGGTGATGGCGACCGACCTGCTCGTCGACGAACTCGACGACCTCCTCCGCGAGCACGGCCCATCCCGGGTTGTGCTCACCGAGGAGGCGCGCATCCGCGTCCGCCACGCCCACGCGCGAGGGGTGCTCACCTCCGATGAGGCGCGCGCACTCCTCGACCAACTCGCAGACCTCGACGAGGCCGCCTGACCGACGCTGGGGCACCTCGGCGCCATCCCCACAACGATAGGAACGCACGCGATGACCGACTTCGCACTCACGCACCCAGGCGGCTGGCCCGCGAACTCCACCGTCAGCTCGGCCGAGATAACGGACCTCGACGCGAAGACGAAGAAGGCGCTCAACCGGTTCGGCGGGAACATCGCCGTCGGTGCCGGACCCGACGAGGGGCGCGTGCACGTCAACGCGGGCGCGGCGATCGAGGTCGACGCCGGAGGCACGATCCTCCTCGACGGAACCGCGACGATGTCCCTCGGCGGCACCTCCGCGATCCTGCTCGCCGACGCCTCGTCCATCAACATCGACTCCGCCGCCGGCATCGACTTCACGGCGGGCTCGCTCAACATGCGGACCGGCACGGAGATCGCGCTCAACGCGGGCGCGCTCCTCCAGATGGGCGGGCAGATGGACGTTGAGACCGGGGGGGAACTCATCGTCGACAGCGGCGGCGTCCTGCGCCTCACCGACCAGTTCCCGCTCCTCGCGATCGGTCATCCCGGCCGCACCCGCACCGTCACCTACGACCTCGCCAGGTACAACGGTGCGATCTACGGCGTGGGCTGGCTCGACACGATCGACGGGCTCACCGCGCCCGCGACCTCCGCACCGGTGGAGGTCATCCTCGATCCGCCGCACGACGGCGCCGTCCTCGCGTCGATCGACGTCTACTTCACGCCGGCCGCGGGGCACGCGGGCCTGCCGACGAACGCGATCACGGTCGCCGCTCGCCGACGCTCTCCGGTGACCGGCGCCGCACTCCCTTCTCGCTCGACGCTGGGTTCGCCCGTCTCGTACTCGCCGGTCTCACTCGGCGACTACAACGACGGGAAGGTCAAGAAGGTCATGTGCACCCCGCGCCCGACGGTCGACGTCAGCGTCGACTGCTTCTCGGTGCAGATCATCGGCGAGAACGGGACCAACTCGATCGCCGGCTGCGTCTTCCACGTGATCAAGCTGCACTATGTCGTCGCGGACATGCGCTTCACGTAGCCAGCGCGGCCCAGCGCGGCCAAGGATGGGACGTGTCCGTGGACGCCTCAAGGTCCCGCGACAAACTCAACGGGTGTGCAGGCTGGCGCCCAAGCGCGGGTAGCGCGACACTCTAGTAGGCCGAATGCCCGGACGTCACCAGAGCGCTTGGAAGTCGCCGATTTATCCGCTTCTGGCCGTCAATGCGTCGCGCGTATCTGTCCGGCTCAGCCGCAAGACAAGCGACGTCTTCCAGGATCGGCTAGGCTTCGACGAGAGAGAAGCCGCTAGTTTCATCGAGAAATTCACGAAACGAGCGCTAAAGATCGACCACTACGCCGACGTCTACCGCGACGATCCGCCGATCAAGGACGTCTATGGGAAGTGCGAGAGCGTTGCCGTGCTGCCAGGACCTCGCTTCGAGTCCATCGGTTGTTACATCCAAGTCTACCTTCGGCAGCCACCGTCCGTACCCGCACCAGTGACTATCGTGCACAGCTGCCACCCAGTCGAGCACCCGCTCCAAACGAACTCGGAGCTGATCCACAATGATCGAAGCGCCTGAACTTTGTCCCGAATGTGGTGAAGGCCACGTCGTACCGACGGCGCGCGCAGGGCGCACGCGCAGGCGGAAGGCAGGGGGCCGCATGCCCATCCCCGCGACCCTGCCCATTCCGACTTGTAACAACGCTGCATGCGCGACCGAATGGCTGGATGACGCCACGATCGAGCTTCTTGTTGCGCTCGACCGGCCCACCGGAGTGGTCGTCAGCCGGCTACCGTTGCGCAGCGGTCGGGTGGGCATAAGGCCGTCCGGCACCGGCGTGGTCGTCGTGGGCAGTGCGCACGTCTCGGCCGCCGCACGAGAAACGACGACTTACTCGTTCTCGCAACGTGCGCCGATTTCGCAACGCAGCCGAGTTGCCGCACAGGTCCCGTCGTGAAGACCAATTGCTACTTCCTTGCACTGTCGCTGGGCACGTCCGCCGATCGAGAGACCAACACCACGACCTTGTTTTCGCTGGTCGAGACAGTGCAACCCTCGCTCCGCGACGGTGAAGCTCTCGATGCGCAAATCGGCCTGCCGTATGACGTCGCCGCCATTTGGAAGGTGCATCCCGAAGAGCACGAGACCGAATTCGAGGCGCAACTTGTGGTTACGCCTGAAGAAGACGAAGCGACGGACTTGGTTCGGTCACCCATTCTGGTCATCAGTACGGTCGGCTTCGAGCGTGTGCGTCTCTGCGTGCATGGCGTCAGGTTCCCGACCGCGGCTGGGCACTATGCATTGCGAGTTGATAGCCGTCTTCTCGGTGAACAGAATTGGCAGCGTCAGCGAGCGATGTGGATCGTGCAAGTATTCCCGGCGACCCAGATGGCGCCTCCGCAAGAGGAGCCGACGTCGATCGTCTTGAAGAATCTTACCTGACCGTCACCTGACCATTGGCCGAGTGTGGCTGTCGGTTAGCGAGCCAGCTCCTGCCTCGATGCGACAGCGACCAGGCGACTTGTTCGGACGCCGTCTAGGTGTTATACATTAGTGATGCCGTCGACGATCAAGCAAACGGCCTTCCGGTTCACGGAGCAGGATCTCGCCTTCCTCGACGCGATAGCCGAGCACGTCGGGACGCGCTCCCGCACCGAGGCGCTCCGGGTGATGATCCGCACCTACGTGCGCTCCGAAGGGATCAAGGTCGGCCCACCGGCCACCACGGCAACGAAGACCAAGACGACGAAGAAGAAGGCGGCCAAGCGATGACGGTCTCCCTACGAACCTTCACGTGCTTTCACGAGGCGGCTCACGCGGTCGTTGGCATCGGCAGCGGCCTCGAAGTCGAGTTCACGTGCGTGCGTTCGCCCATCAACCGACAAGCCGAACAGGGCCACGGCGCGACGATGTTCACGACGAAGCTTGCTGACGACGCTGGCTGGGACGAGTCAGCCGAGCGCGTCGTAAATCTCTACGCTGGGCGCGTTGCCGAGGAGCACCTCGCGCAACTCGCCGGCGTACCCCTTCCGCCGATGAGGTCCGACAACAGCGACAACGAGCAAGCGGCGGCCATTCTCACGCGGTTCAAAAGACTTGCCGACGCGGACGAGATGCGCGAGCGGACGCGTGCCGAGGTGAGGTCGAGATGGAAGGCAATCAACGCCGTGTCGAGGTCATTGGAAAGTCTGCTCTCCCTGACCGGCCCCGAGGTCGAGAGGCTAATCGAAGACTCAGGGAAGGAAGGCACGCGATGACGACGAAGAACAAAGGCGGGCGCCCGTCGACGGGCTCGGTCTTCTTCCAGGGCGGGCAGTGGAAGGTCCGCCTCACGCTCCCCGACGGCGTGCGGAAGGTCGTCCCGCTCCCCGCCTGGTACACCGAGGAGCAGGCTCGCGCGAAAGCCGCGGAGATGGCGCGCGCGATCAAGCTCCGCGGGGTCGAGGGGATCGACGCCGTCGAGGTGCCGAAGTCCGAGAGCTGCGCGGACTGGTGGGTCCGCTACTTCAACGCCCGCGCCGCCAAGGGGCAGACCTCGGTGAAGGACGCGCGGGGCAGGGTGAGCAAGTGGGTTCTTCCCATCCTCGGGCCGACGGAGATCCGCATGGTGAAGCGCGACGACCTGGAGCGCGTCGTCCGGCACCTCGACGCCTCCGTCGAGCGCGGGGAGATCAGTTGGAAGACCGCCGACAACGTCTGGGGCGAGGTCACGAGCGCGTTCGGCGCCGCGCACAAGTCGAAGGACCTCTCCCTCCGCGTCCGGCTGGACGACCCCACCCGCGACGTCGCAGGCCCCGATGGCGGCGTCGACAAGGACAAGCCCATCCTCTACGCCGACGAGGCGCTTGCGTTGCTGTCGTGCGAGGCGGTGCCACTCTACCGGCGTCGGGCCTACGCGGTTGCCCTCTACACGGGTGCCCGTGCGGGCGAGCTTGCTGCGCTCACTGTCGCCGACGTCGACCTCGCGCACGAGCGACTGACGATCGCCCGCCAGGTGGATCGCGAGACCGGCGGCGACCGCGCGACGAAGACGAAGCGCGCGCGCTCCTTCGACGTCGAGAAGGCATTGCTCCCGCTCCTCCGCGTCCTCATCGCGGAGGCGAAGGCGAGGGCGCTGGGCAAGGTCACCGACGACGAGGGCACCGAGGTCGCGTCCGCGCGCCTCCTCAAGCTGCCTCCCGGCGAGGACCGCGCCGAGTTGCTACGGAAGGACCTGATGACGGCGAAGGTCATGCGCGAGGCGCTCCACGTGGAGGACGACGCGATGCGCCTGCCGCTCCGCTTCCACGGGCTCCGCGACACGTGCCTCACGTGGATGGCGGTCCGCGGCGACGACCCGATCCGCATCCAGTTCCGGGGCGGGCACACCGACTTCAAGATGACGCAGGCCTATATCTCGGCCGGTCGTAACCTCGGCGTCGGCGCCTTCCGCACGCCTCCGTTCCCGCGACTGCCTCCCGAGGTGCTGGTCCGGGTTCTGCCACGAGTTTCGGCTTTTCAAAAAGTCGAAAGCCCTGGATCCACTTGGAATCCAGGGCTTTCGTTCGTGACCCCAACGGGAATTGAACCCGTGTTACCGGCGTGAGAGGCCGATGTCCTAACCGCTAGACGATGGGGCCTAGCAAGCTCACTCACTGCGTCTACACCTAGAGGTCCTCTCACGAACCCTTTGGTGGCTGGGGGACTAGGATTCGAACCTAGATAGACGGAATCAGAATCCGTCGTCCTGCCATTAGACGATCCCCCAATGGTCCCCCGCGAAAACGAGAAAGCCTCGCGGAACCCCGCGTGAGGCGCGACACTCTACGGAAATTGCGGGTCGTGTCAAGCCTGCATCTGCTGCGAATCGAGCCAAGCGGACGATTTTTCGTCGCGTGGGCATCGTGCGCGTTCGCTTTCTACGGGCCGGCGTCTCCGCCCGTGATCGGCAGGGTCGGCGCGCTCGTGGGTGTGCTCGTCGGCGTGCTCGGGGTGGCGCTCGGCTTCGGCGGGGCGACGACGGTGTCGACGTAGACGTCGATGCGTCCGTCGCGACACGCGACCACGACCTTGCCGGGGGCGACCGAGGCGACGCCGACGACCTCGCCGCTGCATCTTCCGAGCGTGACTGCGCTGCCGGAAGGTTGCGCGATGGCGAGGCCTTCGCTGCCGCCGAAGAGCACTGCGCCGCTCGGATCGACGAGCGGGGAGATGTCGTTGCCGCCGGTGGGAATCGTGATCACTCCGGCGTCCTTGAAGAGCCCGAGCGCGCTGACGCTGCCGGGGACGTCGAAGGGGCCGATGTCCATGCCGGTGATGGCGAGGCCGACGACCGTCGCGCCGGCGCTGCCGATGGCGAGATCGCCGCCGAGTCCGACGGCCGGGAGGGTGTGGAAGGGAAGCAGCGGCTTGGCCAGGAGCGCGCGCCTGGCGCCGGTCGCGAGATCGATTTGCTCGACGATTTGCGCCAATTGGAGCGCGCAGATCGCACGCTCTTTGCGCTGGCCGGGGAGGGGGTTGGTGACGCCGTCGAGGATCGGTCCGTCGGGGCAGACGGCGACGCCCGTGAAGACGCCGGTGCTGGCGGCGTTCTTCTCGCCGAAGGTACCGATGAGATGGAGCGCACGTCCGGCGCGCCAGGCGTAGAGATCGCCGCTCACGGTGACGCCGAGTACTTCGCCGTTTTCGCGCACCGAAAGCGCAGTCGGCGAGAGCGAGATGCGCACGCGATCGACGATGGTGCCGGCGCCGTCGAGCTCGACGATTTCGTCGGTGAGCGCGACCGAGAAGCCGCCGCCAGGGAGGGGCGCGAGGCCGACCTTCGCGACACTCTTGTTGGTCGGCGCGAGATCAGTGTCGAAGCGAACGGTGCCACTTCCCTCGATGCCGAGCGCGTGTCCGCGTTGGGTGACGACGACGCGCACGCCGCTGGCGAGGAGGATCGGCGAGGCCGCGATGGTGTCGCCGATGCGCGTTTCAGCGCGCGGTTTGCCGCCTTCGAGAGGGAGCTCGTCGAGGTAGAGCTCGGTGCCGGCCGACGAGCCACCCTTGTTGATGACGACGATGACGCCGCCGTTGGCGGTGACGAGCGGACCGCCGAAGCTGCTGACGATCGGCGCCGGGGCGAGCATCGTCGACTTGCGCATCGGCAAGAGCGGCAACATCTGCGCGACGCCGGCGCGCGTCGGTCCACCGCGGGTGGTCGTCCAAGCGGCGCCACCGTCTCCGATGGCGATGGTTTGCGCCACCGTCGGATCGAGCAAGTCGGCCTCGGAGAGCGGAGCGAGCGCCGTGAGCGCAGTGAACGCCAGCACTCCGAGCGCTCCGAGCCCTCCCAGTTTGAGGAGGGACAGCGTCTGCAGCGAGCTCGAGCTCTCGGACGGGCGACGCATCGAAAGAAAGTACCGCAGAAGCGTGCTTCTCGCGAGCTTCCGCGAAGCCGATTACATGTCGTCGCCGCTGCCGCCGCCGCCCCGTCCAAGCGTGCCGCCTGCCGCCGCCAAAAGATAATCTTCGACGAACGGATCGAGATCGCCGTCGAGGACCGCGTCGGTGTTGCCGTTCTCGTGGCCGGTGCGGTGATCTTTCACCATCCGGTAGGGCGCGAGGACGTAGCTGCGGATTTGGCTGCCCCAAGCGATTTGGCTCTTGGTCGCGTTGTAGGCGGCCGCCTCGGCTTCTCGCCGCGCGAGCTCGCGCTCGTAGAGCTTGGCCTTCAGCATCTTCTTGGCCGTCAGTCGGTTCTGCAGCTGCGAGCGCTCGGCGCGACAGACGACGACGATGCCCGACGGAATGTGCGTCATGCGCACCGCCGTCTCGACCTTGTTGACGTTCTGTCCGCCCTTGCCGCCGGCGCGCATGGTCGTCGTGTGGAGGTCTTCGTCCTTGACGACGATGTCGATCTCTTCGTCGCTGTCCGGCGTGACCTCGACCGCGGCGAAGGCCGTTTGCCGACGCGCGTTGGCGTCGAAGGGGCTGATGCGTACGAGTCGGTGCACGCCGTGCTCGGCACGGAGGAAGCCGTACGCGTACGAACCGGCGACGGTGAACGCGGCACCGTCGATGCCCGCTTCGTCACCTTCTTGGTAGTCGACGACCTCGGTCTTCCAGCCACGTCGCTCGCAGTAGCGAAGCATCATGCGCAGGAGCATCTGCGCCCAGTCTTTGGCGTCGGTGCCGCCGGTGCCGGGGTGGATTTCGACGATCGCGTTCGCCTTGTCGGCCTTGCCGCTGAGCATGCGCGAGAGCTCGAGCTGGCGCATCCGTTGGCCGAAGCCGGGGAGCTGCTTGACGATCTCGGCCTCGAAGGCCTCGGTTTCCTTGCCGCCGTCGGCCGCCGCCATCTCCAAGAGCTCGACGCCGTCGGTCACCTCGCGCTCGAGCTTCTCGATCGAGTTGACCTTCTCTTCGACGTCCGAGCGCTCGCGAAGGATGACCTGCGCCTTGTTGGCGTCGTCCCAGAAGCCTGGGGCGCCGGCGCGTTCGTTCAGCTCTTCGAGCTTCCGCTTGAGCGTAGGGAAGTCAAAGATGCCCCCTTAGCGTCGTGAGGCGCTGTTGCAGGTCCGTGAGGGTGGCGCGCGTCTCGGCGAGCATGGCCGTTCTCTAGCACACCTCGCGCACCTTGCGCGAGCAGCGTGCGCTAGACTCTTGGGCGTGACTCTCTCGCGTCGTCTCGCGCCGGTCCTGGGGCTCTTCGGGCTCGCTGGCCTCGTGCTGGCGCCCTCGGCCATTGCACAGACACCCAAGGTCGGCGTCGTCGGTGCGTCGTCGAGTTGGCTCGCCCGCAAGGCGCCCGAATGCGCGCCGCTCTACAAGAGCGCAGGGGGAGGCGACGTCTCCTCGAGCAACATCTGGGAGTCGGCGAAGGTGCCGGTGCTCGCCGAGCATTGCCGCGTCCTGCAGCAGGGCGTCGAGGCCTTCCGCGATCAGAAATACGCGGTCGCCATCGGGCTCGCCGACAAAGCCGAGAAGCTGACGCCGGGTTTCGCCGGGCCCTGGGTGGTGCGCGGCGAGGCCAACGCGCGTTGGGGAAAGTCGTCGGACGCAGCAGCATCGCTGGAGAAGGCGCGTGAGCTCGAGCCGCGCGCGCTCGACGACGCCGAGACCCTCGACGACTACGGCGCGGCGCTGGTGCGGCTCGGGCGCCTCGACGACGCGCGCAAAATCTATCGCGCGCTCCTCCCGCGCGTCAGTGGCCCGCAAGGGCTCTGCGGCGTGAAAAATGAGTGCGACGCTGCCGGCCTCGCCTACCTCGCGGCCGGCGCACTGGCCTTCGAGGGCGGTCCCAAGGCGCTCGACGAGGCGGTCGCCATCCTCCGCGAGTCGCGCGCGAAGAGCGAGCCGTCGCGCGACATCCAACGCATCGCGGGCCTCGCGCTCGCCCTCGCGCTCGATCGTCGCGGTGATGTCGATCAAGCCAAGGAGCTCGCCGCCAACATCGCCACCACCAAGGGCGTGCCGACCGAAATCAACAGCGAGGTGCGCGCGCGCCTGCCTTCGCCGGAAGAGGCGCTCGCCTTCCGCGCCATCGGCCTCGAGTCGACCGATCCCGTGGCCGCGCTCGAAGGTTGGAAAGCGTACCTCGCGCAGGGCGGTGACAAGCGCGTGTGGGCGAACCACGCGAAGGAGCACATCGCCAAGCTCGGCAAGGCCGACGTCGCGAAGCCGAAGCCGAAGGTCCCGTGAGGTTCACGCTGCGGCTCGCCCCGCTCGTCGCGCTCGTGGTGGCCAGCGGTCTCGCGAGCGTTCTCTCGACGGCGCCTGCCGAAGCGAAGCCGGTCTCGATGTGGGACGATCCAGCGGCAAAATCGCTGCCGCCGCCGTCCGAGCTGGCGTTCGCGCATGCGTGGGCGATGGAGCTGGTGCAGAGCGCGCTCAGCGAAGGTGGCTTGCATGGTCCGCATGCAGGCGAGGCCAACGCGCTCCTCGTCAACGCCCGCGCGCTCCTCGTGCGCTACGGCGCAGAGACGAGCAACGATGCGCGGCTGCGTCTCGATCTCGG
The DNA here is from genome assembly GCA_025363655.1 of Deltaproteobacteria bacterium. GTDB lineage: Bacteria > Myxococcota_A > Polyangia > Polyangiales > JADJMO01 > JANYDK01. Next base: position 52,992 of record JANYDK010000014.1, on the reverse strand, counting down.
TCGCGTGCTCGTCGAGCTCGCCGATTACTCTCGCGCGGTGCCGGTCCTCGAGGGAGCGCTCGCGCTCGCCGGTGATGCGCATCCAGGTGCCGAGGACGCGTGGTTCTCGCTCGCAATCAGCCACGCCCACCTCGGTCAACGCGATCGCGAGGTCGCTGCGTACCTGCGCGCGCTCCCCCTCGAAGACTCGCCCTACGGTCGCCACGTCGTCCTCGGCAACCTCGCCGAAGCGCGCATGGGGCTCGGGCAGCTCGACCTCGCGCTCGAGGCCGGTGAAGAAGCGCTCCAGATCGATCCCGACAGCACGCTCGTGCGCTGGACGATGGCGGTGATTCGCGATCGCGCGGGCGACGGCTGGGGCGCGCTCGAGGACGCCAAGCAGGCGATCGCGACCGACCCATCGTTTTCACAGCTCGAGTCCCCCGACGTCTTCTTCGAGCCGTCGTGGGAGGTGCATTGGTATCGCGCGCTCGGTGAACAGGCGTGGGCCGAGAAGTCCACAGACGAGATCGATCGCGAGCTGCACCTCCTCGCGGCCATCCAGGCGTTCGACAAATACTTGCAGCAAGCGTGGCCGAGCGATCGCTATCGCAAGCTCGCGGCGGCCCACGTGCTTCGTCTCGAACAGCAACTCGGGCTCGCGGCGCCGAAGCCCGGCGGGCCTTCGTCGAACGCGAAACCACCGAAAAAATAGCCCTAGGCTTGTCGCCGGGCGCTCAGCGGGTGATGGCGGCGCGGTAGAGATCACCGATGCCGGTGATGGTCCGCTCGAGCGTGGTCGGGTCGAGGGGAGGGCTGCCGAGCGGCGCGCAGATGAAGCCGCCGGCCCGCAGCTCGAGGATGCCGCGGAACTGGCGCTCGATCATCATGGCCTTCAGCGCCGGCGTCATCGCGCCGATACCCTCTTCCTTGGTCGGCATCGCCACCTCGTAGAAAGACTCGAAGCGATCGTCGCCGAGCTTGGGCTTGTTGCCGCTGCCGCCGAAGAGCGAGCCGAGCGTCTTGCCGAGCTCGTGGCTGACGTTGGCATCGACGCGCGACCACACCGAGGCGCGGTGGAGGAGCTGCGGCGAGGTGACGAAGGCGACCAATTTGCGATCGCCTCCGTGGTGAAAATGGCCTTGTTTGTCGTAGGAAATGTCGCCCGAAGCGTAGACCTCGACGAGGTAGAGATCGGTGTCACCGAAATCGCAGAGCAGCTCGAGCCCGACGCCTTGGATCTCGCCGAGGAAGGTGAACGGTCCCCAACCTTGGTACCAAGCGGCCGACGCATACGAGTTGAGGACGTATCCCTTGCCCGTCGCCCAGCTCACCAGCGCCGGGTCGAGCAGCTTGCGCGGCACCACCGTGCCCGGCGCGACGTTGAACGGCAATGACGCTGGCGGCGGCGGGTATTCGGCCATCGCCCCAATGTATCGCTCGTCTCACCCGCTTTGCTACCCGAGCTTGGGGATGGGCCGGGAGGCCTTCTCGGCGTGCCCGCTCGTCCCCCGTCGCTTGGACAGCATGCGCGCGACGTCGTCGAGGTCGAGCCCACGGGCCGCGAGCCCGACCATCAGGTGATAGAGTAAATCGGCAGCTTCGGAGGCGACCCGTTCGTCGCTCTCGCCTTCGAGCGCGCGCGCCAATTCGTCGGCCTCTTCGCGGAGCTTCTCGCCGATGCGCACCGGCCCCTTCTCGAGGAGGCTCTTGGTGTAGCTCTTCTCACCGTCGCTCTGCTTGCGCGACTCGATGTCGCACGTCAGCTCGTCGAGCGCCGGCGTGGCCACGTCCGCGCGCGAGATCGCGATGGGCGCGATGGGCGCGATGGGCGCAATGGGCGCGATGGGCGCAAGGGGCGTATCGAGACTCTCGAGGCGTGCGAAGAAGCACGTCTCCTCGCCGGTGTGGCAGCTCGGACCGTTCGGCTCGACGAGCAGCACGAGCGAATCACCGTCGCAGTCGAGATGCACCGTGTGCACCTTCAGCGTGTGCCCGCTCGTCTCGCCCTTGGTCCAGAGTCGGCCGCGCGAGCGTGAGAAGAACGTCGCCTTCTTCGTCGTCAGCGTCACCCGCAACGCCTCTTCGTTCATCCACGCGACCATCTGCACGCGGCCGCTCCACCGATCTTGCGCGACGGCGACGACGAGCCCACGCTCATCCCACTTCACCCCCGTCGGCAGCGCCCCCGCGTCGTCACGAACGCTCATTTCGCCTTATTTTTCCCGGCACTGCAGGAGCGCCGCGATGCTGCGATCGATCTCTTCGTCGGTGAGCCCGCCGCCGCTCGGGAGGCAGATGCCCTTGGCGGCGATCGTCTCCGTCACCGGCAGCGCGCCGAGCCCGGCGACGGGCGTCTTCGCGAGGTAGGGGAACAGGTGCATCGGCACGAAGAACGGTCGCGTCTCGACCCCGTGCTCGAGCATGCGCACGAGGAGCGCATCGCGTGCATCTTCGCCCGCGAGGTGATCGTCGACGATCGCGTGCAGCCAGGGGACGACGTCTTGGTTCTTCGGCACCTCGGCGAAGCGAATGCCGGGGATGCCGGCGAGCTTCTCGCGATAGCGCGCGTTGACCCGCTTCTTGCGCGCGAAGAGATCGGTGGCGGCCTCGACCTGCGCGCAGCCGACGGCGGCCTGGAGGTTGGTCATCCGGTAGTTGAAGCCGAGCTCGGGGTGGTAGTAGCGACGCTTCTGATCCATCCCGTGGTTCTTGAGAAATTTGAGACGGGCGCCGAGCGCGACGTCGTCGGTGGTGATCGCGCCGCCCTCGCCGGTGGTGAGCGTCTTGTTGCCGAAGAAGCTAAAAATGGCGGCGTCGGCGAGCGATCCAGCGAACTTCCCTTCGACGCGCGAGCCCGCGGCTTCGGCGGCGTCTTCGATGAGCTTGACGTCACTGCGTCCCATCGCCGCGAGCCCAGCGCGGAGCTCGGCGTAGTCGGCGACCATCCCGAAGAGATCGACGCCCATGATCGCCTTGGTGTTCGGCGTCACGCGACGAAGCGCGTCGGCGACGTCGAGGCACCAGGTGCGCGGGTCGATCTCGCAGAAGACGGGCGTCGCGCCGGTGTAGACGACGGCGTTGCCGGACGCCGCGAACGTCTCACTCGGAACGATGACCTCGTCGCCGGCGCCGATGCCGATGCCGTGGAGCAAGAGATGAAGCGCCACTGTGCCGTTGGCGCACGCCTCGACGTGGCGAACGCCGCACAGCTTGCCGAAGCTGGCTTCGAATTTGGCGATGAACTCGCCGGCAGAGGAGATCCATCCGCTGTCGACCGCTTCGAGGACGTAGGTGCGCTCTTTCCCAGTGAAAACAGGGGCGCAAACGGGGATGCGACTCGCCATGGAGCGCCACTTAGCATGTTCCGTGCGCGGGAGCCGTCGCGCTCGGTTGCCGAGCTAACTGGGCAAGCCGAAGCGCGCGACGTTCTGCGCGAGGAAATCCAAGTACACGTCGGCCGGCTGGTGCCCTGGGAGCTCGCCGGACTCGATCGCGCCCGTCAGCGCGCGGAGGAGGATGCCCAGCGCCGGGCTCGGCGGCACTCCGAATTTTGCAGAGATCGCCGTGCCTAGACCCTTCGGCAGCGGCGGCACGCGCGCGTCCTCTTCGCGAATCTTCTCCACGCGCGCGGCCAGCTCTTCGATCTGACGGAGCCCGCGCCGCTTCTTCTCGGGGCGCTTGGTGGTGATGTCGGCGCGCGAGAGGCAGAGCAAATCTTCGAGGTAGGGCCCCACCTCTTTGGCGAACCGTCGCACCGCCGAGTCGGTCCACGACGCATCGTATTGCGCGGCGCGAAGGTGATGGAGGATGAGGAAGCGAACCTCTTCGCGCAGCGTCTCTTCGCCGCCGAAGAGCGGCATGCGGCGCTGCATTTTGTCGAACATCCGCGCGCCCACCTCGGCGTGACCGAAGAAGTGGACCTCACCATCCGGCGAGATGCTGCGCGTGCGCATTTTTCCGATGTCGTGGAGGAGCGCGCCCCAACGGACCTCGATGCGTGGCGTCGCCTGGCTCACCACCTGTTTGGTGTGCTTCCAGATGTCCTTGTGGCGCCACTCGCCATCGCCGAAGCCGACCATCGCGCTCACTTCGGGAAGCAGCACCTCGAGGATGCCGCCCTCGAGCAAGCCGTCGAGCCCCGCCTCGGGATCGTCGCCCATCAGCACTTGATCGAGCCCCGCGCGGACGACGCCGACGGGGAGCACGCGCAGATCGGCGTCGGTGGTGACGACCACGGTCGAATCGGTCTCACGCTTCGCCATCCGCGCCGCGCGCTCGAACGCACGCACCGCGCGCTCGGCCGAAGGGATGGAGTGGGACGACGCGCTCATCTTCTCTGGAGTCAGGCGACCGTGAAACCGGGCGGCGCTTCTCTAGCAGGCGATCTCGCCGGCAGTCCACCATTGTCGCCTCGTCGCAGATGCCGGCGCAACGGACCGGGCCGCCTCTGGCCTACCTCTGGCGCCTTCCGGCCTACCTCTGGCCTTCGCTGCGTGCTTTTCCGGCGCGCGCGGACGGCGGTGGACCGAGGAGCCCGCCGAGGCTGGGCATTCGCTGGGGATCGTGGGCGATGAGGAAGCGGAGGTTGACGGCGTTGATCGTCGCGTGCGCCACGATGGCGCCGAGGAGCGAGCCGGTGAAGCGGAAAATGGCGCCGAACGCCAGCCCGACGAGCGTCGCGAAGAGCCACCAGGCGACGCGCGATCGTCCGCGCATCTGGTGGAGCACGCCGAAGAGGACGCTCGAGGCGACGAGCCCAATCCAAGGCTGGAGCGCGCCGCGGAAGAGCGTTTCTTCACCGATCGCCGAAGCCAGCGCAACCACGATCACCGCCTCGCCGCCGAGCGCGCGGGCGAAAGGGCGAAGATCTTCGTGCAGCGCACTCGCCCAGCTGCGCGTGCGCACGAGCACCCGTGTGGCGGTGGCGACGAGCACGGCGAGCACCAGCCCGAGTCCGAGGCTGACGAAATGCGCTGCGATTGCCGTCTCGAACGCGTGCGATGGGCGACAGAGGAAGACGTTGGGTGCGCCGCGAACCCACCCGATGCCGAGCGCGACCGCCGTCAGCGCGCCGTAGGTGACTGCGGCCAAGAGCGCCGGGTGCGCGCCGTGCCCCTTGAGGCGAGACGCACGAGAACCGGCCGACAGAGTCATCGCGGACAACGTGGATCGTGGCCAGCCGAGCGGCAACGCGCTACGCGTAGACCATGCCCGGCATCGAGCCGAAGACCTTGCTCCTCGCCTCCGCTTCACCTCGGCGCAAAGAGCTGCTCGAGGCGCTCGGACATCGTGTGCAGGTGCGCAGCGTCGACGTCGACGAGAGCGAGCGACCGGGAGAAACGCCGGCCGCGTACATCGAGCGCATCGTCGCCGCCAAGCTCGCTGCCGCCCGGCAGCTCACCGTCATGAGGCCGTTCGACGCCATCGTCGTCGCCGACACGATGGTCGTGGTCGACCAAGAAATCTTGCAGAAGCCCACAGACGACGCCGACGGCGCGCGCATGCTCCGTCTCCTCTCGGGCCGCGCACACGTCGTCGTCACCCGCTTCGGCATCGCTGGCTTCAGCGGCGGTCGACACGTCGAGAGCGTGGCCACGCGCGTCATCTTCCGCGAGCTCGGCGAAGAGGAAATCGCCGACTACGTCACGAGCGGCGAAGGGCGTGACAAGGCCGGCGGCTACGGCATCCAGGGCCGCGCAGCCGCCTTCATCTCGCGCATCGAAGGCAGCTACGGCGCCGTCGTGGGCTTGCCGTCGTGCGAAGTCAGCGTCGCCCTCGCCGCGATGAAGCCGACGCCCTACTGAGCGTCAGGCTGCGCGCCACTGAGATTCGAGCTGCTGCAAGTTCGCTTGTAGCTCGCGGGCTCCGGAGCGGGCTGCAGTCGCGATCGCTTCCTTGAGGAGCGCAGTGGCCTCGGGGAAACGTTCGCGTGACCTAGCGACCTTCGCCAACGCTTCGAGGATGCGAGCGCGATCGGTGTCGGCCGGTCCGGCCAGGTCGAGAGCTTCGCGGAGGATGCCCTCGGAGTCCGTCAGATAACCCGCGCGCGCCAACGCTTCGCCGAGCTTGCGGCTGAAGATGACGACTGCGCGTTCGGGCTCGTCGAGATCGCCGCGGAAGAGCGCGCGGCGCGCCAACTCGAGGCATCGTCGCAAGGCGATGATCGCGCCCTCGTCGTCGTCGCGCTGGGTGCAGCGATCGCCGACTTGCTCGAGCAGCAAAAGCGCCTCGAGCGCGTCTTGGGCGAAGAACGCGTGCATCGCCCGGACCTCGATCGGCGCGCCCGTGTCGGCGGCGATTTGCCCTGCTTTCGAGTGCAATTCGCGCCGCGCACCGACGGGCAGCGTCGCCAAGCAGACGTCGCGGAAGAGCGGATGCGCGAAGCGGAGGCCACCGACGATCTCTTCGAGGATGCCCGAGCCGATCGAACGATCGAGCGCGGGACCGACGCGAACGCCTTCGGGCAGCAGCGGGCCGAGCTGCTCGGGCTTCACTTCGTCGCTGATGATGGCCGCGGCCTGGAGCACGCGACGAGCGTCGGCGCCGAGGCGTTCGATGCGAGCGGCGACGAGGTCGGCGACGCGAGAGGGGGCCGGACCCCCGCCTTCCTGCGCGTAGCGAACGACTTGATCGAGGTAGAGCGGCGCGATGCCCCGCGGTGACTCTTCCGACAGCCGCTCGACCGCGCTCGCCGCGCTCTGGGGCGAGAGCCCTCGCAAGGCCGAGAGCGCGAGCGCCGAAGGGAGCCCGTTGAGAATGCGCGCGTGCGAGCGACCCGCCGGCCAACCCGCTTCGAACCCTGCCGGATGCGTGGCGATGATCAGCAGCGGGCACGCCGGCGGCTCGCCGAGGACGTCGCTGATGGCGTGCCGAGTAGCCCCGTCGAAGCGCTGCAGATCGTCGAGCGAGAGCACGAGCCGACGACCTCCGCTCTCGCGCGAGGCATAGGTGAGCGACCAACGGAGCGCGGCCGCGGCGGCGTACCGACGCACCTCGGCGGGCAGCTTGGTGCCGAGCGGCCGGACGACGATCTCGAGGAGCCCCTTCATCACGTCGTCGCGCGACGACTCGTCGATGGGCAATCGCCGCAAGTCGGTCGACGTGGTGACGCCGGTCAGCTTCTCGATGGCGTCGGCGAGCCCGAAGTACCCGACGTCGGCCCACGCCGGATCGAAGGCGATTTCGATGACGCGGTCGCCTTCGGTGCGGGCGCGGGCGAGGAACTCACGGAGCAGGCGGGTCTTGCCGACGCCGACCTCACCGACGATGCGTGCGCCGCGAGGACCACTCACCGCTTCGCGTTGCCGATCGGTGAGCCAGTGCAAATCGTCTTCGCGGCCCATCAGCGGCAGCGGCAACGTCAGCTTGCCGCCCGGTCCGACGAGCGTCGCCTGCGAGACGGCGCGCGCCATCGCCGGGACGCGCAAGCTCTCGACCGCGGCCGGCGGTTCCATCGTCACCGGCGCGGCGCTCTTCTCGGGCACGGCGCTGGTGGAGACGCGTGAACCGCATTCACCGCAGAATTTCTGGCCTGCCGGCACCTCGGCCTGACAGTGCACGCAGAGGATTCCGCGCGTCTTCGCAACCACCTGCGGCGCGGCGATGGAGAGGAGCGCGGCGTCGAGCGCTTTGACGAAATCGGGCGCGTTCGTGTAGCGCCGGTTGCGATCTTTCTCGAGCGCCTTCAAGCAGACATCGGCGATGACGTCGGGGATGCGACGATCGGGGCAGAGCCGACGCGGATCGGGCGGCGGCTGCTGGAGGTGCATGAGCACGACCTGCGTCGGCGACGCTGCCTCGAAGGGGAGCTGCCCAGTGAGCAGCTGGAACATGATGACGCCGAGCGCGTAGAGATCGGAGCGCGCATCGAGCGGATCGCCGCGCCCTTGCTCGGGGCTCATGTAGTCGGGCGTGCCGCAGACGATGCCGGGGCTGGTGATGCCGCTGCCGTTGGTGGTGATGCCCGTGAGCATGTCGGGCCGCAGCTTGGCGAGGCCGAAATCGACCACCTTCACGAAGTCGCCGCCGCCGCGCATCGGCTCGAGGACGATGTTCTCGGGCTTGACGTCGCGGTGGATGATTCCGAGGTGGTGCGCTTCGTCGAGCGCGAAGAGCGTCTGCCGCAAGACGTCGATGATGCGCGGGAAGGAGAGGGGGCCTTCCTCGTACGCGACGCGCGAGAGGTCGCGCCCGCGGAGGAACTCCATCACCAGGTAGAGGAGATTTCCTTCGTTGGCGCCGGTGCGGCCGAAGTCGATGACGCCGACGACGTTGGGATGGTTGAGCCGACTCGCCGCGCGGGCCTCGGTGATGAAGCGCGCCGCAGCGCCTTCTTCTCCGTGCAGGTGCGGGTGGATGACCTTGACCGCGACCGTGCGCCCGAGCGCCTTCTGCTCGGCCCGGTAGACGCGACCCATGCCACCGACACCTATGAGCTCGAGCAGCACGTAGCCGCCCGGCAAGCTCTTGCCGATCAGCGGATCGTCCGAGCGCTGGGACACCTCCCCTACGGGGAAGCCGCACGACGGGCAGAAGCGGTGGCTCTGCGGGTCATACGGCGCTTGGCACTGGGGACAAGCGGCCATTCGGAGAGGGTTCCACAGTAGCCCTTCCCGTTACGTGACGGCAACGTGCTCGTGCACCGTCAGCACCGATCCCGCATGATCATGCGGCGCGCCCGTCCGTTCCGACGGTTTTCTCTGGCCGGATTGGCCAGGCTAGGCCCGACCGCGCCGCGGATCGGACATCCACGCCTCGAGATCTTGTTCCTTCTTCAGGAGGACGCCGAGGAACGGGAGATCCTTGCGCAGCCTCTCGGGCGAGAGCCCTTCGCGCGCGAGCACCGCGATCCAGTCGATGAGCTCGCTCGTGCTCGGTCGCTTGCGGATGCGCGGTGATTCGCGGACGCCGTAGAACGCGGTGATCGCTTGGTCGACGAGCGACTCCTCGACGTCGGGGTGGTGCACCTTGACGATCGCGCGCATGCGTGTTTTGTCGGGGAACTCGATGAAGTGGAAGACGCAACGACGGAGGAACGCGTCGGGCAGCTCCTTCTCGTTGTTCGACGTGATGAGCACGATCGGTCGCGCCTTCGCCACCACCTCGTCCCCCGTCTCGCTGACGACGAAGCGCATGCGATCGAGCTCGTGGAGGAGGTCGTTGGGGAACTCGAGATCGGCCTTGTCGACCTCGTCGATGAGGAGCACGCGCCTCCGCTCGGCGGTCGACTCGGCGAACGCCTTCCCCAGCGGTCCGAGCTTGATGTACCGCCGAATGTCCTTCGGATCCCCGTCGCCGAAGCGCGCGTCGTAGAGGCGCGCGACCGTGTCGTAGATGTAGAGGCCGTCCTGCGCCTTGGTCGTCGACTTCACCGGCCAGTGGAGAATGCCGCTCGTGCCTGCGTCGGCGCCAGCGACCGAAGCGGGAGTTGGGTACAATGCCTCGGCGACGGCGGTGGCGAGGAGCGTCTTCCCCGTCCCCGGTTCGCCTTTGACGAGCAGCGGACGCTCGAGGGCGAGCGCGCAACGAACGGCGGACTCGAGGCCAGGATCGGTGAGGTAGCTGGAGGTGCCCGAGAAGCTGGGGAGCGGCATGTTCGCTGTGCTCGATAGCACGCGTCGGCCTCCGCGCCGTCGTCTTCAGTGCCTCCCGCCTCGCCGCACGTTGGCACAGTCTGGTTGTGTCAGGGTCGGTGCGATTCGATGAATTCTCGACGATTCGCGCCCGGCATGCCGATTGCTCAGCCGAGCCTGAACCTTCCCTCACCGAGGCATTTCCCCATGCGCAAGACCACCATCGCGACTCTGTTGGCTGCCGGCCTGGCTTCGTTGGCGGCGACCTCCGCCTTCGAGTCCTCGGCGCATGCGTGTGGCGGCTGCTTCGGACCGCCTGGTCCGCCGACGCAGGTCTCGGCCCACCGCATGGCCTTCGCGGTTTCGGCGAAGCGGACCATCCTCTGGGATCAAATCCAGTACGTCGGCGACCCGTCGTCCTTCGGCTGGGTGCTCCCCATTCGCAGCGGCGTCGACGTCGGCGTCTCCTCCGACGAGCTCTTCAATCGTCTCGAAGGTCAGACGCAGCTCCAGGTCTTGCAGCCGCCGCCGCCCGAGTGCCCGCCGCCCGAGAAACGTTGCATGACGACTTGCTACGGCGGCGGCGCGGACGACAGCCCCAGCCCCGGTGGCTTTGGCGCGGCGGACGCCAGCTCGGCCAGCGACACAGGGGTCACCGTCTGGGACAGCGGAATCGTCGGACCTTACGAGGCGACGCAGCTCTCGGCGACCGACGGCACCGCGCTCCGCACCTGGCTGAAAGATCACGGCTACGTCATCCCGGACGCGATTTCGCCGGTCATCGACACGTACATCGGCGAAGGCTTCGGCTTCCTCGCGATCAAGCTGGTGCCCACGGCAGGCACCTCGAAGATGGTCCCCATCCGCATCGCTTTCGACGGCGCGAGTCCGACGCTGCCCCTCCGCATGGTCGCCGCGGGCACCGGTGACAACGTCGGCATCAAGCTCTTCGTCCTCGGCGAAGGCCGCTGGGAGACGAAGGCTCCGTTCGATGCAGCCGAGATCGCGACCGCCGATTTGGTGTGGAACTGGGCGGCGATGGGCTCGAACGTCGGTCCGCTGGAGAACGACATCATCTCGGCGCACGCCGGGAAAGTCTTCATCGCCGAGACCAGCGACGACTACGCGGTCAGCGCCATCTTCGGCGGCTTGCCGGCGGGGACGACGACGAGCGAAGCCGGCACCGTCTTCTCTGCCGACACCGATTCATCGGAAATCTACAAGGCGTTTCCGAGCCGCACGTCGCTCACCGTCACGCGTCTCTTCGGTCAGCTCCCGCACGCTGCGCTCGGCACCGATCTCGATCTGCAGGCGTCGAGCGGCGGCAAGCTCGCGCATGCGCGCGTGGCTCCGAAGGGCATCAACTACTCGTGCCCGACGGTGAGTTACGAGTACTGCCCCGGCATCACGCCGACGTGCGACGGCACTCCCGGTGGGGTCGGCACCAACCCCTTCGGCACCAGCAGCAACGGCTCGGGCGGCGGAGGCGGCGGATGCACCACTGCCGACGTGACCGCAACGTCCAAGAATGGCACCAAGGGCACGACCTACGTTTGGCTCGGGCTCGCCGGTCTCGCGTTGGCCGGCTTCGGCGTCGCGCGTGGCCGTCGCGCTCGTCGCTGACGGTAGCAAGCCGCCCGAAATCGGGGCAGACCAGCGCCGGTGATGCTCGGTCGAGGCACATGGCGAGTCGCAGGGGGAGTCGCCTGGGGATTGGCGGCGCTGGGCGTCGCTTCCTCGGCGGCCGCCGATCGCATCGCCACGCTGCGTGCGCGGGCCGAAGCTGGAACCGAGACCGACCGCATCGCCCTCGACCGCGGCACCGAAGACGCCGAGCACGCGCTCGGTCACACCACCGCGTCCGCGGGCGAAGTCCTGCAAGGCGAGGGCGCAGCCGGCGATCTCCTCGGGACCAGCGCGGGCCTCGTCGCCGTCGGCAAGACCACGAACAGCGATTGGGTGGTGCAGGCGCACATCCTCAAGCCGGCAGGTCCGAACGCCTCGCCGCGCATCGAGGTCGAGGCTTGCCAAGTCTCCACTGGCCGCGTCGAGACGCTCGCGCGCGACGTCGATCTCCACGGCGACTTGGCGGCGCAGCTGCGGCCGATGCTGTCGCTGCTCCTCCGCCCGCAAGGCATCGGTGACGATCCGCTGCCCTGGGAGCAACCAGGCGCCACGTCGGGGAGCGCCAAGCCTCCCGGCGAGGCCGCGCAGGCGAAGCCCAGTCGTCCGCGAATCTACGGCGAAAACGGCACTTTCGGGCTCGGGGCGTCGTTCGGGGTCGAGCGCATCCTCGTGCGTCCCGACGAGGCGCAAGGCTCGAAGAACGCGGGCAGCTGGTCGCTCGTGGCGCTGATGCGCATCGTCCGCGTCGACGAGGGCAGGGGACCGAGCGTCGAGCTGCTCGCGCGCGCCGGACGCCTCTTCGGACCTCCGGGAGATGCCACGCGCTTCGCCGTCGGTGCCCGCGTGATGCTCCCGCTGACGTGGTTTCTCGCCGCCGGCGCCGGCGGACACCTCGGTCTCTTCCAACACGACGGCGCGCGTCCGCTCTTCGGCGTGGGCGGCGCGCTCGCCTTCACCGCCATTCCCCACCTACAAATCGAGCTCGACGCGCTCTCGATCGAGGCCGCACCGGCGAAGGAAGGAACGCTCGTCTTCCTCGGCGGCAGCCTCGCCGCGATCGCCCGCTTCTGACGCTCTCAAGAACATGATCGATCCCATCACTCGCGACGTCGCGCTCCCCACGCGCCGCAACACCACGCGTCTCGCGGCGGCGATCGCTGCCCACCTCACGCCAGGTGACCTCGTCGTCCTCCACGGTGGTCTCGGCGCCGGCAAGACGTTCCTCGTGCGTGCGCTCCTCCGCGCCCTCGGAATTCCCACCGGCGTCGCGGTGCCGAGCCCCACCTTCACGCTGATGAACGAGTACCCGACCGAGCTCGGTACGCGCGTTCCACTTGTGCACGCCGACGTCTTTCGTCTGCTCGGCGGCGATCCGCTCTCGGTCGAAGACTCGATCCTCGAGCTCGGGCTCCGTGCCCGTCGCGGGGATGGTTTCGCGACGCTCGTCGAGTGGGGTCGCGATGCGTTCACGCTCCTCGGCGGCGATGGCATCGTCGTCGACATCGACATTTCGCCGCGCATCGCCCACGTCCGCGGCGAAGGTCCCCGCGGGGTTTCGTTCGTCACCGCCGTGCTCCGAGAAATCGACTCTCCGCGCTGAAGATCTATTCTTCCCCACGACACGTCCGTCTCGGTATTCTCCCACGCGACCGTGAGACGCATCGCTTCGTCGCAGTCGAGCCGTCGAAGAGTCGCCGCGTCGGCGCTCGCGCTGACGACTGCCATTGCAGGCATTCTCTCGCCTCGCGAGGCCCTCGCGGTCGACGCCGAAGTCGAGTCGCAGACGAGCGCGCAGGCCTACCAACTGCGTGGTCCCACCGGCGATCCGATTCTCTCGCGACGTCGCATCACGCAAACGCTCGGCCTCGGGGTCTACGACCTCCTCAACCACGGCAAAGACACGACGGCGAATGCGCCCGTCCTCCAGTTTCGCGTGCGCATGCGCCTCGACGGTGACTTCGGCATGTCGAGCGAGGAGTACGCCCTCGCCAACAACTCGACCACCGCGCGCTTCGTCCCCGGCCTCGCACCGGCGCCGGTCGACGTGATGTACGGCTACCTCGAAGGTAAGCGCCTGCTCGGCGGCGTGCTCGCCTTCAAGCTCGGCCGTCAGTACGTCATCGACTCGCTCGGCTACTACGCCTTCGACGGCGGCCTCGTTCGCATCACCACGCCGCTCTATTTCACGCTCGAAGCGTACGGCGGCTTCGAGGTGCGGGCTGGCCTCCCGCTCTCGAACGGCCGCTGGGAGCTCGGCGGCATCCAGCGCGGCAACCGCAGCGACTATCCATCGACTGCGTATCCATCGTTCCAAAAGGCCGGCCTCGCACCGACCTGGGCGATCGCCCTCGAGTCCGCCGGCCCGACCTGGATCCACGGCCGTCTCACCTATCGAAAGGCTTGGAATACCGGCCAATCGTTCGTCGGGGGCAACGGCGCTTTGCTCGGCCCCGATCAGCTCGGCATCTACGATCGCACGCGCGTCTCGAGTGAGCGCATCGGCTACGGGGTCAACGCCACGCTCGGCGAGGTCGCTGCCCTCCGCGGCGTCGTCAACTACGACCTCGTGGGGAAGAACTGGACCGACCTCCAAGCCGGCGCCGACTTCTTCCTCGGCGAGCACGTCGTCGTCGGCAGCGACTACACTTTCTTCCGGCCGCTCTTCGACGCCGACTCCATCTTCAGCGTCTTCGGCTTCGAACCGATGGACGACGTCTCCGCGCGCATCGAGGTGAGCCCGACCGATCGCCTCAGCTTCGAAGCCGACGCGATGGTGCGCCGCTACCGCAGCGACGACGCGAGCGACCCGAAGAACTTCAACAAGCTCGCCACCAGCCTCGCGCCCGGCGGCGGCCTCCGCGCCCGCTACAAGTGGGCGAACGCCCGCCTCTCCGTCCGCGGGCAGGGAATCATGGGTGATCAGGGCGATCGCATCGGCGGCGACGTGCTCTACGAACGCACCCTCGCCAAGCGCTGGCTGCTCGACCTTCGCCTCTCGCTCTGGCACTTCGAGGACAAGCTTCGCACGCAGGCGGTGCAGCTCAACAATCTCGCCAGCAATCGATCGGCCACCAGCCTCGGATACGTCCTCGGCGCCGGCTACCAGCTCTCGCCCGAGGCGAACGCGATGCTCCAGTTCGAGCACGACACCAACAGGCTCGTCGGACAGCGCTTCCGCTTGATGGCAGTCGTCAACGTGAGGACCTGGCTATGAGCCGCGCCCATCCGCTCACTCAGCTCACTCGAGTGTGGATGACGCAGCTCGTGTGGCTGGTCGCCGTCCTCACCGGCGGCGCCATCGCCTTCGCGCAAACCAAGGGCCCCGCGCCCGCGACTTCGACCTCGAGCTCGACGAGCGGTGCAGCTTCGCCCTCGCCAGCGCCAGCCACCGGTCCGACCGCGCCGCCGCCGAGCAACACCTCGGGCATCTCGCCGATGCCGTCGGGCAACGTCGTTCCCAAAGCATGGTTGCCGCCCGGCGCAGACGATCCCGATCCGGGCCCCTCGGCGGTGATCTTTCCGAGTCAGCTCCTGACGCTGCGGATGAACCACAAGCTGCACGTGCAGGGACAAAACCTGAAGTGCGTCTACTGCCACACGACGGCGAAGACGAGTCAGTACAGCAACGACGTCCTCGTCCCGAAGAACCACGCCAAGTGCACGCAGTGCCACGCCATCGACGAGACGAAGCCGTTCGGCGCCGTCACTCCGCCCGGCGGCGATCCGAAGACCACGCCGACCCGTTGTGATTTCTGCCACGTCGGCGCCACCGTCGACGGGGCCAACGTCGCGACGGTGCCGAAGCTCATCATCCCGCCGCCGCTCTTGAAAATGAGCCACAAAGCGCACGCCGACCAGAACGTCGAGTGCGAAGCGTGCCACGGAAAGGTCGAGAACCTCGAGCTGGCGACGCGCGATCAACTGCCGCGCATGAAGGGCTGCTTCGGCTGTCATCAGAGCGGCGACGCCGGCTCGATCGCCAAACCCAACGGCAACGCCAAGAGCGAGTGCACCACCTGCCACCTCGCCGACAAGTCGCAGGTGCAGATGGCCACCATGTGGCCGAGCGGCGTGCTCATGCCGCCGAAGTGGCTGAAGAACGCGAAGCACGGCGTCGATTGGATCGAGCGCCACAAGAAGGTCGCCGGCGCCGAGTCGAGCTTCTGCGCCAACTGCCACAAAGAGCAGGAGTGCGTCGATTGCCACGACGGCAAGACCAAGCCGCAGAGCATCCACTCCGGCGACTTCCTCACGACCCATCCGGTGGCCGCGCGCTTCGATCAACCGAAGTGCAGCAGCTGTCACTCGATGACGAACTTCTGCGTGCAGTGCCACACGCGGGTCGGCGTTGCCGGCTCGAGCGGCTCAGCCGTCTCCACGTTGGCGCGCTTCCATCCGCCGACCGACATCTGGGCCGGCCCCATCCGCAAGCCGGGACATCACTCCTTCGAAGCACAGAAGAACATCAACGCCTGCGTCAGTTGCCACGTCGAGCGCGACTGCGTCTCCTGCCACGGCACCACTGGGGTCGGAGGGAAGGGTGCCGACCCGCACGCGCTCAACTTCCGTGACAAGTGCGCGACGGCCTATGTGAAGAACCCGCGCCCCTGCTTCGTGTGCCACGACCCGTACGACAAGGAGCTGGCCCAATGCAAATGAGCCCTCCTCGCGCATCGGTCTGCGTGCTGGCCGGGAAAAATGGGCCTTGGGGAAAAAGCGTCTTGCGTGGCCAGCCAACCGGGGGGTATAGCCCTTCACCCGCCGCGTTCTGCTCGGCGACATCCTATGTTCCTGGCGCTTGCTGCCAGGACCCAACTTGCCTCAAGGAGGCCGTCCGTGAACGAGCTCATCCGCTACCTTCTCGAGAACATGATCCTCGACTTCCAGGGCGAGATCACGCTCGAGCAGGTTCGGGGAATGCTGCGCAACGATGGCAGCCGCGAGGCGAAGAGCCTTCTCGAGAAGCTGACGGCAGATGCGGGCGTGGACGACATGTTGGTGACCCTCGCCGACACTCTGCGCGACCACATGGCCCACGGCATCAACAACGACGTGGTCCGCGAGCAGTTGCAGATGTACTCCGAGAGCTGAGCCGTCCGCTCTTTCTCGCGCTGGCATTCGCCTCCACTGCGGCTTCTTCCATCGGCTGCGACGCCGCAAAAAAGGGCGATCTCCCGTCGACGGGGCCGGCACCGAAGCTCATCGGCTCGTCCTTCGACGCGTTCACCAAGAACGCCGACGGTTCGTACAGCGACGTCCCGGTGCAGGGACGCTTCGTCCTCCGCTTCAGCCGGCCGATGGCGCCGTCGAGCAGCGCGCGCACCAACATCAGCATCGCCAGCCACAGCATTCCGAGCGTCGATTTCGCCCTAGAGCGCGTCGATCCGGTCGAGCGCGCGATCGTCTTCGTGCTCGCGGCGCCGCTCCACGTCGACGAGACGTACGTGCTGAAAATCCACCCCTCGGCCGATCCGCGCTCGACGCTGGCGGCGTTCGACGGCGCTCCCTTCGAGGGCACCGTCAGCATCACCTTTCACACCAAGGCGACGGTCGACCCGCCGGCGAAGCTCGACACGGCCGTGGACCCTTGTTTGGTGATCGACAATATTTTTTTTGCGGCTTGCACAGGGAGCTGCTGCCACGGCGCGGGGAGCTCGCCCGCTGCGATGGGCCTCAACCTCTTGGCGGACTCGATGGTGCGCTCCACGGCCATCGGTCACGAGTCGGTGCAGGTGCAAGATCAGAGCGCGCCGAACGGGCCAGGGACGCTGCAGCCGCGCAATTTTCCGTATGGAATGCCGATCATCTCGCCCGGCTCTTCGGCAGCGAGCTACCTCATGTACAAGGTGCTCCTCGCCGCGCCCGACTCGTCGGTGAAGACTCTCAAGGACAGCTCGCTCGATCCGCTCGTCGGCGACACGAAGGAAGACCTCGGCGCGCTCTTCTTCCGTGAGCTTCGATCGCGCATGGTCGGCGGAGGGATGCCAGAGCACTTCCTCAAGGACGAGCCTGAGTCCGGGAAAGTGTGCTCGCAGTCGCAGCTGGATGCCGACAAGGTCAGGAAGCCGCTGACCTGGGAGCAAGTGCAGCAGATTCGCCAGTGGATCGACGAAGGCGCCCTGTCGTGCCCCTGCAACGACAACACCGTCCCCAAGTCGGTCAAGGCCGCCGATCCGAACTGCGCGGTGAAGCCCCTGGGTGATGCAGGCGTCGATGGCGGCGATTCGGGCACCGACGCGAACGGTGACGCGAGCGACGCCGGTTCCGACGCAGGCGATACGGCGACCGACGGCGACGCTTCCGGCTGACGACTTTGGTGCGACCGGCTTCTCGTTTTATCGCCAGCTCCGCGCAAACCGGTAGACTCGCTCTCGGGTGACGATTCCTTCGAGCGATCAGGTGCCGCGGTGGGTCGCTGGACGCGACGTCCCGGGCCTTCCGACGGGCGCGTTCGAACGGATGGTGCTCGATGCCATCGACGGTCAGCGATCGATCGCCGCCATCGCCGACCTCGTCGGGCTCGGCGCGGAAGACGTGGCGCAGATGATCGGCGCGCTCACGGCGGGCGGAGCGATCACGATTGATCCCCGACCTGGCCCCGCGCCGCGCCCGTTCACCTCACCTACCGCGCCTACCGCGCCGGTGACCGTCGGCGGCTCGGACGCCTTCGATCCTTCGCTCGACATCGCCGCTCCGTTGCAGGCGCGCATCCTCGAGCTCTTCGACGCCATCGACACGCTCGATCACTACGCGCTTCTCGGCGTGCCGCGCGACGCCGACCGAAAAGCGATCAAGAGCGCGTACTACGGTTTCGCAGCCAAATTTCACACCGATCGTCACTTCGGGAAGAACCTCGGCCCGCTGAAGTCGAAGATGGAAGTGATCTTCGGCCGAGCCACCGTCGCGCACGACGTGCTCTCGCGGAAAGAACAACGCGCCGAGTACGATCGATACCTCTCGGAGCGCGATCGAACGCGAGCGTACGAGGAGCTCCTCTCCGCCGTCGACGAGGGGCGCGAGCTCTTTCCGACGCCGCCTCCACGCGTCGCGACGCCGCTCCCATCTGCGGGTCGTCTTCCCGTCGCCCAAGCCGTGCAGCCAGACTCGGGGCCGATGAAGGTCGCTCCGGTGAACCCGGCGCGGATCACCGCCGACTTCGAGCGTCCCGTCGAGCGTCCCTTGCCCGCGTCGGTGCTCGACGAACGAACCCGCAAGGAGGCCCTCGCGCGTCGCCTCGGGGCCGGTCGACAGCGCTCGGTCAGCGGCACCACCATTCCGGGCGCCCCTTCCTTGACCCCGCCGCGAAAGACTTCGGTCGAAGAGGGCAAGGCCGCCGCCGACGCCATCAAGCGTCTCTACGAAGATCGTCGCGACAACGCGCGCAAAGCCCAAGCGCAGCGGATGCTCGAGGCGGGCGAAGCCGCCCTGGCCAAAGAGGACGTGGTCGGCGCCGCGAACCACTACCGACTCGCCGTGCAGTACACGGACGACCCCGCGGTCCACTCGAAATTCAAGCAAATCAGCCAAAAAGCGCGTGAAGTCCTCTTCGATGCCTACATGAAGCAGGCGCGCTACGAGGAGTCGCAAGCCAAGTGGAAAGAGGCTGCGGCGAGCTACGCCAAGGCCCACGAGGCGCACCCCGACGACGCCGACATCGCCGCCTCCGTGGCACAGGCCCTCCGCAAGGAAGGGCGCGATTTGCACCGCGCCGCCCGGTTCGGAGAGCTCGCCGTGCAGAAGAATCCGAATAGCAGCGGCTTCCGGGTTACGCTGGGAGCCGTGTACCTGGACGCAGGACTGTTTTTGCGTGCGAAGACCGAGCTCGAGGTCGCGCTGCGACTCTCACCCGAGGACGCGAAGATCAAGGAGCTGCTCGTTCACGTCCGAAAGGCCCTGGCGTAGCTGCCGCTCGAGCGACTTTCATGAGCTCTAGAGAACGAATGAACGAACCGAATCGGAGCCGAGACCCATCGCGCGGCGAGCACGTCCGAACGAAGTCATCGGCCAGGAGAAGAGGGAGCAGCGCATGGAGCGGGTGATCGGGATCGACCTCGGAACGACGAACAGCTGTGTCGCCGTCCTCGAGAACGGCGCGCCGGCGGTGATCCCCAACCGAGGCGGGTACAAGACGACGCCGTCGATGGTGGCCATCACCGAGGCTGGAAAGAAGCTCGTCGGGCACATCGCCAAGCGGCAGGCGATCACCAACGCCGAGAACACGGTCTTCGCCGCCAAGCGCCTCATCGGACGCAAATTCAGCTCTCCGCAGGTGAAGAACGCGATCGCCACCAGCGCCTATCGCATCGTCGAAGGTCCGCACGGCGACGTTCGCATCTCGCTCCGCAACAAGACCTACGGCGTCGCCGAAATCAGCGCGATGATCCTCCAAGAGATGAAGGTCATCGCCGAGGACTACCTCGGCGCTCCCGTCTCCAAGGCGGTCATCACCGTCCCCGCGTACTTCAACGACAACCAGCGCCAAGCGACGAAAGACGCGGGCGCCATCGCCGGCCTCGACGTCATCCGCATCATCAACGAGCCGACCGCTGCGGCCCTCGCCTACGGCTTCGGAAAAGATCTCGAACGCACGGTCGCGGTCTACGACCTCGGCGGCGGCACCTTCGACATCTCGGTCCTCGAGATCGGCGCGCACGGCGTCTTCCGCGTCATCGCCACCGCCGGCGACACCTTCCTCGGCGGCGAAGACTTCGACGCGCGCGTCATCGACTGGCTCGTCGAGGGCTTCCAACAAGAGCACAACATTGACCTCCGCCAAGATCGCATGGCCCTCCAGCGCCTGAAAGACGCTGCAGAAAAGGCCAAATGCGAGCTCTCGGCGACGCGTGAGACGGAGATCAACCTTCCGTTCATCATCTCCAGCGGTCGCAACGAAGCGCTCCATTTGCAGCGCGTGATCTCGCGTGAGGTGCTCGATTCGCTCTGCAGCGATCTCGTCGAGCGCACCGTCGACATCTGCCGTCAGACCTTGCAAGACGCGCAGCTCGGCAAGGAAGAAATCGAAGACGTGGTGCTCGTCGGTGGGATGACCCGCATGCCGCGCATCATCGAGCAGGTCGCCGAATTCTTCGGTCGCGAGCCGTGCAAGGGCGTGCACCCTGACGAGGTCGTCGCCCTCGGCGCTGCCATCCAAGGCGCGGCGCTGATGGATCAGAAGACCGAGATGGTGCTCCTCGACGTCACGCCGCACACGCTCGGCATCATGACGTTCGGCAGCAATTTCCGCGGTCTCATCCCGCAGAACACCACCGTCCCGACGAGCCGCAGCGAGATCTTCACCACCTCGCGCGACAACCAGACGGCCGTGAAAATTCTCGTCATGCAGGGCGAGCACGACAAGGCGGAAGAGAACGAGCTCCTCGGCGAGTTCGTCCTCACCGGTCTGCGCAAGGCGGCCAAGGGTCAGGTGGAGATCGAAGTCACCTTCGAGATCAACGCCGATGGCATCGTCTCCGTCTCTGCGAAAGACATGGAGACCGGTCAGAAGCAGGCCATCCAGGTCACCGCCTCGAGTGGCCTCACCAAGGACGAGCTGCACAACATGATCGAAGCGGCGCAGGGCGAGATGCTCGAGCGGCGCGCCAGCGAAGAAGACGAAGCGAGCAAGCAAGAGGCGCAGCGCCTCATCGCGGAAATCGAGCGTCTTTTCCCCCAGGTCGAGCAGATCGTCGCCTCCAGCGACTTCGGCCGCGACGCCACCGAAAAGGCACGCGGCATCCTCCAGCGCGCCCGCGACGCCGTCGCTCGCGGTGATGCTGCTGGCATCAAAGAACACCTCGAGGCCCTCGGGCGCACCGCCCGAATGTTCCGGGGCGTGGTGCAGAAGACCAGCTGAACGAACGTCGAATGGCGCGCACCAATCGTCCACCGCCGGGGAAGAGAGGGGAGTCGCGCAAGCGCGGCGAGACGCTTCCGCCGGCGACGAGCGCGCCTCCGCCTCCGCAGTCGCCTTCACAGCCGTCGCAGCCGCGGCAGACGATGCCGACGCAAGATCCGCCGCCCCTCCCGCGGACCAACCCGGCTTTGAAGCAGCACGACACCCTCGACCTCGGTCTCAAGACCCCCAGGCCCGATCCGAAGGCCGAGAAAAACCGCGTTCCACGCGCGCCTGCGGTGCCGTCGGGCTGGGAGCAGCTCGACGAAATCGAGGCTCACAAACCGACCGAAGAGATGCGCGACACGTCCCTCGGTCTCGGCGTGCCTGGTCCGTCCTTCGGCGGTGACACGCAGCTCGATCCGTCCTTCGAGCTCGAGCCCGAGGCCCCGACGCGTCGCATCGAGGTCGGCAAGAGCACGCGCGACGATCTCCTCTCGCTCGCCGGCCCACACTCCGATCCCGACTCGAACGACGCGCTCGATCTCGTCAGCCGCGTCGACATGGCGCTCGATCCGAGCATCTCCGGCAGCCTCGTGCCGCCCGTACCACCGCGCCAACGCGATCCGATGTCCGAGCTCCGCGAACGCTACGCGCTCGGCGATTTCTCCGGCGCGCTCACCATCGCCGAGGGCATGCTCGAAGACGATCCCGACAACGGCGACGCCCAGCGTTACGCCGAGAGCTGTCGCGACGTCCTCCGTCAGATGTACGCCGCGCGCCTCGGTGCGCTCTCGCAGGTGCCGACGGTGACCATCCCGGGCGAGCAGCTACGTTGGCTGACCCTCGATCACCGCAGCGGATTTCTCCTCTCGCACGTCGACGGCGTCTCTACCCTCGAAGAGATCCTCGACGTCTCGGGAATGAACCCGCTCGACGCGATGCGCATCATCTGGGACCTGCTGCAGCAGAAGGTCATCGCGCTTCGATAACCGAGCTGATCTATGCTGGCGCCGATGGACAGCGATCCGCGAACCAGCATCGTCGACAGCATCCTCGACGTCGTCGGCGACACGCCGCTGGTACGCCTGCGTCGCGTCGTGCCCGAGGGGCACGCCGAGGTCTGCGGCAAGCTCGAGGCGAAGAACCCTGCCGGCAGCGTCAAAGATCGACCGGCGCTGCGGATGGTGCTCGAGGCCGAGGCGCGCGGTGAGCTCGGCGAGGGCGCGACCATCGTCGAGGCGACGAGCGGAAACACCGGCATCAGCCTGGCGATGATCGCCGCGGTGCGTGGCTACAAGTGCATCCTCGTGATGCCCGAGGACATGAGCCTCGAGCGTCGCCGAATCCTCCGCGCATACGGCGCCGAGATCGTCCTCACACCGGCCGTCGACGGGATGAGCGCCGCCGTCGATCGTGCGCGTCGCATTCGCGCCGAGACCAAGGGCGCGTGGTGCAGCGCGCAGTTCGACAACGACGCCAATCCGCGCGCCCACGCGGAGACGACGGCACGAGAAATCCTGCGTCAAACGGGCGGCGTGCTCTCGGCCTTCGTCGCCGGCGTCGGCACCGGCGGCACCGTCAGCGGCGTCGGTCGGGTGCTCAAAGAGGCGAATCCGAAGATCCGCGTCTATGCCGTCGAGCCGACGGGAAGCGCGATTCTCTCGGGCGGAAAGCCTGGTCTCCACGGCATCCAGGGCCTCGGCGCCGGCTTCGTGCCGAAGAACTTCGATCGCTCGGTCGTCGACGAGATCATCACCGTCAACGACGTCGCCGCCGAACGCGTGGCGCGCCGCCTCGCACGCGAAGAGGGCCTCCTGGTCGGGCCCAGCGCCGGCGCCAACGTCCACGCCTCCATCGAGGTGGCGAAGCGACTCGGCGAAGGCCGCGTCGTCACCATCCTCTGCGACAGCGGCGAGCGATACCTCTTCTGATCGCGCTCGGGGTGGCACGCCCGCGTGTGCGTGCGCTATATCGCCCTCGTGACGCTCTCCCTCGCCTACGGACGCGATCGACTCGAGCTCTCGCAGCCGCTCGACGCCGAGGAAATCAGCGCCAAATCCAGTGGCGCGGTGCTCGACGCGGCCGCAGTCGAAGGGCGGCTCGAGTCGGCCGGGCTCCTCGACGCCTTGGCGAAGAGAGAGCGCATCACGCTGGTGGTCAACGATCAGACGCGCAAGGGCGGCATGCGCGTGACCCTCGACGCCATCGCCTCGCTCCTTGCACGACTTCCTCCGCGGGCCTCGCGACGGGTCGAGCTCGTCGTCGCTTATGGTCTCCACGCGCGTCAGAGCGACGAGACGAGCAAAGCCATCTACGGCGACGCCATCCTCTCGTGCGCGCACCTCGTCCACCACGACGCGCGCACGCCTGCCGGCCTCGCGACGATTGGTGAGGTCGCCGCGGGTGCTCCGGTGTCGCTCGCGCGCGAGGTCGTCGACGCCGAGCTCCGCGTCCTCGTCGGCGCGATCGGTTTTCACTACTACGCGGGCTTCTCCGGTGGCCGAAAAGCCGTGCTTCCGGGCGTCGCCGACGAGGCCTCGATCGTCCGCAATCACCTGCGCGTGCTCGACGAAAACGGGCCGGCCGGCCGCGCTGCGGGATGCGGTCCGGCGCGACTCGAGGGCAACCCGGTGAGCGAAGAGATGTTCGCCGCCGCCCGGCTGCTCGACGACAATCGCGGCAGCTCATTTCTCGCCAACGCCATCGTCGGCAGCGCCGGCATCGTCGAGATGTTCGCCGGCGCCGACGTCGAGCGAACGTTCCGCGCGGGCTGTGAAGAGCTCGTCGTTCGCAACGCCGTGAAGCTCGATCCGACGATGCCTTTCGATGGCGTCATCGCCTCCGCGGGCGGCTGGCCCTACGACGCGGCGCTCTACCAAGCGCACAAGGCCTACGACAACGCCTTCCGCGCGTTCACCGCCGAGACGCTGCAGCATCGGCCGCCGCTCGTGCTCCTCGCGCGCTGCGACGAGGGGCTAGGGCACCCGCGTTTCGCCGCCTGGCTCGAGCACGCGACGCGCGAAGTGCATTACCAAGAGCTACGCCGACGCTACGAGATCGTCGGACAGACGTCGCTCGCTGCGCGCGACAAGGCCGCCCAGACGCGCACGCTCGCAGTCACCGATCTCGACGTGGCCACCTGCGAGCGTCTCGGGTGGGAGAAGTGCACGTCGCTCGACGATGCCGTCGCGCGCGCGGGCACGGTGCGACGCTGGGCGGTAATTCCCAGCGCCGGCGCCGTGTTGCCGATCGCTTAGCTCAGGTCCACGGCGCGGCACGCGAGACCACGCCCGGCGTCGGCACGTAGAGCATCTCGAACGGGCGATCGCCCCAACGAAGCTCGATGCCGGCGATCGACTGCTTCGGCTCGCTGACGACGAGGAAGCGCGCGTGGTTCTTCGAGACCTCGGGGAAGCCCTGACGACGCGCCGCTTCGATGCCCGCTTGATCGACGCCGACGCCGAACGCGTCCGCCGCTTCGACGAAGGCCTGCTGCGACTGCGGATCGCGGCCGAGATCGGGGAAGACGCCGGGGAGCACGTAGGTCAGCACCCAGGGAATCATCTGCTCGGCGCCGACCTTGCTGCCGATGGTGGCGGCGAGGAGGCGATCGCGATCGGCGAAGTCACGCGACGGCCAAAGTGGCTGCGCGAAGGGACCACCGGCGCAGAGCACGTGCATCGAGCGGCCGTAGCGGATGGCCACCGCGGCGACGCCGGGGAGGGGGCTGGTGAGGATTTGCGTCGAGAGCACCGTCTTCGAGGCTGCGATGCCGCGCAGCTCGACCGCGATGACGCGCAGACCTTCGACCAAGCTCGAGATGTCTCCGCCACCTTGCGCGGCCATGCCCGAAGACGAGGGCGTCGGTCCAGGCGCCGGCGCGAAGCCACCCGAGCCGCCGCCACCGAAGCCGCCGGGGTTCGGGGGACCCGCGGGAGGACCGAAGCCGCCACCACCCGGTGCTGCCGGGGGAGGACCGAAGCCGCCGCCACCCGGTGCTGCCTGAGGAGGACCGAAGCCACCCCCACCCGGTGCTGCCGGAGGAGGACCGAAACCGCCACCACCCGGTGCTGCCGGAGGAGGACCAAAGCCCCCGCCACCACCGCCGCCACCGAAGCCGCCCGGGCCGGGAGGAGGCGCTGCCGGCGGAGGACCGAAGCCTCCTGCGCCCGGAGGCTGGGGAGTGCCGAAGCTGCCCGGAGCTGCCGGGGGAGGTCCGAAGCCGCCACCGCCCGGTGCCTGGGGAGGAGGACCGAAGCCGCCACCACCGCCCGGTGCCGGAGGGGGAGGACCGAAGCCACCACCTGCCGCCGGCGGCGGTCCGAAGCCGCCCGGCGCTGCGGGAGGCGGTCCGAAGCCACCACCACCGGGGGCTGCCGGCGGCGGTCCGCCCATCGGCCGCAGGTCGTTCCCGCAGCTCAGGCAAAACTTGGAGTGGTCGGCGTTCTGGGCTCCGCAGCGCGGACAGTTGATCGGCATGGTCCGCCATCCGAGCGGATGCCGTCGGGAAGGTCAAGAGTATGAATATAGATGTTATGCAAAAACTGCCGCAGGGCACGATTTCAGGCCCGGCGCGCGCGGTCTCAGGCAGCTAAAGCGAGCGTCGAATCTGCGTGCTGCGCGCGGTGGCGATCTCGCGCCCTTCGTGGGTCACCGTCGCTTCGACGAAGGAGATGGCGCGGCCGAAGCGACGCACGTGCGCGAAGGCGACGAGCTCGCCGGTGGTCGCCTCGACGGGGCGGAGGAACTGCACGCTCTGCTCGACGGTCGAAGCCCAGAACGCGGGAAAGAGTCGCGTCAGCACCGCGAAGGTGCACGCTGCCTCGGCGAGCGACGAGATGGCGCCGCCGTGGACGAGTCGTGGCTGCAGCAGCTCGGGTCGCAGCGGCAACGCGAGCGTCACTGCGAGATCGGCCGCGTCGACGAGGCGATAGCCGAGCACCTTCGCGTAGGGCTGTTCAGCGCACAGCTTCTCGATGACGGCGCGCGCTTCGTCTTTGCTCTTCGCGAGTGCCTCGCGCCCGGGATTGGTGGAGATGCTCATGACGTTTTCGAAGGCCTCGCGGTGAGGAGCGCGGTCAGCTTCGGCTCGATCTTCTCTTTGTCCTCGGCGTGCTTGATGAGGACGCCGAGCGTCGCACGCGCGGTCGCCTCGTCGAGCGCAGAGGCCGCGAGGACCACGAACGAGCGCGCCCACTCGATCGATTCCGAGATGCTCGGCGCCTTGCGTAGATCGAGCTCCCGAAGGCGTCCGACGAACTCGACCAGCCGCGCCGCCAACGCACCTTCGATGCCAGGTACGCGCCCCTTGATGATCGCGAGCTCGCGCGACGGCTCGGGGTAGTCGACCGACGCGTGCAGGCAGCGACGACGTAGCGCCTCGGTCAGCTCGCGCGTGGCATTGGTGGTGAGCACGACGAGCGGCGCCGCCTTCGCGCGGAAGGTGCCGAGCTCGGGGATGGTGATCGCGTAGTCGGCGAGGATCTCGAGCAGCAACGCTTCGAACTCGGGATCCGCGCGATCGACCTCGTCGATCAAGAGCACCACCGGACTCTCGGCGCGAATGGCTGCCAAGAGCGGGCGCGCGATGAGAAATCGCTCGGAAAAAAAGGCGGTCTCCAGCGTCGCCACGCGATCGATGGCGCTGGCGAGGGTCGCGGCCGGCGAGGGCGCGGCGCCGTCGTGCATCACCTCGCGCACCGTGTCGCGGAGGAGCTGCGTGTAGAGCATTTGCTTCGCGTAGTCCCACTCGTAGAGCGCGCGCGCCTCGTCGAGCCCTTCGTAGCACTGCAGGCGAAGCAGCGGCCGACCGAGCGCTTGCGCCGATGCACGCGCGAGCTCGGTCTTGCCGACGCCCGCCGGCCCTTCGAGGAGGAGCGGACGATCGAGCGCGAGCGCGAGCCGCAAGGACGTGGCGAGCTCGCGTGAGGCGAAGTAACCGACATTCGCGAGGCGCGTCTCGAGAGGGCCGGGATCGGCGGCTTGTTCGCCCTGTTGCTTCACGCCGGGGAAGCTAGCACGGCCGAGGATCACTGCGGCGTGGTCGTCGGAGTCGCGGGGCCCGGAGGCGCGATGCTGGTCAGCGGCGCGGGAGTCGTGCCGGCTCCGGTCGCCGGAGTGACGACCGCATCGGGATCGGTCGGCGTCGTCTCGATCGGCATCGGCCGCACTGGCGCCGCGCCCCCACAGGCCGAGACCGTTCCCGCGAGCGCTCCGAGCGGCGCGATCGTGCAGAGGGCGACGATGCCCGCGCGGCGCGCGAAGGCGAGGACGTCGGCGTAGGTCGACCGAGCCGTGACCTGGGTCGCCTCGGTCTTGCGCGAGGTCGCGTTCGTCGCATGCGTCGCGGAGTCCGATTTGCCGATCGGCGTCTTCGACGACTTGCGGCGGGGGCTGCTGGCTTCCCAATGGCTCATGCATCGACAACGGCGGTCCCGTCTCGAGCCTTACACTCAGCCCCTCGTGCTCACCGAAGAACGGGAAGTGCCCGCTTTCCTTCTGGAATTCTCTTGCGTGCGACGGTGCCGATGGTGGCCTGATCGCGCGTCAGCTGGGGGAGGGGAATGCTGCCGTCACGGATCTTCTCGGCGAGCAACTCGGGATCGATGCCCATGCGCCCGTAGAACCAACGGAGGAAGACCGGATCGAGCTCACGAAAGAGCCCCTCGGCCATCTCGTCGGCGATGCGCGCGCTCGTCTTCTCGTGCCAACATTGGACGCCGCCGGCGACTTGCAAATCACCTGTCTCGGCGCGGTTGGCGCAACCGCACGAAGCGCTGCAACGGAAGCGCTCGGTGCACTCTACGCACTCCTCGTTGATCGCGTGGCGATCTTCCCCGATGTTCGGCCGCAGCTCTTTCACCTTCGGCATCTGCACGCCGGTGTCGACGTGGCCGATGCGATCGCCTGGCTTGTCGTCCTCGGCGACGAGGCGCTCGCATCCGTAGAGCCAGCCGTCGGGCGAGACCGCGGCGAAGCCGTCGCCGAGCTTGCACTTGTCCTCGCAGCCGAGCCCGCCCTTGAGCGCGGCGAGGATCTTGTTGTCGAACGTCGAGATGCTCACCGTTCGACCGCGCCGCATCCACGACGCCATCGCTTCCGAGGCTTCTTTCAGGCCCTTTCCCCACGCCGCGAGCGCGTCGTCGTCCCACGCGGCTTCGTAGCAAGGGTTGAGCGAGACCCGCGGCACGCCGGCGTCGAAGAGGAACCGCACGCTCTCGCCCAAGTAGGGCGCGCTCGCCGGTGTCACCACCGAGATGGTTTCGAAGGGCTTGCCGGCGGCGATGAGGAGATGAAGGCATCGTTCGACCGCAGCGAAGCTCGAACCTCCACCCATCTGCGGTCGGTTGACGTCGTGCGCTGCCTGTACTCCGTCGATCGAGAGCGCGAGGTAAATGTCCTCTGCGTAGAGCGCGGCGATCTTCTCGGCGTCGAGCAGCGTGCCGTTGGTCGTGACCGTCTGCACCAGCTTCTTGCCGAGCTTGCCGGCACGCATGCGCGCTTCCTTCGCGAGCTCGAGCAGGAGGTCGATCTCCAGCGTCGGCTCACCACCGAAGTACGAGAGCTGAATCTCGTCCGAGCGCCCGCCGAAGGCGAGATCGAGGGCCTTGTGCGCCGTCTCGCGCGGCATCCGTTTGCGAAATTTCGCGCCGGTGTAGCAGTAGCCGCAGCCGAGGTTGCAGTCGTGCGTGAGGACGAGGCTGATGTCCATGTTGAGTCGATCTTACGCGCGGAAGTCGCCGTCGATCTCCTCCATCGATTTCCAGCCGAATCAGTGCACGGTCTCGCTCTTCTCGGCCTTCTCGGCTTTCTCGGAACGCGAACCCTTGGCCACGGTGACGTCGTCGAGCTTTCCGCCGAAACGCAACGCGAAGATCGTCGACAGGACCGACAGCGCCAGCGTCACGTAGAGCCCCGCGCTCCATTCGATGGCGAAGTGGAGGCCCTTGACGACGAACTGCGTCGGCGCACGCAACATCGTGATCGCCAGCATCGCCGGAACCGCCGAGAGGGCGACCACCGCGACACGTGCGCCGACCATCTTGAGGATGGTTCGTCGCGTCAGCACCGAAGGAAACAGCACCAGCCACGCCGCCAGCGCCGACCAGAAAAACGGCGTGCGATGCGTGAGATCGATGGCGGAGAAGATGTTCGTCTCGGGTACCGTCTGCCGCGCCCAGGGGAGGAAGAAGAACGTCGCGATGCCGGCCACCGACAAGAGCAGCAAAGGTCCGCGCCCTCGGCTCATGTCCTTCCACGGCATCATCTCGGTCTGCGGAATCGCCGGTCCTGCCGCACGCGCATGACCTTCTTCGTGAATCAGCTGCTCGGCGTCCGGCGAAGGCGGAAGCTCGGCGAGGTCACGGACCGTCAGCCCACACTCGGGGCAGGTGTCGGTCTCGTCGTCGGTGAAGAGCTCGCGACAGAAGGGACACGCGCGCAGGCCCGAGCCGCGCGGCTTCGGAGCCGGCTTCGCTTTGCCCGCCTTGCCGTTCCCCGTTCCCATCGGCGGCATCTTCTCACGAGCGACCAGCTCTCCGGTCAGCTCGATGCGATTTTCCACGGTCCCTGCAGGAAGCGCCGGGAGCGCTCGCCCAGTGCACACGTCGTCCCTCCGCGCCATGAGCGCGGGGGTGAAGCGGGTCTTGATCATTTGGTCCATGGAGGAGCGACTGCCGAAAGGGCAGGAAGTTCCCGCAGGGGCCCCCGGGCGACGGCCGGGAGGTGATCATCGAGCTCGACTCTACTTGTCGCTGGAAACGACGGCGAAGCTCACCACCGCCGCGCGATCGTCGAACAAATTCCCCGGCGGAGCGGCGCCGCCTTGGATGGTGCTGGTGTTGTCGAAGACCAGCCAGTAGCGACCATTGCCCTTGATTTGCAGTTGGAAATCGTTGCCCTGCTTGGCGACGATCATCTGCAAGGGAGGCGCGGGCGGCGGCGTGGCGTCGCCGATCGTCAGGTATTTCTGGATCCAAGCGTCGCCGGTGGAGCCGTCCATCACGAGGATGTTGACCCCGGCAGCGCCGTCCATCTTGCCGTTGATCTTGATGACCTTGTCGTCCTCGATCTCGATCGGGCCGATGAAGTCGCGCTGCTGCTCGTGGACCTCGGTGCGATCGTTGGCGAGCGTGAGGCCGCCTTCGATGGCGTAGCCGACCTTGGGCCAGGTGCCGAGCTGGACGATGCCGGTGCGGAAGTCGGTCTCGCTGTTGGAATTTCGACGGACGGTGAAGCCGTCGCGCAGGCGATCGCTCAGCAGTTGCTTTGCGTAGTTCTCGCCGAAGCCGGTGAGCTGGTTGACCACGGAGGGGAGCGTGGACTCGATGACGCGCAGCTTGATGTCGGGCTTGCTCACCTGCTTGGTGCGGAAATACCCGTACAGCGTGTCGCCCGACATGAGGAAGTCTTGGTCGTATTCGACCGTTGCCGCGGCATCGAAGGTGACCTTGTGAACACCTGCCGCGTACGTGTAGCCGGTGCCGCTGAAGCTGATGACGAGGTCGCCGTTGGCGGCCTGCGCTTGCGAGCACGTGCGGGGGAAGAATCGCCCGTTGGTCGGGTTCGTGGCCGAGCCCGCCGTCTCACCGCCCTCGCGCAACGCCGTCGGC
The DNA here is from genome assembly GCA_025363655.1 of Deltaproteobacteria bacterium. Classification (GTDB taxonomy): domain Bacteria; phylum Myxococcota_A; class Polyangia; order Polyangiales; family JADJMO01; genus JANYDK01. Next base: position 22,366 of record JANYDK010000014.1, on the reverse strand, counting down.
TGCTTCAACATCTCTTTGCAGGCCTCGTCGAGGCCGAACTGGAGGAGCCCACGTCGCAGCGATTTGTTCGCCGGATCGTTGATGGTGCCGCCCATGACCGAAAGGCCCTGGAAGCCAGCCTTTTGGCAAGAGGTGACCGCGAGGGGGAGGCCAGCGAGCAGCGCGAGGGTTCCCACCTTCGTCAACGTTCGCAGGACTCTGAGCCCGCCCAAGGTGCGTCGCCACGCCGGGGTCTTGTCGTGAGCGTGAGCGATTCGTTTCATCGTCATGGCGCGGTTCCTTGGCCTCTCGTGGTCAGGTCGGAGTCTTGCTCAGGGTCTTGCAGTGAATTGCGGTTCGACGAGCAGAGCATGCACGCAAAGCACCAGAGGGTGCAGGAGCTCGAAACAGGGCGAGACGGCGTCTGCTCGAGGTCTTGGACGGACGAGTGTGTCCGCAGCTTCACGCGAACCCTGACGCCCAGCGAGATGTATTCTCGTCCACAACCCGGATATCGTGCTCGAGCGTATTGCAGCGTGGCGTCCTCGAAACGAAAAATCAACACGGAATTCGTGTACTTGTGACCATCGGCCCCGGCACCCTCGTCAACGGCAAGTACCGCCTCGGCCGGCAGCTCGGCGAAGGGGGCATGGGCGCGATTTACGAAGCGCGGCACGAGTTTCTCGGGACCGAAGTGGCGCTGAAGTTCCTCCACCCGGCGCTGTCCAGCCGCCCCAACGTCGTCGCTCGCTTCGTCCAAGAGGCGAGGGTCAGCGCGAACATCAAGAGCCCGCACGTCGTCAGCGTCGTCGACGTCGATCAGTCGCCCGAGGGCCTCGCCTTCTTGGTGATGGAGCTGCTCCACGGCGAGCCGCTGTCCGGTCGATTGGCGCGCGAGCCGGTGCTCTCGCTGCCGCTCACGCTCACCGTCGCGGTGCAGGTGCTGGTGGCGCTCGAGACGGCGCACGGTCTCGGCGTCGTCCATCGCGACATGAAGCCGGAGAACGTCTTCCTCACCGACGCGCCGGGCCAACCGGGCGCGACGAGTGACGGCCTCCTCGTGAAAATTCTCGACTTCGGCATCGCCAAGCTGCGCGCGCTCGGCGAGGTGAAGGCGCAGCTGACGAAGCCGGGCATGGTGATGGGCACGCCCGAATACATGGCGCCCGAGCAGGTCTTCTCTGCCGAGGCGGTCGATGCGCGGGCCGATCTCTACGCGCTCGGGGCGATGATCTTCGAGATGCTCGCCGGCCGTCGTCCCATTCAGGGGGACGATGCGCGCTCGATCGCCGCCGCCGTGCTCAGCGGGAATGCGCCGCGCCTCGACGTCATCGCGCCGCGCGTCCCGAAGGAGGTCGCCGACGTCGTCTCGATCGCGCTGGCGCCGAAGCCGGGCGATCGTTTCTCCAGCGCCGCGGCGATGATGCGCGCGCTCGTGCACGCGGCAAAAGAAGCCTCGATTCCGCTCGAAGCGCCGCCCCCCGAGCGCCTGCCGAAGAAGTCGCTCCTGGTCGGCAAGAGCGGGGTTGGCTCGGCGCTGCCCGGTAACGTCGGCCTCGGCAACGTCGGCCTCGGCGTCGCGCCTCACGCGATGTTCGGTCCGGGCGATCCAGCGGCCGTGGCGGCCTTCGATGCTCGAGCCCGCGGAGAGCTTCCGAAGGGTCTTGCTGCCGACGCGCCGCAGACGCCCGCGACGCCCGCCGATCTTCCCGACACTCGTCCTTCGCACGCGAGCCCGGTCGCCCAGGCCGCGCCAGTTGCGCCGCGCGTCGAGGCCGGGACGGTCGTGCAAGTGCCCGGCGGTGGAGGTGAAACGGCCTTCGGCGCGCCGTCGCCGTATGCACCGCCGGTCGCGCCGAATGTGCCGAATGCGCCGCAGGTGGTGAACGTGCCGCAGATGCCGACCGTGATGGTGGCGCAGAACGACGGTGGCTACGGCGGCGGAAAAACGGCGGCGGGGCTCGATTTCGGCACCCACACGGCGCGCGTTCCAGGCAACGGCGCGGGGCCTGGCGGAACCGACGCAGGGATGATCTCCCCCTATGCGCGCGAAGGTGAATGGCAGCCGGCCAACGTCGGCACCAACGGTGGTGCCAACGTCGGGGCGATGACGACGCCACCGTTCAGCGACGGCACCTACTCGAGCGGTCCGCGGTCGCGTGGTGGCGGCTCGTGGATGATGTACCTCCTCGCGCTCGTCGTCGTCGTCGGCATCGGCGCAATCATCTGGGTGCTCTTGCCGAGCTCGTCGACCCCGCCACCCGCGCCCCAGCCGGCCGCCGCGCCTCCGGAAAACGAGCCGACCGACGATCAGCCGCACCACAAGAAGCCGAAGCCGAGCGCGACGCAGACGCAGACGCCGACCGCGATCGAGACGCCGAAGCCGCCGCCAGTGCCGAAGCCGCCAGTGCCGAAGCCGAGCACGTCGGCCAAGCCCTCGACGTCCGCCTCCAGCTCCACGTCCGCCAAGCCGCCGCCGAGCGCCAGCACCAGCAAGCCGCCCGACATCATCGAAATCCCGTTGCCTCTGCCCTTCTGAGTGCTCGTCGCGAAGCGTGATACACGACCCACGTGACCAAAGAGAATGCGCCGAAGCCGACGGCCGACGTCAACCACGTCGTCACCGCCGAAGAGGCCGGGCGTCCGATCGACGGCGTGCTTCGCGCCCTGTTGGGCGTCAGCTGGGGTGATGCACGCGCGCTCATCGAGCGCGGCAAGGTGTCGCTCGACGGCGTGCGCGTACAGGACGGTCGCACGCGCGTCCGGGTCGATGCGCGTCTCGAAGTTCGTCCGACAGCGCGTCGCGTGGAGTCGCACCCGCGCGGCACCCTCGACGACTCGGCCATCGCCCACTGTGATTCGCACCTCGTCGTCGTGCGCAAGCCAGCTGGAATTTCCACGGTCCCGTACGACGACAGCGAGACGGTCCACCTCGAAGATCGCCTGCAGCGCTGGCTCGTCGCCAACGCTCGCCAACAGCCGCACGCCTCGCTCGGCGTCGTCCATCGCATCGACAAGGAGACGAGCGGCCTCGTCGTCTTCGCGCGGACGCTCGCGGCGAAGAAGCTGCTCACCGCGGCCTTCCGCACGCACGACATCGAACGGCGTTACGTCGCCGTCTGCCACGGCGAGCTCACCAGCAAGCGCACCTATCGCTCGTACTTGATGCAAGATCGCGGCGACAATTTACGTGGTTCGGCGAAGGACGAGTCGGTCGGCAAGGCCGCCGGTCAGCTCTCGATCACCCACGTGGCGCCGGTCATGCCGCTCGCGACCGGCGAGAACCCGTCGACGTTGATCGTCTGCCGCCTCGAGACCGGTCGCACGCACCAGATTCGCATCCACATGTCGGAGGCGCGGATGCCCATCGTCGGCGATCGCGTCTACACGCGCGATCGTCTACGCGCGAACCTTCCGCTGCTCGATGCGCCGCGCCTGATGCTGCACGCCATCGTGCTCGGCTTCAGTCATCCCATCTCGGGTGAACGGCTGCGCTTCAGCGACCCGATTCCCGCCGATTTTCGCAAATTGATCGCAGCACACGCCGGTCGACCGATCGAGGTCGATCCGGACGCGCTGCCGCTGTAGTCCGGCGACCGAGCGAAGCGAGATCGACCGGACGGCCGAAGTTGCGCAGCAATCTTCGGCGAAACGAGACAGTCCGGCGACCGAGCGAAGCGAGATCGACCGGACGGCCGAAGTTGCGCAGCAATCTTCGGCGAAACGAGCGTCGTCACTCGGCGTCGGAGGCGACGGCGCGGAGGGCGGCTGACGGACGACGAGCCGCGCCTGCGAGCACGCGACGGAGCTGCTGGACGCACTTCACGTTCTGCTCGGCGGTACCCACCGTCACGCGGACGTAGCCGCGATCCATGTGGTGCACGCTGAGCGAGCGGATGAAGACGCCTTCGACGAGCATCGCCTGGACGATGGCGTCGCTCGACATGCCCGTCTCGTGGATGTCGCAGAGGACGAAGTTGCCCTCGGACGGGAGGACGGCGACGCCGGTGATGCGGGCGAGCTCGCGCTCGAGGTACGCACGGCCCGCACGGAGCTCGCGCACGCGCGCCTCTTGATCGGCGACGTCGTCGAGCGCGGCCATGGCGGCAGCGAGCGTCAACGTCGAGACGTTCCAGGGGATTTTCACGCGGCTGAGGAGCTTGGCGACCGACGGGTGCGAGAGCGAGTACCCGAGGCGCATCCCCGCGAGCCCGAACGCCTTGCTGAAGGTGCGGATGACGATGGCGTTGGGGAACTCTTCGATGATGCGCGCGAGCGAAGGCGCGCCGTCGCCGAGCTCGTGGTACGCCTCGTCGATCACCGTCGGGAGGCCGAGGCGGAGGATGCGACGGAGCGACACCTCGTCGATGCGATTGCCGGTGGGGTTGTTCGGCGTGCAGAGGAAGACGACCTTCGTCCGCTCGGTGACGCCGCGAAGGATGCCGGCGATGTCGAAGTCGTAGGTGTCCGTCATCGGGACGAGCACCGGGATGCCGCCGACGACGCGCGTGCGAGCCTCGTACATCGAGAACGTCGGCACGCTGATGAGCACCTCTTCGCCGGGCGAGACGAAGGTGCGCACGATGAGGTCGATGATTTCGGTGCTGCCGGCGCCGAGGACGACGCCATCGGCAGCGACGCCTTCACGGGCTCCGAGCTTCTCGCGCAATTGCTTGGCGCTCGAGGGGTAGGTGTTGCCGGCGCGGGCCGCTTCGACGATGGCCGCGAGGACGCGCTCGCTCGGGGCGAACGGCGACTCGTTCGACATCAAGCGCGCGAGGCCGGTGCGACCTGCGGCGAGCTCGAAGTGGTCTTCTTTATAGGGCTGGGCGGCACGCACCCAGGTGGGCGCGAACTGCTCCATCGACTCGGGATCGATGCTCGCCGCGGCGGTCGGGTCGTCGCCGAGCTGGTCGCCGAAGACGCGAATCATCGCCTCGGCGCGGGCGTAGGCCTCGGGCGTGTCGACGTCGATCCAACGAGCGTCGCCGCCGTCGACGGTCACGAACTGGCCGCTCGCACAAAGTGCACGCACGCCGTCGGAGAGCGAGGCATCGCCGCGCGCGACGTAGAGCTTCTCGAGCTCGCCGATGAGGGCCGGGCCGATGCGGAAGACGCCGGTGTCGATGGCGTCGTAGCTCTCGATTTCCTTGCCGATGTTGACGATCTTGTTGCCGACGAGCTTGACCTTGGTGGCGTCGTCGATGTCGAAGCAGCGCTCGATGTCGTAGTCGACGGCGAGAGCGCAAGCGCCCTTGAGGTCGGCCTCGCGGAGGCGGCGCACGAGCTCGGGCGCATAGAGGTGGTCGGCCATCGAGAGGATGCAGTCTTGGTCGACGTAGTCTTTGGCGGCGAGGAGCGAGACGCCGTTGGCCTTGTCGTAATTCTCGTTCTCGACGAACGTGAGCTTGAGCGCGAGGCTCGGCTCGGCGAGGAGCGCCTTGCGAATTTGCTCGCCGCGGAAGCCGACGATGACGACCGCCTCGGTGATGCCTTCGGACTGGAGGGTGCGGAGGATGCGGACGAGCAGCGGAACACCCGAGACCGGCTTGAGCGGCTTGGGAAACTCTTCCTGCGAGACGAGGCGGGTGCCACGTCCAGCCGCGAGGATGATCGCGCGCTTGACCTCGCGGGCCTTGCGGCCTCGCGTCGGCGGCACGGCGGTCAGCGTCACGCCGTTGCTCGAAGTACGGGAAGTTCCCTCAGACATGATCAAGCTCCTCGCAAGCCTCTACGAAGCCGGGATCGCGGGCACCGGGTATCACGGTCCGCGACGAAACGGCAACGAAAAGCCACGAATTTTTCACGGGGTCATCAACCTGACGTCGTCTCGCCACATCTGTGCCTAGGCCGCACACGCCGTCATTCCCGCACTTGGGTATGCGGCAGAGATGCGGCGTCGAGCGACTCGGTCACGGTCTTCACTACACAACCCACGACGAAACGGACTGTTTCCAGGCGGTTCGACGGAGCTGCCTTCCCAACACTGCAACCGCAAGGCCAAGTCCGAATCGGTTGTTTCCGCGAAGGTGTGTTCGCGCGGAACGACTTCATCGACATGTCACTGACGGCTGCGGCTGGCTCTCGAAAACAACTCAAGAAAGACGGGTTTTCAGGGCGATCGTTGCCGCGCGAGCGAGGTCGGCGGCGGTGTCGACCTCCGTCCATGGGAGATCGCCGACCATCACCGCGCGCGTATCGAGTGTCCGTGCGGCGCCACGACCTGGGAGCAATCGATCATAGACATCCTCGTAGTAGAGATTCGTCGTCCCCGACGTGACGAGCGCGCCCAGTGCGTCGACAAATGGCGACAGTGCCTTCGCCGCGATCAACTCGACGCCGATCGACTCGCCGACGCTCGTGCGCGGATCGAGGTGCTTGCCGAACGCGCTGATGCGATCGCTGCCACTCGCGAGCCCACCCTCGAGCGTGACCTTCATCTCTTCGGCGCCGAGATCGTCCCGTGCGTCGACGGCTGCCACGAGATCGCACTGGGATTCACGCAGCTTTTCGATGAGGCGTCGCAGCGCCTCGATGTCGAGGACGACGTCGCCGTCGAGCTTGAAGGTGTCTTGCGCGCCGCCTGCGAGGAGTGCGTCCGCGCATGCGTGGAGGGAGACGCTGTTCTGCGTCTTGTCGTACGCGTCGTTGCGGCGGACGAGCCATGGAATTGGGCAACGGGCGAGAGCGGCCACGACCGCGTCTTCACGAAAGCCCGTCGCGACGACGAGCTCGGTGACGCCGACCGCCACGAGCTGGGTGACCAAGCGATCGAGGAAGCTCATTCCCGCGACCTCGACGAGCGCCTTCGGCTTGTCGTCGGTGAGCGGACGGAGTCGTTGGCCGATGCCGGCGGCGAGGATGCATGCGCGCATGACGACGCTCTGATAGGTGGGCGCGGCCTTGCCGACAAGCGACCGGCCTCTCGCGCGAGAGCGTCACGTCGTCGCGGCGGAATTCTCGCTGCGATCCCAACCGCGCTGGTCGGGGAGGCGAAGGCCGAGCTCTTCGAAGGCGGCCTTCGACGCGCGCCTCTGCCACGGCAGAGCGAACGCATAGTTGAGGACGTTGAGCACGCCGAAGCGGAAGACGACGTACCACTCGAAGAGGTCGAGCGCGGCGAGGATCGAGAAGACGAAGACGTGCGTGCCGAGCCCGAAGAAGGTGCGCCACATGCGCATCGGCCCGAGGCAGTGTCTGCGGTAAATCTCGGCCTGTTTCGCATCGTACGCGGGCATGAGCGCGAGGCGCCCAGAGGTGTACGGATCGGTCACGCGGATGTAGTTGGTCTGGCTGGTGACGTAGTAGATGTAGAGCCACCAGACGAAGCCCATGACGAGGCCCGGCGGCTTCTCGGCGAGCGATTGTTTCTTGCGTTCGAGGGCGGTCTCGAGATCTTCGCCTTCGCGGTAGGTCGGCTCGGTCAGGCGCAGATAGAGATTCTTGTAGTGGTCGTAGTGGCCGAAGTGGAAAGTGCACGTCGGCGCGGTGGCGGCGGCGAAGGGCCAGAACCACCACGGCTCGCCCTTCTGCAAGAGATGGATGACGGCGCCGATGACGATCGCCGCCATCACCAGCGTGTCGGAGACGCCGTCGAGCATGCGACCGAAGCTCGAGCTCTTCTTACGCAAGCGCGCGAGCTGACCGTCGGCGCAGTCGAGCACCGCGGAGAAGGTGCAGAGCGCGGCGCCGACGAGGAGGTGATGCTGGAAGGGCCAGGCGAGACAGACGCCGCTGGCAGCGCCGACGAAAATGGCCGCGACGGTGATGGCATCGGCGGAAATCGGCGTCGGATACGCGGCGCGCGCGAAGCCGTAGGCAAGGAGACGGTGCCAGGCGACGTCGATCGGCTCTTCGACCGCGAGCGGCTTGAGCGAGGCTTTGTAGCGCTGCCAAAGGGTCGGCGGCAGGGCCTGTTCGTTCGTCGCTTCCACGGCGCTTCCAATTAGCAAGAAATGGCCCTTCGACCAAGGCTCGGCGCGGGCAGCGCTCCGCGAAGTCGGTGACGCAGCCCTACTCTCGCGGGAGCCGCGGGAGGGAGACGACAGATGGATGCAGGCAAGGGCGTGTCGGTGGCGTCTGGCCGACGGACGGCATCGAGGCTACGAGGTGCGCCATGAACAAGCTCGACGTCGACTCCGTCCTCTCGGCGCTCGGTCCGCTCCGTGATCCGTCGTCGGCCTCGGCGAAGGGGCTCGTCGAAGGCGGTCTGCTCCGCGCGGCTCTCGAGGCCGAGACTGTGCGCGTATCGATCGAGAGCGGCGCCAGCGAAGAGACACGCACGAAGATCGAGGCCGAAGCGCGAGCGTTGCTCGCGGCTACTTTCCCCACCGCGACTGTCGAGGTCGTCTTTCGCTCGGCGACGGGGTCACGCGAAATCACCAGCGAAGATCCGCTTCCCGGCGTGAAGAACCTCGTGCTCGTGATGAGCGGCAAAGGTGGCGTCGGTAAGTCGACGGTCGCGGCCAACTTGACGATGGCGCTCGCCCGGCAGGGATTGCGCGTCGGTCTCCTCGACGCCGACATTTATGGCCCGAGCGTGCCGACGATGTTCGGCGTCACCGGTCGTCCCTCGTCGCTCGACGGCAAGCTCATCGAGCCGCTCGAGCGCTTCGGCGTGAAGCTGATGAGCATCGGCTTCCTCCTCGAAGACCCGAAGGCAGCCGTCGTTTGGCGTGGACCGATGCTCCACGGTGCGCTCCAGCAGTTCCTCAAGGACGTGAACTGGGGAAAGCTCGACTACCTCATCCTCGATCTTCCGCCCGGCACTGGCGACGTCGCGCTGACGCTTTCGCAGAAGACGCGCGCGACCGGGGCCGTCGTCGTCACCACGCCGCAAGAGGTGGCGCTCATCGACGTCTACAAATCGGTGTCGATGTGCCAGAAGCTGCACATCCCCATCCTCGGCGTGGTCGAGAACGAGAGCCACTTCATCTGCGACGGCTGCAGCAAGAAGCACACGCTCTTCGGCAGCGGCGGTGGGCAGAAGGTCGCCGACTTCGCCGAGACCAGCCTGCTCGCGCAGCTCCCGATCGATCCGCAGGTTCGCATCTGGGGCGATCAAGGCACCCCGGTGGTGCAGGCGGCGCCGCAGAGCCCGATCGGGAAAGCCTTCACCGAGCTGGCCGAGGCGGTGCAGCGAGAGGTCGCGAAGAAGAACGCGGAGCGTCTCGGCACGCTGACGATCAGCCGCGAAGGGATGCCGACGCGCCTGCCGATCGTCCGCTGAGCGACGCACGTTCGAGCTTCGTGCGGAGTCGCGCACGGAGAATCGGCGGCAACGCCAGGAGCTGCACCCCGAGTGCGTCGAGCGCCTCGGCGATCACCACCACCTTGTCGATGGTCGGCAGCGTCGCGTCGCAGACGATCATCGTCTCGCCACGGACGGTGCAGAGGCCACCCCGTGCGATCGAATCCTCGGCGCGCACGCCTCGCGGCCTGGCGATGGTCTCGTAGCGGACTTTGGTCTGAGCTTCGCGCGCGATCGCCTCGAGGCTCCGGAGGAGCGCGCGCGGACCCGGCCGAATCATCACCGCGTCAGCCTAGACGGATTTAATATCTAGCGCTCGCGTTCGTTGCGCTCCCTCCCCGGGGGCGAGACAACTGGAAGCCGTGCCTCCTCCGCGCATCTACTTCGATTGGAACAGCACGACCCCGCCGCTGCGCGAGGTCGTGGAGGCGATGGCTGCGGCCTACGAAGACGCTTGGGGAAACCCCTCGAGCGTGCACCTCGAAGGGCGCAAGGCGCGTGCGCTCCTCGACGAAGCCCGCGGCGTCGTCGCCCAGTTGGTCGGCGGCAAGGCGGGCGACGTCGTCTTCACGAGCGGAGGGACCGAAGCGTCCAACATCGCCCTGCGCGCGCCCTTCGCGCACGACGTGGGGCCGCGCGGAGCGATTCTCCTCGCGCCGATCGAGCACGCCTCGATCCTCGCCGTCGCCGAGCACCTGGAGAAGAACGGGGTCGAGCTTCGGCAAGCCAAGGTCACGCGTGGCGGGACCATCGACGTCGACGACGTGCGGGCCCAACTCGCGCGCGGTGGAGTTCGACTCGTCGCGGTCCAAGCCGTGAACGGAGAGACCGGCGTCATCCAACCGATCGTCGAGGTCGCAGAAGCGGCGCATGCGCACGGCGCGGTCGTGCACGTCGACGCCATCCAAGCCGTCGGCCGCGTCGCCCCGCCTCCCGGAGGATTCCTCGCGCACGCCGATTCGGTCGTCCTCGCCGCGCACAAAATCCGCGGCCCCAAGGGCATCGGCGCGCTCTGCACGAGGCCGGGCCATCCAGTCGTGCCGGTGCTCCGCGGTGGCGCACAAGAGCGGGGCCTGCGACCGGGGACGCAGGACGCGGCGCTCGCATCGGGCTTCGCCATCGCGGTGCGCGCCGCGGGGATCTCGCTCGCCCACTACCAAGCCGTCGCTCGTCTCCGCGATCGACTGCAGGCAGCGCTCGTCGCCACGAACGGCGTCGGCATCAACGGCGACGTTGCAGAGGGCGCCCGCGCGCCGCACGTGGTGCATGCGTCCTTCCGCGGTTGGCCTTCGCCTGAGCTCGTCGCCGCGCTCGACCTCGAAGGGCTCGCGGTCTCTGGAGGCCCGGCCTGCCACGCCGGCGTGCCCGAGCCCTCGTCGACGATGACGGCGATGTGGGGCGCGCATCCGGACGAGCACTGGCGCTTCGAGGGCCCCGTCCGTTTCTCGTTGCCGCCGTCGACGACCTCCGACGAGGTGGATCACGCCATCGCCATCGTGCGACGCGTGATCGAGCGTGAACGAACCTGATCGATCGCAGAGCTCGTGCGGCAAGTTCGGCGCAGCCTGAGCGCTTCAGTTGCCCGCGTCAGCCGTTCGGCGCGAAGCTTCCTCCACGCCGAGACGCTCGCGCGGACACCGCAGCCACGTCCCCGAGCCTCGCGTGCTGGTTTCCCGCCGCGAATCGAACGACGAGCAGACCCTCAACGACTTCCTGAAGTGAGGGGTCGAACTCTCGTCTGTCGCATCGACTTGCGTGCGCCAAGTCTAGAAAACATCACGGTTATTCGGTGTCGTCCGAAAGGCCGACGGTCGATCCATTGAATGGAAATCGACGACGAATGCGCTCGACGCGCGTTCAGTGGCCGGGCCGCCATTGAGAATTTGCAGTTAATCTCGTCGTGTATCTATCGAAAATATAATGAATTTCATCGCATTCGAGTAATTCGACGCAGCGGCGTGCTGCGGCTGCATACGGGGGTTCGATCCCAGGGTCTTCGCCGACGTGCGGCACCTTCCGAAGAGGGTCTATGTCGTGGGCGAGGGACGCGAAGGGTCCAGGCAGTGCCCAGAGTGCCACGGCGAGACACGTGGGCACGGTGGCGATGGCGAGGACTGCTCGTCGGAGCGGGCGCAGCGGGGCCGTCACTGCGGCGGCGACCGCGAAGAGCGCGATGCCGAGAGGCGCGGTCCACGAGGGCTCGGGAGGGCGTCCCGAGATGATCGCAGAGACGAGGCAGAGCCCGAGCAGGACGAGCGCGCTCAGGCTCGCTGCCGGCGCGCGCCGAAAGGTGTCGCGACCAGCCCGACCGAGGGCGACGAAGACGACTGCTGGCGAGAAGAGGGCGAGCTGTCCGAAGACGAACGCACTGACGGCCGCGAGAGCCCCGAGTCGTGGTGCGGAGATCAGCGGCCCGTGACCGAGCGCGTGAGAGATCTGTAGGCGGAGCGACGTCGCCACGATCGGCGCGACCGCGAGCGCGCCGAGGAGGAGCGCGAGGCCGTCGCGGAGGCGACGTCGGCGCAAAGTCTCGAACGCGGCGAGCAGCACGACGACGAGCCCGGTGACCTTGGCGAGGCCGGCGAGGAGCGCGAACCCGAAGAGCAGCAGCGGCGTCGAAAGCGACGCATATCGCTTCGCCGAAGATTCTCGAGAGCGCGCGAGGATCGCGAAGAGCCACGCGAGCGCGGCGAGGAGGGGGGCGTCGGGCGTCGTCAGGAGCCCCCCTGCCATCGGAAAGAGCCCGTAGCTGGCGAGCACGGCAGCGCTCCAACGTGCGCGCGCGGCCTCGCCTTTTCGTTCTACGAGTGCGTCGACGAGCGCGACGATCCCGAGGGTGGTGCACAGTTGGAGCGCTGCGGCGAGCGCGCGGACGCGCAGGACGACGGGGAGGGCAGCGAGCAGGTGATCGACGAGCGCGAGGAGCGCACCGAGGAGCGGGGGATGATCGGAGATCGGCCACTGGCTGCGGCTGGCACACAAGTAGTACGCCTCGTCGCCGGAGAGCCGGCGAAGCGGCGCGAGCACGAGATGGAGGACGAACGCCGAGCCGACGACGAGCGCGACGCCTCCCGTGGCGGCTCCTGTCGACGGTCGATTCGTCACGGTGCGCACGTCACGGCATGCACGTCACGGCGTGCGTGAGGCGGCGCTCCTCCGCTGACGGACCGCCTCGTAGAGGGCGAGCGCGGCGGCGACGCTGGCATTGAGCGAGGCGATCGGCCCGCGCATCGGCAGGCGAGCGAGCGTCGTGCATGCTCCCTTCACCAAGCGACGAAGGCCTTTTCCTTCGGCGCCGACGACGAGAATGGTCGGCCCGGTGAGATCGACGTCGTGGAGGTGGAGCGGCGTCGCGGCGTCGAGACCGACGACCTGGAGCGTCTCTTTGGACGCTTCGAGGTATCGCGCGAGGTTGCGCACGCGGCAGAGGCGCGCGTGCTCGACGGCGCCGGCGCTGGCCCGTCCCATCGCTTGGCTGAGCGGCGCGCTGCGATCTTGCGGGAAGACGACGCCGCTGGCGCCGAGGGCGACCGCGCTGCGGACGATCGCCCCGAAATTCTGGGGATCGGTGAGCTCGTCGAGGGCGATGAGGAGCGGCGCATCGTCGCCTGCGCGGGTCTCGCGCAGCTCTTCTTCGTCGACGAGCTGGAGCGGCGGAGCCTCCGCGAGGACGCCTTGATGTCGTTCGCCGCGGGCCATGCGGTCGAGCTGGCTGCGGTCGATGCGCTCGACGGTGGCGCCTCGATCGCGGGCGAAGCGGGCGACGGCCTCGAGCTGTTCGGCGTCACGTGCGCGGTGCTCGACGAGGACCCGACGGAGCTTGCCTCCATGCGCGGCAATGGCTTCACGCACCGGTTGGATTCCCCAGACGTAGCGCACGTCGCTCCGTTCCGGTTCCGCGTGGGTCTGCGCACGTCCGTCGCGATCGTCGCGATCCCCCTCGTCTCCGTCGTCGCGAGGATCGCTGCTCATGCGCAGGCCCCGGCGATCTCTTCGGAGATGGCGCGCGCGGCGGCGGCTGGATCGGCTGCGTCACGAATCGGCCGTCCGATCACGAGCAAGTCGGCGCCGGCGCGGATCGCTTCGGCCGGGGTGGCGACGCGACGCTGATCGCCTGCGTCGGTGCCACGAGGTCGCACGCCGGGGACGACCAGCGTCGCCTCGGGGAATTCTTTGCGCATCGCCGCGACCTCGAGCGGCGAGCAGACGAAGCCGCGGATGCCTTGCGCCCAAGCGAGGCGGGCGAGGGCGACAGCGTGTTCGGCGAGGGGGCGCGTGACGCCGATTTCCGCGAGCTCTGCGGCGTCGATCGAGGTGAGCACCGTGACCGCCAGGAGGGTCAGTTTTCCACCGCTCGATTCGGCGCGCGCGGCCGCTCGGCGAAGCATCGTCGCGCCGCCGCTGGCGTGGACCGTGAGATAGCGGACGCCATGCGATGCGGCCGCGGCGACGGCGCGATCGACCGTCTCGGGGATGTCGTGGAGCTTGAGGTCGAGGAAGACGTCTCGCTGATGCGCAGCACCGAGCGCGAGGACCGACGGACCGGCCGCGGTGAAGAGCTCGAGGCCGATTTTCAGGACGCCGACATGCGCGGCGAGCCCGTCGGCCAGGCGACGCGCTTCGGCCTCGGTGGCGACGTCGAGCGGCAGGACGATTCGACGGTGCGGCATGGCTGGCGAGCCTATGTCGCGCGGCCGCGCGCACCGACAAAAATGATCGAGCCCTCCATTGCGAGAGGGCTCGATGCTCCGTTGGACTCAGCGCTTCAGCAGTTGCAGAGCGGAACACCCGGCGGGCAAACGCACGGCTTGGCCGGTCCCTTCGGCGTAGCACCTACGGGTGCAGCCACCGCGGTGATCTTCTTGTTGGTCTCGGCGATCTTCGCCTTCGCTGCGGCGATGGACGCTTCGTCCTTCGCGTTGCTGAGCGCGTCGTTGGCGTCTTTCAGATCTTGCTGCAGCTTCTTCAGCGCTGCATCGCGCTCGTCTTCCTTCGCCTTCTTCTCGGCGTCGGCCTTCGCGCGCTTGTCGGACACCTTGTCGGAAATCGTCTTGATTTCAGGGTTGGTGGGGTCTTTGTCCTTGGCGATGGCGAGTTGCTTGTCGGCCTCGTCCCAGGACGTCTCGTCGCTCTCGGCGGCGAATTTCTGCGCCTTGGCGATGGCTTCCTTGGCCTGCGTCTTGGGGACGATGGCGACGGTGTAGATGACGAAGCCGAGCGCCGCGACGAGGACGATACCGATGACCGCGAAGATCGCCGGGTGGATGCCCTTGCGCTTCTGCGACTGGATGACGTGGATTTCTTTTTCGTGCGCCTGCTGCTTGGAGAGCGCTTCCATCTGCAGGCGGTGCTGCTCTTCGAGGCGGCGCTTCTCGATCTCGGCGGACTTGGCCGCTTCGATTTGGGCCTCTTCCATGCGGCGACGGAGCTCGTCCTGGCGGCGACGCTCCTCCTCGTCACGGAGGCGGGCTTCCTCGGCTTCGCGGGCCGAGCGCTCGGCGGTCTCCTTCGCGCGGACCTCGTCCTCGGCGCGTCGCTTCTTGGCGTCTTCTTCCTCGCGGATGCGGTTCTCCTCGATGTTCATCAGCTCCTTGAGGGAGAAGAGGACCGAGGATTCCTTCTGCTCTGCCATTGCGCCGTTCACTCCGTTTTTTTGGGGGCCACTCATCTGGACACGCCTCGCACGTTCGTCATTGGGATCTACAACACCGCACCGTGCGAACTCTTGGCCGGAGGCAGGGCCCAGCGAGCGCGCGAGAGAATGACAAAACGTAGCGCGCGCGGGAAGGCACGGTCAAACGGCTTTTCGCCCTGGCGACGATTGCGTGTGCAGGTCGCACGAGACGATGTAGGCATGTCGTCGAGCGCGCTTCCCAAGAGTCGGAAAACGCACTCTTAGCTTGTCGTCGGGACGGCGGCTCGGCTATTTCGTCCGTGCGCGACGAGCCTGACCGCAAGGCCGCGGTCCACCTTTTCTCGGGGAGTATCAACGCAACATGGCGACCAACGTGCAAGCTCACATCACCGGCACCGTCTGGAAAATCGAGGTCAAGGTCGGCGACGCCGTCGACGAGGGGCAGGTGGTGTCCATCCTCGAGTCGATGAAGATGGAGATGCCGGTCGAGTCGCCCGCCAAGGGGACCGTGAAAGAGATCAAAGTTGCCGAAGGACAGCCCGTCGAAGAGGGCGCCGTGATCATGGTGCTCGAGTAGGTCGAGGTCGCGAACGGCCGACGCTTACCCGCGAGACTGACGTTCGTCTTCGGCGGCGGCGGCGGCGATCGAGCTGGCGCGCCGCTGGGCGAGGAGCTCGTCGGCAGCGGCGGCGTCTTCGGGCTTCAGCATCGAGCGGACGAAATCCTCGGCCGCGTGGTAGCTCGAGCGCACGAGCGGGCCCGAGGCCACGTATTTGAAGCCGAGCAAGAGGCCGATGTCACGGAGCTCGTCGAACTCGGCGGGCTCGACGAAGCGCGCGACCTCGTGGTGCTTGGGCGTCGGGCGCAGGTATTGACCGAGCGTGAGGATGTCGACGTCGGCGGCGCGCAGCTCCTTCATCGACTCGACGAGTTCGTCTTTCGTCTCGCCCATGCCGAGCATGAGGCTCGTCTTCGTCACCTTGGCGCCGCGTGATTTCGCGCGCTTCAAGACGTCGACCGATTGATCCCACGAGCAGCGGACGTCGCGCACGGTGCGCTGGAGGCGGCGCGGGACCTCGACGTTGTGGGCGAAGACGTCGGGCATGCCGACCTCGAGCAACGCGTCGACACTGCGGAGATGCCCGCCGAAATCTCCGACCAACGTCTCGACGAGGATGTCGGGGCGAAGGGCGTGGATGCCGCGCACGGTCTTGCCCACGTGCTCGGCGCCGCCATCGAGCAAGTCGTCGCGGTCGACCATCGTCAAGACGACGTAGTTGATGGCCAGCCGCGCGATGGCGCGGGCGACGTGCTCGGGCTCGCGAACGTCGACCGCGCCTCGGGGATCACCCGTGGTGACCGCGCAGAAGCGGCACCCGCGCGTGCAGGTGTCGCCGAGGAGCATGATCGTCATCGTGCCCTCGCCCCAGCACTCGCCGACGTTGGGGCAGCGCGCCTCTTCGCAGACGGTGTGGAGGTCGAGCTTGCGAAGCGTCGCCTTCAGCGTCGTGTACGTCTCGCCGCCGGGCGCACGGACCTTGAGCCACGCTGGTTTGGGCGCATATCGCTCAGTTTCGGAGCGCTCGGTACGTTTGCGGATTTGGATCAGGGGCGAGTCGGGCGAATCGGCCACCGGTTGTACTTGGTACGTGCAGGTCCCGCGGTCAACGAGTGGGCGCAATCGGTGGGAACGGTCGGATGACTCGACCCGGCGCGCCGAAGACCACGGCGTCGAGGAGGAGCTCGTCCGCCACCAGCTCGAGCGCGGGGTCGTCACGGACGATCTCGACCTCGCCGAACGCCTCGGTGAAGCCACACGCGGCGGCGCCATGCACGGAGCCGTCGTTCCACAGCGCTTCGGCCGGGCTCTTCCCGTTCGTCGGTTCGTAGGTGTTGCGGCGGAGGACCCGGAGGCGTTCCCCTGTCTCGATCGCCCGTATTTCCTCGAGTGGATCGCAGATCACGTGGGAGTCGACCCCGACGCAAATCGTCACTCCGTGCCTTCGGAGGGCGGCGACGTCGGGGAGCCCATCGCCGAGATCGCGCTCGGTGGTCGGACAGAGGCAGGCGAAGGCCTTGGCGTGACCGAGAAGCTCCGCTTCATGCGGCGCGAGGTGGGTCGCGTGCACGGCGACGAATCGAGGACCGAGCGCGCCGAGGTCGGCGAGGAGCTCGACCGGGCGTTTTCCCGTCTCGGCGAGGCACGCGTCGATCTCGGCCGGCTGCTCGGCGACGTGCATGTGGAACGGGAGATCGTGGGCGCGTGCATGGGCCGCGAGCTCGCCGATCCATTCTTTGGGGACCGCGCGCACCGAATGGGGGGCGATGCCGACGCGCACGTCGGGGGCGTCGCGATAGCGTGCGCGCAGCGTCTCGACGTCGCGCAGAACGGCGTCGACGTCGGGATCGCAAAAACGTCGCTGCTCGGGAAGAGCTTCTTTTCCAGCACTGGCGCGCGCATAGGCGACGCGAAGAATACAAACACGGAGCCCCGCCGCGCGCGCCGCCTCGACCACCAGCTCGGAGAGGAGCGTGCGCTGCTCGTAGGGGGTTCCGTCTTTCTGATGGTGGACGTAGTGGAACTCGCCGACGGTCCGGACGCCGGCTGCCGCCAGCTCGCGAAAGGCGACCGCCGAGATGCGGGCGATCGACTCCGGGGTCAGCGAGGTCGCCAGCTCGTACATGGCCCCGCGCCAGGACCAGAAATCTTCACGGACGCCGCGCTCGGAAGCTCGCGGGGAAGGACGTTGGGCCCGTCCGCGGAGGGCCCGTTGGAAGGCGTGGGAGTGGGCCGTGGCAAATGCAGGAAGTCTCATCGGGGACAGCTGAGCATCCTCCGTTTCGCCAAAGATTGCTTTCGCAACTTTGGCCGAAGCAGGGCCCCGAGGGTCGAGATTTGAGTGATAGACTCGACGCCATGAGCCTCGGCCAGAGACTGCGCGATGGAGCCCTCGACGTCGCGCGACGCCTGGAGAACGCAGCCGCCCTCGCCGTCAACTCCGGCCTCATCTACGACTTGCACCCCGCAGGCGTGATCACCGCCGCGAAGAACCTCGCCGCCGGCAAGGCGGGCCCGTCGCTGCTCTATCGCATCCACGGGGCGAACACGCCGAACAAACCGGCGCTGATTCACCGCGCGAAGACGCTCTCCTTCGGCGAGCTCGATCGCGAGTGCGACCGCATCGCCAACGGTCTCCGCCGTCGCGGGCTCGCGGGCAAGAGCGTGCTCGTGATGATGAAGAACAGGCCTGAGTGTCTGACCCTCGGCACTGGGGCTTCACGCGTCGGCAGCGCCATCGTGACCATCAGCTGGCGCTCGACGCCGAGCGAGCTCGTCTATCTCGCGAACCACTGCGGGGCGGCGGCGCTGGTCTTCGACGAGTCGATCGCCGGCACCGTCGAGAAGGCGATGGCCGAGCTGCCGAACGTCACGAAAGAGAATTTCTTCGTCGTCGGCGACGCCGCGCCGGGCGCCTTCACGCCTTTCGCAGAGCTGCTCGACGAGGCGCGCGACCCTGGAAAATCCGAGGAAGAAGGAGCCGTCGTCGTCTACACGAGCGGCACCACCGGTAAGCCCAAGGGGGCGGTGCGCAAGTTCAACAAAGAGCTGATTCCTTCGCTCATCGCCTTCCTCCGGCACGCGCCGTTTCGTCACGACGACGTGCACCTCGCCTCGTGCCCGCTTTACCACACGACGGCGTTCGGCTTCATCGGCATGACCTACATGCTCGGTGGCACCGTCGTGCTCCTCGACGAGTTCGAGCCGCGCAAGTTCCTCGAGGCGATCGAGCGACATCGCATCACCACCACCGTGCTCGTGCCGACGATGCTCCACCGGCTGCTGGCGCTCGGTGAGGACGAAATCAAGAAGTACGACACGCGGACGTTGCGGGCGCTGTTCTGCACCAGCGCGCCGCTGCCCGGTCCCGACAGCGACAAGGCGATGGATCTCTTCGGCGACATCGTCTGGAACCTCTACGGGTCGACCGAGACGGGCATCGTCACCTTGGCGCGCCCCGAAGATCTGCGCGCCTCGCCGGGCACCATCGGGCGTTCGGTGCCGGGCAACGACATCCGTCTCCTCGACGACGCCGGACAGCCGGTGAAGCCGGGCGCCGTGGGCGAGCTCTACACGAAGAACGCGATGTTGGTCGCTGGGTATCACAACGACGACAAGGCCACCGAAGGCTCGATGCGCCACGGCTACTTCTCGGTGGGCGATCTCGCGCGGCTCGACGAGCGCGGCTGCTACCACATCGAAGGTCGGTCCCGAGACATGATCATCAGCGGCGGCGTCAACGTCTATCCCGCCGAGGTCGAGGCCCTGCTCGAGTCGCACGCAGCGGTCGACGAGGTCGCGGTCATCGGCGTCCCCGACCCAGAATGGGGCGAGCGCGTGCAAGCGGTGATCGTCCTTCGCCCAGGAATTTTGGCCGATCCAGCCGTCGAGCTGAAGGCGTACTGCAAGGAGCGCGTCGCCGGGCCGAAGGTGCCGCGCGAGTTCGTCTTCCTCCCCGAAGGCGAAGTGCTCCCCCGCAATCCCACCGGCAAGGTCTTGAAACGCGAGCTCCGCGCCACGGCGATTCATCGCGCCAAGGCCGAGAACGCGCACGGAGAAAAGGCGAGCGCATGAGCGATCGGGAGAGACTCACCCGCAGTGAGCTGTCGTGGTTGCTCACCCAGGAGGCACGCGGCGCGGCCGAGCGTCTGCGCAAGGGCGTGCAAATCCTCACCAAGAATCCGACGCCGATTCCCGGGCCGCTGAGCCAACCGGCGGGCGGACCGAAGAGCGATCGGCCCCCCGGCTCCGAGCGTCCGATCACGCTGAGCAGCACCAGTGAAGAAGGCGACGGCCTCGAATCGACGCTCGATCTCCTCGAAGGCGCGATGAGCAAGCTCGCGCTCATCAACGGACCGAGCACGCAGCGTCAACGTCGTGGTCGGGTCGACTTGGCGGCGCTCCTCTGGGAGGTCTCGCCCGATGCCAAGGTCAACCTCGCGCCGGGAGCAGGCACGGCGGTGCACGGCGACGAGTCCGAGCTCCGGCGCATGCTCCACATGCTCCTCGGCGCGGGAAATTTCAGCAACGCGCAGGTGGTCGACCTCAAGCGCGAAGGTGCCGAGGTCAAGCTCTCGGTCGCTCTCGGTCCCGACACGGCGCCGATCTCGTCGGCCGAGCGTGGCTGGCTCGCGCGCATGGCGATTCGTCACGGCGGTCGCTACGAGCTCGACGGTTCACGCGAAATCCTCATTTTTCCGGCCGATGATGCGGCCGACAAGCAGGAGCTGGTCGAGCTGCGCAAGGAGCTCGAGGCGGCGAAGAAACAAGGTGAAGCGTACGCGCGCGAGCTCGCCGCCGTCTTCGCCGAGCCAGGGCACTCGTCGCGTCCGCCGCCGCTCGACTCGACGGCCGATGGCGCCGGTCCACACGCCTTCCTCGCGCCGATGGCGCGCATCGCCGACGCTGTCGCCGACGACCTCCGCGCCATTCTCGCGCCGCTCGGTGCGGCCAAGATCAAGACGCAGAACGCTGGCGTCTCCGAAGAGTCGTCGACCGCGCTCCTCAAAGAGGTGCACGACTCGCTCTCGCGTGGCGCCGAGCTCCTCTCGCTCACGCGGCAAATGGCGCGCATCGGCGGAGACATCGCCAGCACGCCGGTCGACTTGGCGCGGCTCGCACGCGAAGAGGCGTCGATGGCGGCGGTGGCCTTCGCCTCGCGCGGGGTCGTCCTCACCATCGACATCGTCCTTCCGCCGACCGACGTCCCCTCGACCCTCGTCATTGCGGACGGCATGCCGTCGGCGCTTCGTGCGCTCGTCGCCGAGATGCTCGATCGCGCGCTTCGTGGGAGCGAGCCCGGCGGCGAGGTGCGCATCACCATCGTCGGTCGCGCGCTCGTCGTCGAAGGTGTGGGGGAGGGGAGCGACGCCGCGGTGCGCTCACTTCGTGAGGGAGGTCGCGCTGCGCTCGTCTTCCTCACCGAGATGGCGCGTAGTCACCGGCTCGAGCTGCGTATCGACGACGGACGCCTGGTGGCTGAGCTCCCCGCCGAACCGGCTTAATTCGGCGATCTCGCAGGGTTCACGGGTGATCGTGCGGCGAGATGCCGCGGCGGCAGCGGTCTCCCGACAGACGCCTCGATCAAGAGATTGCTCCCCCATAACCGCACCCTATATATACAGAGCAGATGCGCATCCTGGTGCTGGAGGACGAAGACTCGATCCGTCGAATGATCTCCGCGCTGGTGCAAGCACGAGGCTTCGAAGTCGTCGGCGTCGCCTCCGGTGTGAAGGCGCTCGACGAAGCGAGCAAGCAAATCCCCGACGTCGCCATCCTCGACTTGATGGTGCCGGGCGCGTTCGATGGCTTCGAGGTCTGCCGTCGCCTTCGCAGTTCGGCAACGACGGCGCACATCCCGATCATCATCATCTCGGCGATGGACGACCCGGCCTCGCGCGAGAAGGCGAAGCTCGCGGGCGCCACCACTTTCTTCGCCAAGCCCTTCTCCGCCATCGCGTTGATGAAGGAGCTCGAGAACATGAAGGTCAAACGTCACAGCGAGTCGGCAATGAAAGCCGTGAAGCCCCCGAGCGGCTCGTAAGCATAAGAAGGCTCTCAAAAACAGCACCGCCGAACGCAGAAGCAACCACGTGAAGAAGACACTTCTTCGCCTGGTTGCTTGTGCGCTCGGCGTCGACGCCGAAGTGATCAGCTGATCGGGTCGAGCTTCTCTTTGACCTTGCCGGCGACCATTCCCTTGAAGGCGCTGAGGAGGAACGGCAGCTCGATCTTCACCGCGATGTCGTTGTCGGTGACGATGACCGTGCCCTTGGTGCCTTTGGCGGTGCCGCTCTTGGCCACGAACTCGAGCGTGTCGCCGTCCCACTCCCAGGTGATGCCGAGCTTTTCCTTGAAGCTGTCTGCCAGCTTCTCGGCTTCCTTGCGGGCCGCTTCCTTGCCGATGGTGTGCGCTTTTTTCTGCTCGACGGTCGCCATGTTCTTGATCGTCCTCGTACGCTGAAAGGGGACTGGAGCCTACAAATCCTCGCATGAGACGAGAAGTAGAATCTGGTCCCGCACCACGCATCGCAGGCGTGAAGGCTGTTTCGTGGGGCGCCAAACCGCCGCGCATCCGGGTGCGCCCCACGAAAGCGCGCGGTCACTCCTTGGCGTCACCGCGGGCGAAGATCGAGGCGACGTAGTTGAGCACGTCGGTCGCCGACACCTCGTTGTACCCGAAGTACTTGATGAGGCGGGCCTTGATGACGTCGATCTTCTCCTGCGTCTCTTTGTCGACGACGGCGGAGACGAGCGTCTTCAGCTTGATCGAGTCTTTCTGATCTTCGAACAGCTTGAGCTCGAGCGCGCGGCGCAGACGATCGTTGGTGTGCCAGTCGAACTTGCGGCCCTCGATCGCGAGCGCGCCGATGAAGTTCATGATCTCGCGGCGGAAGTCTTCTTTCCGGTTCTCCGCGATATCAATCTTCTCTTCAATCGAGCG
>JANYDK010000007.1 GCA_025363655.1 Deltaproteobacteria bacterium | reverse complement strand
CGCGCACGAGGCCGAGCTCGGAAGCTACGTCGGCGCCGTCGAGCTCGACGTCGGGGGTGGTCGCGTCGTCTCGCTCGCCCACGTCATCGGCAACGGCGCCGAGAAGGGGCTCCCGACCCTCGCTTCGGCCCTTTCGCCGCTCGGAATCGGTGTCCTGCACGCAGGCGAGCACGTCGGCTCCGACATCGGCCCGCTTCGCTTCGCCGGCGTCCCGGCGTTCAACCTCGATCAAGACGCGTCCAGCTACTTCGATCACCACCACTCGGCCGACGACACCTACGACAAGATCGATCCACGCTCGCTCGGACAAGCGTCGACGGCAGCGGCGATTCTCGCGTATGCGGTCGCCGATCTCGACGGAGACTTCGGCCGCGTGCCCGAGGACAAGCGCGGAAAGAAGTGGTGGTGAGGTGACGGCTTTCAGCCACCCGTTCTTCCGCGCGCTGCCGCCCGTGCCGACGCTCGCGATCGCGCATCGAGGGGGAGCCGGCGTCTCGCCCGAGAACACGCTCTTCGCGTTCACCGAAGCGGTGACGAAACATGAAGTGCATATGTTGGAGCTCGACGTGCAGGCGACGCGCGACGGCGTGCTCGTCATCGCCCACGACGACGACGTCGATCGCTGCACCGAGGGACGCGGGCTCGTGGCTTCGTTCGACCACGTCGAGCTCCTCCGACTCGACGCCGCGCATCGGTTCACGCTCGATGCTGGGGCTTCTTTTCCCGAGCGGGGCAAGGGTCATCGCATTCCGCGTCTCCGCGAGCTGCTCGATGCGCTCCCGAAGACGCCCCTCAACATCGAGCTCAAGCCGGCCGCCGCTGCCTACGCCGCCGCGTTCGTCGACGAGCTGAAACACGCAGGCGCCCTCGAGCGCGTCTGCATCGGCAGCGAGGACGACGCGCTCGGCCTCCGCCTCGTCGAGCTCGCGCCCGAGGCGTGCCACTTCTACGCCCGCGACGCGCTCATCGCCGCCGTCTTCGCCTTGAAATCAGGTAACGACGCCCCCGTGCTCGACGATTCGCGCGTGCAGGTCCTCGACATGCCTCTGCAGTGGGAGGGCATGCGCCTCGTCGACCCGGCGTTCCTCGCCGCGGCCCGCGCTCGTGGCCGTTGGGTGAACGTCTGGACCGTCGACGACGAGGCCGAGCTCGCTCGCTGCGTCGCCGAGGGGATTCCCGGCGTGATGACCGATCGCCCCGATCGTCTGGCGAGCCTGCTCGGTCCGAAGCCCGCGAATTCCGCGAAGTGAGGCCAAAAGTCTGCAGCCTTTCGGCATCAGCGGCGCGCTCCCACCCGTATGATTCAGATCGTGGGCGTGGCGCATTCGAGGTCGATTTCCGTCCCACGGCTTCCCCTGCCGCCACATGCTGATGATCGTCGTCAACGCCCTACGCAGTTCGCGCAAGGAACGTGACGCCCCCACGCCCCCCACGCGCGAGGTGTCTCCGCCGTGACCGCTGCCCCAACGGACAGTCGCAGCTCCTCCATCCGCCCCGGCGCGTTGGTGCTCGGTCGCTATCGCGTCGAGGAAGAGTTGAGCGCGGGGGCGATGGGGGCGGTCTTTCGCGGCAAGCACGAGGCGCTCGGGCACGGCGTCGCCATCAAGGTGCTGCACGGCGCGGCCAAGTCGTCGCCCGATGCACGCGCGCGCTTCGAGCGGGAAGCACGGCTCGCCGCGCGTCTCGGCGAGTCGTCGGCCAACATCGCGCGCGTCCACGACTTCGGTCACTTCGACGACGGCGCGCCCATCCTCGTGATGGAGCTCCTTCACGGCGAAGAGCTCGGGGACCGGCTCGGGCGTGAAGGCCGGTTGCCGCTCGCGATGGCCGCGCGCGTGATTCACCAGCTCTGTCGCGGGCTCAGCGTCGCCCACGCGGCCGGCGTCGTTCATCGTGACGTCAAGCCCTCGAACGTCTTCCTCTGCCGCGTCGATGCGCACGGCGGCCTCCTCGTGAAGCTGATGGACTTCGGGATCGCCAAGGCCACGCTCGAGGTCTTCGACGACGGTCCGACGTCGTCTAGAGTCGAGGCGACGCGTGCGGGGGCGGTGCTGGGAACGCCGGCGTACATGAGCCCCGAGCAGGTGATCGGTGCCAGCCAAATCGACGAACGCGCCGATCTCTTCAGCGTCGCAGCGATGGTCTACAAGATGGTCGTCGGCCTGCCGCCGTTCGGCCCGGGGACGTTCCAAGAGGTCAGCGCGCGCATCCTCACCGCCGATCCCGTCGCGCCGTCGCGCATCGTCCCGTCGCTCCGCGCCGAGTTCGATGCGTGGATGAAACAAGGCCTCGCCAAGAGCCCGGAAAATCGGTTCCAGAGCGCGCGCGAAATGGCCGAGGCGCTCGCCGCGGTCGCCGGTCTTCGTCCCGCCGATTTGCGACCGCGCCTCCATCGCTCGCTCGACGACACCGAGACGCTGGCGCCGCTCGTCGAGCCCGAGTCGACGCGTCCGGCGCCGCCGAAGGCCACGAAAAACGCTGACGAAGAGGTGACGGTGAGCCGCCTGCGCGTCTCCTCTCCGCCTCCCTCGTGGAGCGCGCGGCCGACGCGTGGGCGCAAAGCGCGTTGGACGATCGCCATCGGCGCCACCGTCGTCGCCTTCGTCGGGCTCCTCGGGCTCCGTCCGCTCGCCCTGTCGCACGCCGAATCGGTGGCTCGAATCAGCGCCGCGACGCTCTTACCACCTTCGTTGGGCTTGCCCGCGACGTCCGGCGACGATACGCCGAAAGCGACCGAACCAGCGCAGCGGTGACAGACGCCGCCACGCTTGTCTAATCTGCCCACCGTGGGGATTCCCTCCTTCATCCTGCAGCAGCTTCACCGCATCGAGTCGGCGAGCTGCGAGCGGATCATCCAAGCCGAGGTTCCCGCGCGCGCGCTCGCCTACGGGGCCGAGGGCTCGGAGATCCTCGCCGGGCACGAGGACGGCATCCCGCGTCTCTGGGACGCCTCGCATTTTTCGCTGCTCCGCGAGCTACCTCGTCACGATGCGGCGATCCTCGCGGTCGCCGCGCGTGGCTCGCGATGGGCGACTGGCTGCGCGCACGGCGTCATCCGCATCACGCAGGGTTGGAACGAGGTCATCGGTGCGTTCGTGCCCGACGCCGCCGGTACTCCGATCCCCTGTTGGTCGCTCGCGTGGAATCTCGACGGTTCGCTGCTGCTCGCCGGTCACGAAGATCACTCGGCACGTCTCTACTCCGTCACCGGCGGTTCGGGACGCGATGCACGCTTGAAAAAGCGCATGTTCCTCCCGGCCGGCGGCGGCATCGGAGTGCGCGCGGTCGCCTTCGGCCCGGAAGACGCGCAGGTCGGTCTCCTCTACGGAGGCGGCGCCGCGGTGTGGGAAGGCGATCGCGAGCACCCATCGGCGATGTTCCCCCTCGGCGACGTCAAGCCGACCGCCGAGCGCCACTTGCAGCTCGCCTTCTCGCGCGATCGACGGATGATCGCGGCGGCGATTCGCAGCCAAGAAATCGTCCTTTCGCACTGGGACGAGGCGGTCACGGTGCTCAAGGGTCACACCGATTTGGTGACCAGCTTGGCCTGGAGCCCGGAGGGACGCTTCCTCATTTCGGGCAGCGAAGACTGCACGGTGCGCATCTGGGACACGACCACGCGCGATTGCGTCTGCGTCATCAACGACAACGTCGGCGCCATCTGGGGCGTCGCCTTCCATCCCCATGGACACGACTGCGCGGCCGTCGGCGAAGACGGCACCATCCGCATCTACGAGCTCGGTTCGACGTGGTTCGAAATCAAAGACGCGATCGCGCAGGCCTCCGAGGTGCTCGCTGGCAAGCACACCAAGCTGTGGCCGACGACGGCGCCGCTCGATCTCGATTTCGTGCTCGATGTCTGGGGTGATTTGCGACGACGCGCTCGTCATGCGCGGCTCACTCCCGAGCTCGCGACCCAAGGCGAGGCCGTTCGACAGACGGCGCTCGAGCTCCTCGCGCTCCTCTGCGACGGCGCCTCTCCCTTCGTGCCGCCCGACGGGCTCGAACGCTACAAGCACCCGCTCTTCCGCGTCGCGCTCGCCGACTTGCGCCTCGCGTCCGATCTCTGTCTGCGCCTCGGTGGCGACGCGGTGGCGATGGCCAACCTCGCCAAAATGCAGCGTGTGCCGACCATCGAGGTCACCTCGTCCGGCATCTCGATCATCCCGCCGCGCGTGAAATAGCGCTCGATTGGCAATCAGCGCGAGCTGTCGCGAATGCGCAAGTAGGCGCGTCCGGCAGCGGCGCAGGTGGCTTCGAGCGAGGCGACGAGCGCGTCGGAGATGGGGCGGCCGTCCGGCGCTTGGGCATAGACGAGGTTGATGACGGCGCCGAAGGCGATCACCGGCGCGACCACCGCCTCTTGCGGCGCCGAAGTCTGCAGCGCCCGCAGCACGCGCTGGTGAGGGGCGTCTTCGGCGGGCGAGAGGGCGCCGCGCACCGTGGTGCCGCTGTCGTACGAGGCGGCGAAGATCGATGGCGTCGAGAGCGGCAACGCCAGAGTCTCGAAGTCGCTGACGCCGATTTGGGGCGGTGAGCTGCGATGCGCGCCGACCGGACGAAAGGCACGCCATCCGACCGCGACGTCGTTGCGCGTGATGAGCACGGCGCCACAACCGAATGCATGACGGAGGAACGCGAGGAGCGCATCGCCGACGTCGTCCCGCGTCTGCGCCCTCTCGAGCAACGTCAGCGCGTCGCGTGCGGCGAGCGGCGGCGGCGTGGTCTTCCTCGGCTTCGCCTCCGAGTCGGGATCGGCGCGCGGATCGGACTTCGCTTCCGGTGCGCGTGACTCGCGGGCGAGCGTCGGCTTCGAAGGCCTCGTCAGCGAACGCGGCGGAGATTCGCTCGCTCCCTGCAGCGCGCTCGGAATCGACGGCGTGGTGTCGGCGAGCGCGCCCTTCTCGCTCACCGGCGCAGGCGGCTCGGAGCCGAGCGGCGTCGACGAGAGGGGTGGAATCGACTGCGGCTTGTCAGGCATCTCGAGCTCGGCCGAGGGGCGTCGCTTGGGGCCGTCGTGTTGCACCGGCGCCGGCAATTCGAGCGGACTGCCCGTGCGCTGGATGACCAACTCGAGATCGTCGGCACGTTCGGGCGGGTATTCTTCGCGCCCGTACGAGGCAATGTTGCGTGAGCTGACGCCGTAGAGGCGCTCGAGCGCACGCTCGATGCGCCACTCGAGCCCGACCGTCGGGAGCACGCGCGCGCCGACGAGGAACTGGATCTCGTCGATGACCGTGAGCTGCTGCGGCTCGACGAAGGCGATGATCAGCGTACGTGCGTGACGCGTGGAGAACCCGAGCGGCACCGCACGATAAGCGTTGGCCATCTTCCGCGTGAAGCGCTCGGTGGCGCGCGGATCGATGCCGGCGAAGTGCCTGTGCAGCGCCGCGGGCACCCCGTGTCGTCGTCCGAGGGCGCGCGAGACGGCGTCACCCTCGGCGAGCCCGAGGGACACCGCCACACTGGCGAAACGGCCCCCAGAAGTGGTCTGGGCGCGCACCGTCTGCTCGACTTGGTCGGCCCGGAGCAGTCCGGCTTCGATCAGGAGCTCACCGATACGCACGACTCGTCGACTCTAGCACATGCTCGCGTCGGGGCTGACCTCCACGCCCAGCCAGTGATCAGGCGAGAAAGCCGCTACTTCGCGCAGTCGTCGTCGAAGACGATGTGCTTCTCGAACGGCGAGCCGAGGGTCCACTGTGGCTTGTTGAGGGCCGCATAGGCGAAGAACACCGGCACCTTCGCGAGCGCGCCGCCACGATCGACCACCTGATTCATCGCGCACCGAGGCACGTCGCGACCGAGGAACTGACAGACCGAAAGCGGCGTCTCCACCAGCGTCACGTTCTCGATGTCGATTTGCACCGAGATCGCCGTGCAAGCGATGGTGCTCCCGACCTCGGCCGAGCCCGCTGGGCGAAAGGTGAAGATGGTCGTGTCGTCGATTGCATCGAAGTGGACGAGGCCGTCGGGGTGAATCTGTCCGCCGATGGCCACCAGCTCGAGGTCGGCGGTGAAGCGCGAAGCGAGGGCGCGCGCGTGCGGTAGATAGGCGATGACGTCGAGCCTCTTCGGCGGACGATGTTCGGCATCGACGCTGCCGACGGCGATGACGACGCGCTCGTTCGGCCTCGGACCTTCGCTCGGTGAATCATCACCTTTGTGCTTCTTTTTGTGAGGTTTTTTCTTGTCGTCGTCGGAGGCCTCGTCGCCCTTCGCCGGCTTGCTCGAAGTCTTGTCGGTCTTGCTCTCGCTGCTTCGGCTCGCCGCGAGGATGGCGACGACCGTGAGCGGTGTGATCAGCACCAGCGCTGCCGCGAGGAGAATCGGCCAGCGTGAACGTGGGGCTTGGCTCGGCAACGGCGAGGGGGCAGTCACGGGAGCCTGCGCGCGTCCGATCGCCGAGACGGGAACGAGCGGAGCAGCCATCGAGAGCGGCATCCGCAAGACCACCGCCGCCGGAGCAGGTGCGGGCTGCCGTGACGGCGGAAGAGACAGCTGCAAAGACGCCTGCGAAGACGCCTGGTGCGACGTCGCGCTCCCACGGGTCGTGAAATCGATCGGCAGACCGAACGCCGGAGCGGTCGCGTGTGAGGGCATCTCCGGCCGCACGACCTCGGCGGAGAACGCCGCCGGATGACTGCCGAGGTTCGTCCCGGAGGCCGAAGGCGAGGCTGGCGTGGGGGGCGCTTCTTCCCACGTCGGTGCGGTGAAAAGGCTGCCGAATTCGGCGGGGGGAAGCCCGGACGTCGCACCGTGGAGCGCGCGCGCCATCTCTTGGGCATCGGCGAAACGCAGCGATCGATCCTTGGCCATCGCGCGGAGGATCACCGCCTCGAGCGCTGGAGGGCAGTCGCCACGCAGCGCGCGCGGGGCCACGGGCGTCTCCTCGACGTGCTGCTTGATGAGCGCGTACGTCGCCGTCGAGCGAAACGGCAGCATCGAGGTGACGGCGCGATAGAGGATGACGCCGATGGAGTAGAGGTCGGCGCGCGGATCGATGTCGGCCCCGAGCCCTTGCTCCGGAGACATGTACGCGGGCGTGCCGATGACCGAACCTTGGCGGGTCACGCCGTCGCGCGTGTCGAGCTCGGGCGCCAACTTGGCGACGCCGAAGTCGAGCACCTTGGCGTGCTCGCCGGGCGTGACGAAGATGTTGTCGGGCTTCAAATCGCGGTGAATCACGCCTTTTTGGTGGGCGGCGAAGACCGCGTCGAGCACCTCGCCGAGCAGCCGCGCGAGCGTGCCGAGCGGCAAGCGCTTGCGCATCAACGTCGAGAGCGGTGCACCGTCGAGGTACTCCATCACGATGTACGGCCGCTGATCGTCGAGCCGTCCGAGATCGATGACGTTGACGATTTGCTCGTGCCGGATGAGGTTGACCGCGCGCGCCTCGGCGAAGAAGCGATCGACCGTCATCTTGTGGTTCACCAGTCGATCGGCGAGCAGCTTGATGGCGACGCGCCCGCCGATCTCCGGATGCACCGCGCGATAGACGGTGCCCATGCCGCCGCGGCCGATGCGTTTGACGACCCGAAAATTGCCGATCGTCGTGCCGAGGAAGGGATCGTCGGCGTTGCTCTCGAGGGGCGCGCCGTCGCGAGGGCAGATGCCCGACGCCTCCGACATGGTGCCGCACTCGACGCAGACGAACATGTCACCTCACGGGGAAGATGATGCCGAGGTCGTTCTTCTTTTCGCATCCCATCGCCGCGAACGCTGCCGTCGGCACCCACGAGAGGCGTGCGCGCCCCGTGAGCCCGATCATGGCTCGAGCGCCACGTCGACCACGCACGAGTTGGCGCTGAGCGCGCGCAACGTCGGCTCGACCCCGTCGTCCTCGGCCCAGATGACGCCGTCGACGTCGCCGTCCTCGAGCGCGCGCCCCGGCCAACCACCCGATTGCGCCGGCCCGCTGACGAACACGGTGCGTCCTTCGATGCTCAACTGTCCGGCCGCCGAGGAGGGGAGACCACGGAGCAAGAGTCGAATCACGCGGCGACGTTCGGTGGGGAGCGGGGTGGTCATGGCAAAGTGAGCGAAGCGAGATGAAGCGCCATGAAGGTTGGCGCGAAAGTCGTCACGCAGAATAGCTGTCACTCACAGCGCCGCACGGATTCTCGACGCGACGTCGTTGCGTTCGTCCACGCTTGCGTACTTCGTGCGGGGCCAGAAGAAGCCCTTGAGCCCGTCGCCCTTGCGCCGAGGCACCACGTGGACGTGGAGGTGAGGCACGCTCTGGCTGACACGATTGTTCATCGCCACGAACGTCCCCTCGGCGCCCATCGCGAGCTCGACCGCACGCGCGAGGCGACGCGCATCGGCGAAGAGCGGCTCGACCAACTCGGGGGGCAACTCGACGAGCGTCTCGTGGTGCACTTTCGGCATCAGGAGCACGTGCCCGTGGAAGAGCGGATGGAGGTCGAGGAACGCGAAGGAAGAGGCTCCATCGAGTACGACCGAAGCCTCCGACCGGCCGGCGATGATTTCGCAGAAGACGCACATGTCCTCGTAGTTTCACACTTTCTCGAATTCTCCATGGGTCTCGTGACCGATCACCGTTTCGCTGCATCCGCTCCGAAATAGTGATACGTCCGTTCAGTGGTCCGCGCGCTGCCCATCGCCAATCCACCCAACCCCTGGGCGAAGACCACCGTCGAGTGGGTCGGCGAGCCCCCGGTCGACGCGCTGCAGTTCTTCGAAGAGCGCGCGAAGACCATCGTCAATCGCGTCGACAGCCCCGACCTCGGACGTTGGTGGAACGTCAATCCGTATCGCGGTTGCATCCACGGTTGCGCCTACTGCTACGCGCGCCCGACGCATCAGTACTGGGGCTTCGGCGCAGGCACCGACTTCGATCGAAAAATCATCGTCAAGATCAACGCGCCCGATCTGCTCCGCGAAGCGTTCGCCAAGTCGTCGTGGGGGGGCGATGCCATCACCTTCTCGGGCAACACCGATTGCTATCAACCGGCCGAGGCGTCGTTCGGCATCACGCGCAAATTGCTCGAGGTCTGTCTGGCGCATTGCAACCCGGTGCACGTCATCACCAAGGGCGCGCTCATCCGTCGCGACGTCGATCTGCTGAGCAAGCTCGCGCGACGAGCGCGCGCCTCGGTGACCATGAGCATTCCCTTCGCCGACGACGACATGGCCCGCGCCATCGAGCCCTACGCCAGCTCACCGACTGCACGATTCGCCACCATGCGCATGCTCGCCGACGCCGGCATCGAGATGCACCTCAACATCGCGCCGGTGATCCCCGGCCTCTCCGACGACGCGGTGCCCGAGCTGCTCGAACGTGGCGCAGCCGCCGGCGCGACCCGCGCTGCGCTCATCGCCTTGCGCTTGCCGGCGGAGGTGTTGCCCGTCTTCATGGAGCGCCTCACCGCTGCCTATCCCGCGCGCGTGAACAAGGTCGAGCACGCCATCCGCCAGATGCGCGGCGGCAAGATGAACGACAGCCAATTCGGCGAACGCATGATCGGCCACGGCCCCCGCTGGGACGTCGTGCGCAGGCTCTTCGAAGTCCAATGCGCCCGCCTCGGCCTTCACACCGGCGAATTCACCGCCCGGGTCGACGACCCAAACATGCCGAAGACCTTCCGGCGTCCCAAGGCTCAACAGGAGCTCTTCTAGTCTTCCCGTTGCTCCGTGTTCCGCTCGTCACGGTGCTCCCAGGGCCCCCGGCGACGGCCGGGGATGAGACTGTCGAACCCGTATGAGAGCCAGTGCGACATTTTACTCACTGCGTACGTTTACGTGCCGCGCGCGTGATGCGGGCGACTTGGCGTTCGCCGGCGGCGGACTCGTTCTTCGTGACCTCGGCCATCAAGCGCTGCGCTTCGTTCTTCTTCCCGCGGCGCATCAGCTCGAGCCAGCGACGGACGTGCGCGAGCGGATCGCGCTGGGCTCGAAAGCCGGCGACCGGTTCTTCACGCGCGACCGACGCGACGGCGAGGGTTTCGGAGCTGAAGCCGAGGTCGTTCATGCCCATAGCATGGTGAATATTCGCCCCAGCATCGTCGCGGTCAAGACCTCGAACTGATCGAGCTCGGTGAAATGATCGACCCGGCTGCTGGTGACGATCAGCGCCCCGTCCGGATGTGCCGTATTTCCGGTGAGATAGAGGGGGATGCTTATCGAAGAAACGTAGTTGTGGGCGTCGCTCTCTTCGCTGCCCTCGGTCGAGCGAAATCCGGAGGTTTGGCGCATGTCGCCGCTGACCAGCGGGGCATTTTCCGACACCGCGAGGCCGACGTGCCCCTCACCGACGTGCCACACGCGATTGCGCTTTTGGATGCGGCTGTGCGAGACGCGAGGCCCGGGCACGAGCTGGTCGCCTTCGCGTCGATAGAGCATCAGGTTGTGCACGTCGTCCTCGGTGAAGCCGAGCAGGTTGCCCTTCTTCTCGCCGACGTAGTCGAGCAGACGCTGTGCGGCCTCGTCGCGACCGATGCCTCCGCGGCGGAGCTCGGCGGTGATGAGCCCGGCGGTGCTGGCGACGTCGGTGAGCGACTTGGTGACGACCACGCCACGGGCCGCGAGCGCGCGCGTTCCCGCCTGTTCTTCGTGGTAGCTGGCGAGCGCGGAGCCGAGGCGTGCGTCGATGATGCGCAAGGCGTCGTCGGCGGTGCCGGTCCAGTCGTCGTGGATCCAGTTGTCTTCGTGACCTTTGCGGACCGCGTCGATGAAGCGCTGCACGCCGGGCAGGTTGTGCACGCGCGGCTTGCGATCGGGAAACTCTTCGTGGAGGAGCTTGTCGAGATCGGCGACCGTCGACGGCTTCTTCGCCTTGCTCAGGTTGCGCGCGAGCTCGCTTCGTCGCTTGTAGATTTGCCGGGCGGCGTCGTTGGCGTCGCGCTGGATGAGGACGATGGGAATGAGGCCCGCGCCGTGTGCTTCTTCCCACTCGCGCCAGGTCACCGACTTGTTCGAGCGACGGTACTCACCGCCGAAGCGCTCGCCGACGAGGAGGATGAAGACGTGCGCGCTGCGGACCGCGGCGAGGCAGGCGTCGTGCGAGGTGACGCCCGGTTTGACGGGAAAATCAGCCTCTTCGCTGCGTCTCACCTCGATGCGCTGCTTCACGAGACGCGCGGCGATTTCATCGCGCACGGCGCCGAAGTCGACGACGGTGGAGCTGAGGAAGGCGACGAGCACGACCGACGTCCTCGCCTTGCTACGACTTCGGTGACTGCGACGGCGAGCTCTCGCCCTCGAGCTTCGCGGCCTTGCGCTCGAGCGACTCGAGCCGCGCGTTGGACTCGGCGCGGAACTCTCCGAGCTCGCGCAAGATCGACTCGATGTTGACCTCGTTCTTCAGGTTCACCTTGAAGTCGGTCTCGGCGGTCGCGCGGTCTTTGATGGTTTGCCGGTTCTGGCTCATGACGATGAGCGGACCTTGCAGCGAGACGAGGATCGCGAGCACGAGGTTGTAGAGGATGTAGGGGAACGGATCGAAGCCGGCGGGGTTGCCATTGGCGTCGAGCGTGTGGATGCCGGGGATGTGCTTGGCGATCGACGGGAGGTTGATGATCGACCACGTCGCGGTGAGGCCGAGGAGGATGAGGATGAATGCCCAACTGCCGTTGAGCTCGGCGATCTTGTCGGCGAGCTTGTCCTGCCAGGTGAGGTTGCGCTCCATCTCCTCGACGACGTTCTTCGCCGCGCGCTCCGAGAGCATCGCGTTCGTCTCGCGGAGGCGCTCGGCCATCGTGCGGAGAATCGCCATCGCCGCGTGCGGACGCTTGCGGAGATAGTCGGAGAGGGTGTCGCGGCCGAGCTCGAGGAGGACGCAGCTCGTCGTCGCCAGCGCGCTCGCGGAGCGAGGCTTGTCGTCGAAGAGGGCGAGCTCGCCGAAGTACTCGCCGCGGCTGATGTCTTTGAGCGAGACGCGTCGCGAGCCTTCGCCAGGCAGGTGGATGTTGATGTGACCTTCGGCGATCACGTACATCTCGCTGCCCGAGTCACCTTGGTTGAAGATGATGTGGCCGCCGTTGTACTTGCGCTCGACGAGCGTGCCCGCGAGGGCGTCGAGGTCCTCGGCCGCTAGCTCCTCGAACATCGGAATCGTGCGTAGGAGCGCCGCGCGGTCGACCATCGGAGCCGATGAATATCGCGGGCGACGCGTCTTGTCTCCCGCCACTGGTGGCGACGCTGCATTTCACGGACAAACAATGGCGAGTCATCACGCCGCGGCGGGCGCCGTCGACGCCGCTGGCGAGGTCGATTACGCGTTGCGGCATGCGCCTCTCCGACCTCGAAGTCACCCACGCCGAAGCACGCGTGAACGGCGTTCGGTTGCAATACGTGATCAAGGGCAAGGAAGACGCGCCGCTGGTGCTCTTGCTCCACGGCTTTCCCGAGTCGTGGTGGTCGTGGCGCTATCAAATCGATCCGCTCGTCGAGGCCGGGTATCGCGTGCTGGTCCCCGATCAGCGCGGCTACGCCAAGAGCGACAAGCACGGCCCGTTCGATCTCGACACGCTCGCGAACGACATGTGCGCGCTCGTCGATCACGTGGCGGGCAAAGACGGAAAGAAGTCGGCGCTCGTCGTCGGTCACGACTGGGGCGGCGCCGTCGCGTGGCACCTCGCTTCCACGCGCCCCGAGCACTGCGAGAAGCTGGTGGTGATGAACTGCCCGCACCCGATCATGTTCCAGAAGGGGCTGACGAGCAGCTTCTCGCAGCTGAAGAAGAGCTGGTACATGTTCTTCTTCCAGCTGCCCTGGCTTCCGGAGCGGACGCTGACGAAGAACGGCGCCGAGTACGTCTACAAAATCTTCCGTGCCTGCGCGACCGATCGCACGAACTTCGGGCGCGACGAGCTGGCGCCGATTCTCGAGGGGGCCTGCGAGCCCGGCGCGGCGAAGGGAATGCTGGCGTGGTATCGCCAGGCGCTCGTCAGCGGCTTTCGCGATCGCCTACGAAACAAGACCTACGCGACGATCACCGCGCCGTCTTTGCTCCTCTGGGCGACCGACGACATCGCGCTCGGCTTCGAGCAACTGGTGCCCGGCACCGAGCGCTACGCGCCGAAACTGGTGGTCGAGAAGATCGCGCGCTGCGGTCACTTCGTGCAGGCCGAGCAGCCCGAAGAAGTGAACCGCCGCCTCCTCGCGTTCCTCGCCCGATAGCCCGTATTCTTTCGGATCACGGAATGTCCTTCCCCGGCCTGGCACTTCGGCGTCGCGTGGTACGATGGACGCATGAGCTTGGTACGTTTTGTCGGGTTCGCTGCGATCGTCGTCGTCGGTTGCTCGTCCAGTAGCTTCACCATCGCGCCGGGCAGTGATTCGGGCGTCGGCACCGACTCGGCGGTCGAGGACGTCGGCGGCGACACGGCGGTCGATCCCTGCCAAGCGGTCGCCGATCGCGCGACGTTCTGCGTCCAGGTCGCCAAGGTCGGCGCCCACCCGACGTACGATCTCGCGAGCGGCGCGGGCTCACTCGGGCTCGACGGCAAGGGCGTGCTCCGCGTCTTCCTCTTCAGCAGCGACCCGTCGGTCTCGCCGACGCCGGCGCCCGCCGCGACCATCACCTATCCGAAGAGCGGCACGCTCGACATCGACGCCGATCTCCCGGTCACCATCGCCGACAGTCTTCCCGAGGGAAATTACTGGTTCCAGGTGGCCTTCGAAGACAACCCGACGCGCGCCAAGACGAGCCCCGAGCCGATCCTCGGCGGCGACTTCACCACCGTGCCGAGCGTCGATCCCGAAACGCGCAAGAGCGTCTATCCCTCGAAGACGTTGGTGAAGGGAAAGGCCGAGGTGGTGCCGGTCACCATCCAGCCGCTCCGCCTCGTCAGCACCTCGATGCAGGTCACCAAAGAGCTGCACGACCTCGCCAAGTTGAACGCCAACATCCATGGCGATGGCCCGACCATCTTCGTCCTCTACGACGGGGTCATCACCGACAAGAAATTCATCTCCGCCGCCTACGGCAGCCCCGACTGCGTCTGGATCAATCCGGTCGAGGCGCCCTCGGTGACGGTCAACTTCACCACCGTCGTCACCGGCTCGCACAAGATGCTCGGCGTCCTCTTCGACTACGAGACCGCCTTCGCGGCGGCCGACTTCCCCGGTCGCGGCTCCATCGTCACCTCGACGGGCGAAGCGGGCACCCGCCCCGCGCCCACCGTCACCATCAGCGACAGCTCGTGGACTGCTTCGGCCAACGCCGACATGGCCTTCGTCAACAAGGCGATCACCGATCTCGGATCACTCCCCGACGCCTACAAATGCGGCTCGAAATAGGATTCGCAGGGGCCCCCGGCGACGGCCGGGGATGAGACCATCTGCCAGTGAATTGGAGCGGGCTTTTCGCGCTCCTGCGCGACAAAGCCCGTGCGACAGTCAGCGTGGATATCTAAAACGCAACACTGAGCGCGGCGCGCGCGAGGACCGAGGCGTTGTTGGTCTTGGTGAGCGCGAAGGTCGGGCCGAAGGTGAGCTGCACACGGCCGGACGGGCCGCCGAGATCGAGCGCTGCGGTCGGACCGGCGTAGTGCTTGGCGCCACCCTCGGCCGCGCTCTCGCCGATCTCTTCGAGGTCTTGTCCGACGTATTCGGCGCCGAGGCGGAGCATCGGGATCACCTGGTAGCTCGCCCCGGCGAGGACCATGACGTCGAGGCCGTCGCGACCGGTGGCGAAGACGCGCTCGCCGTGGAGATTGGACGCGAGGCGGAGCTTGCCGATGTCGTAGCTGGCGGCGATGCGGAGTGAGCCGCCGAGCGCGTGATCGAGCTCGCGGAAGGCGGTGCCGATGACCGTGAGGCGGAAGGGACCGGCCGGATCGGTGAGTTGCGCTTTGAGTCCGAACTGCGCCGTCGCCGCGCGCTCGACGTCGGTCGTGCCGGGCCGGAAGAGCATCGAGACGAAGGGGGCGAAGTGCCCGGTGATGCCGTACGAAGCGGTGGCGGTGTGGACGATGCCGGCGGTGGGCGCGACGGGGATCGGCCTCTCGGCGGCGCCCGCCGAAGCGTTCCCGACGCCATAGCCGACCGAGACGCTTCCCGCGGCGTCGGTCGAAGGATCGGTGACGTGGACGAACGGTGCGTCGGCGCCCTTCTTCTTCGGCGAGCTCGCGCCCTCTTCACTGCCTTCGGGGTTGCCGTCGGCAGCGCTGGCGAAGCCCGCGAGGGAGAAGCAGGCGATGGCGAGGGAGCACGCGACGCGACGCATGACGCGGGAGCATAGCATCGCGGGAAACTTCATTGGGGGATCGCGGCGGTGATCGTGAGGGCCTGCGCGAGGCGGTCGAGGTAGCGATCGCGCCTGATTTCCACGCATCCGAGTGACTCGAGGTGTTCGTTCATCACCTGCACGTCGAAGAGGACGAAGCCACCGGCGAGCAGGCGGCCGACGAGCTCGGCGAAGGCGATCTTCGAAGCGTCGGTCTTGCGGTGGAACATCGACTCGCCGGCGAAGAGCCCACCGATGGCGAGGCCGTAGATGCCTCCGACGAGCGCCTCGCCTTCCCACACCTCGACGCTGTGCGCCCAGCCGAGCTCGTGGAGACGCTCGTAACCGTCGACCATCTCGGGGACGATCCAGGTGCCGCCTTCGCGAGTGTCGCCGCAGGACTGCATCACCTCGCGGAAGGCTTCGTCGACCGAGACGCGGAAGGGGTGTTTGCGAAGCGTGCGGCGGAGGCTGCGCGACCAGTGTGGCGGTGGTCCGCCCGGTGCGAGCGGAAAGATGGCGCGCGGATCGGGGCTGCACCAAGGGACGAGCGCGGCCGATTGTGGCCAAGGAAAGATGCCGCGGCGATAGGCCGAGAGGAGCGTGCCGGGTGAGAAATCGCCGCCAAGGGCGAGGATTTTCCGTCGACCGGCGCGCCGGGCCTCGGGGAACGACGCCCGCGTCGGCGGCGGCTCGATCGGCGGGCTCGGCGGCTTCGGACGCACGTCGAAGCAGTGACACGGCGCTCTGCGTTCGGCCAGCGTTCGCGGCGCGCTCGCCCAGCCGGCATTCGGCAGCACTCGAGCGGCGTTCGGGCGGAAGCTCGATTGCGCTAGACTCGCCCGGCATGCCTCGCTTGGCTTTCTCGTACGCCTTCGTCCTCGCTTCCACTGCCTGCCTCGCCGGTCTCGCCCTCCTCGCCGGCTGCACGTCCTTCGAGAGCGAAGGGACCGGCACCGATTTCCCGGTGCTCGACAGCAGCATCGACGAGGTCGACGCCTCGCTCGGCGACAGCACGTCGGCCTCGTGTACCGGCGGCACCACCAAGTGCGGCGACCTCTGCGTCGATACCACGCGCAGTCCCGCTCACTGCGGTAGCTGTGAAAACGCTTGCGGAGACGGTGATTTCTGCTCGGGCGGCACCTGCGGCAACTTCTGCAAGGGCGGCACGGTGCCGTGTGGAAAGCTCTGCGTCGATGCCAGCGTCGATCCCGCCAACTGCGGCGGGTGCGGCACCACCTGCGGCGTCGGCGAGGTCTGCTCGGCCGGCAAGTGCGGCATCGCGTGCGGCGGCGGCACCACCAAGTGCGGCTCGACCTGCGTGCAGCTGGCGAGCGATCCGGCGAGCTGCGGCGCGTGCGGCGTGGCCTGCAAGTCGGGCGAAGTCTGTTCGCTCGGCGCCTGCACGCTCGCGTGCGCGGGCGGCAGCACCAAGTGCGGCGCGCTCTGCGTCGACACCGGGAAAGACCCTGCGAACTGCGGCGGATGCGGCAAGGCGTGCGCGCTCGGACAGGTTTGCACCGGCGGCACCTGCGCGCTCTCGTGTGCCGGCGGCACCACCAAGTGCGGCACCTCGTGCGTCGACACGACGAAAGATCCCGCCAACTGCGGCACCTGCGCGAAGGCGTGCAACACCGCCACCGGCGAGGTCTGCTCGGGCGGCACGTGCAGCCTCAGCTGCGGTGGCGGCAGCACGAAATGCGGCACTTCGTGCGTCGACACGGTCAAAGATCCCGCCAACTGCGGCACCTGCGGAAAGACGTGCAACACGGCAGTCGGCGAGGTCTGCTCGGGCGGCACGTGCAGCCTCAGCTGCGGCGGCGGCAGCACCAAGTGCGGTAGCTCCTGCGTCGACACCGGAAAAGATCCCGCCAACTGCGGCGGCTGCGGCAAGGCGTGTCCCACCGGTCAGGTCTGTTCGGC
>JANYDK010000132.1 GCA_025363655.1 Deltaproteobacteria bacterium | reverse complement strand
TGGCGTCCGAGGTCGCCGCGTGGGCCGCGCGACACAACGCTGACCCCGCGCCGATTCGCTGGCGCTTCACGACTGGCGACGCTCGGATCAAGCTCGCTCGCCTGTACCCATCGAGGCTCGGTTGACGAACTACTAGGTGGTCACATCCCCGGCCGTCGCCGGGGGCCCTGGCTCAACCCGGTAGCGTCGTCTCGCTGCCGAACTGCTCGGTGACGATCGTCCCCTCGTCGGCCACGCGCACGGCCACCGCGGTGACGTTGTCTTCGCCGCCGTGCTCGTTGGCGCGGTCGATGAGGCTCTTCACCGCGGCCTCGAGGTTCTCACCGGCGCCGCTGACGATTTCGGCGATTTCCTGATCGTTGAGCATGCCCGAGAGACCGTCGCTGCAGAGCACGTAGACGTCGCCCGGATGCGGCGTGTCGACGCGGGTGTCGACCTGCACCTGGTCGTGCATGCCGAGCGCGCGCGTGATGACGTTCTTCGGCAGGTTGTCGCGCTGCTCGGTCGGCAGCTCGGGCATCGCCTGCAGGTACTCGTTGATCAGCGAGTGGTCGCGCGTGAGCTGCTCGATGCTGCCGTTGCGCACCCGATAACAGCGGCTGTCGCCGACGTGGGCGACGTAGACCTGGTTGCGCTTCGGCGCGTAGAGGAGGCCCACCACCGTGGTGCCCATGCCGTGCAGCTCACGAGACGCGAGGGCGCGGTCGTAGATTTTCCGGTTCGCCAGCTTGATGCCGGTGATGAGGCGGTTCTCTTCCTCCGACTTGTTGCCGTCGAAGGGGAAGGGCCAGGTGATGTCGTCGGTCAGCGTCGTCTTGAAGAACTCGGCGACCTCTTGGGTGGCCAGCGTCGAGGCGACGTCGCCCGCGCGGTGGCCTCCCATACCGTCGGCGACGATATAGAGCGCGTGCTCGGGGAGGAGCACGTAGCGATCTTCGTTGTGCTCGCGCTGTCGACCGACGTCGCTCAGCCCGGCTCCGACCGCCTTCATCCGCGCGCGCTCCCGTTCATCGTCCAAGTCGTTTGCTGTCGCTGGCGACAGAACCCGGGGAAAGCCCTCCGGAAGCCTACACTGCCGCTCGGTCGACGGTTTCACGTGCTCCCCCACCCCGTCAAGCCCTGCGGTTGCCGGGCGGACCACTACGTAGGGGTAGGTCGGCCCTCGGGGCCAACCGTTTCGCCGTGTTGCGGCGCGACAAGCACAAAAAGTCCGACGAATGCAGAGGAAGGCTTCGGAGAGTCAGACCTCCATGATGTCTTTTTCTTTGTTGGCGAGGATGGTGTCGACCTGCTTGACGCCCTCGCTGACGATCTCTTCTGCTTTTTTCTTGCCGCGATCGACGTCGTCGGCGGACATCGAGCCGTCGTTGTCGAACTCGGTGAGCATGTCGAGCGCTTCGTGGCGGCACTTGCGAATCGCCACCTTGCACTCTTCGCCGACCTTCTTCGCCGTCTTCACGAGATCGCGTCGACGCTCTTCGGTGAGCGGCGGAATCGGGATGCGAATGATGTCGCCTTCGGCCTGCGGGTTGAGCCCGAGGTCGGCTTCGCGGATGGCCTTCTCGACGGCCTTGACCACGCTCTTGTCCCACGGTTTCACGAGGAGCAGGCGCGGCTCGGGGACGTTGACGTTGGCCATCTGCGAGAGCGGCGTCGGCGTGCCGTAGTAGTCGACGCGAACGCTGTCGACCATGCTGCTCGTCGCGCGCCCGGTGCGCAGCTTGGCGAGGTCGCGCTTGAGCGCTTCGTGGGCTTTGCCGATCGAGGTGTGGAGGTCTTTGAGGACGTCGTCGATCATGATTGCCGGTCTCCGAGGGTGGTGGCGCGGGGCAAGCTAGCACGCGTCACGAGGCTATCGGCGACGCAGATGCGGGAAAATTGCAGGACCCGCGGAACGGCCTGCGTCCGGCGTTGAATCCGCCGGCGATGGCGCTCGTCGGACAGTACAGTGTCAGCCGGGCGCGCGAGTCGGCGCGAACGAGACAGACCTCCAGGAGTGACCTCATCATGACCAAGCGCGCAGTGTTCTCGGCGGGAGCGATCGCGATTGTCCTCGGCATCGCTGGTGCTCCCTGGGCCGCGCCGCCCAAGGCGCCGAAGGAAGAGGTCCTCAAGGTCAACGTCGCGATCAAGCCGAAGATCGACGCCCGCATCGAGCCCTTCACCTGGGGCATGACGGTCAAAGAGGCCGTCGGCAAGGTGCAGGCGATCGTCGCCGAGCCCTTCGACAAGAAAATCGAGAAGGCCTACAACCCGAAGGACGTCGCCAACCTCGAGAAGCAGAAAGACAAGGCGAAGGACGCGGTCGCGAAGAAGGTCGTCGACTTCAAGGGCGGCGGCGGCGTCTCCGGCTACGAGTCGGTCGCGCCGGGTGAGTTCACCTACAAGAACGAAGAGCAGGCGCTCGAGGTCCCCCGTGCAGGCGGCGGCACGCGTCTCGTCTTCTTCATCAAAGATCACCTCTGGAAGGTCTACGACCTCATCCCGCTCGGCGTGAAGACGAACGGCCCCGCCGAAGCGCTCATGTTCGGCGACGAGCTCACCTTCGACAAAGCGTCCGACAAGCTCGTCGCTTCCGAGTACGGCGGCGACAAGGGCAAGGCCATTCCCTGGAAGACGGTCAGCCCGTCGTACTTCGGCACGCTCATCGAGGTGCCGCAGCACCACCTCTGGTCCGACGGCAAGACGCAGGTCCGCCTCGCCGACCTGACCAAGCGCGAAGACATGCCGAACAAGTCGGTCGCCGTCGTCTACGAAGAGATCGCCACCCTCGAGAAGCTGCCCACCTGGCGTAGCAACCTCGAGGTGAAGGCGGGCGACGCGCAGGTCGACAAGGCTGGCTTCGCCGCTCCTGCCGCCAGCTCGGCCAAGCCGAAGCCCAAGACCAAGTAGTTCTATCTGGGCGCAATCGCAGCGAGCAGCCGCCCGCTGCGCGCGCCGTCGCGTCGATAGCTGAAAAAACGCGTCGAATCGCAGCGGGTGCAACCGGCGACGTCCTCGATGTGGGCGTCGTCGAGGCCGAGGGCGCGGAGCTGCACGCGCACCGCGAGGCGAAGGTCGAGGTGGGGCTTGTCGTGTCCGCCGACGACGATGGCGTCGTCGCCGGGGGAAGCTTCGAGGATCGCGCTCACGACCTCGTCGCCGACTTCGAAGCAGCACGGCCCGATGCAAGGACCGATGGCGGCGACCAACTTGGGGACCGCGACGCCGCGAACGAGCGTCGCTGCTGCGGCCCCGATGACCCCGCTGGCCACCCCGCGCCAACCGGCGTGCACCGCGGCGACGTGACCGCTCGCTTCGTCGAAGAGAAGAATCGGCACGCAGTCGGCCACGCGGACCCCGACGGCGATGCGTGGATCGGAAGCGACGAGGGCGTCGGCCTCGACCTTCACCACTGCGTCGCGATCGTCGTCGGGGTTCGCTTCGAACACCGCGCTCCCGTGGACCTGGCTCGTTTGATAAAGACGTGATGCATCGATCTCGAGAGCCTGAGAAAACAAGCGCAGATTCTCTTGTACGGCGGCCCGCTCGTCGCCCGGAGCGAGCGCGAGGTTGAGCGTCGCGAAGGGGCCGGTGCTGACGCCGCCGAGGCGCGTGGAGAACCCATGACGCACGGCGCGCGCGCGCAGGAGCTCGCTGGAGAGAACGGTCGCGGTCATCGTTTCAGGCCTCACCGAGAGAGTCGTCGCCACCACGCGACGTCGGCAATTTGGCGCCTTCCGCGTCACGCACCACGACGTCGCCACCATCGATGGGGCGCGTCGGGAAGAGCGGCTCGTGCTTGTCGCCTTCGCCTTCGCCTTCGTGAAGATGTTGCGGAAAGAGGAAGCGCACGAGCAAGAGCCCCGAGAGGAAGCCGCCGACGTGCGCCCACCAAGCGACCCCTGCCGTCGCGTCGGGATGGAGCTCGAGGCCGCCGATTCCTTGGAGGAGATTGATGGCGAACCACTCGATGACGAAGATGAGCGCGGGGATGCGGAAGATCAGCGGGACGATGACGATGGGGATGAGCGTCGTGATGCGTCGGAAGGGAAAGAGCGAGACGTACGCCGCGAGCACCGCCCCGATGGCCCCCGAAGCGCCGAGCATCGGCATCCGGCTCATCGGATCGACGGCCACCTGCGAGGCGGCCGCCGCGACGCCGCCGAGGAGATAGAGCGCGGAGAAACGAGGCGATCCGAGCGCGTCCTCGACGCTGGGACCGAAGAGCCAGAGGAACCAGAGGTTGCCGATGAGATGAAACCACCCGCCATGGAGGAACATGCTCGTCACGACGGTGAGCAGCCCGTGCCCGGGATCGACGCTGAACGTCTGCGGGACGAGCCCCCAGAAGATCGGAAACGACGAGTTGCCCGCTTC
This sequence comes from Deltaproteobacteria bacterium, assembly GCA_025363655.1. Lineage (GTDB taxonomy): Bacteria > Myxococcota_A > Polyangia > Polyangiales > JADJMO01 > JANYDK01. Next base: position 69,638 of record JANYDK010000132.1, on the reverse strand, counting down.
GATCATCGCCTGCTCGAGGATGAAGGCGAGCACGTTGGCCGCGAGCAAGACGAACGTCACCATCGCGCGTCGGCGCGGCAGGGTGCGATCGCGAACCTCGCGGAGCGGGAACATGGCCGAACGTTAGGCATCAGCCTACGCTGGCGCCATCGTGGAAGCTCCTCACGGACGATTTCCCACCCCGGTGGTCGCCGTCGGCGCGGTGGTTCTTGCGCCGAACGGAGACGTACTCCTGGTCCGCCGCAAGAATCCGCCGCTGCAAGGGCGCTGGACCCTACCTGGCGGGAAGGTCGAGGGCGGGGAGTCGCTCGTGGAGGCGGTGAAGCGGGAGGTGCTCGAGGAGACGGGGCTGACTGTCGAGGTGAAGGAGCTCGTCGAGGTCGTCGAAGTGATCACGCCCGCACCTGCGCCCGCATTCCATTACGTAATTATGGACTACCTCGCCACCTCGCCCATCGCCGTACCGATTGCCGGCGACGACGCTCTCGACGCTCGCTTCGTCCCTCTGTCCGAGCTCGGCAACTACGACCTCACGGCCTCCGTCCACCAAGTCATCGCCAAGGCTCTGCGAATGCTCACGCGCGTCGTCGACGGAGGGTGAGCAACACGTCTTCGCCGACCCTTTCCACGAGGTCGATGGAGAAGCGCGGGGCGTCTTCGGGCGTGATCGGCGAGGGGCCCATCAAACTGGGCGCGCCGCCTGCGCCGAGCATGAGGGGCGCGGCGAACCACAGGAGTTCGTCGACGCGATCTTCGGCGACGAGCGCGCCGCCGAGGTGGGCGCCGCCTTCGACGAGCAAATCGACGATGCCGAGCGCGCCGAGCCGTTCGAGTGCCGCCGCGAGCGAGAGGCGCCCACCCTCCTCGTGAGAGGTGCGAGGCACGCGAAGCACGGTGACTCCGGCGGCGACGAGCGCGGCTTCGGCGGTAGCGTCGGCATCGTCGGCGGTGACGACCCACACCGGCGCGACGGCCGTGCTCTGCACGAGGCGAGAACCGAGCGGGAGACGCAACTTGGCATCGAACACGATGCGGGTCGGGAGATCGCGGGCTTCGACACGTGGCGCGTCGCGAGGGCCGAGGTCGGGATCGTCGGCGAGCGCGGTGCCGATGCCGACCGCGACGGCGTCGACGGCGGCGCGAACTCGGTGCACGCGACGGCGCGCTTCGGGGCCGGTGATCCAGCGGGAAACGCCCTTCGGTGCGTCGGGGCGCGAGGGATGCGGGGCGGCGGCGATGCGTCCGTCGAGCGACGCGGCGAGCTTGAGGCGCACGTAGGGAACGCCGTCGTGGACGTGCTTGGTCCACGCGGCGAGGAGGCGCGTGCAGGCCTCGCCCGATACGTCCTCCTCGACCTCGATGCCGGCGGCGCGGAGGCGTGCGTTGCCGCCGCCGGTGATGCGCGGGTTCGGATCGCGCATGCCGACGACGACGCGGGCGATGCCGGCGGCGAGGATCGCGTCGGTGCAGGGAGGCGTGCGACCGTGATGGTTGCAAGGCTCGAGGGTGACGTAGAGCGTCGCGCCTCGCGCTCGATCGCCGGCTTCGCGGAGGGCGCCGACTTCGGCGTGCGCGAGGCCGGCGCGCGGGTGGAAGCCACGACCGACGACGGTTCCTCCATCGTCGCCGGGCTCGACGACGACCGCGCCGACGTGCGGGTTGGGGGAGGGTGAACCTTTGCGCGCCTCGTCGAGCGCGAGCTGCATGAATGCTTCGTCGCGCTCGCGGCTGCTCACGGCTCACTCTTCGGATCGTCGTCGTCTTCCTTGCCCATCGGACGCGACGGACCGGCGATGACGACGGCTGGCGGGGTCGAGGGCGTGAGCGGCGCGGAGATGCGCAGGCGTTCGGAGGGAAGCCCCTCTTTCTTCGCCCGCCCGCGTTGCGTCAGGTGTTGCAGCTCGTCGAGGAACTCGTCGATGTCGTCGAAGCGCCGGTACACCGAGGCGAACCGCACGTACGCGACCTGGTCGAGCTCGCGCAGCTTGGTCATCACCCACTCGCCGATGACGCTCGAAGAGACCTCGCGATCGCCCGCTTCGACCAGCTCGTGCTCGATCGCGGCGCAAAGAGCGTCGAGCGCCTCGCTCGCCACCTGACGCTTCTCGCACGCACGCTCGAGCCCCTTGAGGAGCTTCAGTCGTTCGTAAGGCTCACGGCGCCCGTCGCGTTTGACGATCAGCGGCAGGGCCTCTTCGACGCGTTCGTAGGTGGTGTAGCGGCGCCCGCATTTCTCGCACTCACGACGTCGACGCGTGACCTCGCCGTTCGCCGAGAGTCGCGAGTCGATGACCTTGTTGTCGAGCATCCCGCAGGAGGGGCACTTCATGGTCGCTCCGCGTCATAGCGCGCTTTTCGCCGCGTTGCAGCGGTTATCATAATGCGCTTATGGAGGCGCGAAGTCGCCCACGAAACGGAGTGCTAGCCCTTCTTTTTGGGCTTCGCTTCGCTGCGCGCGCTCTCGCGGAGCTCTTCGGCGGCCTTGCGGGTGGTGGGGGTGATTTTGGCGCCACCGAGCATGCGCGCGAGCTCTTCGATGCGGGCCTTGCCCTCGAGCTTGCGGACTTCGCTGATGGTGCGGCCGCCCTCTTCGCGCTTTTCGACGGCGAAGTGGACGTCGGCGAAGGCGGCGATTTGGGGAAGGTGCGTGATGCAGAGGACCTGGTGGTGGCGGGCGACGTCGGCGATTTTGCGGCCGATGGCCTCTGCGACCGCGCCACCGACGCCGGCGTCGACCTCGTCGAAGACGTAGAGGCCGGCGGGGGCGCTGCTCGCGAGCACGCGTTTGACCGCGAGGAGCGAGCGCGAGAGCTCGCCACCGGAGGCGATGCGGCGGAGAGGACGCGGATCTTCGCCGGGGTTCGGCGCGATCATGATTTCGACGTGATCGATGCCGCCGCGGCCGAGTCGAGCGCGGGTGCCGCCGCCGAGATCGACGGTGAGCTCGTCGTCGTCGGTCGCGCCTTCGGTTTCGGCCGCGCCGGTGACGAGCACGGGGGCGACGTCGACGACGATGCGGGCGCGTCCCATCGCGAGGGAGGCGAGCTCTTTGGCGATGGCGTCGCCGAGCTTCTCGGCCGCGGCCTTGCGCTTGGTCGAGAGCGCACGGGCGCGCTTCACGGCCGCGGCGATGCCCTCGCGACGCTGCTTTTTCCGGGCTTCGATGTCTTCTTCGAAGCCGTCGACCGAGGCGAGCTCGGCGCTGATGGCGGCGCGGTGGGCGACGAGCTCGGCGGTCGTGGGGCCGTGTTTGCGGAGGAGCCGTTGAAGCTTGAAGAGTCGCTCTTCGATGGCGGAGAGCTTCGATGGGTCGGCCTCGACGTCGTCGCCGTAGCGGGAGAGCGCGCGCGCGACTTCCTCCAGCTCGAGCGTGGCCGACTCCAGCGTCTTGATGTGCGGCGTGAGAGCCTCGTCGAGCTCGGCGGCTTGGGCGACGTCTTTGGCGACGCGCCGGAGCGAGTCGAGGATGCCCTCGTCACCCTCTTCGAGCCGTGATGCGGCGCGACGAGTCGACGAAGCGAGCTTGTCGGCGTGGCGGAGTCGACCGCGCTGCGCCTCGAGCTCACGCTCTTCGCCGGGCTGCGGATCGAGCTCGTCGATTTCGTGTTGCTGGAAGCGGAGGAAGTCTTCGCGGGCCCGCAGCGCCTCTCCGCGTGCACGAACCTCGGCGATTTCCTTGGTCAGCGCAGCGATGGCGCCGACCTCGGTGGAGACCGCGGCGCGTTCGCCCTCGAGGTGTGCGTAGGCGTCGAGGAGCGTCTCGTGGGTGCTCGCGTCGCAGAGCGTCTGGCTCTCGTGCTGCGAGCTGACGTCGACGAGGCCACGGGCGATCGAGGCGAGCTGCGCGGCGGTGACGAGGCGTCCGTTGACGTAGGCCTTCGAGCGACCGCCGGCGCCGACGACGCGACGAACGACCAGCTCGCGCTCGCCGGTCTCGGTGAGGCCCGCTTCGACGAGGCGTTGGCGCAGGCCGTCACCTTCGCCGAGATCGAAGAGGGCTTCGACCTCGGCGGCGTCGCGTCCGGTGCGCACCAGCGCGGGATCGGCGCGTCCGCCGAGGACGAGCGCGAGGGCGTCGACCAAGATCGACTTGCCTGCGCCCGTCTCGCCGGAGAGCACGTTGAGCCCGTCGCCGAGCTCGAGCGTGAGCCCGTCGATGAGGACGAGATCGCGAACGGCGAGCGAGACGAGCACCGGGATCAGACGCCGGCGGCGGCGCGTTGCTGGGCGACGGCGAGCAGCTTGATGAACATGCCGCGGACGAAGGGGATCTCGCTCGGACGATCGCTGACGATGCCGGCGCGATCGATGGCGCCGGCGACGACGAGCGCGTCGATCGCGCGATCGATTCGCTCGCTGCGATAGAGCGACCACGCGGAGTCGAGAATTCGGCCGAGATAGAGGCCTTTTCGCTCGGCGCTGAAGTAGACGTCGGCGGCCTCGTCGACCGCGGCGTTGACGACCTTGTCGATGCGCTCGGCGTCACGCTCGGCCTCGGGGATGCCGTTGACGCGCTCGTTGACGGTCTTGAGGAGCTCGACCGCGGCCGAGTCTTCGGGGAGCCAGGATCCGAACTCGGGCTCCTCGTGGAGGTGCATCGAAGAGGCGATGCGCGCCTTGACCGCGGTCTCTTCGGTGGGCACCGCGAGATCTTCGAGCTCGATCGGGTGCTTCGCAGGGGCCGCCGGCGCCTTGCCGGTCTCGCCGAGGAGCAAGTCTTTCGCGGCGTCGAGGCCCATCGGCAGCACCTGCTTGCGCGCGACGGACTGCGCGCGGGCGACGGCGATGCGGTGACGGGCGTAGTCGAGCGGGACGACGACCGGCGTGCGACCGACGCGCTGGTGCCAGCCGTGGAAGACCTGCTTCAGCTTGCCGGCGGTGGGGTTGCCGCGGCTGACGTTCATGATGCCGGCGCGATCCATGGTCGTGACTTCGACGACGTCGACGCGCCCCGTGCTCTCGATGCGAGCGATCCACCACATCTGCGCGCCACGGCCGTCGGGGAAGATGCAGCGCGCCTCCATCGTCACTTCGGCTTTGGACGTGAAGGAGACGACCGAGGGAGCGCGATCGGGGACGGCGATGCCGCGCGATTTGAGGACCGGGAGTGCGCGACGGGCGGCCTTGCGGGCGGCCGACGGGGCTGCGTCTTCGCGAGCGACGGCGGCGATGGCGGCGACGTTGCCCTTGGCGAGCCACGCGGCGACGAGCTTCTCTTGACGAGCTTCGGGCGTCTTTTTGACCACCGCGAGCGCGTCACCTTCGCTGGCGCCGAGCGTCGCCTCGTCGAATCCCTCGTCCTTGACGGCCTTCTTCTCGTTCTTCGACGCCATGGTTTCCATCTCGCTGTCTCGATTTTTCTCGGGGTTCGTCTACAAAATCTTCGGTTGCCGAAGCATCAAGCGAGCGCGACGAGGTCGATCTCGACGCGCGAGCCGCGGGGAAGGGCCGACACCTGCACGGTGGCGCGCGCCGGAGGATCGGTGGGGAAGTGCGAGCCGTAGATCTCGTTGACCTTGGCGAAGTCGGCGAGGTCGACGAGGTAGATCGTCGCGCGCACGACTTTGTCGAACGACGTACCGGCGGCGCCGAGCACCGCGCCGAGGTTCTTCATCACCTGGCGCGTCTGCGCCTCGATGTCGCCGGTGACGAGCGCGCCGGTCGCAGGATCGAGCGGGATTTGGCCGCTGAGGAAGACGAAACCGCCGGCGCGGATCGCCTGGCTGTAGGGGCCGATCGCGGCAGGCGCTTCGACGGTGGCGACGACGTGTTTTCCAGACATGGGGTCGTCGGCGTTAGCCCAGGTGCTGTCGGAGCGCGAGAGAACCTAGAACCGTCCCTGGCTCAGGGCGCAGAGCCCGAGGGCGCAGGGGAGGCGCCGCTTCCCGGTTCGGGCGGGCCGTTGCGCACTGCGAGCAGGGCCTTCAGCTTGGTGATCTTCTCGTCCTTCGACGTGCGAGGATAGAGGTCCTTCAGCGACGGATCGCCGAGCGCGAGCTCTTCGTCGATGATCGCGAGGACGATGCGTCCCTTGCGCACCGCGATGCCCTCGGCCTTTCCCTCGGCGCCCGGTCCGCCCGGTCCGACGACGAAGGGGAAGAAGACCGCCTCGTCGCCGAGCTCTTTCTCCTTGAGCGTGACGGCGCCGGCGAGCTTGCGGAAGGCCGACATCGCGTCGCGCGCGGCGTCGATTTCGTCGCGAGAGAAGGCGAGCACCCGCGAGCGCTTGATGCCTTCCTTGAGGTACGCGACGGCATGGCCGCCCGCCGCGTCGAGGTGGAGCGCGTCGCTCTTGCCTTCGGGTCGCACGAACTTCGGCGGCACGTAGTCGACACCGAGCGGCAAGCGCCCTTCGGCCTCGGTCGGCAGGAGGCGCACGTCGAGCGGAAGATCGCTCCCACCCACGATTCTGTCTCCGATTCCCTTCATCACCGCCGGCAAGATGCTGTCCGCTTCGGCGGTCGCTTGCTCTGCGCTCTTCGACGGGTCGGCGTTGTACGTCGCTTCGATCAACACGTTGCCCTTCCACATGAAGGCCTGCGCATTGCCCAGCGCCGCCGCGCCACCGCCAGCGATCGGCTTCATCGGCCGCCGCTTCGCCGCCGCGGCTGCTGCCGGATCGGGATCGACGTTGGCGACGACGCGGTAACTGAAGAGCCCGTACGCGCTCTCGGGCTTGTCGAAGGTGGACACCCAGACCTCGACCTCCGCGAGCGTGCCGCGTTCGTCGCTGTATTTGACGATTTCGAAGCGACGCGCGAAGTAGTTGCCGACGTAGATGTCGCCGGCACCGTCGATCGCGTCGGCGATGTCCTTGATGTCCTTCGAAGTGCCGTCGCCCCACGCTTGCACGGGGTTGGCCTTGAGCGCGCAGAAGGCGCCGATCTTCGTCGGGAGCATGGTCGCGGTGCGCGCGTCGGTGAAGCCGATCGCTGCGTCGCCACAGACGCCGCTCGCGCCGCCGCTCCCGCTTCCGACAGCAGCGGGGGGAGGAGGAGGAGGCGAGCCCTTGGTGCCGTTGTTCTTCGCGTCGTCCTTGCATCCGCTGACGAGCGTCAGGGGGACGGCGACGCAGGCGAGGCAGGCGATGCAGGCGAGGCTGGTGAGCCTGGTGAGCCTGGCGACGCGAGCAAACTGGGCGAACGGGGCGAGAGAGCGCATCCTGAGGAGGTGCATCGGCGTTGGAATAGTCGACGTCGTCGAGGGCCGCGAGCGCCGATATCTCACCTTCAGCGACCTTGAACTTTCTGCGGAGCGCCGCAATCGGTTGCTGAAGCCACGATCGCGTGGCCCTGGTTTCTCGGGGAAATCGAGGTGGGCCTCCCTCGCAGGAACGGCACATCGCTTGCTGAAACCACCCCCGATGCCTGCCGTCGGTCGTCTTCGTCGTCGCTCTCGGTCATCCCGGGTCTCCCGGGTGGCAGCTCGCGGCGTCACGCTCCTCGAGCTCCTCGCCGTCGTCGCCATCATCGGCATCTTCCTCGCGCTCGCGGCCCCGTCCATCAGCAAGACGCTCGACGACCGACGGGCCGGGGCGCTCGCCGACGACATCTCCGGCATGTTCCGCGTCGCTCGTACGCGCGCAGCCTCCACCGGCGCGACGCACGTGGTCAGCGCCACCGTCAGCACCGGTGGCCTCGTCAAGCTGGTGCTGATGAACGCCTTCGACCCGGCCTCGCTCGCGCCGATCAACAGCTGCTTCTCGCCGAGCTGGACGCCGGGCGTGGGCATCCGCGTGATGCAGACCATCGACCCCGTCACCGACAAGACGCTCGGTCCTCGTGGCATCGAGGCCATTGCCGCCAACCCCGCGAGCCTCGGCCTCTTCTGCTTCACGCCCTCGGGTTCGAGCTGGTGGAAGTCGTCCGGTGGCGTGTGGAAGCGCCCTCAAGCCTGCGACTCGCTGCAGTACGAAATCCACCGCAAAGACACCGCAGGCAACGTCTTCGGCCTCCAGCGCTTCGTCGTCGTCGGCAGCTCGGGCATTCCGCGCATCGACGTCCCCGGATGAACGCCATGACCACAGCCCCTTCCCATCGCCAACACACCGCTCGCGGCTCTCGTGGGGCGTCGCGTCGTGGTGCGCGCGGCTTCACGCTCATCGAAGTGATGATGGCGATGACCGTGCTCCTCATCGGGCTGATGGGCATCGTCGCGCTCGAGAAGGCGACCATCGTCACCAACGTCGACGCGCGTCAGCTCTCCACCGGCTCGAGCATCGCCCGCGTCTGGCTCGAGCGACTGCAGACCGACGCCACCAACTGGAACCACCCCTCGAACTTCTCCAAGAACTCCGACCTGGCCACGGACACGGTCTACCTCAAGGAGTACGGCAAGGGCTGGATTCTCCCCGTCGGCAGCATCGGCGCCAAGAAGTACAGCGCGTCCTTCGACCTCAACGGCAACGACATCGATCCGACGGTCGGCGGCGACATCATCTACTGCACCAACATTCGCCTGACGATGGTCTACCCCGACATTCTCTGCACCACCGGTGGCGGCTGTCCGGGCACCACTCCCTCGATGCTGCGCACCGAGGTGCGGGTCTATTGGTCGAAGCGTCGTGAGCCTCTCGCCACCTGCGATGCGCCGCCCTCGGGTGGAAGCGGCGGCGATCCGATCGGCGCCAACGAGGACGACTATCACTTCGTCTACCTCGTCGGCGCGGTCTCCAAGGTGACTGCCCAATGAGCGCATCTCTCCTCCTCCGACGTGCGTCTCGCAAGACGTCTCGTACGAGCGCGCGTGGCTTCACGCTCATCGAGCTGCTGGTGGCGGTCATCGCCGGGCTCTTCGTCGTCTTGGCGGCGTTCCTCCTCTCGAAGGGGTCGACGCGGCTCTTCGGTGAAGAGTCACGCGTCGCCAGCGCGCAGCTCAACCTCCGCATCGGCATCGATCGCCTCCGCAGCGATTTGGCCCGCGCCGGCCTCATGTCGACGTCCAACGTCGTCGCCGATCCCGACGTCTGCCCGAAGCCGGCGGCGTCCGGCTTCGCGACCAGGCTGCAATCGATCCTCTACGTGCCCGGTGGCTCGTACGCGGCGACCAAGGCGCTGAGCGACCCCAACGGCCTCAATCCCGATTCGATCATCATCAACGGCAACTTCGCCGGCTCCGACTATTACCTGGCGTCGAGCGTCGAGGCTTCGGGCGCGGGCTACACCATCTATCTGCAACGCAACAACGGGGCGATGCAGCGCCTCCTCTCGGTCGGCGCGGGCGCAGACTCGGGCGGCGACCTCCAGGCGCTGCTCGACGCCACCTTCCCCACCGGGAAGCTCCTCCGCCTCACCAACAATCTCGGCTCCTCGCAGTTCCTCCTCATCCAGTCGGTGACGATGGGCGCGACGATCAACGGCCTCGCGCCGCAGATCTCGCTCAAGCTCTCGCCGTCGGCGAAATTCATCACCACCGCCGATGCCGACAAAAAGTGCGGTGTCACCGGCTTCGGCCTCGGAGCCACGGTGAATGCCGTCCAATTCATGCGCTACGACTTGCGCAACCTCGCGGCGATTGCCCCCTGGGCCTACCCCGACGGTGACACCACCAAGTTCGATCTCGTCCGCACCGAGCTCAACCCCGACGGCACCGAGGTGCCCGGCTGCGGAACCAGCGCTTCGCCGCAGCAGATCGTCGCCGAGTACGTCGTCGACCTGAAGTTCGCCTTCAGCATCGACGACGGGGCGCTCACCACCGGCGCATACCGCGAGCCCAACGTCATCGCCTATCCGTTCAACGACGCGACGGCGACGGCGGCTGCGGGCGACGTCACTGCCGGCGGCGGCGCGGCCCGTCCGCAGCGCATCCGCTCGGTTCGTTTCCAAATCACCACCCGCAGCCGCGACGGCGATCGTTCGTCGGCCATCGGTCCGACCGGCTCCGGTCTCCTTCGTTATCTCCTCCCGAACGGTCTCTACGCGCGCACGCGCACCGACGTCGGCGAGGTCGCGCTCCTCAACCAACAATCGGCGGCCTACTGATGAGCATTCACCCTCGCACCCGCCGCACCCACCCCGATGGGTCGGCCCCCGCCCGGCGCCGGCTCCGGCGTCGCCGCAGCGACGAGCGCGGCGCGACGATGTTCATCATCTTGATGGTCATCGCCGTCCTCTCGGCCATCGGCACCTGGGCGCTCGGCAATTCGCGCTATGAAGTGCGTACCGCCGGCTACCTCCGCCAGCGCAACGTCTCCGAGGTCGTGTCTGGCTACGGCGCGCGCGCCGTCACGAGCGAAATCGGCACCGCGCCCAAGGCCTACCTCGGCCTCTTGAACAAGAAGGGCGACCTCTGCGAAGCCAACGGCGGCCTCGGCGCCACGGGTCCGACGACGGCGATGCCGCCTTGCTATCACCTCAGAGACCCAGACATCCAGAACCGGGCAGGGATGGTCCTCTTCCAAGGGCCGGTGTTGTCGGGGCCTGGTATCCCTGGCATTCCGGGCAGCCTCGGCATGACCACCATGGCGGGTGGCTTCAACGTCGAGTTCACCGATCCGATGCTGGTCGGTCGCGTCAAACCGGGCGAGTCCGTAGACGACCACGCCCCCCAATTCCTCGACGTGACGATGTCCGTGAGCGGCGTCATCTACCAGGACGAGCCGGGTGGCGTGATGGGCGTGATCGACGCCTCGGAGCGGCCGAGCGCGACGTTCACGGGTGCGCGCGGACACCTTTTCGTCGGTCCGATTTACTGACGACGCGCGCGCGAGAGCCTTCGATTCGATATTTGGAAGAGGTGGTGAGGTAAACCATGACGAGCGCAGAGAGAAAATACGGCCTGCTCTATCGCGCGCTCCCCTTTGGAGCGCTCGCCGCCACCGTGCTGCTGAGCGGCACCGCGCGGGCGCAGTCCGATGTCGCGCCGCCGCTTCCCAACGTCCTCATCCTCCTCGACACCTCGGGCTCGATGGAGCGCATGCCGAACGGCACGTTGCCGCTTCGTGACGACGGCACCACGCTCGATCCGTCGACCGGGAGCAAGGCGACCGCGACCATCGCCCGAAACCGCTGGGTCTCCGCGCTCGAGGTGCTCGGCGGCTCGATCAAGAACTACACGCTCCTCGCGGTCGATCGTTCGAAGGACGACTTCAAGAACGAATTCGGCCTCGGCGGCGCCAACCCCTACGACGCCGGATACGGCCTCTATCACTATCGGCCGCTCTCCAACTCGTGCGCGATCGGCTCCAACAGCCTGACCAAGACCGCGACGTGGCCCAACGACTGGACCACCTGGGGCATCAGCGATTTCGGTTGGCGCAAGTGGAACGGCAGCTTCCTCCAAGCGCTCGGCACCTGCGCGTCGACCGACTACCAGACCGACGGCCTCGGCGTCCTCGACACCTTCCGTGATCAGGCGCGCTTCGGTCTCATGACGTTCGACAACGCGCCCGACTCGGGCAGCGGTTGGACCGGCACCGGTCACGACTTCGTCAGCGGTCAGGCGGGCCTTTGGAGCTATTTTCCCGGCTGGAAGGGCACGGGCACGATCAAGCCGCAGTACGGCTGGCCGGCGGCGTGCGATCCTTCGACCGCGCCGGCGACGCACATCTACGAGAACGGCGCCCGCAACCCGAGCGCTGCGCCGTGGGAAGGTCCGCTCGTCGGCTTCGCGGGCGACGACTCGACCGCGGCGCTCCGTGCGGTCAACGATCGCATTCGTTACGCGATGCTCGCCTCGCGTCCGTACGGCGCGACGCCGATCGGTCCGATGCTCGCCGACGCGCAGCAGTACATGTGGACCGATCCCGACGGTCCGAGCACGGTCGATCCGTCGATCTCCTGCCGCGGCAACTTCATCATCCTCATCACCGACGGCTTCCCCAACTCCGACCTCCGCGACGCGCCGACGACGTCGGAGAAGTGCGAAGACAACGCCGATCCCTCGCTCGCATCGGTGTGGAACAGCACCACTGTCAGCGGCTGCACCGCCACGACGGCGAGCAAGGGCTGCTGCCCGTCGCGTCGCGCGGAGGACATCGCTCGCGAGCTCTCGCACCCGCCGTCGGGCAAGCCGCAGGTCTCGACCTTCGTCGTCGGCTTCTCGCTCACCGACGCGGCCGGCGCTGCGGTCGATTGCACTTCTTCGGCGGTCGATCCGGTGACTGGCGGCTGTGGGACCACGGTGCTTCCCGGTGATCCGCGCTACCCCTGCTGCACGCTCAATCAAATCGCCTACAACGGAAATACCGGCAAGGCGTACATCGCCAACACTGCCGACACGCTCCGCGCTGCGCTCGTGAAGGCGATGGCCGCGGCGACGGCGACCACCTCGACCTCCCGCACCGTCCCGGTCTTCGCCGGGGTCGCCAGCAGCACCGGCGCCAACTCGTCGCAGAACGAGTTCCGCTCTTCGTTCAAGGTCAATCCGTTCACCGCCTGGACCGGCACGCTCGAGCGCATCCGCTACCAGTGCGTGCTCACCGCGGGCTCGGGCACGACGCCGCAAGCGATCCCGTTCTCCGCCGCGCAAGACGACGATCTCGGCACGGTCATCGCGAAGACGACCAACCGCAACTTCTATTCGTGGAACGGCGTCTTGGCCTCCAGCGGTGACAACTCGACGACGAGCATTCGCCGCAACATCTCCACCGCGGACAACGACGGCGTCTCGCACCAACAGGGCGTGTCGATCGAGGGCGCGGGGACGGGCTTCACCTCGAGCTCGAACATGACCCCGGAGGCGATGAACATCACCTCCTCTTCGTGCTCGGACGAGCCCAGTCCGGCGCAGTGCAAGCTCAAGTACCTCAACTATGCGCTCGGCCTGCCGGCGACGCGCGTGACCTGGCTCGACCGCGTCGGCCTCGCGTTCGGCGACATCTACCACGCGACCCCCGTCAGCGTCGGCGTGCCCGATGCCTTCCTCCGTGACGAGTCGTACACCGACTTTCGTCGTCTCCAGTCCACGCGCCTCCCGATGCTCCTCGTCGCGACCAACGACGGCATGCTCCACGGCATCCAGACGAACCTCACCGACACCTCCAACCCGGAGCTCTGGGCGTTCATCCCGCCGGCGGTGCTGCCGAGCATTCCCAAGCAGTACGACGGCGCGCACGCGCTCCTCCTCGACATGGCGCCGGTGGTGAAAGACGTCGCCTTCGGCATTGGCGGAGGCTCGACGCCGCCTTGGGGACGCACGCGCGATCAAGCGAAGGGTGGCGTCGCCAACTGGCGCACCATCGCCGTCGGTGGGCTCACCACCGGTCGCGGCTTCTACGCCGTCGACGTCACCAACCCGGCCCGCCCCGAGTTTCTCTGGCAGCTGACGACGATCAAAGATTCGGTCGGCGGCGATCGCAATCTCTTCGGCACCTACCCGGCCAAGCCGGCGATCGGCACCGTCTACTATGCCGAGGCGGGTGGCTCGCCGGTCGAGACGCCGGTCGCCTTCCTTCCCGGTGGCGAAGGCACGCTCTCGGCCACCTGGCCGACGCAGTGCAACCGTTGGACGACGCCGATCGAAGCGGGCGTTCGCACGAAGACGCGCTGCTGGCGCGGCGCGGGCAACTCGTTCACCGTCGTGCGCCTCTACGACGGCAAGATCCTCCGCACCTTCCGCAACGATCCGCTGGGAAAAACGCCTGATCATCCGGCCGAGACCGACTCGCCGGTGACCGCCTTCCAGACCGCGGGCGTCGCCTCGAGCATCGTCGGCACCTACGCCAACATCGACGCGCCCCTCACCGGTGCCGTCGCCATCTATCCCGCCGCGATTGGCGCCGTCACCACCCGCGCGTTCGTCGGTGACGAAGACGGCGACCTCTGGAAGGCCGATTTCACCGACACCAACCCGACCAACTGGACGTTCGGCCTCTTCCACGACAGCTACATCAACACCACCTTCACCGCGACGTCGCAGCCGCCCCAAGCGGTCTCGCTCGCCCCAGTGCTCACCGTCGATCGTCTCGGCCGCATCACCGTGATCTACGCCACCGGCGACCAGAACAACTTCGCCGCGGTCAACGTCAACAACATGTGGTCGGTGAGCGAACAGCTGACGACGACGCTCTCGGGGACGACGGCGTCGACGGTCACGAACTGGAAGATCCCCTTCACCGGCGGCGTCACCCCGACCGGTCCGCTCTCGCTCTTCAGCGGCAATCTCTACTTCTCGACCTTCACGCCCGACGTCGCCTCGGCGTCGGCGTGCCTCAAAGGTCAGGGCACGATCTGGGGCGTCGACTACGCCGAGACCGAGCCTGGCACCGGCTCGCCCGGCCTCCCGCGCGCGCGCCTGCAGCAGCAGCCTGGTGACGTCATCGTCGGCACCTGCCCGCCGAGCGTTCCCAACACCGACGCCCGCCCCGGGCTCGGCAACTTCTTCCGTTGTCTCCAGCTCGACCCGGGCACCATCGTCTTCGGCGCGGGCGTCACGCAGCGTCCCTCGTGCGTCGACACCGCCTCGAGCGCGACGACCGATCCGTACACCGGCGCGACCTCGTCCCACCAGACCGTCACCGGCATCAACACCGGCGACTTCCAGTTGGTCGCGCAAACCGGCCCGAAATCACCTTCCACCGGCGGAGGCGGCGTGGGGGGTACCTCGACGAAGACGTATACGCGTACACTCGTGCCGCCGGTCTCCGTCACCAAGATCGATACGTGGGCAGCGAGCATCGAATAACCGCAGCGCTCGTCACCGGTCTCGCCCTCGTGGCGGGCTGTAAGCGCGCGCCTGCGCCTTCGCCCCAACCGAGCGCAGCGGCCTCGAGCGCCCCGCCCGATCGCCTCGCCGCGGGTGAGGCGCCGCCTGGCGTGCAGCGCGCGCACGATCTGGTGCTTCCTCGCGAAGCCCGCATCGACGCTCGCTTCGGCACCGCCATCTACGTCACCGTCGCTCGCCCGCTCGACGAGGTGGCCAACTTCGTCCGCCAACAGAGCGACGATCCGCAAGGCGTCGTCGGCGCCAACGGAACCATCTTCCCCAACCTCAAGGTGCGCGGCTCCGATCCCGGCCACCACCTCCGCGTCGAGGTCTCGACCTTGGGCCTCGGCGCCGCGACCGAGATCATCGTCGACCGCATCGAAGAGCGGCCGCCCGTCGACAAGGTGCCGCAAGCGCAGGCGATGGAAGGCGCAGGACTGACGCCGGATGGGAAGCTGATTCATCCGGAGAAGATCGAGTAGTCGGCTCGTTTGCGCTCTCGCAAGCGTCGCGCACGATCGACAACCGGCGCGCTGCCCGCTGAAAAAATGGCAGTCGACCCGAACGTGCTCTCGCGCAGCTCGCCAGGGAATCCGACAGGCAATGCAGAGGGGCGACGCGCGTCGTCGAGGACGATGCTCGTGGCACGACGGCTGCTGTGTCGCATCGCCGATGCACGCACGATCGACTCGCCCGTCTCTCGCCCGCTTCGCCGTCGTCATTGGCACTTTGCTCTCGATCACGGCATTGGCATCTCTTGCCGCAGCCGAGACCATCACCTTGGATGCCAGTTACCCGCAACGCGAAGGAACTGCGCGCAAAGCCACCCCGACCAAGGGGCCGGCGGCCCCGAACACCGGCACCAACCGCGATGACTGCCTGAGCACCAAAACCTACTATCAATTCAAATTCGCGTTTCCCACGGCTGCCGCAGATTGGGTGACGCCGTCGTCGCTCCAACTCTGGGTCAATCTCACGGGGGGCAGCTGCGCGAATTCATCGGCGCGCGTCGGCGACGCCAAGAGTTGCTATCACGTCGCGACGATTGCCTATTCGAGCGTCGCCGACCACCAGCTCGTTCGCATCCCCGACGTCGCCTTCGTGGCGGCGCTGAGCCCCACGAGCAAGAAGGACGTCAGCTACGACGTCTCCGCGGTGGCGGATGCGTTCGATCGCGCGACCGAGTGCACGACGAACGCGAGCATGGAGCCGAGGACGTTCTACATCAGCCTCTTGCCGTTCAACGGCGAGACCGACGTGACGACCGGCGGCGACGCCTTCGAGGCGCTCGTGCCGATGGGCTTCGACATCGCCGGCCCGTCCGCGCCGACGAGCATCAAGGGTGGCGGCGGCAATGGATTGGCGAAGATCGATTGGAGCGCGAGCAGCGGCGCGACCGCGACCCTGCAGGGTTACCAAACCTACGTCGTGCCATACGATCTGTTCGGCGATGGTCACCTCGATGGAGGGACCATATCTCCGGACTCCGCGACGCCCACCGACGCGAGCGCCGATACTGGAGACACGGGAGACGCGGCCGACGCGGCCGACGCGAAGAGCACCACCACGGACACCACGGATACGAGCACGGGAGACGCGGCCGCTGTCGCCACCGACTTCACGTGCGTCGGCGCGTTCCCTCCGTGGTTTGCGCCTGGCATTCTCCCGAGCGGTGAGCTCGCGAAATACGCCGGGTCCTTCGTCGGCCCGGGCTCGACCAGCGCGCAGGTGACCGGTCTCGACAACGAGAAGAGCTACGCGGTCGGCGTCGCGGCGATCGACAGCTGGGGCAATCCCGGAGTCATCTCCGACATTCGCTGTGTGACGCCGAAGCCGACGCGCACCTTCTACGACGCCTATGAGGAAGCGGGCGGCCGCGGTGGCGGTGGATATTGTAGTTACGCTCCGATCGGCCCAACGCCGTTGGCGCTGACCCTCGGGGTGTGTGCCCTGGGGCTGTTGGCTCGACGACGCCGCTCATGAAGCAACGAGTCTGTCGATTTCGGACAAGAGAAATGCCCACGTCCATGACGCAACGACCTTGACCGATTCGACGCGAGCGCGGAGAGTGCGCGCCCCATGCACCTTCGAATGCTCACGCGCGGAGCACTGGCCTCGTATACGTCCCTCGCGCTGGTTGCCTGCGGCGCCTCCAAGACCAATGACCAGCAGCCCTCCGTCGGGCTCGATTCCGGAAACCTTCCGGAAACCAACCCTGTCGTCGACGGCGATCTCGGAGAGACCGACCCGCCGACTCCCGTTTTTCAAAACATCGCTCTCGAGCCCGCCCATGCGACCATTTACGTCGATACGGCGACCACGCCGGCGACGCCCGCCACACTGAGCTACAAAGCCACGCTCAATCTCGCCGATGGCACGTCGCGGGACGTCTCGCTCACCGTCACGCTCGCGGTCGACGATCCCGCGCTCGGCACCTTCGCCGGCCCCGACTTCACCTCGGCGAGCGCGCTCCCGACCGCCGCCGTCGGCGTCACCACGGTGGTGCACGCGGAGGCCGAAGGGGCGCGCGGCGACACCACGCTGACCATCGTTCAACTGCGGAAAACAGGCCCCAAACGCGACTTCTTCTTCGTCGAGCCCTACGGCGGCGCGCCGATTCCCGACCGCGACGTGCTCGAATTCGGCACCAACATCAAGCAGGTCGACGTCGCCATCTCCGAGGACACGACCGGCTCGATGGGCGGCTCGCTCACCAACCTCAAGACCAACATCACGACCACGTTGCTGCCATCGCTCGTGAAGGCGATTCCCTCGGTCGGGATGGCGATTGCCTACCACGACGACTATCCCGTCGGCGGCTACGGTTCGTCGGGCTGCGGTGGCTCGCTCCCCGGCGATCTTCCAGTTGGCGTGATTCAAGTCGTCACCACCAGCCTGACGATTGCCCAGGCGGCTGCCAACAAGCTCGAGCTCCACTGCGGCTCCGATGGCCCCGAGGCCCAGGTCTCCTCGATGTGGCATCTCCTCAATGGCAAACAGCTGCAATGGACCGGCGGCTCGGTCCCCCTCCACAAGCCCAAACCAGGCACCTTCGGCGGCGTCGACTTCCGGCCGGGCTCGCTCCCCGTGGTCGTCGAGATCACCGACGTCAGCTGGCACGACGTGGCCAAAGACCCTTACGGTTCCGACGTCATTTCGCCGCCATCGGTCGCCGATCTGAAGAAGGAGTTCGTCCGCACCAACGCTCGCTTCGTCGACATCACCAACGGCGCCTACTCCGCCCCCGAAGACCAGGCGAACGACCTCTCGGACGGCTCCAAGAGCCACATTCCCAAGGCTGCCTTCGGTAAATGTCCGACCGCCGGCGCCGGCCCTTGTTGCACTGGAATCGACGGCGAAGGGCGCGCGGCGACCGGGCCGGGAGGGTCTTGTCGGCTCAATTTCCTGCACAATAGTGGTGCCGGCGTGAGCGCGAGCATCGTCAAGGCGATTCAGGCCATCAGCGTCGGCAGCCAATTCGACGTCACCGCCGTGCCCTCGAACGATCCGACCAACGCCGACGGCGTCGACGCTACCCAATTCATCCAAGCGCTGCGGGCCATGGAAGAAGGCGACGGCGCCGACTGCCTTCCCCACGGGGCGAACGACACCGATGGTGACGGGGTCAAGGACACGTTCCTCAGCGTCGTCGTCGGCACACCGGTCTGCTTCGAGGTCATTCCGAAAATCAACACCACCGTGAAGCCCAAAGCCGAGGCTCAGTTCTTCAACGCCTTCATCGACGTCTTGGGAATGCCCGGTAGCGTGAAGCTCGACAGCCGCCTGGTGGGATTCGAAGTCCCACCAGGGAGCGGGATACCCAAGTAACTCAGCTCAAGTCGGCGGCTTCACGTGCGTCGCGCAGCCGAATTCGACGTCGAGTTTCGCCGTCGGATCGGCCTTCGCCGTCGAGCACGCTTCGCCGCACAGCAAGATCGTCGTCTTGTCGGCGTTGTATTGCCAACCGTCGGCGCCACCGAAGCAATCGAGTGAAGGGTCTTGTGGAACGGAGTGAGGACCCGAGGCATCGGTGAGTGTCACATTGACCTTCCCCGGGTCGAATGCCTCACCCGACGGCGGCGGTGGAATGGTGATTTCGCAGGCCACCGTGGTGGCAATCGCCTTTCCGATCGCCTTGAAGACGGGCTCGTAGTTCGTTTCGCAAACGGAGAACGGCTTTCCCTTGGTGAGGGTCGCCAAGTCGACGTAGGTCTGCCCGACGTTGACGGCGGTCGCGCATGTCGTGCTGGTCGAGGTCAGGCTCACGCCGGTGATCGGATAAAAGACGTACTTGCGCTTCGACTTGGTGCCGAAGGTGCCTTTTCCACGCGAAAGAAGCGCGTCGTCGAAGCTGGTGCTGCGCGGCACCGCCAGCGACGAGTCGGTCGCGTCGTCGTCGGTGATGGGGATGAACACCTTCATCGCATCGGGCCGCAGCACGTCGCTCCACTTGGTCGTGACGTCGGTGCTGTCGTAGGTTTGCAGCACGTATTTGAGCGAATCGTACGATTCGATGTGCCGATCGACGGCGCGGAAACGCGGCGCCTTCGAGGTGCACGAGGCTCCTCCGAGCGGCGGCGGAACGCACACCGGCAGGGACCCAGTCGTGGTGCCGGCGATCATCACGAGGCGGTAGTCGAGGCCGGTGGCCGCGAGATACGTCGAGAGCTTGTTGATGTTGGCCTTCACCTGGACGATTTCGTCGCTCATGCTGCCGGACTGATCGATCACCATGATGATGTCGACCGGCTGCTTGACCCCGGACGCGGTAGCCGTGGCGCAGCCGGCGTCGGGCTCGAGGGCGGTGTCCATGCCGGTCTCGCCTGCGACGTCGAAGGCCGGCGGCGCGGTGTCTTCTTCGAGCCAGCCGGTGTCTGGAGCACCGGTGTCCGCGGGAAGACCGGTGTCGCTGACGAGCGAGCCCGGGCCGGGGCTCGAGCCCTTGTCGGCGCTGCAGGCGCTCGAGCCAAGGCCAGCAACGAGGCAGAAAACAGAGACGTTTCGACGTCTCGAAGAGAGCTGACGCATGGGCGAATCCTTCGTCGGCACGGCTCGTCGCCGACCAATGGAAGAACTCATTGGCAGCTTTCTCTGCACGAGGCAACGTGGGGCATGATTGTCAGTCCGGCGCGGACACACCGAGCATGACGTGGATTGGTTTTCTATCCCTCTACTCTGGTGCGGCATTGAGCGCACCCGGGCAAATGCGCTTCTGACGCCGTGGCATTTTCGTTTCATGCATCCGAAATGACCCCGTGGGCGACTGTCTCGTAAATCTTCCTTGCAAAGACCGACAGTCTCGTAGCGAGACTCCCAAATCCGAACGGGACGGCACTGTGTCGATAAGTGCGAGAGTTGCTGTCGAAAGTCGAATGTTGCGCTAGGGTCCGCTCGCTTCGCGCTCCGACGGAGTTCGCGAACGGCAGTTGTTCGAAGTATATCTTCCGACGAAGGTCCCTATGTCGCTCCGAAGTAGAGTTGCGCCGTTTGCCTGGATGTTTCTCTTCGCGCCGATCGCTTGTAGCTCCACGAGTGACCCAGAAGGCGATGGCGACACTGGAACCTCGTTCGATGTTTCCATCATCGACACCTTCGACGGCGGCAGCGACGCGGGCAGCGATTCGTCCGAGGTAGCGCTCGACGCGTTCGACAGCAGCTTGCCCGACGGCGGCCACGACACCGCGATCGATCCGATGGACGCGAGTGACGCGAGCGATACGCGCGATGCACGCGACGGCACCGACGCACGCGCCGACGCGCACGACACCTCACCGAGCAGCTGCGTTCCCGGCACCGTCGAGAGCGAAGGGTGCGGCAAGTGCGGTACGCGCAAGCGCCTCTGCGACAGCACCAAGACTTGGCTCGACTACGGCATTTGCAGCGGCGAAATCGGCGCCTGCGTTCCCGGTGGAGCCGACACCGTCGCTTGCGGGCGATGCGGAACCCGGCCGCGGACCTGCGACGCGACCTGCGCATGGGTCCCCGGCACCTGCACCGGCGAGAAGGGTTGCGCGGCCGGTTCGGTCGAAGTGCAGACCGGCACCTGCCTCGATTCGACCAAGTCGAAGAAGCGGACCTGTTCCGACAGCTGCGAGTGGAGCGACTGGAGCGATTGCCTGTGAGGAAGCCGACGATGAAGACCTTTCGAAGCATTCCCGCCAAACACGAGCTCACGCTGATCTTGCTCGCGGTGGCGAGCTGCCTCCCCGCCTGCGCGACGAGCGACGAGAGCACGCCCACCGTCACGGGCGATTCAGCCGTCGTCGACTCGTTCGCGTCCGAAGGCGGCCTCGACAGCAGTGTTCCCGACGTCGCCGATACGCGCCCCGACAGCGTGATCGACACCGCGGGGAAGGACACGCGCCCGGCCGACGCGACCTCGTGCGTCCCCGGCGCCACCGAGACCCGCGCGTGCGGCGCCTGCGGTAGCCAATCGCGTTTCTGCCTCTCCGAGGGCTACTTCACGTCGTTCACCGACTGCACCGGCGAGCACGGCGACGTCGAATGCAAGATCGGCGAGAAGCGCGTCAGCGACTGTGATCGCTGCGGAAAAGCCACCGATTTCTGCGATTCGAAGACCTGCACCTGGGTCACGGGCGTCTGCGCGGGAGCAGGTCCTTGCGATCCGGGCACCAGCGAATCGACCACCGCGTCGTGCTCGGTCGCCGCCGAGGTGCGCACCCGCACGTGCTCCGACAAATGCACCTGGTCGACCTTCAGCGAGTGCGGCATTCCCCGCGGCTGGCTGCCGATGGCGGCGCCTCCGAGCACGTTCGGCGGGCGCGTCTGGAACGTCGGCCTCTGGACCGGCAGCAAGCTGATGATCTGGGGCGGATACGGCCTCAGTCCGAGCGTGAAGACCGACGGCGCGATCTACGATCTCGCGAGCGACACGTGGGCGATGATGCCGGCGGCACCTTCGGCGATGTCGGCCGGGCGTCGCAACGCGATGGCGGTGTGGACCGGCTCGAAGATGCTCGTCTTCGGCGGTCGCGACAGCAGCTCCACCGCCTACAAGGACGGCGTCATCTTCGATCCTGCCGGCGCGAGCGGCGCAGGCTCGTGGACTTCGATGTCGACCTCGCCGCTGAGCGCGCGCTTCTGGTCGGCGGCAGTTTGGTCGACCACCACCAGCGAGCTCCTCGTGTGGGGCGGATGCACCAGCGGCTCGAGCCTCTCGTGCAGCTCGGTCACCGCCGATGGCGCCGCGTACAACCCGGCGACCGACACCTGGACGGCCATCCCTGCCGCGCCCATCGCCGGACGCGCCGACCCTGCGTTCGCGTGGAACGGCACCGAGATGATCATCCTCGGGGGTCGCAACGTCAGCGTCGGTCTCGTCGACGGCGCTCGCTACGATCCGCTGGTCAAGAGTTGGGTCAAGTTCTCCGATCCCCCGGCGACGGCCTACGACGGTAGGCAAGATTCGGCGACTGCCTTCGATGGCAAATCGCTCTTCCTCTTCGGCGGACGCACCACCTCGACTGCGAGCACCGCGCAGAACAACGGCGCGTACTACACGCCGAGCGTCGGCTGGACGGCGATCCCCACGCCGGGTGACTTGCTCTTCCTTTCGGGCAACAAGCGCTACAACAGCGCTGCCTGGTTCGGGGGCGGAAAGCTCTTCGTCTACGGCGGACAGGGCACTTCGTCGTCGAGCACGCCGCTCGACGGATTTGGCTCGTTCGATCCGAGCACCGGCGCCTGGACGCCCATCGACGAAACGGGAGCGCCCGGCGCCCGCGGTCGCGCCACTGCCGTTTGGACGGGTCGCGAGGCCATCCTCTGGGGTGGATCGACCAGCGATTACCTCTCGGGGTATCTCACCAGCGGCGCCATTTATCGGCCATGAGCGCGCACAGAGCCATTTTGGAGGACGTGATGACGAAGAAGCTTGTCTGGGTGAGCTCTGGCGCGCTCTGCGCGATGATCAGCGTGGTCGGTTGCAGCAGTGGAGACGGGGCCGATGCACCGGGAATCGACGCCGGCACCGACACGCACATCGATGTTGGTGATACGGGAGCCGACGCGTCGAGCGACGTCGCCGACACCAGCGCCCTCGACGCACGCGACTCGGCCCTCGTGCCCGACACCGCCCCCGAGACCTCGAGCGACGACGCGCGCGACGCTTCGGGCGACGACGGCAGCGACGCGGCCGAGCTCGGCTCGACGTGCCCGTCCGGACAGGTTCTCTGTGGCAGCGAATGCGTCACGCTCGACAGCGATTTGCGCCACTGCGGCGCGTGCGACGTGAAGTGCGGCGGCGGCGAGGTCTGCAGCACCGGCAAGTGTCAGCTCTCGTGCGGCGCCGGTCTCACCGAGTGCAGCGGCCTCTGCCGCGATCTCCGCAGCGACAACCGCAACTGCGGCATCTGCTCGAGCGCGTGCGCGACCGGCGAGGTCTGCAGCTCGGGCAAGTGCGGCGTCAGCTGCGGCGGCGGGCTCACCAAGTGCGGCGGCGTCTGTCGCGACACCCGCTACGACAAGGACAACTGCGGCATTTGCGGCACAGCGTGCACCGGCGGACAGGTCTGCAACGCGGGCGTCTGCGAAGTCTCGTGCGGCGGCCTCAGCAACTGCAGCGGCACTTGCAAAGACACCAAGGTCGACCTCGCCAACTGCGGCGCTTGCGGAAAGGCCTGCGCAGCCGGACAGGTCTGCAGCGCGGGCACCTGCACCACCACCTGCGGCGCGTTCACCAACTGCAGCGGCACGTGCAAAGACGTCGCCGTCGACAGCACCAACTGCGGCACCTGCGGCAAGGTCTGCGGCAGCGGCGAAGTCTGCAGTGGCGGCGCTTGCACGCTCTCGTGCGGCGGCGGTCTCACCAAGTGCGGCGTAGCCACGCCGAGCTGCAGTGATCTCACGGGCGATGCGTCCAACTGCGGCACCTGCGGTCACGTCTGCACGTCGACCGAAGCCTGCACCGGAAGCGCGTGCGTGCCTGCCACCGGCACCTGCGGCTCGCTCACCTCGTGCAGCGGCACTTGTCGCGACACGCTCGTCGATCCGAAAAACTGCGGCGGTTGTGGCACCATCTGTCTCGACGGCAAGTCGTGCGTCGCCGGTAGCTGCACGCTCGTCTGCGCCGGTGGAACGTCGGCCTGCGGCGATTTCTGCCTCAATCTGAAGACCGACGCGAACAACTGCGGAGCCTGCGGCAACGTCTGCGGGCTCGGCGGGTGCACAGCGGGTACTTGCTTGAAGGTGACGGGCATCACCAGCGGTTTCTACTCGTACGTCACCTTCGCGACGATGAGCGACGGGACGATTCGCGCGTGGGGCGCCAACGGCGATGGTCAGCTCGGCGACGGCACGACGACGACGCGTAGCAAGCCGTCGAACATCCTCCTCACGACGGCCACCACCGTCGATGTCTCGACCTCCGGCTTCTACGCTTCCTGCGCGACGCAGACCGACGGCACGGTGAAGTGCCTCGGCTACAACTCGAGCGGCATCCTCGGCGACGGCACCACGACGTCACGAAGCGCGAGCTGGCAAGCCGTCACCGGCGTCACCACCGCCAAACAAGTCGCCACCGGCTACAACCACGCGTGCGCGCTGCTCGCCGACGGCACCGTCAAATGCTGGGGAAGCAACTCCTCGGGCCAGCTCGGCGACGGCTCGACCGTGCAGCAGCTGACCGCGCAAACGGTCCCCGGATTGACCGGCGTCGTCGAAGTGCGCGCCGGTTATCAATCGACCTGCGCACGCAAGACCGATGGCACGCTCTGGTGCTGGGGCAACAACTCCGATGGGCAACAGGGCAACGGCACCTCGGGCACCAACGTCCTTTCGCCGACGCCGGTCGCTGGCCTCACCGGCGTGGTCGAAATCGCGATGGGCTACTACCACGTGTGCGCGCGCACCACGGGCGGCGGCGTCAGCTGCTGGGGCGACAGCTTCTATGGAGCGACAGGCGACGGCAGCGGCCTCACCACTCCCGACCGACTCACCCCGGGACCGGTCGTCGGCGTGACCACCGGCAACTTGTCCAACGTCGTCGAGCTCAAGTCGGGATATGCCCACGTCTGCGCGCGCCTCCTCGACGCGACGGTCGTCTGCTGGGGCTACAACACCTACGGACAAGTCGGTGACGGCACGACCACCAAGACGTGGACGCCGAAGGTCGTCACCGGCTTCTCTGGAGTGACCAGCCTCGCCGTCGGGCACTACCATTCGTGCGGTCTCAAGACCGATGGCAGCGTTTGGTGCTGGGGCGGCAGCGGAAGCAGCGAGATCGGCGACGGTGCGACGACGGGCAACCGAACGGCGCCGGTGAAGGTGTTGTTCTGAGGCTCTGAGAATTCGGAGGAGGGGGCGGCCTCACGCCCTCGCCCACGCAAACGTGCCCCTCGGCTGCTCTCGGAGTAGGCTCCCGCTACCCCCGAAATCATGCCGATCGTCCCCAAGTCTCCGCCCCAACCTCCGCGCGTCGATCGACCGACGCGTCGCGAGGTGCTGACCCGCCTCGGCCTCGCCGCCGGGACGATGGCAGCCGCGGGTGCGCTCGCACGTTGGCGCTGGGACAAGGGCGGCTTCGGGCAGCACCACGCCGAGGGCGAGCGTCAGGTGCGCGACTTTCGCATCAAGGACGACGGCGGGCTCGACTTCGCGGTCGTCACGAATGGCAGCGCCGAGCAGCTGGTCAGCGCAGCGCTGGCGGCGATGGGAGGGATGAAGCGCTTCGTGTCGTCCGGAGACGTCGTCGCCATCAAGCCCAACATCGGTTGGGATCGCACGCCGCTGCACGCTGCCAACACCAACCCGCAGGTCGTCGCCGCGCTCGTGCGTGAAGCGCTCTGGGCAGGGGCCAAGACGGTCGTCGTCACCGACGCCAGCTGCAACGATCCAGGCCGTTGTTTTCAGCGCTCGGGCATTTGGAACGCGGCTTACGAGGCCGGCGCGCAGGTGGTGCTCCCGACCGATCACTACTTCCGCACCCTTCGGCTCGCGGGCGAGGTGCTCGACGAGTGGCCGGTCTACACGCCGCTCATCAACGCCAACAAAGTCATCAACGTCCCCGTCGCCAAGCACCACAACTTGTCGAAATACACGGCGGGCATGAAGAACTGGTACGGCGTCCTCGGCGGCCGCCGCAATCGCCTCCACCAGAGCATCGACAAATCGATCGCCGATCTCGCCACCTTCATGCGTCCGACGCTCACCATCGTCGACGGCGTGCGCGTCCTCATGCGCAACGGCCCCCAAGGCGGCAACTACGACGACGCCCGCGAAGCCGGCACCCTCATCGCGTCCATCGACCAAGTCGCCGCCGACGCCTACGGTTGCCGTCTCATCGGTCAAAAGCCTGAAAATCTTGGCTATCTCGCGATGGCCGAGTCGCGCGGCATCGGCACCACGAAGTGGGAATCGCTCCGCCACCGCGAGATCGATCTGAGCAAGGGCTGACGTGTCCGCGAAGCGCAGTGACCCGGAGCTGGAGAGCCTGCACGCCGAGCCGATTCGTTGGCTGGGGGTGGTGGGGGAAGTGCCGGCGATCGATCGGGTGACGGAGGTCGAGCCGACGAAGCGGCTGCACTTGCGGATCGTGGGGGCGACGCAGGCGACGGAAGAGGGCACAGCGCGGCGGTCGCCGTCGGATGTACGGTGCAATGCCCCACGCGAAGAGGCTGCCACTACGCGCGAACGTAGTGCGGGTCGTCCCACTCTCTTCCGCCGCATCTTCAAAAAACGTCGCCGCTCCGGCTCTGGCATCGAAGCGCGCGTCGGCATTCGCGCCCTCGTCTGGCTCCGCCGCGTCGCCCAACTCGGCTTCTTCGGCCTCTTCATGTACTGGCTGGTGAACACCGGCTTTCGCGGATCGTTCAGCAGTAGCGAACAGGTCATTCGTGTCGGAAAACCCGTCGAAGGATTTCTGCTCGCCGATCCGTTCGTCGCGGCGATCACCGCGCTCTCGACCCATACCGTTTATCGGGGGCTGCTCTGGAGCCTCGGGCTGGTCGCGCTGACGCTCGTCTTCGGGCGGGTTTTCTGCGGGTGGATCTGCCCCTTCGGCACGCTTCATCACTTCCTCGGATGGCTCTTGCCGTCGCGACAAGGGCAGGGGGCGAAGCGGGTCGAGGCGAACAAGACGAAGAAGTGGCAGGGGCTCAAATACTATCTACTTTATGCATCTCTGGCGGCGGCGGCGGCGGGCGTGGTCGTCGGTGGGGTGTTCGATCCGATCTGCGTGATGGTTCGCGCGATGGGGCTCTCGGTGCTGCCGGCGACGCAGTGGGTGAGCACGCACGTGCTCGGGCTGGCGGCCTCGACGAACAAGCTCTGGCTGCAGAACGCCGCCGACAAGACGCAAGATCTCCTCGCCTCGCACGTCTTCACGACCAAGCAGGTCTACTTTCATCAAGCGTGGTTCATCGGCGCGCTCTTCGTCGGCATCCTCTTCATGAATCGCATCGTGCCGCGGTTCTGGTGTCGCGCGCTCTGCCCGCTCGGGGCGATGCTCGGCGTCTTCGCCAAGTTCGCCGTCTTCGGGATGGAGAAAGACCACGCCAAGTGCACCGACTGCAACTTGTGCCTCGTCCATTGCCAGGGCGCCGACTCCCCGCAGGGTGGGGTGAAGTGGCGGCAGGACGAGTGCCACATGTGCATGAACTGCGAGACGGCCTGCCCCGAGGACGTCATCAAGTTCCGTTTTCTCCCCGGCTGGAAGAGCCGCAAGACCGAGCTCGTCCCCGAGCGGCGCACCGCGATCGCGTCGGTCGCGGCGGGCGCAGCGTTCTATGCGCTTCATCGGCAGAGTGACTCCTCGGCCGCCGAGGTCAACTACACGAGCAAAGCGATTCGTCCGCCCGGCTCCGTCGACGAGCACGCCTTCCTCGAGCGGTGCATCCGCTGCGCCGAGTGCATGAAGGTGTGTCCCAACAACGCGCTCCATCCGGCGTTCATGGAGGGCGGGCTCGAGGGCATGTGGACGCCGATCCTCATTCCGCGCATCGGCTATTGCGAAGCGAGCTGCGTGCTCTGTGGCGACGTCTGCCCCACCGGCGCCATCCAGAAAATCGACGAGACCCAGAAGATGGGTCGCTGGAAGGCCGGCGCCGAAGGCAAAGAGTGGGAGGTCGCGCCGATCAAGGTCGGCACTGCCTTCTACGACAAGGGCCGTTGTCTGCCGTGGAGCATGGCGACGCCGTGCATCGTCTGCGAAGAGTTCTGCCCCACCAGCCCGAAGTCGATTTACACCATCGACGACGTCGTCAAAGACCGCAACGGCAACGACGTGAAGGTGCAGAAGCCCGTCGTCGATCCCGCGCTCTGCATCGGCTGCGGCGCCTGCGAGAAGGTCTGCCCGGTGGTCGATCAGCCGGCCGTCTACGTCACCAGCGTCGGCGAGACGCGGAGCAAGACCAACATCATCTTGCTCGAGAATTCCAGCTACAACCAGAAGACGTGAGAAGCTTCGGCAACCGAGCGGAGCGAGATTGACCGAAGCGGCCAAAGTTGCGAAGCAACCTTTGGCGAAACGAGAAGCTTCGGCAACCGAGCGGAGCTTCTCAGGGCGCGCAGCCGAAGAGTTGCGCGTGGATCTTGTCGTCGGCCGTCGCCGCGAGGAACCCGTGCAGCCAGCGGCCTCCGCTCTGCGCGACGGCGATGCGATCGTAGTTGGAGTTGATGGCACTGACGACCGTGGGGATCGTGCGCTCGTACGCGCCTTCGATGCCGGTCGGGTAGTAGTCGAACGCCACCGACAAATCGTCGGTGAGGGCGGCGACGCCGACGGCTGGGTAGTCGACGTCGAAGTCGACCTGACTCGCGTTCGTGTGGGCGAGCGTGACCTCCTTTCCGAGCACGCCGGTGGTCGAGACGGTGAGCGCCTTTGCGTTGCCGTGGAAGGCGATGAACCCCGTGCCGTAGGCGGACACCTTGAGGAGGTAGCCGCTCGAGCCGGAAGTGCCGTCGATCGGCGGCACGAGCCGATTGCCCGACGAGTCGAGGACGAACATGCGCAGCGTGCCGACACTGTCGACGTAGGCGAGGAGGTAGGTTCCGGCGTTGTAGGCAATCGACACCGGGAGAGCGGCGGACCCGAGGAAGCCGGTGCCGTCGGCGGTGGGGAAATTGCGGACGGCGGTGAAGGTGCCGTCGGTCTCGACGAACGCGTATTGTCCGAAGGCGCTGCCCGACACGGAGTGGTTCCAGGCGACGAGCCAATGCGAGCCGCTCCACGCAGCGCTCATCGCGCCGGAAGTGGCCGACGTCGACAGCAAGCTCGACGTGCCGAGGCTCGAGTCGGCGTTGATTTGCGCGACCACCCGTTGTGTCGAGGCTTGGTTCCACATCTCGAGGCCGATGGTCGGCGAGGTCGCAAAGCCGGCGAGAGCGCCGACGCCAGCCGTAGCCAACGTCTTCTCGACACCGACGACGCCTGCGCCGCTCACGGTCTGCGCGAAGCTCTTCCAGCTGCCAGTAATGCTGTTCTCGGAGACCATCACGAACGAGCCCGCGGCGGGCGCGGCCCAAGGGCGAATGCGGATCGATTCGCGAAGCGTCGGCGGCGTCACGACGATTGACGGACCACGTGGCGCCACCGCAAAGTCGTCGATGGCGCCGTTGCAGTTGTTGTCACGACCGTCGCAGCGCTCGACGGCGCCGAGGTACGTCGTCGCGTCTTTGTCGTCGCAGTCATCGCCGCCGCAGATCTTGTCGAGGTGTCCGTCTCCGTCGGCGTCGGTCGGGCCGAGCGTGGTGTGCGTGCAGCTCTTCGTCGACTCGGTGCACGTGTCTTTGGTGCAGCCGCTGTGACTGTCGCAAGGGCCATCGGTCGAGCGGCAATGTCCCGAGAGGCAGAGCTCGAGTCCATTGCAATAAACGCCGTCGTCGCAGTCGGCGTGCAGGGAGCACGATTTGCCCGTCTCGGCGCCGACGTCGAAGGTCGCATCGAGGCCTCCACCGTCGACGCCCGTCTCGCCGCGACGACCGACGATGCAGTAGCCGCCGACACATCCGGAGTCGCTGGCGCAATCGACGTCGCCGCGACACTCGAAATCACAACGGCCGCTCGAGGCACGACAGACGAGCGGTGAGCACTGGCTGTTGAAAGCGCAGGGCGCTCCCCACGTCGAGGGCGCGTCGGGCGGTGCGTCGAAGGAGACGGGTGAATCGGACAGGGGGCCCGTGTCGGTTCCGCTGCTGTTTTTACGGCAAATCGTCTCGAGGCAGACCTCGCCGTCGCGGCAGTCGCGATCGCCGAGGCACTCGATGGAGCAGGTGCCGGCGAGGCAGACCAAAGGAGCGTTGCAATCGGTATTGTGCACACACGGATCGCCCGTCCCGGTCGGCGGCGTGGTGGCGGCGTCGGGCACGTCGGCGACGTCGGCGCAGGAGCCTTGCGCGCAGACCTGACCCGGTAGGCAGTCTCGGCTGCTGCCGCATTGGTTTTCGCATCGACCACGTCGACCGCAGACCAGCGGCTGTCCGCAATCGCTGTTGCGTGAGCACGAGTCGTCGAGACAGACGCCGAGCTTGGGATACGCCGATCCGACGCAGCGCTCGATGCCGCTACAGTCTTTGGTGGTCACGCATTGCACGTGACATCGCTGGTAGGCGCAGACCAAAGGATCGGCGCACTCGCTGGCGTTGATGCAGCCGTCGCCGACCGCGCGCACCGGCTTCTCGTCCGAGCCCGCGCACGCACCCGCCATCGCGCCTCCGAGCGTGACGCAAGCCAGCACCGCGACCAGCCTTCGCGAAATTCCAATCGTCCTCATCGCCGATCCCCCCATCGAGGATGGTACCTGCCTTCAGGGGGCCGTGTAGATCTTCCACAGCTCGGCGATGCAAGAGGGGCCCGGCTTCGCGGCCGAGCATGCACCCGGGCGAGGATCGAGAAGGCCTGCCTTCGGGACATGCTCTCGAAGATACTCGTCAGGGATTGAGATTGGGAACGGGCGGCGGCGGCTTGCGGAATCCGTACGGGTGCATGTCGTCGGCCTTCGGTTTCGTCGGCGGAAAAGCCTTCTTCGGCATTCGCGTCCAAGGACCGCTATTTGTGCCCTCTTCGGCGCTGACCAGCTTCCACTCGATGACGTCGGGGCCGTCGCTGCGGATGTGCAGCTCCGAGCCGACGCTGTCCATGACGTGCAGCCAGACGGCGCCATCGAAGCGATAGATGCGCGAGAGCCCGAGCATCGTGCCGCACTTCTGCGAGCCATAGGGGCTGACGACGACGAACACCGGTGGCTTACCGTCGTACAGGCCAGCGAAGCCGGTGACGTGCCAACAAGCGACGTCGACGTCGAGGATGATCGGCGCATATCCGCCGACGGAGACGCTTCGATTGGCGGCGTCGTAGCGGATGGAGACGGCGCCGTCGCCGTAGTCCATGTTCTCGTCGCGATCGACGTCGGCGCCCCCGAAAGCGCCATCTTCCGACGACGAAGACGACTTGTTGTCGGCCGGGGGATCGCCGCACGTCGAGGTCGACGCACTGGCCGATGCCGTGGTCGTGGTGATCGCCGAAGCACACGTCACCGCCTTCGCGGCCTTCGGGGACGGCGGAGGCGCACATCCGTATGCGAACGCGATCACCGAGGCGACGGCGACCGCGACGCGCAGCGCGGTCATCACTCGCAGTCGGCGCGCTCGACCGGAACGCCCGGCATCAGATTGAGGTGAAACGCACCTTCGGGCAGCGGTGGGTTGAGCGCTGCCTCGCTGTACTCGAAGATGACGTCGCTCTTCTTCGCGGGCACTTCGATGTGGATTTTCCAGGGGATTTCGACGGTGACGTCGGGCCCGCTCGGCGGCACGTCGGGGTCGAGGCCGGGCGTGTCGCCGATCATCGTCGGCGCCGTCTTCGTCGCCTTGTGCGCCTTCATCGTCACTCGGTAGACGAGCTCGGAGTCGCTGCCGCTTCCCTTCCATCCGAGGACGCCGAGGAGCCGCACGTTCTGCTGCGCGTAGGGTTTGTCCCAGGTGCCGGGCGTCGGCGCGATGTGCAGCTCGTGGGCGATGCCGTCCTTCGAGCCGTCACTCATCATCACCTTGTAGTATCCGTCGCCGTTCCACTCGATGGAGTCGCACTTGATGGGGCCGTCGATCTTCGGACGCATGCCCCAAAGCATCGGCAAGAGCTCTTCCGAGGGGAGCGGCACCTGCGTGATGCGCGCGATGTTGCAGGGCTTGGCCGGACCGACGAGGTACTTGTTCGCGCCCTTGTCTTCGGCCTGAAAAATCTTGCCGTCCGAGGCGACTTCTCCAGCGCCGCCGATGACGTTGGCGGTCACCCCGAAGCGCAAATTCGCCGGCCCACTGGCGAGCACGGCCAGCTCCGCGTGCACGCGCCCGTTCGGTCCGAGATAGTCGATCGCCGCTTTGCCCGTCACCCCCGACACCTGCGCGAAGGTCGCGTCGAGGCGCGTCACGGCGGCTTCGGCGGTGGGGAACTGCGACGGCGGCGGCGAAGTCGAGCCACAAGCGAGCAGCGGCAGCGCCGCGATCGTGAAGAAAAGCCAAGAATTCCCGGCGCGGAGCGTGACCATTGGCGGCTTCGTACCTCGGTCGCGCTGGGGAAGCACGTGTTCAGGCGAGAGCCGCTCGTGCGCAGCGGGCCTGGGTGGTTATGCTCACGGCTCGATGGATCGCGATCAGTTCGAGTCCGAAGTGCTGGCCCTCGCCGCCGAGGGAACCAAGGTCACCGTCGCCAACGTCGCCGTTCGCACGCGCCTGCCGCCGCGCAAGGTCGAAGCGATGCTCGACGACATGGTGCGCCACGGTCACATCCACAGTGACATCGACGAAGCAGACGCGGTCGTCGTCTACACCGTCAAAGGCCTCTCCCCCAAGGTCGCCCGCAAGGTCACCGCGCAGCGCGAACGCGAGGCCTACGACGACCTGCAAGATCGCGCCATGCGTTCGGCCGGCCAGGTGTTGGTGAAGCAAGCCGCCACGCGCGCCAAGGGCGTGATCATGGCGAAGCCCGCCGCCGGTGAAAAAAGCATCCTCTACGGAGGCCTCTTCGGTCTCCTCGGCCCCATCGGCCTCGCCTACGCGGCCCCCTGGCTCCACGTCCTCGTCACGACTGCCATCTACGTCGTCGCCTTCAGCCTGCCGGTGGTGCGATCGATCGCCGGGTTCTTCCTCCTCCCGATTCACATCGTGACGGTCTTTCTGGGGATGGCATATGCATGGCGGTTCAACAAAGAGGGGAAGAGGGCGCCGATTCTTCCGCCGGAAGAAGAGCCGAAGCAGCTTCGATGATCACCAGCTGTTGCCGCCGCCACTGACCACGTAGCCACTCGAGGCGTTTCGAAACGCGAGGTGCCCGGCCGCAACTCCCGTCACCACGTTCCCCGTCAACGTCGCCGAGCCGGTGGGCGCCGGATAAAACGGCGGTGAAATGACCACGCCATCGCGACCTGGGCTCGTCATCGTGTTGCCGTCGAAGACGATGGCGGTCGAGGTCGAGAATCCGACGGCGTCGTAGAGCGCATCGCGAACGAGGTTGTGCGCGATGATGGCACCAGCGACGCTGCCGACTTCTTTTCCATCACCGCCATTGCCGATGTGCAACGCCGGTTGCCCTTGCGAATAGGCATTTCCGCCGCAGCGCACGACGACGTTGTCGGTCACCGTCGCCGACCTCAACTCCGAGCCATTGACCCCGAACTTGCCGACGCCCAATCCGATGTAGCGCGCCGTGTCACTGGTGTAGTTGTAGCGGACGACGTGGTCACTGCCGCCGTAGATGGCGAGGCCTTTCCCGCCCCACGCCGCGATGGTGGTGTTGTTCTCGAACACCGCGTGGGACATCGGCGTGTAGTGCTGCGTGCCATTGAAATCGACGGAGTTGATGGCCATCGCGTCGTCACCGGTGCCGCGGACGAAGTTGTTTCGCGCGGTGAGGTCGTTGCCGACGGTGCCGGTGAGGCTGACGTTGTTGAGGTTGCAGCCGTCGGCCCAAATGCCGAGGAGCCGGCAATTCTCGACCAATCCCGAGATGCCCGACGCCCAGAAGCCGGAGAGCGTGTGCTGCGTCCAGATTCCGTCGGCGGTCCAGCCGGTGCCCGTGGTGTCCATCGCCCCGCCGGCGCCGTCGATGGTGGCGCGGCTGGTGGCGTTGGAGTCGAGCGCGAGATCACTGACATGACAGGAGTCGAGCTCGAAGAGCGCGCCGAGCGGGCTCGGGTTGGGAAGCGGCACTCTTCGATAGATGGTGCTGTACCAAGCGCCTGCACCCCGCAGGGTGATCCCCTTCGCATGGAGGCCCGACGTGGTCAGCAGATAGAACGTCCCCGGCGGGATGAAGACGCTCTTCTTCATCTTCTGAGCGTCGTCGATGCAGGCCTGTATCGCCTTGGTGCTGTCGAAGCTCGGATCGTTCGCGCGTGCGCCGTAGTCGAGAATCGAGAGCCCGTCGGTCGGTTTGGCCGTCGCGGGCTTCGGCGTCTCGAGATCGACGACGTCGACGTGGTAGAACGCGGCGACGTTGGACCCGTCTTTTTGGAGACGAATGCGCGACGAGGGCCCGAGCGGAGCGCCGGCAATGAAGAGGTGGACGTCGTCGTAGAAGACGCGCGGCGAGCCGTGCGTCGGGTCTTGATCGTTGCCGTTGTAGTTGCCGTCGTTCTCGTAGAGCCACGTCTGGCGCGAGCTGAGGTTCACCTGCTGACGGAGCATGCCATCGACGTAGAGGCCGAGCGTCGCGCTCGTGCCACCCCCGCCGGGCGAGTCGGGAATCGAAGCGCGAATGTCGATCGCAGTGAGCGCGCGGCCCGTGTCGTTGGTCCACTCGACGTAATCGCCGACGGCGGTGAGTGACACGTAGGCATGCCCCGAGGCCTCGAGCTCCGGGCTGGAATAGGGCGTCGTCGGCGCGCTCGTCAGTCGACGAATGGCCGCCCCGCCGCCGACCTTGCCATCTTCCGCCTCGAAGCTGACGAACGGGGTCGTGGCACCGATTTTCGGGCCGGTTTCGCCGCCGTCGACGTCGGCGAGAGGAGTCGCGTCCGCTGCGTCGAGAGGGCCGGAGACCTCGGTTTCGGCGCCGGTGTCGAGCGGTGGGGCGCTGTCGAGGTCGGGCGTCTCGCCGGAGTCGCCGCAGCCGAGCGTGAATGCCGTTGCGGCGATGAGCACCGCTGCGCAGGTCGCACGACGATTCATGGCAATGGAACGTACCACTCGCCCGCGCCCTCGCTGTTGGGTGATGCCAATCACCCAGTCACGACGAAGAGCCCACGCAGCGACGCCCGCGCAGCGTTCGGCTTGCTCGCCAACTGCATCGCAGCGAGCCGTTCTTCGATCGGACCGAGCGTCCAACAGGCACTCTCGGCGAGCGTCTCGATGGGCTCACCCGCTTCGTTGAGCGGACAGATGTCGCGCCGTTCGACGGTCGCTGTCTCGTCCTCTTCGAGCCATCGCAGCGGCAATCCCTGCGTGCGGCAGACCTGGGGACGGTGTGCGTAGATGCGACAACCGCCGGCTTCGTCGAGGAAGGCGCAGCCCCCTTCGGGGTGAGGAAGACCGGTCGCGAGCAAGCTCGCGTGATGGAGGCGAATCGTCTCGGCCTCGACTTCGAAGACGGTCAATCCATCGATGCAACACGCGCTGCACCCGCGACGACATGCGAGCCGAGCGGCGTGCAAGACGTGAAGTCGCGTCGCTTCGACTTGGATCTCGGCGTGAAGGTCGTCGATGGTGGCGTCGCTCATCCGCCGAGCTCTCGATGGAGGTTAACACGAATCGCCCGCGCCGCTCGTCTTCGCCGGTGCCGCGCCCGCACTCCCGGAGCTGGTGCGAAATTCGGAGGAGCCGGGGAAGCTGTAGGTCCCGTCGCCGAGTTGAAGCATCATCCGCACCCCGAAAAGCGCGCGTGGCGCACCACCCTGGAGGTCGATGATGGCAACTGCGGTCCAAGGCAACTTCGTCTGGTACGAGCACATGACGAAGGACGCGAAGGCGGCGATGGAGTTCTACGGCGATGTCGTGGGGTGGAAGACGCAGCCCTTCGCCGAGTTCGGTGACTACGTCATGTGGGTCGGCAGCCAAGGTCCGCTCGGCGGGGTGATGGCGCTGCCGGAAGAAGCCGCGAAAATGGGCATTCCGCCGCATTGGATTGGCAACGTGTGTGTCGACGACGTCGATGCGACGTGTGCGCTGGTGAAGAAGCTCGGCGGCAAGGTGCTGAAGGAGCCGGCCGACATTCCCACGGTCGGACGCTTCGCGATCATCGCCGATCCGCAGGGCGCGTCGATCGCGGTCTTCAAACCGGGTGGCGATCCGATGGCGCTGCACGATCACACGAAGCCGGGCGAGTTCTCCTGGCGCGAGCTGCTCACCACCGACCAAGCCAAGGCGATCGCGTTCTACTCGGAAATCTTCGGGTGGAAGACGCTGCAAGAGATGGACATGGGCCCGATGGGCACGTATCGCGTCTACGGCCTCGGCGACGTCTCGTTCGGCGGCATGATGAACTTGCCGCCCAACGCGCAGATGCCGCCAGCCTGGCTCTACTACGCGACCACCGACAATCTCGACGCGGCCCTCGAGCGCGCGAAGAAGCGCGACGCCAAGGTGATGAATGGACCGATGGAGGTCCCTGGCGGCGGACGCATCGTCCAGCTGATGGACCCGCAGGGTGCCGCGTTTGCGCTCTTCGAAGGGCCGAAGAAGTAGGCGACGGACGAGCCGCCGTCAGAGACTCATGGCCTAGGCATGGGCTGCCTTTGCGCACATCGCGTCGCCCACGATTTCGTGCGGCGAAACGGGCCCATGTCGAAGCCGACCCTCCGCGCGAAGGTGAGCGCGCCCATGCTCATGCGAGCAGCGTGAAGCCCTCCTTCATCAGGTAGTCGCGCTTCTCCAATCGCGTCTCCGACATCCTGAGCGGAGCGTGCGAGCTCACGCGGCGAGCGTGACTGGCGAAGTCGGGCAGCGACTACTTGCGACACACCACCGCGTCGAATCGTCCCTCGGCGGCGAGCGCGTCGTTTCCCGCACGCGCAACGCCCGTCACGTGACCGCCGGCGACGAAAGAGATCGCATCGAACGTGAGCCACCCTTCGGCCCCGAGCACCTCCGGCGGCGCGGTCAGCCACGTCGGGTGCGGGCGCTTCGCCTTCGGGCGTTGAAAATGAAAGCTCGCCGACGCTGGAATCGGCCTTCCGGTCGGGCCAACTCGCGAGCTCGCGCCGAAGCCGCGGAGCGAGAGTGAGTCCTTCGTGCCGAGCGCGGAGTCGAGGCCAGCGCAGTCGACCGGTTCGTCGAAGAGCTCGATCGCCGAGAGCACGTCGACGTCGTTGGCTTCGTCACGCTCCACCCACGCCAGCGCAGAGTGCGGCACGAACTGCTCCATGCCGACGAGCGTCGCCGACATCGGCTTCGTCGGACGATCGAGCCCCGTGGTGCTCGGCGTCGGCAGCGACGTGCACAGCGGCACCGAGAACGAACCGCTCACGAGAAAGCGCGCAGGTGGATTTGGAACCATTTTCCCAGCCGATTTTGGTTGTCGTGCATCGACCATCAACTGGCCGACGACGGGCTGGTCTTTCGCCTTCGGAAGCGCATCGAGGGTCAACGTCGCCAAGTGCGGCTGCGCCTCCGCCGAGACCTGCGCCGAGTGCAGCCAAGCGAACGTGCCCACCGGCTCGCCTCCGTACCTGCCGTCGCCCGGTCCGAGCGGGACCTCGAGCTCGAGGAACGCGAAGCCGAGCGCATCGAGATCGGCGTGATCACTCCTTGGAACCGCGCCGCAGGCAATCGCGCGATCGGCGACGACGATGCGAAGATACGGTCCGTCGATCTCGGCATATCCCTCGGCGAAAGTGCCCTCGATCGGCGCGAGTCGAACGTGCAGGCCTGCGCTCGTCGCAGGACTGGGTGACGTCGTGATCGCCGTCGTCACCAGCGCGCCATGGCTCGTGCAGGCCATCATCAGCGCGCCAACGGCAACGCCGCATCGAGCGCGCACGATCACCACTGCCAGCGCGCGTGACGACGCGTCACCGGGATGGCCATGAACGGCGCGGCCTCGGTGAGCGCGGCCAGTGCAACGCGTACGAGAGGAGCTGCGCGCACTTCGGGCAGGCGGACATCCTCGCAGTCTACCCGCGGACGAGAGACTCGAAATTCGGTGGGATGTCGAAGCGTGGGTCCGGGCGACGCCCTCGTCCGGCCTGAGGGCAAACACCCCCAATTCCGCGGGTGTAGGTTTTGTCTCGGTCGGACGTCCAAGGGGGCCGGACGAGCGCGGGGGCGTCTTGGGGTACATACATCCCGATTCTTTTTTCCCGAGTTCTCGAGAACGGAGCGCTTTGCATGGGCCTTCGCCAGTCGTTGTTCGTCTCTTCGCTTGTCGCTCCGCTGTTCGCGGTCGCGTGTTCCTCTTCCGACGGCGGCTCTGGGCCGGCCGGTGACGACGACACGGGCTCGGCGGATACGACGGTCTCGCCCGACGACTCCGGCGTCGACTCGACGGTCGTCGACACCAGCGGCGCGGATGGCAGCAAGACCGACTCGACGATCGGTGACACGCCGACGGACGCAGACGCGGGCGCTGATGCCGACGTCGTCGTCGATACCGGCTCGCCCTTCTGCAGCACCCCTGGCGCGATCGAATCCGAGCCGTGCGGCAAGTGCGGAACGCACAGTCGGCTCTGCGCCGGCGATGGCGGCACGTGGCTCCCGTGGGGCGCCTGCACCGCCGAAATCGGCGACTGCACGCCTGCCGAGACGCGCACGACCACCTGCGGCAAGTGCGGCAAGCGCACCGAGACCTGCTCGCCGAAGTGCGCGTGGGACAAGGGCGCATGCGGGAGCGAAGGGATTTGCAACCCAGGCGACGTCGAGACGGCGTACGCGTGCAGCTCGGTTCGTCAGACCAAGACGCGCACCTGCGACACGACGTGTGCATGGTCGTCGTTCACCGATTGCTTGGCGGTGAAGGGCTGGGACGACATGGCCGTCGCGCCGATCACCGGTCGCCAGCAGCACACGGCCGTCTGGACCGGCAGCGACATGGTGGTGTGGGGCGGAAACTCCAGCAGCGTGAGCTACCTCGCCGACGGCGCGAAATACAACCTCGCCACCGATACTTGGACCGTGCTCCCCGCTGCGCCCGTCGTCGGGCGATACGCACACGTGGCGGTCGCTGCAGGCACCAACAAGATGATCGTCTGGGGCGGCTACAACGCCGGCTACCGCAACGACGGCGCGGTGCTCGATCTCTCCACGACGCCGCCGACGTGGACGACGATGCTCGCACCGCCGACCACTTTCTACGGCCGCTACTACGCCTCGGCGGTGTGGACGGGCACCGAGATGTTCGTATACGGAGGTTATGGATCGTCCTGCGCCGGCACTTACTGTGCAGATGGCGCGCTCTACAACCCCAGCACCAACACCTGGCGCACGCCGGCGACGACCTCGCCGATCCCCGGTCGCTACTTCGCATCGATGGTCTGGAACGGCAGCAAAGCAGTCATCTTCGGCGGCACGGGCACGGGTTGCACGGGCAACTATTGCGCCGACGGCGCCACGTTCGATCCGTCGGGCACCGGCACCTGGGCCGCGCTCAAATCGCCGGCCCCGCTCGACGGTCGCTATTACTTGCTCGGCCTCGCCAACGGCACGCAGGCAACGTTCTGGGGCGGCTACGGCGCATCGGTCGCGGCCTCGTACATGAGGAACACCGGTGCCGCTTACGACGACGCCGCGGGCACCTGGAAGCCGTTCAGCGCACCGAGCGAGACCCTCCTCGCCGGCTCCAAACGTCGTGAGCTCGTCGGCTGGTGGGCCGGCGGCAAGCTCTACGTGTGGGGCGGCTACGGCGACGCGGGCGTGCTCGGCAATGGCGCGATCTACGATCCGGCGACCGACTCGTGGACGGCGATGCCGACGACCAACGCTCCGACCGCGCGCTACGAAGCGACCGCGGTGTGGACAGGCACCGAGGCGATCATCTGGGGCGGTCAGAGCAGCAAGAACGACGGCAAGGTCTATCGGCCATGAGCTTCGGCAACCCAACGAGAAGCACGAAGAACATGAAGCACGTCCTCACACTCCTCTCTCAGCCCTTTGGACTCGTCGGGCTCGTCGGACTCGTCGGACTCACGAGCTTCGGATGCGCCACCGCGCAGGACGATCTCGGCGTCGGTGGCGATAGCGCCGTGACCGGCGACGCCGGCTTCGACAGCTCGCACTTGCCCGACACCAAGCCGGCTCTCGACACCGGCAAGTCCGACGTGGCGTCGGTCGACACCGGCGTCGATGCACCGAAGGATACCTTCGATGCGTCGAGCGCCTGCTCGTATCCTTCGAGCGACACGCAGCCGTGTGGCAAGTGCGGGACGCAGACGCGCGGATGTCTTCCGGGCGGCGTGTGGGGCGCGTTCGATACGTGCACCGGCGAAAAAGTCGGCGCTTCGTACTGCAACATCGGCGACACCAAGACCTCCGATTGCGGCACGAAATGCGGCATTTCCAAGGACTATTGCGATCCGATCACCTGCACCTTCAACGTCGGCGTCTGCCTCGGCGAAGGTGACTGCACCGCCAGCACCAGTGAGACGACGGCGGCCTCGTGCACCGTCTCCGGCGAGGTACGCACGCGCACCTGCGGGCTCACCTGCAAGTGGGGCGCGTACAGCGATTGTTCGTTGCCGCGTGGGTGGATCGCGATGTCCGCGGCGCCGACCGCGCTCGTCGGTCGCTACCAGCACTCGGCGGTGTGGACCGGCACCGACATGATCGTCTGGGGCGGCTACGGCACGTACGTCAGCGCGTACCAGAAGAACGACGGCGCTTCGTATCGCCTCGCATCGAACACCTGGAAGACGCTCGCCGCTGCGCCTGCGGTGCTCACCTCGGGTCGCTATCTCCACACCGCGGTGTGGAGCGGATCGCAGATGATCGTCTGGGGAGGCATCGACACGACGTATCGCAACGATGGTGCGATGTACGATCCGTCGGCCGATTCGTGGAAGGCGATGGCGACGCCGACGCTCCTCGCGCGTCGCGAGCATGGCGCGGTCTGGTCGACGACGACGAATGAAATGATCGTCTGGGGCGGCTAC
The DNA here is from genome assembly GCA_025363655.1 of Deltaproteobacteria bacterium. Lineage (GTDB taxonomy): Bacteria > Myxococcota_A > Polyangia > Polyangiales > JADJMO01 > JANYDK01. The sequence goes on along the minus strand of JANYDK010000132.1, from coordinate 28,965 downwards.
GGCTCGTGCACTGGCACCTACTGCGCCGACGGCGCTGCGTACGACCCGGCGCTCAACACCTGGACGACGCTGCCGCCTTCGCCGCTCGCTGCCCGCTATCGCCCGACGATGATCTGGACCGGTACCGAGGTCGTGATCTGGGGCGGCTACGGCACCGCGGGCTACCTCAAGGATGGAGCGCGCTACGATCCGAAGACGAAGATCTGGGTGAAGTTCCCCGATCCCGCCGTGGAGATCGACGGTCGCTACGACAACGTCGGCGTCTACAGCGGCAAAGAGATGCTGATCTACGGCGGCTACAGCGGCACGCTCGTCGCCAGCTTCTACGGCCGCAACACCGGCGCGCGCTACCTGCCGGGCGGGAGCTGGACGTCGTTCTCGATCCCCGACGACGCCCTCTTCGGCACCACCGCGCGTCGCTTCGCGAGCGCTGCTTGGTACGGCAACGGACAGCTCTGGGTGTGGAGCGGCGGCAACGGCAACAGCAGCACCGGCACCGCGCTCGACGGCGGCGCGTCGTACGATCCGGCCACCGACAAGTGGGCGACGATGGACGTGACGGGCGCACCGGTCGCCCGTTCGCGCGCGAGCGTCGTCTGGACGGGCAAAGAAGCGATCGTCTGGGGCGGCGCGAAGTACGCGACCGGTACTACCTTTTACAACGACGGAGCGGTGTTCCGCCCCTGACACCGTCACCTCGATGTGACGAGGGTGATCGGACGGATCACCGGCTTTCGCAGGCTTTCGTGTGCTCGTAGCATCGATCGCATGAAGTCGTCGTTCACCTCTCTCGGGCTCTCGCTCGCCGCAGCGGGCGCCGTCGCTGCTGCGCTCTTCGTGCAACGTCCGGTGTCGCCCTCGCCGTCGAACGGGTCGGCGCAGACGCCCGTCAACGCACCTGCGAACGCGAACGCGCCCGTGATGGCGAAGGCGAAGGCGAAGTCCCCCACGGGCAACGCGTACGCAGCGATCCCTGCGGGGCGTCCGTTCGTCGTCGACGTGCTCGCCGTCGCCTCGTTTGGCAACGGAGCTGACGAGCTCGGACGCACGCTCCCGTCCGAGGCGAGCCCCGAAGCGCCGATGAGCCTCACCGTCGACGGCCTCGGCAACGTCTACGTGCTCGATCAGGTGAACGAGCGCGTGCAGATCTATCCGCCCACCGGCGGCATGCCACGCACGGTGCACTTCGGTCCGCACGTCGCGCGCACGGCACAAGATCTGGTCGTCGATCCGGCGGGCGGGCTCGTGCTCCTCGATCGATTGGTCGAGCGCGCGCTCATCTTCACCGACGCTACGGGGGCCGAGAAAAAGCGCGTCGCGCTCGTCGGACAGGGCGTCTCCGAGGGAGGCGCCGTCACCGCGCTCTTCGCCGCGCCCGACGGTTTCTGGGTCGAGCTCGAGCACGCGACGATCGTGCGCGTGGCGTTGCCGAATGGCGATGCCGATCCGGCCCGGCCGACGATGGAAGGTCGCCCGACGATCAACGGAACCGGCACCGTGCTGCGCGCGGCGCGTGATCCGCAAGGCGCAGCGATGGTGAGCGCGATCGGCGTCGGCATGGACGCGTTCGTGCATCGCATCGCCTTCGATCGTCCGGTGCTCCAGCTCGCGGGGCTCGAGGGCGACGCGGCGGGCAACGTCTGGCTGGCAGCGCACCTCGCGCGCGAGTCGCCGATACCTCCATATACACTTTATGATTCCGAGATCAGCGTCGTCGAGCTCTCGCGCGATGGCCTCGAGCTCGGACGCGTGATGCTCCCGGCGCCCGAAGGTGATGCCGAGCAGCTTCGCTCCCTCGTCGTCGGGGCCGATGGCGCCGTCTATCACCTCCACGTCGGGCTCACCGTCGCGACGCTGCGGAGGGCGAAATGAGCGGCCAGGGAAGCTCCGTTCTCACCCGCGTGCTCCTCGGCGCGACGCGACTGCTGCCCGTCGCGATGCTCGCGATCAGCGCTGCCGGCAATGCCGGTGGAGCTCCGGCGGCGATGACGCGCGAGTCGATTCTCACCATCGCCAAGACCATCCCCAACTTTTCGTACTGGTGGGGAGGCAGCAAATGGAGCCCAGGCGCGACCGACAAGGGCGTCTGCACGCCGACCGGGAGCAGCGGTTGCCCGTCGTGCACACACTCCGGAGCGTGGGGCGCCGACTGCTCCGGCTTCGTCGGCAAGGCGTGGCAAATCCCTTCGCCGATCGCGCTGACGACGGCGTCGCATCCGTACGTCGCCGACAGCTTCACCAGCAGCGGCCCTTACTGGAAGGTCATCTCGCGCAGCGACGCCAAGCTGATGGACGCGTTCTCGAGCAGCCATCACACGTGGCTCTTCGAGAAGGGCGATCCGTGGGGCTACGCCTGGGCCTACGAGTGCAAGGGGTGCGTCTACAAGTGCATCCACGACGATCGTTCGACGAGCGGCTACACCGCGGCGGTCCGCAGCAACCTCACCGACGCGGTCGACACCGACGGTGACGGCGTCCCCGACAGCAAGGACAACTGCGACAAGACCGACAACGCCGATCAGAAAGACCTCGACGGCGACGGCATCGGCGACGTCTGCGATCCGGACATCGACGGTGACGGCGTGCTCAACACCAAGGACAACTGCGACACGGTGAAGAACGTCGACCAGAAGGACACCGACAAGGACGGCAAGGGCGACGCCTGCGACACCGACGACGACAACGACGGCATCCTCGACACCAAGGACAACTGCCCGCTGGTCGCCAACAAGACGCAAGCCGACCTCGACAAGGACGGGAAGGGCGACGCCTGCGACGACGACATCGACGCCGACGGCATCCTCAACGCCAAGGACAATTGTCCACTGGTGAAGAATCCCGATCAGAAGGACACCGACGGCGACGGCAAGGGCGACGCTTGTCAGCTCGACGACGACGCCGACGGCGTGCCCGACGCCACCGACAACTGCAAAACCGTGAAAAATCCCGATCAATCGGACATCGACGGGGACGGCATCGGCGACGACTGCGATCCCGACATCGACGGTGACGGCGTGCTCAACGCCAAGGACGACTGCCCGGAAGCGAAGAATCCCGATCAGCTCGACAGCGACAAGGACGGGAAGGGCGACGTCTGCGACGAGGACCTCGACGGTGACACGATCACCAACGACGTCGACGATTGTCCGAGCGCGGCCAACACCGATCAGCTCGACACCGACGGCGACGGCAAGGGCGACGTCTGCGACGACGACCTCGACGGCGACGGCATCGTCAACACCAAGGACAACTGCGCCGACGTCTCCAACCCCGACCAAGCCGACACCGACAAGGACGGCATCGGCGACGCGTGCGAGGTCGGCGATGGCGGCGATCCCGGCGATTTCTCGGGCACGACTGCGGGCGGCGGTTGCGCGACGGGCAACGGCAATGGCGACGGCCGTACGGGCGCGTGGCTAGGGGTGGGGATTGCGCTGGCGCTGTGGATCGGGAGGAGGCGGCGCCGCTAGCGCTCGTCGACGTTCCCATACGTCCAAGCGCCGTTCTCCAACTTGTAGTTGCCCGTTTGGTACGTCGGCGCGCCCTTGGCGTTCATCGCGCAGCTCGTCTTGTGCGCGACGATGCCGGCGACGCTGGAGCTGGTGACGCCGGTGAAGAAGACGACCGGGCCGATGCTGACGCCTTCCGAGAGCGGATCGGCGTTGTTCTTCGGCCAGCCGACGAGCATGAAGTGTCCCTTCACGCCGGTAGGGATGTCGAATGTCACTTTGTCGACCTCGTTGCACGGCTTCACCGCGGTGCTCGTCGGTTCGATGATGAAGGCGAACGACGGCGCGCTGTCGATGTACTGCGGCACGGCGTCGGTGAGGTTGACAGGGAGGAGAATGTTCTCGCGATAGCCGGTGAGAGCATCGTCCTTGGGGACCAGACGCTCGGGCCCGATGACGGTGATGTGCTTGTCGGCCGTGACCCTGACCGTGAAGGGCTTCCCTTTGCTGAGCGACGCCGAGACGCGTCCCTTGCCGTCGGGCGTGAGCTTCAGGCTCGGGCACTCGTCGAAGGTCAAGATCGCGCTCGAGAGGACGACGACGTCGTCGGCGGCGGTGATCTCGCCGATGTTCGCCGAGTACGTGAAATAAGGGCCATCGCCGCACGGCGGAAAGCTCGGCGCGCCGTCGGTGAGCCCGTCGGAGAGCCCGTCCGCGAGCCCGTCCGCGAGCCCGTCCGCGAGACCGTCCGAGAGCCCGTCGCCGTTCGTGCTGCCGTCGGAGCCGGCGTCGCCCGTCCCTGCGTTCTCGGTAGAAGAGCCGCCGCACGCCGTCGAGGCCGACGCCGCGAGCACTGTGAAGAGAGCGAGGACGCGGATCGGGACGGGGTAGGGGAAGGTCACCGGCCAGTCATGCCACGATCATTGCGAACGCTCTAGAAATTCGATGCGCGAGCGACCGCTATTTTGCCCTGTCTCAAACGCTCGCGGCGCGACACGGCGGGGCGGAAAAAGTCCCAAAAAAAGGCGTAGATCGTCACGCCGTGTGGTCCGTATACGTTTCACCCCATGCGCCTCGCCCCTCGCTTCCTGCTGCCGCCGTCCGTCTCGCGCGTCTCGCGCGTCTCGGCAGTCTCGCTGAGCGCGATCGCAACGCTCGCGTCGATGGTGCTGCTGCCGACCACGGCCGAGGCCAAGTGTATGCAGCCGTCCGCTGCGCTCGCGCCCTCGGATGGTTCCGTGCCGCAAAAACCAGTGTTCTGGCTCTTCGTCCCGGAGTGGCAGGCGAGCAAGAGCACGCCGCTCTTCGGCGCGACCTCGAAGGTCGGCGGCAAGACCACCAAGCTTCCGGTCATCGTCTTCCCCGAGAGCAAGGCCGCCGGCATGCAGGTGTTTCGCGTCGAGGTGCCGGCCGCCAAGCCTGGTCCCCTCGAGCTCGATTTGGCCGATCCGAGCGGCGCGCCCACCACCTGGAGCTTCACCGTCGATCCCGGTTGGAAGGCGCCGACCACGAGCGCGACCACCGTCACCTTCGTGCACGAAGTGAGCTCCTGGAAGTGTTCGCACAACCGCACCACGAACTTGGTCTTCCCGGCCACCGCCTTTGCCTATCGGGTGGTCACCGCCGCGACGGCCGACGAGCTGAAGAAGGGCAAGGGCAGGTCGTTCGTGTTGCCGCGTTCGTCGGGGCTGCTCTGGGGCTCACTCTCGTCGTGGATCACGACCAACGCGCCCGAGGCGGCGATCCCGCTCGGCCACGTCAACTGCTACGGCATGACCTTCGACTTCACCGCCAGCTCGACCTTCGCCGACGTCTTCGCGCTCCAAGCCGACGGCAGCGAACAGAAGGTCAACGCCGCGCCACTCTCGATTCCCGCTCCGTGAGCCTGTGCGTGTGAGCGGTTGACCCGCCAGCCGCTCCAGTCGACAACTTCCGACGTGCACCGCTCCCTTCATTTTGCCCTTCTCGTCCCTCTGACGCTGCTCGCCGCCGACGTCGTCGCCGGGGTGCCCAAGTCGGGGAGCGGTGACGCTTCCGCTGGAGCCTGGGCGATCGCCGCGCGCGTGAAGTCGAGCAAAGGCATCGATCAAGCCGACGCCATCTACGATCTCTGGAACCACTGGGACCTCGACGATCCGCTCGCCATTTCGGCCGCGCTCAAGTCGCTCGGCGACGACGCTTCGATCGATCCGCCGGTGCGCGCGCTCGCCACGGCCTTCGCCGCCACCGCGCGTCTCCAACTCGGCGACACCAGCGAAGCGCACACCCTCGCGATGCACGCCGGCTACGTCGACAAGTGGCTCGTCGTCGGTCCCTTCGATCACGAAGGCCGTGCCGGTTTCGCCCCGGAAATCGGGCCTGAACTCGATCGCCGCGGGCTCCTCTCGGCGACGATGACGTACGACGGCAAAGACCACAAGGGCGTGCATTGGCGCCGCCTCCCCGAGGCCGCCTCGCCGTTCGGCATCGTCGATCTCGCCGCCGCGGTTCGCCCGAGCACCCACGCGTGCGTGCTCGCGACGACGTTCGTCAACGGCTCGTCCACCGAAGACAAGAAGGCGAAGCCGCTCGACGCCTCGCTCTGGCTCGGTGCCTCTGGGAGCGTTCGTGTCTATTGGAATGGCGATCGCGTCCTCGAAGACTCCGCCGAGCGCGGGCTCACGTTCGATCGCATGGCGACCTCGATCACCATCGCGCCGGGGTGGAACCGGCTCTTGGTGAAGGTCTGCGGCATGGACCGCTCGCCCTCGTTGACGTTGCGCATCGCCGACGCCAAGGGAGCGCCGTTCACCGGCATCCGCGTCGACTCCGATCCGCGTTGGGCCGCCGACGCCGAGGGCAAAGGCAAGACGAAGGACGAGAAGCCGGTCGCCAAGATCGACCCGAAGAAGGGCGACGCCAAGAAAGGCGACGCGAAGAAGAACGAGAAGAACGAGAAGAACGAGAAGAACGAGAAGAACGAGAAGGAAGAGGCGAAGAAGCCGCCGCTGCCGGCGCCGAAGGAAGAGCCGAAGCCCGAGAAGAACGAGAAGCCCGAGAAGAACGAGAAAGACGGAAAGAAGCTCGAGAAGAAGGGCGACGAAAAGGCCGAGAAAACGAGCGAATTCAAGCCCGAGAAGAAGCCGCTCCTCCTCTCGGAGCCCTTCTCGGTCGGCAACGCCAAGAGCTACTTCCAGACCCTCATCGCCCGCGCCAAAGGCGACAAGAGCAGCGCCGCCGACCTCGAGCAGCTCGCCCGTCATCTCTCCGAGACCGGCGGCGACGATCCGACCAAGCACGAAGCGCGTGACCTCGCGAGGCGCGCCGCCGAGACTTCGCCGACCGCGGCCCGCTACCTCCTCGCCGGTGAGCTCGCGGAAGATCGCAACCAGCGTCGTGGCTTCGTCGAGAAGGCCGTCGCGCTCGCGCCGAACGACGTCGACGTCCTCTACGCCGAAGGGCTCCTCGCGGCCGGCGGTCCGAACCCCGACGACGCGCTCCCCTTCTACGAACGCGCGCTGCAGAAGTCGCCCGATCACCTGCAGAGCATCGTCGCCCACGCCGACTTGATCGCCTCGGTCGGCATGCGTCGCATCGCGCGCGGCGAGATCGACAAAGCGCTCGGTCTCCGTCCGCGCTCGCGCGTGCTCCTCGAGCGCTTGGTTCGTTGGACCGCGCTCGATGCGCCGAACGACGCCGACGAGATTCGTCTCCGTTGGGCGCAGCTCTCGCTCACCGACGGCGCCTACCTCACCGACAGCCTCGACACCGCGGTGCGCACGCGCGACGTCGTCGCCGCTCGGGCGGTCATCGCTCGTTGGCGTGCGATCGATCCGACCGGTGACGCGCCGATCCGCGATGGCGCCGGAGCCATGGAAAAACTAGGCGATCCAGCGTTCGCGGTCGGTCTCCTCACCGCCGCGCTCGAGATCGCACCCGACGATCCGAGCATCAGCATCGCCCTCGCCGACGTCGAAGGTCGACGGGGCAAGCGCGACGTGCAGCTCAAGCTCTACAAGCAGGTGCTCGCGCGCTGGCCGCAGCTGACCGAGATTCGCGACTACCTCGAGCAAGCCGAGCCGAGCAAGCCGCGTGAGGACGAGATGTACGCCGAGGCGAGCGAGGTCTTCCTCAAACGTCGCACGCTCCCCTCGCTCGGCTTCGACACGCGCATCCTCTCGGAGGTCACGGTGACGACCGTGCTCCCGAACGGGCTCAGCTCGCGCTTCAAGCAGATCGTCTTTCAGCCGCTCACCAACGAGGCGGTCTCGAAGGCGAAGCAGTATGCCTTCGGGTTCCAAGCCGACATCGAAACCGTCACGTTGCGCGCAGCGAAGATCTACCGCGAAGACGGCAAGGTCGACGAGGCCGCGGAGACGGGCGAGACGAGCAACAACGATCCGTCGATCTCGATGTACACGTCGGGGCGCGTCTACTACGTGCTCTTCCCCAACCTCCGCGCCGGTGACGTCGTCGAGCTTCGCTATCGCATCGAGGACACCACCCCGCGCAACGCCTTCGGCGACTACTTCGGCGAGGTCGAGTACCTGCAGAACTCCGAGCCGACCGCGCGCATCGAGCACGTTTTGCGGACTCCCAAGGGTCGCGAGCTGGCCATCGAGAATCCGTCCACGCTCAAGGTCGCCTTCACCGAAGAAGACAAGGGCGACTTCCACGTCCGTCGTTGGCTGGCCGAGATGGTGCCCGGCACGATCAGCGAACCGAGCATGCCGCCGTGGGCCGAGACGCTCGCCAAGGTGCACGTCTCCACCTACAAAGACTGGGATTCGCTGGCCGCTTGGTACTGGGGTCTGGTCAAAGATCAGTACGTCGCCGACGACGCGGTGCGCGCCAAGGTGAAGGAGATCACCAAGGGACTCACCAAGAACGAAGACAAGATCCGCGCGGTCTACGACTGGGTCGTGCAGCAGACGCGCTACGTCGCCCTCGAGTTCGGCATCCACGGCTTCCTGCCCTACCGCTGCTCGCAGATTTTCGCGCGCGGCTTCGGCGACTGCAAAGACAAGGCGACGCTCATCGTCACCATGTTGAAGGAGCTGAACATCGAGGCGGTGCCGGTGCTCGTGCGCACGAACCAGCGCGGTGACGTCGCCACCCAGCCGCCGTCGCTGGCGCTCTTCGATCACATGATCGCCTACGTTCCCTCGCTCGATCTCTACCTCGACGGCACCGCCGAAGATCACGGATCGACCGAGCTTCCGGCGATGGATCGCAACGCGCTCGCTGTGCAAATCGGCCAGGCCATCGGGCAGAAGGCGAAGATCGTCCATCTCCCCGATCCGCCCGCCTCGGCCTCCGTGCGCACGCTCGTCTCCGAGATCGAGCTCGCCAAAGATCTGTCGGCGAGCTCGGTCGAGGCGACGCTCGAGGGCACCGGCACCTTCGCGCCGCGCCTCCGCGGTCGCTATCGCGTGACCTCGCCGCTCGAGGCCAAGCTCCACGAAGATCTCCCGGCCGATTTCACCGCCGTCGAGTGGTCGTCGGTGACGCCGAGCGCGCTGGAAGAGCTCGAGAAAACCCCGTCGATCAAGGCCAAGGGCAAGGGCGCGAGCTTCGGCAAAATCGACGGCGATCGTCGCACGCTCCCGGTCTCGACGATGGGATCGCTCGTCGCCGCCTGGGCGCCGCTCTCCGATCGCAAACAAGATCTGCGCTTCTGGTCGACGCAATCGGTCGACGACCGCTTCACCTACAAGCTCCCTCCCGGCGCGAAGATCGATCGCACGCCGGAGTCGAAGAAGGGCACGACGGCGTTCGGCAGCTACTCCGTCGAGGTCGAGGTGACGAAGGGCGTCGTCAAGATCCACGCGCGCTTCGAGCTCGCGGTCACGCGCGTGCACGCCAAGGACTACGCGGCCTTCCGCGCCTTTCTCCGCGACGTCGACGGAGCCCTCGGACAGCGCCTGGTGATTTCACCGTAACTCTGAATTCTCGCGCAAATTCGCCCTGCTCGCGGCGAGTCGTTGACAGAGCGGGCACCGCTGCCCGACGTTGATGGGCAATGCCTGTCTTCGACGAGTCGAAACGCTACGCGCTGTTCGTGGGAGTCGCGAAGCACGTCGACCCGTTGCTCCCGAGCGTTCCGCAAGCCGCCGAGAGCGCACGCGCACTCGGCAAGGCCCTCGGCCAGACCACCTTCGCCGGCAGCTCGCGCACGCTGATCGATCCCCAGACCAGCATCGACCTCTTCAATGCCCTGCAGAAGGGCATCCACGAGGCGCAGGACGGAGCCTTCTTCCTCTACTTCGCCGGTTGCCTCCTCGAGCGTGGCGGCGATCTGATGCTCGCCGTCCGCGAGACCGAAGCCTCTCCGCCGAAGGGCTGCGTCCCATGGGCCGACGTCGAAGAGATCCTCAAACGCGAACGCGTCAAGCGCGCCCTCGTGGTCTTCAACGCCGAACGCGTCTCGGCCACGATGCCGATCGCCGCGATCAAACAACCCTGCGTCTTCGCCCTCGGCTCGGTCCGCAAAGCCGACGCCGCGCGCGCGGATGGCGCGATGAAGGCCTATGCGACTGCGCTGATCGACGCATGTGAAGGCACGCTCGACGAGCTCACGAGCTACTTGGTGCAGGGCGGCGTCGATGGAGCTGGGTTGGAGAAGATCCTCGCCGCGAAAGCCAAGGGTCTGCACAACACGCGCGCCGGTGGTGCGAACGCGCAGGCGATCGTGCTCAGGGATTTCCGGCCGGAGATCGAGGCGAAGGAGAAGGCTGCGGCGAAGAAGGCGGCGGCTGCAGCGGAGATGACGCCGGTGCCCGAGTCCAAGGTCGTGCCTGCGCCCACGCCCGCGCCTGCACCTGCGCCTGCACCTGCGCCCGCACCCGCGCCCGAGCCTGCGCCCGAACCCGCACCCGCGCCCGCACCTGAACCCGCCCCCGAGCCGGAGCCGAAGCCCGAACCGAAGCCCGAACCGAAGCCCGAACCGGAACCCGAACCGGAACCGGAACCCGAACCGAAGAAATCCGAACCGAAGCCCGAGCCGGAACCCGAACCCAAGTCCGAGCCCAAACCGAAGAAGCCCGTCGTCGTCGAAGAGCCCGAGGAAGAAGACGAGCCGGCACCGAAGGTGCGTGCCCCCATCGCGCGGGTCGAGAAGGAAAAAGAAGAAGAGCCGAAGAAGCCGTCGCCGCTCTTCTGGATCCTCGTCTTGATGGCGATCGCCTTCGCGCTCTACTACTTCACGCGACGCTGACCGACCGCGGTCGTCGGGCCAGATGCATAACCGATGGATGCATTTGCTGCGGCACTTGCCGGCCTCGCGTGATTACGCGAAGACCCACGGTTCATGCCCGCGCCCAAATTCCTGCGCATCGTGCTCGCGCCTCTGTTCGTGCTCGCTCTTTCGGCGGGCAGCGGCTGCTCGCTCGAGCCGACGCCGCGGAGTGCGCTCGACAAGGCTCGTGAAGAGGCGGCGAGTGGTGACCCCGATGCCCTCGGGCGGCTGCTCTCGGCCGAGCTGGTGGCGCCCGGTGGGACGACCAAAGGGGCGCGGGATGCGCGCAAGAAGCTCGATGCGGCGACGGGGGGCGGGCTCGATGCGAAGCTGGCGCGCGCGCTCGACGACGACGTGCACGGGGTCGCGACGAAGGCGTTCGACGAGTGGATCGAGGTGCTCGTTGCGACCGCCGAGGCTCCCTCCAAGCGCTCGCCGCTGGTCGGACTCGTCGCCGTCGAAGCGCTTTCGGATTTGGCGCCGCTCGTTCCGCGCGCGCATCGGCTGACGGCGCTGCAAGGTCTGGCGCCGCTCCTCGCACCACGTGCGACGCCGAGTGGGCTCGGTTTTCGTGCGCTGTCGTCGATCGCGCACCTCGTCGCGGCGGCGAGCGAGTTCGGCAAGCCGCTCTCCGAGGGCGCAGCGATTCGTCGCAAGACCATCGGGTGCGTCGAGAAGATGCGCATCGCCGGGCCGTTCGAGTTCTCTCCGGGCGACGACGACACCTCCGCGCTCGAAGGCGAGCACGCGACGTCGTGGCCGGCGGTGTTCGAAGGGCGGCCGGGTGCGTCGGTGCGTCCGCGCGTCCTCGCCACCGAGTCGATCGGCTGCACGACGTCGGCGAAATCGAGCCCAGGGCGCGGCGTCTACCTCGCCGAGACCTTCCTCACGCTCGATCGCGAGCAGGAAATCGTGCTCGCTCCCAGTGATGGCACGCGCGTCACGGTCGATGACGTCGTCGTCCGTCTTCGCGATCGTACGAAGTGGGGCGGCCCGCTCCACGACTCGGTGGTGCTTCGTCTCGCCGCCGGTCGTCATCGCATCGTCGTCCGCGCGGGCGACGGCGCCTCGGCCATCGAGGTGCGCGCGCACGACGGCGAGACGCTGAAGGTCACCACCGACGATGACCCTACGCCGGCGTATGGCGGGAAAAAGCCTGTCGTCGTCGACGATCCGCACCCGGTCTTGGCGGCCAGCGAAGACTCCGAGCACGATCCGCTGACGACCTTCTTCGCCGCGCGCGCCGCGCTCGATCGTGACGCGGCCGACGTCGCTTCGGTGATCCTCGGCGAGCTCCTCGACGCCGGAACCGGTCCGGTGAAGGAGAGCGACGCGCCCGGTGCGCTCCTCGAGCTCGCCGCGCAGGCCGCCGTGCGCGATCCGATCTGGCCGGCGCCGCGCGCGACGTCGCGTGGAAAAGCTCTCTTCGAGCGAGCAGCAGAGGTCGATCCGGAGCTGTGGCTCTCGCCGCTCCTCGCCGTCGAGCTGCAAGGTGAAGGCACGCCGCCGCCCGAGAAGGCCAAGCGCCTGGCCGCGCTGGTGGCCAAGGCGAAAGAGCGACCGAACGCCTCGCTGCAACTCGTCGAGCTCTACGGTGAGCTCGGCTGGACGCTCGAGCACGACAAGCTCGTCGCCGATCTGGTGAAGCAATTCCCCGACGATCCTTCGGTCGTCCGCATGCAGCTCACCAACCTCGACGAGCACGGGCCGCTCACGGCAGCCGACAAGTTGGCGATCCACCTCGCCGAGATCGAGCCCGACGAGCCGATCCTCGCGCAGCGTTTCCTCGGCCTCGGCGACGTGCCGGGCGCGATCAAGGCCTTCGAAGCCTTCGTCGCCGCGCACCCCGATCGCAAGTCGTACGTCACGCGGCTCGAAGAGCTGAAGGCTTCCCAAGGTTCCATCGACGAGGCCACCGCACGCATCGCCGCCGAGCTCGCCAAGGGCAAAGGCACGGCGATGGATTTCCTCGAGCAAGGGCTGGCGAAGGGGAACAAGCACGCCTTCGACGACGCCATCAAGCGCACCATCGAGAAGTACGCAGTGCGCCCCGGCGACGTCCTCCGCGCGCTCGAGCTCTTGCAGCAAACGCTCGATTTCTCGCCCTTTCGGCTCGATGCGCACAAGGTCATCGCCGAGCACGACGAGAAGCACAAAGGCAAGACGCCGCAAGGCTCCGCCGAGCGCATCCTCGACTACGGCGCTCTCTGGATTCGCAGCGACGGCAGCACGTCGTTCCTCGAGCACGAGATCATCCGCGTCCTCTCGCGCGACGCCATCGGTGAGCTCTCGCGCGTGCAGGCCAAGGCAGGCAAGGCGCTTCACCTCCGCGTGCTGAAGAAGGACGGACGTTCACTCGAGCCGCTGCGCGTCGCCGGCAAACCCGATCTGACGTTCCCCGATCTCGACGTCGGCGACATCATCGAGACCGAGGTCATCAGCTCGGGCAGCGCGTCGATGTCTTCCTACGTCGCGCCTCGTTGGTTCTTCGCCGAGCCGCGCATCGCCTACGCGCGCAGCGAATACCTCGTCATCACCCCCAAGGGTCGCGCGGCCATCTTCGAGGCGCGTGCGGGTGCACCGAAGCCGGTGGTGAGCGAGCTCGGCGCCTTCGACGTCCGTCGTTTCCGCGCCGACGACGCGCCCCCTGCGCCGGACGAGCCGGAGTACCGCGCCTCGGGTGACGAGTGGATCCCCAACGTCAGCTTTGGTTGGGGCGTGAAGCTCGAGGACGCCGTCGCCAGCGCCGCCGCTGCGCTCAAAGAGACGACCCCGGTCGATCCGCGCATCGTCAAGAAGGCGATGTCGATCGTCGGCACCATCCCGCCCGCGAAGACCGCCGAACGCGCGCGCAAGCTCTACCAATGGGTCACGCGCAACATCCAGAAAGGCGAAGAGTCCGACGGTCGTCGCGTGATCATCGGCAACTCGGGCGATCCTGCCGCGGCCTTCCGCGTGCTCGCGCGCGCTGCCGGCATCGACACGTACATCGCCATCGCGCACGATCGCCTGGCGCCGCCCCCCGCTTCGCCCCTCTCGGCCGGCGACGGCTTCCGTCACACGCTGCTCGACGTCTCGACCGACGAGGGCGAGCTCTTCATGTCGTTCGGAGGTCGCTACCTCCCCTTCGGCTACGTGCCCCCGTCGGCGCGCGGTGAAGAGGCGATCGTCCTTCGTCCCGGCGCGCCTCGCAGCAAGGTGCCGGCCGGCGGCGTCGTCGACGGCATCTTCGTCCGTGGCAATTTCGACATGGCCCCCAACGGTGACGCCGTCGGTACGCTCACGCTCGAGTACTCGGGCATCATCGGCGCCAGCCTCCGCGAGGGCATCGATCAGCTCTCCGAGGGCGAGCTCCGCGCCGCCGTCGAGTCGGGCATTCTCGCCAAGCAGTTGCCGAACGTGCAGCTGAAGAAGCTCGAAATCGTCAACCGCGAAGACCTCGACCAACCTCTAGGCATCAACGTCGCCGTCGAGGTCCCGTCCTTCGCGCGCGCCGTCGGTGGTGGCGAGCTCGTCGTCTTCGCGCCCTTCCGTCGTCGCCTCGCCGGCCTCGTCCCGCACCCGCTGCGCCTGACGCCGATGGTGCTCGACGGCGGCGAGAAGCAGACGCTGCAGATCGACATCCGTCTCCCGAGCGGCATGAAGGTCAAGCGTGGCCCCATCGTCGGCAAGCTCGCCTTCGGCCCCGACCTCACCGAAGCCAGCGACTCCCTCACTGGCTCCACGCTCACCATGAAGCGCGCCTGGGACCTCGCCGCCGCCCGCATCGACCCCGACAAGTACGCGAGCTTCCGCACGTTCTGCCTCGCCTCCGACGCGTTGTCGGAGGAAGAGACCGTCATCGGCAATTAGAGAGACCGCCTGCGCCCGAGGCCGCGTCCGAGTCCGCGCCCGAGTCAACGCGTGCGCAAACTTCAACACCCTGCCGTTACCTCTTGTACAGGTGCGATACCGCTGGTTTCGACGCACTTTCCACTCCGTCTCTCGGGTGTGGATAACTTGTTGGGGAAATCACCGGCGCTGCGCGAGGTGACCGCCGACGTCACGCGGGACCTCGGCGGCCGAGCCTCCAATTGCGCCGCCACGTGCGCGACACCGCGAGACGATGGCTGTGGATCGTCCGCGGGAATTGGCTCGTGAGACTGCATCTTTCCACCGCGTTGCGTCGTGCCGGCGTTCAGGTGCGCACTTGACGTACGTAGGGTGCAGCCAGGAAATCACGGGGGATCCTGCGGGGGTCAGCCGCCGCCCAGCTGGAGGGCTCAAGGCGCGGGCGCGATGTCGGCGCTGAGCGCATAGCGGGCGTCGCCGCGGCGAAAGACGACGGTGATCTTCGTCGCATCACGGAGGGCTCCGAGCGCGGCGAGGGCGTCGCTCGGGGTGCGCAACGAATAGCCGTTGGCGGAGACGAGGATGTCGCCGTCGACGACGCCGAACCGAGCGAGCGGACCGGCGCCGAACACCGCGAGGCCGACGACGGCGCCGTCTTCGTCACGCACCAACTTGGTGCGCGCGCCGCCGAGGCGATTGGCGATCGCGGCCTCGACCTCCGCGCGCGTGACGACGGTGACAGGCGTGGGAGCTGTCTTGGCGGCGACGCGCGGCGCTTCGCGCTTCGCGGAGGGTTTGGCGAAGGGCTGCGGCTTGGCCTGCGCAACCTCGCGAGAGAGCTCCGGTGCGCCGAGCGTCAGCTCTTCGACGACGGGGGCGTGCAGCGGGAGGGTGAGCGTCTTGCCCGGTTTGGGCAGCGCGCTCGTGACTTCGGCGAGCGCCGCGGCACCGTCGTCGATGCTCGGGGTCAGTGCACGAAAGAGCGCGTCTCGTCCGAGGAGAGCCAAAGCAGCCGCGGCGCCGGCGAGCACGATCGCGCGCACCGGCACTCGCGTCCACCCCGTCACGTCGTCGGCTCCGTCGTCTCGGTCGTCTCCGTAGTCTCGGTCGTCTCGGTCGGCACTTCTCCGAGAATCGCACGCTCGATGGCGCGCACCACGTCGACCCGGCCTTCTTGCGATTCAGCGGAAAAACCCAGCACCGGACGCTTGGTGGCGGCCTTGATGGCGGCGAGCGCGGGCTTGCGCTTCGACTTCGGGAGGAGGTCGAGCTTGGTGGCGATGATCAGCGTCTTCAGCGGCGCGTTGCCCGGCCGCGGTTGGGCGCAGAACTCGAGGAGCTCGAGGTCGTCCTCTTCGACGCCGCGTCGCACATCGACGATGACGACCACGGCGCGCAAAGTCGGACGCTCGAGGATGTACTTCTCGAGGATGGTGCCCCAAAGCTTTCGCTCTTCCTTGCTGCGTTTCGCGAAGCCGTAGCCGGGCAAGTCGACGAAGTTGAGCTCGAGGCCCGCGCGCGTGACCGCGTGGAAGATGTTGACTGCGCGCGTGCACCCAGGCGTCGACGAGGTGCGGACGAGCCCTTTGCGCTGCATGAGGCCGTTGAGCATGCTCGACTTGCCGACGTTGCTCCGGCCCCCGAAGGCGACCTCGGCGAACGTCGGTGCCGGCAACGTCGAGCCTTCGCTCGAGCCGCTCGAGGCGATGAACTCGGCCTTGATGATGTCCCACGCGTTGATTTCAGGCGCGGTTTTCGCGGGTTTTTCGATGAGTTTTGCTTCGCGCACGGTCAGCCGCCGATCTTTGGTTTGGTCGGCGCGGCCGTGGGCACGGGGATGATGGTCGGCGTCGGAGTTGGTGTCGGTGTCGGTGTCGGGACCGGCACAACCGTCGGTGTCGGCGCGGGCGTCGGCGTCGGAGCCGCCGTCGGGACGATGATCAGCGTCGGCGTAGGCGTAGGCGTAGGTGCAGGCGTGGGCGTGGGCGTGGGCGTCGGCGCTGGAGTTGGAGCCTGCGTCGGAAAGGTGATCGTCGGAAACGAGAACGTCGGGAAGGGCTTCGTCGACGGCTTGGTCGACGGCGTGGTGGAGGTCGAGGTCGAGGTCGACGGCTTGGTGGAGGGCTTGGTCGTCGGCGTGGCCGTCGGCTTGGGGAACGTCGCCGTCGGATGCGTCACCGGCACGGTGGTGTCGTCGTCGTCGACGGCGTTGGTCGCCGTGGTCGGCTTCTTCTTTTTCTTCTTCGCCGGCGTCGTGTCGTCGTCGGTCGTGTCGTCCGAGCCATCCGTCGCCTTGGCCACCACCGGCGGTTTCGGCGGGCTGCTCTTGCCACCGCCGAGAACCGCGAAATAGACGCCTGATCCGACGAGCCCGACCGCCAGCAGGCCGAGGAGAATCATCAGCCACGACGTGCCACCGCGACGGTCGTCGTCGTCGTAATCGTCGTCGTCGGGTGGCACGACCACCGGCGTCTGCGCGCCGGCGTACGGGTTCGGAGCCAACGGTGTCGGTGCGAGGACGTTGACGACCGGCGCACCCATCTCCGTCTTCACGCGGCCGTCATCGACTGCAGGAGCGGCGCCCATCGCAGCGACCGGCGCGCCATGCGGCGTGAAGTCCATCGGACCCGGCTCGCCGAGCATCGTCTTCTCTTCGCCGCGAGGCGCGGGCGCAGGCGCAGGCGACGCAGCAGCCGGAGCGACGCGAGGTGCAGGCGAAGGAGCGGCGTACTGCGTCGATGCCGCCCGCGCGACTCCATCCGGGCCAATCTGCGGCTCGTTCATCGGCGCGGTGCCGGGGACGCCCTTGCCCAGGCCTGCCAGCGCCGACGGCGACATCTGCGGCGACATCATCGAGACCGCGCCAGGCGAAACCGAGGCCGGCGGCGGCGTGCCGTCGATGCGCGAGAGCACGTTGGCCGACTGCGGTCCGGCAAAGGGACGAAGCGCGGCCACGAACTCGTTCGCCGACGCATAGCGGCCCGTCGGGCTCTTCACGAGCGCATGCTCGACCGCTGCGACGAGCTTCTTCGGCAGATCGTTGCGGTAGGTGCGCAGCGGGACCGGCGGCTCGGTGCAGATCTTCACCACCAGCTCGTTGTGCGAATCACCCTCGAACGGCCGCCGCTTGGTGAGCAGCTCGTAGAGGATGACGCCGACCGAGTAGAGATCGCTGCGTGCGTCGGCCGATTTCGCGCTCTTCGCCTGCTCGGGCGACATGTACGAAGGGGTGCCGAGCGTCATCGAGGTGCGCGTCAGCTGGCTCGTCTCGTCGCCGAGGATCTTGCCGATGCCGAAGTCGATGATCTTCACCCAGTCGGGATCGCCGTCTTTCTGCACGAGGAAGCAGTTGCCCGGCTTGAGATCGCGGTGGATGACGCCGGCGCCGTGGGCGACCTGCAGCGCGCGGAGGATTTGCAGGCCGAAGTGGACGGTGCGCTCGGCGGTGATCGGCGCCTCGCGCTCGATGACGTCGTCGAGGTCGTGCCCTTCGAGGAGCTCCATGACGATGAAGGGCGTGCCGTCTGCGGTCGTCTCGACGCCGAGGATTTTGACCGCGTTTTCGCTGGCGATCTTCGACGCGGCGACGGCCTCGTTGGCGAAGCGGCTCGCGATGCCGGGCCGATCGCGGACCTCCGTCGACGTGAACTTCAGCGCGACGCGACGGCCCTCGCCCTGCACCTCGACGGCGCGGAAGACAGCGCCCATGCCACCTTCGCCGAGCAACGCCTCGACGCGGTATCGATTCGCAACGATCGCGCCGACGGCCGGGTATCCTTCCATGGGGGGCTCGTATGGTACCGCAGCTGCCGGAGGTGAAGCCTTTCGGGCATTTCGCCAGCTGCTTCCCCTTGGACGCACCAACCGGCGCGGCGCCAAGGTCTCGCGCGGGGGGCGGAATGTCGCGGCAGGCGGTGCGCGTTCCTCCTTCCCCGCTCGGCCCTGGAATCGGTGGATTTGCCGCAGATTCCACGGCAGCTTGGGCGTGCTAGAGAAGGGCCGCCGTGTCGCTCCGTCGTCGCACCCCGTGGGTCCTCTTGCCGCTCGCGCTCGCCGTCGTGCCCGCGGCGGCCTGCAAGCGAGGCGCATCCGCACAGGTCTCCACGGCTGCGTCGGCGTCGACCTCGGCGAGCACGATGCCCTCGTCGAGCACCGCGGCCCTCGCCAGCGCTTCCGCGGTTCCGCAAGGACCGACCCTCGCGAGCATCGTCATGCAGACGTGGGTCTACGCCGAGCCTCGCCGCAACTCGGCCAAGCTCGGGTACCTCCGCGCAGGGGCCATCGTCGGCCGCGACGAGAAGCCGAAGGACAAGGGCAGTTGCCCCGAAGGCTGGTACGCGATCAAGCCCGTCGGCTTCGTCTGCGTCGGTGAGCAGGCGACCCTCGACAGCGAGCACCCGATCGTCCGCGCCACCAAGCTCCGGCGGCCCGACCTCTTGCACGCGATGCCCTACCGCTACGGCTTCATCCGTTCGGTGGCGCCGCAGTACCTGAAGGTGCCGAACGCCGAAGAGCAGCACCAGTACGAGTTCAAGCTCGACAACCACCTCAAGTATTACGAGAAGCACAAGGACGAGTGGTCGATCGTCACGCCGGGCGCCAACGACGTGCCGCTCGAGCTCACCGGCGTCCCCATCACCAAGTCCGAGCCGATCACGCCGGAAGACGCCAATCCGAAGCTCGACGCGAAGCCGGACCTGAAAGACAAAGACGGCAGCGGCGACGACAAGGACGAGGGCGAGGTCGACCTCGTCGCCGACGCCGGTCCTCTTGCGCCGAAGACGTCGACCAAGCTCTCGCTCCTCGAGCTCTTCGGCGCCGACAGCGCGACGACGAAAATTCCCTGGTGGCTCGAGGGTGGCGATCGTCAGGTGCCGCACCTCTCGGCGTTCATCGCGCCGAAATACGCGGTCATCGCCGGACGCGTGAAGCGGCACACCGGCCTCGCCTTCATCGACGCCTTCGACGTCGGGCCGGCCTATGCCGATCGCGCGATGGCGGTGACCACCGATCTGCGGCTCGTCCCCATCAGCAAGCTCAAGCCCAACGTCGGCTCGCAGTGGCACGGCGTCGAGCTACGCGACGACTTCACGCTGCCGATCGCCTTCGCCTACAACCACAGCAAAGATCCGAAAGAGCTGCACAAATCGGTGCCGGCGTGGCGCCTCGAGGGTGACAAGGTGAAGCAGGACGGCAAGCTCGTCTTCCGCCAAGCGGTGCCGCTCACCGGCAAAGACAAGACGATTGGCGAGACGCGCTATTTCGAAATGAAAGACGGCCGCTGGCTGAAGAAGGGCGACATCACCATCGCCCGCAAGCCCGACGAGTGGCCGGCGGCCTTCGCCAAGGGCTCGCAGAAGTGGATCGATCTCTCCGTCATCAAACAGACGCTGGTCTTCTACGAAGGAGACAAACCGGTGTTCGCCACGCTCGTCTCCACCGGGCAAGACGGCATCGGCGATCCGGAGACCACCAAATCGACGGTGCGCGGTACCTTTCGCATTCGCGAGAAGCACGTGACGACGACGATGGACGCCAACGAGGTCGGCAACAAGTTCGAGCTCCGCGACGTGCCGTGGGTGCAATATTTCGAAAAGGGATATGCCTTCCACGCTGCCTATTGGCATGACGAATATGGCACTCCGCGCTCGCACGGCTGCGTGAACCTCTCGCCCATCGACGCGCGAAGGCTGTTTTTCTGGACCGATCCGGGTTTGCCGAACGGCTGGCACGCCGCCTGGGCCGATGACGCGACCGGCAAAGGGACGATCGTCTATTCGCATATTTGAGCCCGCACGACGTACGCGCGTGCCAGTGCGCTTTCGCGTGGGGCGTGGGAGCGATGAGTCGCGCAGACCTCACCCCAACCCCTCTCCCTGAAGGGAGAGGGGCAAGAGGAGAGGGGGGCTAGAACGAATAGCCGATGGTGAAGAGGAAGCGCGGGCGGACGCCGCCACCGGCGAGGACCTTGGCGCCGAAGGGCAGGTCGTCGAACTGGGTGCTGGTCTTGGTGTACTGGAGACCGAAGCCGCCGCCGATCATGAAGCCGCTGTCGGAGACGTACTGTCCGCCGAGGTCGATGGCGCCGCCGATGCTGGTGAAGGCGGTCTTTTCGCCTTCGCTGTTCTTTTGCGCGTAGCTGCCGAAGATGAACGACGGCCCGATGTAGAAGCCGTTCATCGCTTTGTCGCCGGTGAAATAGCGATATCCGAGCTCGCCGCCGAAGCCGCTGAAGGTGCTGCTCGAGGTCGTCGTCACGCCGCCCGACGAGCTCGTCACGTCGGCGCTGACGTGTTGATAGAAGGGATTGAGGACGATGCCCTGGTGCTGGGCGATCATGTACGTGACATCGATGCCGTAGCGACCGACGATCGTCGAGAGCGGGTTGGCGGCGATGCCCCACTGTTTCTGCACGCCTTGCGCAGGTGCGGGCGGAGCTTCTGTCGCCGGGGGAGCCGTGGCAACGGCGGGGCCTTGGGCGAGTGCAGAGCCAGCGCAGGTGAGCGCGAGGCCGGTGAGGGTCGTGGCGAACGCGAAGCGGAAGAGGCGACGGGAAGCGGACATGAGACAACCCTCCTTCTCGGGTGGACCGAGAAAGCGCAATGAGCGGCTCGCACGCGCGAGTCGACGTGGACGGCTGACGGCCTCCCGTCTCGCGTACTTGCGAGGGGAGCTCTCCGTCGTTGGCTGACCGACGAGCCCATCGAAGGGTGCATTCAGGGCTACGCGCGAATTGAGTTGCACGCCTGCGCACGAGCAACACGCAAGCACCATGAAATGCGCTGGATCAGGGAATGGGCGGTCGTCTCTGCGTCAACGCACGAGTAGCGCAACCGTCAGCGCAACTTCCAGCAGCACCAGCGTCCACGTCGGGTGGAAGCGCGTCTCTTTGTCGACGATGCCGCCGAGGATGCGTCCGATGCCGGTGCCAGCGACGAGAATCGCCAATGCCAGCACCGCGCCGCGGGCTTGCTCCGGCGGCCACCAGCGGAGGGAGAAGATGCAGCCGCCGAGCGCGACGCCGAAACCTCCGTAGACGGCGCGCACCTCGGCGCGGCTCTCTTTCGTCTCGGCGGTGGCGCCGAACATGCCGACGACCTTCTGCGGATTGACCAGCGCCATGCACCCGGTGACGAAGAAGAAGAGCCCGACGGCGCTCGTCGTGACGTCGTGGAGCGTGATCGTCATGCGCCGAACGTCGCACGACGACTCGTTCCGTGCCAACGAATCACCGAGTCACTTCGTCACTTCGTCACTTCGTATAGAGCGTGACCCCGCGGTGTATGGCCTTGTTGAGAAAATCGGGCGGGTGCCACTCGACGCGCGCGAGCACGAGGACGGTGCCGAAGGTGCGCGTGGTGGTGGAGAACATCGGATAGGTGGTCGGATCGTGGAGAATCGCCACTGCCCAGGTGGTCATGTCGGGAGTGACGGCAGCCTGCACCATCGGCTTCCACCCCGCGGGGGTAGGCGGATTGTCGGCGACGTTGGGCGCTGGGGTGCAGCATTCGATGGTCGACGGTCCAGGGCAGAACCCTGCCGTCGAGACGTGATCGCCCTTGGCCGCGCAGGCGGGGAGCGTCACGCACTCGCCGAACGTCCCCACCGAGGAATTGAAACAGCCTGTCTCGCCGAAGTCGGGCGCATCGAACGAGACGTCCGGGCCGGCTTCCCCTTTGGCATCGGGGCCGGCATCACCCTTCGCGTCGGCGAAGGCATCGGCGAACGTGTCGACGGGACCGTCGAAGGGAGCATCGACGGGGCCATCGACGGGACCATCGACGGCAGTGTCGCCTTCCGCGTCGAGGCTCGTGCTGGAGTCGACGTCGCTCGCGTCCTCCGAGCCAGGCTCGCTGCTGCTGGAGCAGGCGACGGCCGCGAAGGCGAGCAACGACAGAACCCAAAGCGAAGTGCGCATGACGAGCTCGCAGTGTAGCGGTTTCTATGACGCGCGCAGCTCGAGGACCCGCCGCGCCAAGTGCTCCACATGATCGTCGTCGTCGGCGAGCTCTCGGAGCGCATCGCGCAGCCGAAAGAGATATTCGACGTTGCTCCCGCTCGGCCCCACCGACGCAGCGATGCGCGCGGCGATCTCCTCGTCGCTCTCGACACCCGCGTCCCAGCCATTTCCGGGCGGGGCGATGTAACTGAGCGCGGCGACACGCGAGCCATCGTCGAGCTCGAGCTCCACTTGCCGCTGCACGTAGCCGGCTTTTTCGCGCACATCGAGCTCGGCGAAGATCTCCGGCGCGCGTGCGTGCTCGAAGCGAAATGCGACGCCACGTACACGGCCACCGGCGACTTCACGCAACGTCACGACGCGACCGGGAGCCTCGGGTGTGCCGCGGTGATCGTCGGAGAGCTGGGAAAATCGTCGGCGAAAACCGTGCAGCGTCGCTGGGCGTCGCTCGAGAAATGGGAAGCTCGGGCGATAGATGACGGAGCCGTAGCCGAAGAGCCAGTCAGGCACGCCGGGGGTTTAGCACTCTTCCGGCCAGTCGCCCCAGCCGCCCAATTGAACCAAAGGAATCGGCGCCTCGACGTCGAGCGCCAGGCCACTGGCGAGAATGCGCATCACGCCAGCCACGGCGCGAGCGATGCCGGCGCGGTCGGGGAGCGAGAAGCGGGACTGTGCAGCGACGACCCAGCTTCGCAAGCCGATTTCGACGCGTTCGACGACGACGAAGCCTTGGCTCGTGACCATCGATTGCCACGAAGGGTGCTCCTTGGCGATCGCGGCGGCGAAGGCGGCGAGGGCGATGGCGTCATCGGTGTCGCCTGCGCTCTCGAGTGGCGCACCGTCGAGGTCGGTGATGATCAGCAGCTCGACCTCGTGCTCGTCGCGCACCGTCTCGAGCTGCATCGCGAGCGCCGTCTCGGCGTCATGACTCCGCGTCCGCCTCCGCTCGGAGTCGATGCAAATTTTCGGATGGGAACGCGGCGAAGAGACGCTGACTTGCGCGGCCATATGAGCCCCGTAACGGAGCTCCACCACCCGGGCCAACTTGCCACCCAAGCCCCGACGCCCGCGCCGTCTCCACACTGCTATCGTCCGCCCATGCTCCTTCCTCCCCGCGCGCGCCCCGCCTTTCCGCTCGCGCTCGCCCTCGGCCTCTCGCTCGGCCTCTCCCCCAGCCATGCGCAGGTCAATCCGCCGATTCCTCCCGGGCTCCTCGGCGGCAACCCGACGTCGATGAAGCCGGTGCCGAAGTTACCGACCGGTAACCCCGCCACTGCGGGAGGTGCGGCGGCGGGATATGGGACGACGCCCGACGGAAAGGCCTACGTGCCGCCGGCGAATGCAGCGGAGTGGACGGTGCTCGTCTACACGGTGGCCGACAACAACCTCGAGGGGCCGCTGCTCGACGATTTCGACGAGGTCGAGTGCATCGGGTCGACCGCGAAGGTGAACATCGTCACCGAGATCGATCGCTGGCGTCCCGCGCCCGGCTCGCCCGAGGCCGATCGGGACGACCGCACCAATGGTGATTGGGACAACGCGCGTCGCTACTACATGACCAAAGACGACTGCTCGTCGAACATCTCCAGCAAGCTCCTCGAGGACATGCCGGAGATCGACATGTCGCACCCGAAGGAGCTGGCGAAGTTCATCGCCTGGGCGACGAAGAAGTATCCGGCCAAACGATATGCGCTCTTGATGGGCGATCACGGCGCCGGTTGGAAGGGCGGATACGTCGACGAGAACGCGCCGCCGGAGGCGACTCCGATGCTGATGTCGATCGCCGAGCTGCAGAAAGGGCTCGACGAAGGCCGTAAAGAAGCAGGCCTGCCGAAGTTCGCGGTGCTGGCGACCGATGCGTGTCTGATGGGCTCGATGGAAGTCGCCGACGCGCTCTGGCCGCACGTCGACTATTGGGCTTCGAGCGAGGAGCTGGTGCCGGGGCCTGGATACGACTTCAAGCCGGTGATGCGCGCGCTGACGACGACGCCGACGATGGACGGTTTGGCGCTGGGGAAAGCCTTCGTCGCCTCGATGAAGGGCTTCTACGGCGAGGGCGGCACCGACGTCGATCCGTCGGTGACCGAGGCGCTCTTCGACATGAGCAAAGTGCCAGTCTTGCGCGCCAACGTCGACAAGCTGGCGACGCTGCTGAAGGGCGATCTGGCGAACAACAAAGTCGGGCTCGGCATCGCCGGCGCGTCGGTCGATCAGTTCGGTCCGCAGACCAACCCGCTCGGTGGCGCGAGCGAGGGGTACGCCGATTTGGTGCAAATCGCTGCTGTTTTGCGCGACACCACGCAGAACGCCGACATCAAGGCCACTGCCAGCGCGGTCATCGCTTCGCTCGATGCGGCGCGGGTCGACGCCTTCGACGGCGCCGACAAAGTGCACGCCCGCGGCCTCTCGATTTGGCTGCCGCCGACCGAGGACATCATCGATTTCCTCCCGAGCTATCAGAAGACGCCTTTCGGCAAATCGAGCCCGTGGAGCCAGCTGCTCACCGTCTATTCGAAGGCGTTCGACAGCTCGGTCGCGCCGAAGGTGAGCAACATCCAAGTACTGAAGCAGATCGCCAATCCCTTCTTCATGGGTGAGCGCACGGTCACCGCGCAAATCGACGGTGAAGTGCGCGAGGCGGTGATGATCGTCTCGCAGAACCTCCTCTCGGCGGTGGTGCCGGTGGAGGTCGATCCGGTGACCGATCCGGCGCTCTTCAAGCAGCTCGCGGAGGGGCCGGCGATCACCGCTTGGAAGAAGGGCACCAACGTCGTCTCGGCGAAGTGGAACCCGCAGTACATCACCCTCTCGGGGAAGGACGGCGCCGAGTTTCCGCTCTCGATTAACCGCGAGCGCCTCGGCAGCACCACCTTCGACGCCGAGGTCCTCGCCGTCTCGCTGACGAGCAAACAGGAAGAGCCGGTGCTCCTTCGATTCGCCGGGAGCAAACTTCTCAGCGGCTTCTTCATCGACAAGACCGACGGCGAGATCTTCTACACGCCGTTCGATCCGCGGAAGCTACCGGCCGGTAAGGTCGCGTTCTCTCCGAGCTATCGCGTCGTCGACGGAAGTGGGAAGTCGTCGTCGCTGAAGCTGCCGATCAACGTCAAATGGGACAAGATCGAAGACTTGAAGATCAATGTTCGGCCGATGCTCCCCGGCATCTACACGTTGACGGTGCTCGCGGAAGATTTCGCCGGACACGTCGGCGTCTCCAAGATCACGACGACGCTCCCCTGAGGGCGCATGCTCGAGCGCTTCCTGCCGCCCGCAATCGCCTCTGGCACGGGGCCGGGAGCGCTCGACGTCCTTCGGCGCGCGCGCATTCTCGTGGTCGGGAGCCTCGCGTGTCTGGCCGTGAGTCTGGTGCTCGGCGTGCACCGCATGGCGACCGAAGGGCCAGGCGCGAAGACTTGGGTGATGGTCGTCTCGGCCGCGGTCTTCGCGATGCCGCTGTTCCTATTGCGTCGCACCGGTTCCTTGTCGGTGAGCGCGGCGATCATCCCCAGCGGGCTCTTGGTGCTGCTGCCGTACGACGCCTATCAGAATGGCGGACTCGCCCCCGCGTCGATGACCGCGATGCTCGCCGTGCCCCTCATCGCCGGATTCTTCCTCGGCGCGAAATCGGGCTTCGTCTATGCGGTAGTGCTCGAGGTGGAGGTGATCGCGCTCGTCGTCCTCACGCGATCGGGATTCGTCTTCCCGCCGTCGCTCGATCTCGACCGCACGCGCATGATGGCCGCCGTCGCGGTCTGTGCACTCTTGCCCTTCGTCGCCGGCCTCGCCGCGCTCTTCGATCGCACCCGCGCGCTGATGACCAATGAATTGCAGGCGAGCGAACGTCGCTATGCCGTCGCCGCACAAGAGACCAACGACGGGATGTTCGAATGGCATCTCGCCAGCGATCAGGTCGAGGTCTCCCGTCGCTATCGCGATTTGCTCGGCCAGACGGGCGGCGAGCGGCGCAGCTTCGACACCTTCACGAACGACCTCCACGCCATGGATCGAGCTGTTTTCGTGGCCGATTTGCGACGACTCACGAGCGACGGCGGAGAGCTCATCGCCGAGTGTCGACTGCACGACGCCAAGGGCGACACCGTCTGGGTCGACGTCCGCGCCTATCTCGATCGCACGAGCGACGACGCGCCCCGCGCGGTCTTGGGCACCATTCGCGACGCCACCGTTCGTCGCAAGGTCGAGCTCCTGAAGAACGACTTCGTCTCCACCGTCAGCCACGAGCTGCGCACGCCTCTCACGGCGGTGCTCGGGTCCTTGGCGTTGCTGAAAGAGGGAGTCGCCGGCGAGCTCCCGGAAGAAGCGCAATCGCTGGTGGTGATTGCCCAAGACAATGGCCTACGCCTCTTGCGCCTGGTGGGAGACTTGCTCGACATCCAGAAACTGGAGGCCGGCGCGCTGGAAATGCGGCCCGAACGCGTCGATCTCGTGGAGCTGGTGCGTCGCAGCCTACTTGCCAATCGGGATTACGCGGCGAGGCTCGGCGTCAAGCTCGAGCTCGCGGAGGAGGCCAGCGCCGATTCGGTCTCGGTGCACGCCGACCCCGAGCGCGTGCTGCAGGTGCTCGCCAATTTGCTCTCGAACGGGGCGAAATTCTCGCGGTCGGGCGAATCGGTGGAGGTACGCGTCCATTGCCACGAGGGCTTTGGGCGGGTGGAGGTCGAGGATCACGGTGTGGGGATTTCGCCGGATTTTGCGCCGCGGGTCTTCGCCAAGTTCGCGCAGGCGGATGGCGGGGATACGCGGAGTACGCCGGGGACGGGGCTCGGGCTGAGCATTGCCAAGGCGTTGGTGGAGCAGATGGGTGGGGATATTGCGTTTCGGACCGAGGCGGGGAAGGGGACGACGTTTTCGTTTCGGTTGCCGTTGGTCTCGCCTTCCTGACGCAGAGTCTCGTAGGAAAGGAGCTTCCGATGAACGTCTCGTGGCCCGACGCCGAACTAAAGAGAATCGTGGTCGACTACGACTCGCTCGAGTTGGAGTTGCGTGAATCGTCGGGAGCGCGAAGGACGATCCGCGCAGAGGGGTACATCGGTTACGATGCCATCGGAGTTTGGGACGAGATGGTGATTGAACAAGCCGAGCTGTTCGATAGTCACGCCGCGATCGATCGATGCGTCGGTACGATCGCCCATCGCTTGGGCAGCACCTTTCCGGACAGCGGTAGCCGCGCGCGCAACGCTCGAAGTTGGCGAGCTCTGTTGATACACTTTGCCGACGGCTGCGTGCTCACGATCGTTGCGGCGGAATTCACCGCCGCCTGAGTTCCCCAAAGGACCATCGGCTCCTCGTCGAACGTGCAATGACGCCATAGATTGCAGGTTGCCCTTCCGCCGCGCGCGAACCAAGGTCGGCAAGAGTCCCGCCGGAAGTGGCGAATCCATCAAGGAGCAACGAAGTGAGCCGCTTGCAACGCGAAGACATTCTCGGCTTCGAATACGACTGGCTTGCATGCGACGCGAGTGGTCAAGTCGCATTCTTCAGCACCGCGGGAGGCGGCTAGTTCCTACAGGCGCCCAAAGCGTGGTCCGCCGTGTATGCTTCGCAGACGTGCAGTTCGCCCGGGTGATCGAGCTTGCTGTCGCGACGCTGCTTCGGCGATAGAAGGCATGAGACGATACCCTGGCATATCAAGTGAACACCGATATCCTTGGCCGTGCTACCCCTCCTTGGGCGATTCTCGTCGTCGCGAGCCCGTCCGATTTCACGAATATTTTGTGGCGCATCAAGCGAACTCAGGGCCCAGAAGTGGCAGTGGTTCGCGTTCGGGGTTCAAAAATGACGAACAGCTCCGCCCTATTCGACGAAATCGCGGCGTCGTTCCAGTTTCCCGACTACTTTGGTGAGAATTGGGCGGCGCTCGAGGAGTGCCTTTGTGATCTCGAGTGGCTTTCTGGGGGCTCCTACGTGCTGGGAATTCAGGATTCCGCACGAGTGCTCACTGCCGAGCAAGACAAGCTAGCAGTCTTCTGCGACCTTCTCGTACGAACGTGCGAAAGCTGGGCACGCCCGGTTAGCGACGGTCAGTACGGTTGACGGCCGGCAGTACAGTGGCCATGCGTTCGATAGAATGCGAAGTCAAGGCATTACCCCTTCGGCTGTGGAGAACACGATCATCCACGGTCAAAGCGCGACAGCGAAGATCAAGGGAACGACCGCGTACTTTGATTCCGGCAACAATATCACGGTGATCACGGACACCCCAACGGGCAGAGTCGTGACAGTTGACCGTGGGAATATCAAGCAGTGATAGATATGAACCCATACAACCGTAGGCAGTTCCTCTTGATGCAATCCCAGATCGAGCAGCATGGAGTTGGAAAGCTCGAGCTCGGCGTGCTGATCACTAATTTGGGCTCTCCGAGAGGTTTAGTGGAAGCTCGGCACGGCGTGCGCTGGGCGCAGCGTGAGGCCTGAGCAGCAGAGGAAGAGCATCGCGATGAGGCTCGAGGCGCTGTGCAGACCGTAGGAGCGACGGGTGATGGTGCGCGCCT
>JANYDK010000109.1 GCA_025363655.1 Deltaproteobacteria bacterium | reverse complement strand
GTGATGTGCCCGGCGACGCCTTCGTCGAAGCCGAACTTGGCGAAGAGGCGAAAGGCGGCGGCGAGGCGTTGCTTGAGCTCGGTGCGTGCGGTGGTGGTCATTGCGCTGCTTCCTCGTGCGTGTTCGTGAGGGTGGAGAGGGCGTCGATCATCTTCTTGGCGACGAGGTAGCTGTCGCCCGGCCAGCGCGCCGAGAGGTAGCGACCATCCTCGACGACGAACGCGGCGCGATCGTCGACGTCGGTCCCCCGCGCGGTCAGCGTCCGCGGCCCACGTACGAAATCGTCTGGAGTTTCCAATGCCGCACGCACTTCCTCTTCGACGTAGGCGTCGTACGTGCGGTAGTAGCGGCCGAGCTTCCACGCCGTCAGAAAGTACGCGGTGCGCTCCATGTACTTCGGCAGGCAAGTGGTGCGCTTGCCGTGGAGGACGCTCTTGCCCGTCTGCGCATCGAGCGTGCGGGCGAGGACGAGGACGCCGTGACAGATGGCGCCGACGAGCACGTCCCGCGCCCACAGCGCCGCGATCTTGTCCTGCAGCATCAGGCTCCCGAGGTACTGCTTCATCCCGGGTGCGTGGCCACCGGCGAGGAAGAGCCCGTCGAAGGCCGCCGGGTCGATCTCGTCGTAGCGAATCGGCCTGGAAAACTCGGGGGATTCGCTCATCTCGCGGTAGAACTCGATCGGCTCTTTCTCGGCGCCGAGCTGACCAAAGAGGACACCGGTGAGGAGCAGCGGATCGCACGACGGCTTGCCGCCCGTCTCGGTAGCGAAGACGACGCGATGCCCGGCGCGGGTGAAGAGCTTCCACGGCACCGCGCTCTCGGTGGTGTCGAAGTCGCGATCGGGCAGCGGCATCAAGATCGTCGCCATGTCCGAGAGCGTGACATCGACGGCGTCTCCAGTCACCGGCCGCGGACGCCACAAATGATGACAGCGCGCGCCAAAGGCAGGTGGCAGGCAGGCGGCAGGCAGGTGGACGTCAGCTGCGGCGGCGCGCCTCGGCCGGCGTCATTCCCGTCCAACGCTTGAAAGCCCGCAAAAATGCGCTCTGATCGGCGTATCCGAGCCCCAGGGCGACGTCGGTGAGCGAGCGCTTCCCGTCGAGCACCTGGGCGCGCGCGGTCTCTTCGCGAACGCTGTCGACGACTTGTTGGAAGGTCGAGCCATCTGCGCCGAGTCGCCGTTGCAGGGTTCGCGAGCTCATCTTCAGTCGACGCGCGACGTCGAGGACCGTCGGTGCGCCGCCCGTCAGCGCTTCGTGCACGCTGGCGCGTACTCGTCCGAGGAACCGACTCGGCGCCGTCCGCGCCTTCAGCGACTGCTCGGCCTGGCTCTCCAAGATCGCCGACAGAGGCGGATCGGAGCTGAGCACTGCCAGCTGCAGCGCGCTCGCGGGGAACACCAGACCGTTGGCGCCGGCGCCGAAGGTGAGGGCGCGCGTGCCGAGGAGCGACTCGAGCTCGGAGACGTCGCGCGGTTTGCCGTGCGCGAAGTGAGCGCGGAGCGGAACCAGCGGCACGCCGGTGAGCGCGCGCGCGTGGAGCGTCATCGCGCAGACGAAGAACTCGTTCCCATGCCGTCCGACGCACGCACGAACACCTGGGATTTTCTGCTCGATCGTCGCATGCCCGTCACCCGCGACGACCGAGATCTCGACCAGCTCGTTGAGGAGCGCGACGTAGCGTTCGAGACGCTGACAGGCCTCTCCCAACGTCGCCGACGTCCGCAGCGCGAACTCGGTGAGCCCGTACATCCCCCGCCGATAGCGCGCGGCGATGCGCAGCCCGAGGAATGGATCTTTCGCCAGGCTCGCCGCTTCGTCGAGGAACGAGGCGAGCCGTGCCACCGGCATCACCACCTCGGCGTCGAGCTCGGCGCTCTGCGGAAGCTCGAAGCGCGTGAGAAGCTCCGCGACGACTCTCGCCTCCACGCCGGCTTCGCGGACGAGGGTGAGCGCCGGCGAGACGAGGAGCGTGCGCATCGCCGGCGAGGGCATCGCCGAAGAGTACCGCGCCTCGAGCTCGCATCGAGACAGCTTCGGCCTTGCGTCGAGACTGCTTCTAGGCCGCTTGCGTGGCCCGCGCGATCTGCCCGTGTGCCCGCTTGCTCTCGAGGATCTCCCGCATCGCCGCGAGGCCACCGCCGCGGACGACGTGCAGCTCTTTGCCCACGGCACGGGCGTGCTTCTTCGCCAGCGACATGCCGCCGTGGCTGATGATCGAGGTGAAGAGCAGCACCACGTCGGCGCGGCCGATCTTGGAGGTGAGCTCGCGGGCGCCGCGGCCGCGGACGTCACCGTGGTGGGCCTCGACGGTGAAGCCGAGCTCTTGGCCGAGCTCTTCGAGGGAGCGTTCGAGGCGA
This sequence comes from Deltaproteobacteria bacterium, assembly GCA_025363655.1. Lineage (GTDB taxonomy): Bacteria > Myxococcota_A > Polyangia > Polyangiales > JADJMO01 > JANYDK01. Next base: position 77,375 of record JANYDK010000109.1, on the reverse strand, counting down.
TCGAGGCCACCGACGACGAGGACGCGAAGACGCGTATTCATAATAACGAACATTAGTTTCGTATAACGAAATGTCAAACGACGCGTTCTCATGGCGTCCTGCAATCGTGACCCCGAGTACATCGACGCTTGACAAAGTGTCTAGTATCATGGACATGATGCCCTCGCGATCGCAGTCGCGCCGGCGCCGAGATCGACGCACGAATGACACGCAGCGACGCGCGTCTCTCGTTGCAACGCGTCCTGCGTGTCACCTAGACTCGCGCCGCGCACGGAGCACACGAGATGACGGAGAAAGGGACGGAGATGACCGAACCGCGACGATTGCTCGGAGAGAAGGCTGCACGGCAGCTCGCCAACACGACGAAGACCCCGCCGCAGTGGCGTGGGGCGACGCCTCGTTGGCTGACGCAGATGCTCCCGTGGGCCCCCGTCGAAGCGGGCGTCTACCGCGTGAACCAGGCGCTCGAGGACGACTTCGCGGTCAAGTGCAGCCCCGAACAGGGCGAGGCGTTGCCGATCGCCTTCAGCAACTACGAAGAGCAGCCGCGCGAGTACACGCTGACGTCGATCACGACCACCATCCAGGTCGACACGCGCGTCTCCGATCTCTACCGCAGCCCGATGGAGCAAGTGAAAGAGCAGCTCTCGCTCTCGGTCGAGAAGTTGAAGGAGAAGCAGGAGCACGAGCTCCTCAACAACCGTCAGTACGGTCTTCTCAACAACGTCGATCCCGACATGCGCGTGGCGACCCGCAAAGGCCCGCCGACGCCCGACGATCTCGACGAGCTCATCTCGCGCGTCTGGAAAGAGCCCTCGTACTTCCTCGCGCACCCCAAGGCCATCGCTGCCTTCGGTCGTGAGTGCACGCGGCGCGGCGTTCCCCCGGCGACCATCAACCTCTTCGGCTCGCCCTTCCTCTCGTGGCGTGGCCTCCCCATCGTCCCCTGCGACAAGCTCCCGATCAAAGGCAACAAGAGCGAAATCCTCTTGCTCCGCACCGGCGAGCGCAAACGCGGCGTCATCGGCCTCTTCCAGCCCGGCCTCCCCGGCGAAGTGAGCCCGAGCCTCAGCGTCCGCATGATGGGCATCAACCAAGCAGGCGCCGCGCAGTACCTGCTCTCGCTCTACTGCTCGGTCGCGGTCCTCACGCACGACGCGCTCGGCGCGCTCCAAGGTGTCGTCCTCGATCACTACCATGAGTACGCCTGACGACCCCGCGCTCGGCGCGCTCCCCGCCGAACACCGCCTCGTCGCCGGCCACGTCCCCGATCCGGCCGAGCCGCCGCCCACGCACGCCCCGACGCCAGGCTTCTCCCTGGCGTCGGCCCGCGTCCCGGGTTCGCCCACGCTGCCGGAAGCAGATCCGACATCGCTCCTTTTGGCCATGACCCGCATGGCCAACGACCTGTTTTCCGCGCCTCCCGCGCTCGACGGCCCCTCGACCCCGTCAGCACTGACGACATCCCCCAACGTCAGCGCTCCCTCTGCGCCCACGCACGCGCCCACGCCCACGCCCACGCACGCGCCCGCGCCCACGCCCACGCCCGCGCCCACGCCCACGCCCACACCCACACCCTTCTCCGCTCCTCTCTCCTTCGATCACCTCTCCGCCCCAACCCCCGCCTTCACCCTCCCGCTCTTCGACGCACCCTCCGCGCACGAGCCGGCAGCTCCCTCTCCCTCTCCGCCCCCGACTCCCGCCCCCCTCTCCTTCGACACCTACGAAATCACCCCCACCACCGATCTCTCCCTCCGCCCCTCTCCCCGCGACCCTCTCGACCCGCACGCCCTCCGTCGCGAGTTCCCGATCCTTCGAGAGCGCGTTCACGGAAAGCGCCTCGTCTGGCTCGACAACGCCGCCACGACGCAGAAGCCGCAGGCCGTCATCGATCGCCTGAAGGTCTATTACGAGCGGGAAAACTCGAACATTCATCGCGCGGCGCACACGCTCGCGGCGCGCGCGACGGATGCGTACGAGTCGGCACGCGAGAGCACGCGGCGCTTCATCAACGCGCGATCGAAGAACGAAATCATCTTCGTTCGCGGCGCCACCGAAGGCATCAATCTCGTCGCGCAGAGTTGGGGACGGCGCAACGTCCAAGCCGGTGACGAGATCGTCGTCTCCTGGCTCGAGCACCACGCCAACATCGTTCCTTGGCAGATGCTGGCGCAGGAAAAAGGTGCACGGCTTCGCGTCGCTCCGGTCGACGATCGCGGTCAGGTGATCCTCGACGAGTACGAGAAGCTCCTCGGACCGCGTACGCGCATCGTCTCTTTCACGCAGGTCTCGAACGCGCTCGGCACCATCACCCCGGCCCGCGAGATGATCGAAATGGCGCACCGTCACGGCGCCAAGGTGCTGCTCGACGGAGCGCAGGCGGTGTCGCACCAGCGCGTCGACGTGCAAGAGCTCGACTGCGATTTTTACGTGTTTTCAGGGCACAAAGTGTTCGCGCCGACGGGCATCGGGGCGGTCTTCGGCAAAGAGCCGATCCTCGACGTCATGCCTCCGTGGCAAGGCGGCGGGAACATGATCCAAGACGTCACCTTCGAGCGCACGCTCTACCAAGGACCGCCGAATCGTTTCGAGGCGGGCACGGGCAACATCGGCGATGCCGTCGGGCTCGGCGCTGCGCTCGATTGGGTCACGCGCGTCGGCATCGAGAACATCGCGCGCTACGAGCACGAGCTCCTGGAGTATGGAACGGAGCGGCTCCACGAGGTGCCGGGGCTCACGCTCATCGGCACCGCGCCCGACAAGGCCGGCGTTCTTTCGTTCATCCTCGCGGGGCAGAAAACGGAAGAGGTCGGCGGGCTCCTCGACAAAGAGGGCATCGCCGTGCGTTCGGGGCATCACTGCGCGCAGCCGATTCTCCGCCGCTTCGGCCTCGAGGCGACGGTGCGTGCGTCGCTCGCGCCCTACAATACGACCGAGGACATCGACGCGCTCGTCGATGCGTTGAAGCGACTCCAAGCTGGCCGAGGCGCGGTGCACTGAGCGTGCGATCGCTGTAGAATGTCGCATGCCGAAGATCGTCGCCCCGAAAGAGGCGAGCGCGCTGATCGCCCAAGGTGACGTCGACGTCATCGACGTCCGCGAGCCGAGCGAATGGACGCAAGGACACTTGCCGAGCTCGCGCAACGTGCCCCTCGCCGTCGTGCTCGCCGATCCAGGCAAGGTCCGTCGTCATCGCGTGCTCTTCGTCTGCGCCCGTGGCATTCGCAGCCTCAAGGCTGCCGAAGCGGTCGAGGCCGTGGGTGGTCGCGAGATCTTCAGCGTCGACGGCGGAACGTCGGCTTGGCAAGCGGCCGGCCTCCCCATCGAAGAAGCATTTCCGGCCTCCACCGGCACCTTGCCGAGCATGTACGCCGACCCCGAGACGACGATCACCGACTCCTCGTGCGGGCTCCCCGAGCCGGCGCTCGACGCGGTCGTCGGCGAGAACCTCCGCAAGCTCCGTGAGACGCGAGGCATCTCGCTCGATGCCTTGACGCGTCTCACCGGCCTCAGCCGTCAGCTCCTCGGTCAAATCGAGATGGGTCGCGCGGCGCCGAGCGTGAGCGTGGTGTGGAAGCTCGCGCGGGCCTTCGAAGTCCCCTTCTCGGCGCTCATCTCCACCACCGAGCGCGTCGAGACGTCGGTGCTCCGCGGCGCCCACGCCAAACGTCTGGTCAGCCCCGATGGGCGCTTTTCCTCGCGCGCGCTCTACAACCTCGCCGAGAAGCCGCCGGCCGAGTTCTACGAGCTGCACCTCGCTGGTCACAGCCGCGAAGACGCGCAGCCGCACCAACCGGGCACGCGCGAGAACCTCGTCGTCACGCTGGGTCGGCTCGATCTCGAAGTCGGCGCCGAACGCTTCGAGCTCATGGCGGGCGACGCCATCGTCTTTTCCGCCGACGTGCCGCACGCCTACGTCAACCCGGGAAACAGCGAGTGTCGCATGTACCTGGTGATGACCTACGTCACCGGAGCCGCCAGCCAAGCCGGTCCCTCATGAATGCGCATTTCACGCCCGTCGCGTCGCTCGTCGGAGGTGTGCTCATAGGCGTCAGCGCCACCACGATGCTCGTCCTCGACGGCAAGATCGCCGGCATCAGCGGCATCGTCACCGGCATGTCCGAACCGCGACGCGGTGATTTCGGTTGGCGCGCGCTCTTCGTCCTCGGCCTCCTCGTCGGCGGTTTGATCTTCCTCTGGCTGCGTCCAAGCGCGATCGGCGCGGCGTCCCCGTCGCTCGTGCGCATCGCGATTGCCGGCGTGCTCGTCGGCGTCGGCACGCAGCTCTCGGGCGGATGCACCAGCGGTCACGGCGTCTGCGGGCTCTCGCGCCTCTCGCCACGATCGATGGTCGCCACCGGCACGTTCATGCTCGCCGCCGGCCTCACCACCTACGTCGTCATGCACGTCCTCGGAGGCGGCGCGTGAGCGCGTCGGTCGCTCATTCGCCGGCAGTATCCACCGTGCCGGCGGCGCCGACGTCGCGACTCTTCGGCGTCATCGCCTTCGCGTCGGGACTCGTCTTCGCGCTCGGTCTCGGCTTCGGTGGCATGCTCCAACCGAGCAAGGTCCTCGGCTTCCTCGACGTCGCCGGCGACTGGGATCCGAGCCTCGCCTTCGTCATGGGCGGCGCCATCGGCGTGCACTTTTTCTTCGCTCGTCGCTCGCTGAAGGCGCCGAAGCCGCTCCTGGCGACGTCGTTCAGCTGGCCGACGGCCAAGCGCATCGACGTGCCGCTCGCCCTCGGCGCCACGCTCTTCGGCGTCGGCTGGGGTCTCGTCGGCTATTGCCCAGGCCCGGCCATCGTCTCGATCGTCAGCGCGGCGCCGAGCGCGTTGCTCTTCACCGCCACGATGTTGGGCACGAGCGTCGTCACACGCCGCGTGATGTCGCACCTGCGAGGAAAAGAAGGGCCTTCGTCGAAGACCCTTGCCGACGTGGCGTGACGCGATCAGCCACCGCCACCGCCACCGCCCCCACCGCCACCACCGCCTCCGCCTCCGCCACCACCGGCGCAGATGCCGACGCCCAACGGAGTGCGACGACAGGGAGTGCCGCTCGGGCAATCAGCGTCCGTCGTGCAGACCTGTGCGCCGCCGCCTCCGCCCGGTCCACCACCACCACCACCGCCGCACGTCGCTTGGCAACTGGCCGTGGGTAGACCGCCTCCGCCGCCGCCGCTGAGGCAGCAGACCTGACCGCTCGGACAGCTCGACGAACCGGTGCACGAGAGAGAGACCCCGCCGCAAGTGCCCTTGGTCGTGCACGTCGACGTCGGCGCGCCTCCGCCTCCGCCGCTGATGCAGCACTCTTGCGTCGCAGCGTCGCACTTCGCGGTGCCACAGGTGATCGTCGCGGGGACAGCGCTGTCGACGACGATCGCGTCCGCGGTGCTCGAGCTGCCGTCGTCACGGCCTCCGCCTCCGCCTCCACCAGCATCAGTCGTACCGCCGCCACCACCGCCGCCGCCACCGCCGGCACTGTCGCTCGAGCCTCCACCGCCGGATCCGCCATCGATCGAACCGCCACCGCCGGATCCGCCGCCACCGCCTCCTCCACCGCCTCCTCCACCGCTGTCGGCACCTCCACCGCTGTCGGCACCCGCAGCGTCGTCGGTCGAGTCGCCGGACGCGAGGTCGTCACCGATGGTGCGTGCACCACACCCGAGGAGGAGGAACGACGCCAGACAGGTGAGGGAAGCGAGGGCGTAGCTGCGCATCAGGAGTCACTCCTTGGAGGCCAAGTTCGAGAAACGCGCCGGGAGCACGAAAATAGGTAGATCCCGTTCGCCAAGGCATTTGCCCCGACACCCCGCATCCATCACACATTTCAGTGCAGCAGGTCAGCTACACCCGGCGGCGAAGACCCAGATGCCGCGGCTGCACGTCGCCTGGAGATAGGCGCCCGCTTCGCACCCTGCCGCCCATGCGCACGAGCTTTCCTCGAGCATGCATGGATCGCCGGCGGCAGGCGTTATCGCCGGGCATTGGAGGGACGAGCACGACGACTTCACCGACCAGCCACCGCTCGTGCAGATGCCGTAGTCGTGCGTACCGCAGCCGTTGCTCCACTCGCACTTGAGACCGTCGCTCGGGCAGGTGGTGTGCTCGGTCGGGGTCGACGGAGGACACGCACCGGGCGTGCACGGGGGGTTGGAGACGCTCCAACTGTGGCCATCGCAGGTGGCGACGACGGCGACGCCGCACGGGTTCTTCCAATGGCATGAGACGCGTTCGCCGCACGGAAGACCGTTCGGGGGTGCCATCGGTGGACAGTGGAGGGGCGGAGGACAACCGCCTCCCGCGTAGAGCTCCCATTGACCGTTGGCGCAGAGGGCGACGTCGGGATCGTGGCAACCGCTGTCGTAGGTGCAGGCCGGGGCCTCGCTGCTCGTCGCCTTGCAGGGCGAGTGCTCGCTGGGCCTCGTCGAGGGACAATCGGTGCCGCCGTCGCAAGTGACGCTGCAATACCAATGGTGATCGGCGTCGCAGACGCAGTGCCTGCAGCTGTCGGGATCGCAACCTTCGCCGGCGCGACACGTCCCGTCGTCGACGTTGCATCGCGACGGTGTGGCGTCGACCTCGGCGTCGCCGTCGTTGGTGCCGAGGTCGAGGATCGGTGTGCAGCGCGCCGAGCCGAAGAGGACGAAGAGCGCCGCGGCGAGCATGCCGCCGGAGACGCGCCGAAACGTCACGGGTCGGCTCCGACCGCGGCGTCGATTCCAGCGAGAAATAGGCTCTTTGGATAGCTCATGCGGAAGCGCTTGGCCCGCGCGCGTGCCTCGTCCATTCGGCCGGCTGCGGCGAGTGCGTGCACGGCGATGCTCTCACGCTCTTCGCTCAGCTGGCCACTCGGATACTTGCCTTGGTGCTTGGCGACGGCGGCGAGCGCTTGATCGGGCGCTCCATGGGCGAGCGCGCTGCGCGCCATTTCGATGAGCACGCGCTCGCTCGCGAGGTCGGTGTCTTTCGATGAAATAGACGCGTTCGCTGCCGCCGCGGTCGTCGGCTTCGCGAGCGGGATCGCCATCGGCGTGGGAACGTTGGTGGTCGCGCTCGCCACGAGGTTGGTGTCGGGCGTGTCGGGCGTGTCGGGCGTGGAAGGCGCAGGCACTGCGACCGTGCTCTTCGTCTCGAGCGGGCGCACGACGATCGACGCGACGACCGGCACGGTGGTCGGTGTCAGCGCTGAATGAGAGGGAGCCGGCGCGACACCCATCTTCAGAGCGACACCGATGCCGAGCGCACCGCCGAGCCCACCGAGGAAGAACGCCGCGATCGCGATCGAACCTTTGCGCGCGACGAAGGTGCCGACGACGCCTGCGCCTGCCACCGCAGTGGCTTTCGCGGTGCTCGTGGCGACGACGGTGGCGACGCTGCCCGCGAGGAAACCCGCGCCGATGCGACCGAGCACGCGCCGCTTCGCATCCGGCGACATCCCTGGGTGACGTCGATCGGCCTCGATGAGCGACCGCAGCTCGGAGGGCAGGGGCGTCGGTCTGTCGAAGTCGTTCATCGTTGCCCTCCCTTCCTCAGTTGTAGACGGCGACAGGCCGCCGCGAATTGATCTCTCGCCAGACGAAGGCGCGAATAGGCCGTATTGAGCGGAATTCCCAGGGTCTGCGCGATCTCGGGCATCGAGTGACCGTCGAACTCGTACATCAGGAGGATCGCGCGCCGATCGAGGTCGATGATCTCGAGCGCTTCTTGAACGATCGCCTGCGCCTGCTTGGTGGCGACCAGCTCGTCGGCGGCCGGCATGGGGTCGATCGCCTCGATGTGATCGCTCACCTGCTCGCGTTGGGTACGAGCGAGGCGCCGGTATCCCGCGGCGACTCGAAAGGCGATGCCGAAGAGCCACGGCCGAACGGGTCTGCGAGGATCGAAATCACCGAGGTGGCGATGGACGACGACGAAGACGTCGTGGACCAGGTCTTCGAGATCGCGCTCGCGTATCCCGAGACGGCGGAGGGTGTGCCACACGTAGTCGCTCTCCGACTCGAAGAGCTTCGTGAAATCAGGCGCTGGCGGGGGCGGGTCGCTGTCCGGTCGTATGGATTCGATTTCGACCTCGACTCCCACAGGAGGCATTTGCGTTGGCATCGCCGCTCCGTCAGAAAAATGCGACCAGGCCGCCGCCGAGCGAGCCAGCCACGGGGGGAGTCGACCAGACGTCGTCACCGTCGAGCCGGATCGTCGCGTGAATCAATGGGGAAATGACCTCGAAACGCGCATAAAAGGCGAGGGTGTCGAGGGCCGCCCACTCGACTCCAGCGCGCACTCCGGCCCCGAGAAAGAGCGACGAGCGGGCGGTCGGTTGGTCGACCCCGCCGCCCGAGGCTTGGAGAGAGCCCGCCGAGACGACGCCACAGACGGCGATGACGGAACGATGCAGGCAAGGGACGACGGAGGCCGTGACCAGTGACGTCGTCGCCGTGCCTCGACCGAGCGCGGCGGTGACCGGCAGGTCGCGACGCCCTTCGAGATCGACCGACCAGGTGGTGAAGTCGATGCCTATGCCGGCGCTGAAGCCGCCGCCCATGCGTGGTGCGACACCGAGCGAGCCGAGCCCGCCCGCGGAGACGCGAAAGCGTCGCGCGGGTTCGTCGCCCTTCGCCGGTGGAGCTGGCGGCGGTCGATCGACGGTGCTCGAGGGTGGCGGCGGCGGTGGCTCGACGGTGGAGCTCGTGCCGGCGTTCGCACTCGTCGATGACGTCGTGAACGGCACCGCGCTCGAGCTCGCACTCGCGCTCGCACTCGCACTCGCGCTCACCAAAGTGGGCGCCTTCCCCAGCGGATCGATGACCATCGAAATCGTCAGCGTCATCGCCGAGGCGAGCTCTTCGCAGTCGTTCTTCGCCGACGTCAGCTCACGTGAGCCCTTCACCGCGCCGTTTTCGTCGAGCACGTCGATGGTCGCCCGCAAGGAGCCAGAGCTGCGCCAGATGCGCGCGCGCACTTTGCCTTTGGCCTTGGCGTCGAACGGGTCGTAGCCGAGCCGCGCGGCCACGCCGTCGCGCAACGTCCCCTCGTCGGGACAGGCCTCGGCGCCGAGGTCACGTGTGTAGGAGAGCGCAACCGAGGGGCGCGGAGCGTCGGCGGCATCGGCTGCGATGGCTGCAAAGACGGAAAATGCCGCCATCAGCAGCGTTGCGATGCAACGTCGAGTGCGCACGGGCACGAGCGTAACGACAAATGCGAGGACACGCCCGTCCTTGGCGACGATCGATGGCGACGATCGATGGCGACGATAGATGCGTCAGCTATCGATGGGCGATGTATGGGTGACGGGATCGACGGCTCGGCGCAAATAGACTGCGCAGAGCGCCGAGCTCTTCCTCTTCGCGTGCGACCTCCGGAGCCTTTCCCATGCGCTTGCCTACCCGTCCGACCCCACAAATCCTCGCCAAATTGTTCGTCACTTGGCTGGTGGTGCTCACGTGCATGCTCGGCTTGAGCGGCGGGGGCTGCGGGCGGTCGACGTTCAACGACCTCCTCGACGACGGCGGCGGGCTCGACGGAGCGACCGATGGCGGCACCGATGGTTGCGGCTCGGGAGCGGGCTGCGCCGACGTTGCAGACGCGCCCGATGTCTCGACCATCACAGCCGTCGTCATCGAGCCCGCTTCATCGCTCATTCCGGTCGGCACCACGCATCCATTCGTCGCGCGCGGTTTCCACGCCGATGGGAGCTCGGTCGACGTCACCCTCTCGGCGACCTGGTCCTCGCCCAACACGGCCATCGCTTCGATCGCTTCGCCGGGAGTGGTCAGCGGCGTCGGCGCTGGCACGGTCGTCGTCCGCGCCACCGTCACCACCGCGACCGGTCCGAAGTTCGGCGAGGCGATCATCACGGTCACCGCCGCCGCGCTCACCGATTTGCAGGTCTCGCCCCCTAGCGCCGATCTCCCCATCGGTGGCACCGCCAAGTTCACCGCCACGGCCTTCTTCGCCGACGGCTCGAAGAGCGATGTGACGACGAGCGGCAAGTGGTCGACGTCGGGCAGCTTCGCGACCGTCGACGGCTCGGGCGTCGTCACTGGCGTCGCTGCCGGCCTCGGCGCGGTGCAAATCGACTTCGACGGCAAGAGCGCCGTCGCCAAGATCTCGGTCACCGGCAAGACGCTGACGCGCCTGGAAATTGCGCCCACCGGGCCCACTGCGGCGATCGGCGAGAAGATCGTCTTCACCGCGACGGCGATCTACACCGACGGCTCCAAGGCCGACGTCACCACCACCAGCACCTGGTCGTCCTCGGCGATCGACGTCGCGAGCATCGTCGCCAGCGGCGCCGGCGCCGGCACCGCGATCGCGCTCAAGGGCGGCAGCACCGCGATCACCGCGGCGTTCTCGGGCAGCAGCGCGTTCACGACGTTGACCGTGAGCTCTTCGCCCCTCACCGGCATCGCCGTCTCGCCGACCGCGGCGACGATTTCTCCGGGAGGCACCGCCAGGCTCGTCGCCACGGCGAACTTCGCCGATGGCACCTCGAGCGACATCACCGCGTCCGCGCTCTGGACGTCGAGCGACGGCACCAAGGCCACCGTCTCGTCCGGGCTCGTCACCGGCGTCGCCGTCGGCACGTCGACGATCACGGCTACATTTGGCGGTTTCAGCGGCACGGCGGCGATCACAGTCTCGCCGGCCGCGCTCGTCGGCATCACCTGCGCGCCGGCTTCTCTCACCGTGCCGCTCGGCGCCACCGCGCCGCTCAAGGCCACCGGCACCTACGCCGGGGGAACGTCGCGTGACATCACCGCCGACGTCAGCTGGTCGACCGACGACGGCTCCATCGCCAAGGTCGATGCCACCGGCCTCGTCACGCCGGTCGTCGCCGGCACCACCACCGCGCGCGCCAAGCTCACCGGCCTCGAAGGCGACTGCTCGATCGCGGTCGTGAAGGCCGCGGTGACTTCGATCGCCGTCTCCCCGAGCCCGCTCTCGATGGTGCAGGGCACGAAGCAGTTCGTCACGGCGAAGGCGACCTACAGCGACGGAACCAGCGTCGACGTCACCACCACGTGCACTTGGAACGCTGCCGACACCAAGGTGGCGACGGTCTCCAACGCCGCGGGCTCGCAAGGTCAGGTCGCCGCAGTCGGCGTCGGCGCCACCACGCTCACCTGCACGCTCGGAGGAATCACCGGCAGCGGCTCGCTCACGGTGACCGGCCCGACGCTCGATCAAGTCTCGATATCCCCGATCGCGCCCACCTGCCACGTCGGCGACACGTTGCAGTTCTTTGCCACTGCGATCACCACCGCGGGCACCAGCTCGAACGTCACGATGGCCGCGACCTGGAGCTCCGATGCACCGAGCATCCTCGCGCCGGTCGGTCCGCCGGGTCGCTTCCGTTGCACCGCTGCGGGCACCGCGCACGTGAGCGCGACGTATTCGGGCAAGACGGGCACGACGCCGGTCACCGTCAGCGCGGCCACCGTCGTCGTCTCCATCACCGTCGATCCCGCCGCCGTCACCCTCGCGGTCGGTGACAGTCAGAACTTCGCCGCCACCGCGATCATGAGCGATGGCACCAGCCAGAACGTCACCGGCACCGCGACGTGGGTGTCGACGAAGCCAGCAGTGGCGTCGATCACCACCGGCGGCGGCGGTCCGGGCGGCGGTCGTGGTCGCGCGACGGCGCTCACGGTCGGCACGACGACGATCCAAGCGACCTACAGCGGAGTCACCGGCTCGACCACGCTCAACGTTTCTGCAGCCAAAATCGTCTCGATTTCGATCAACCCGGCGACCAGCACCGTCGCCGCGGGGACCACTTTCCAATACACCGCGCAGGCCATCTACAGCGACGGCACCTCACGTGACGTGACCGGCGCTGCCACGTGGGTCTCGTCGGCGACGACGGTGGCGCAGGTCTCCGACGCCGGCGGACCGGGCGGAGGAAAGGGGCGTGCGACGGCGCTCGCGGCCGGCAGCACCACCATCACCGCGACCTTCAGCGGCATCTCCGGCACCGCGTCGCTCACCGTCACCTCGGCGACGTTGGTCAGCTTGCAGGTCACGCCGTTCACCGCCAGCGTCGCCCCAGGCACGCCGGTGCCCTATCGCGCCGACGCGATCTACAGCGACGGAAGCAGCGTCGACGTCACCGCCGGGACGACGTGGACCTCGAGCGATCCCAGCGTCGCCTCGGTGTCGGACGCCGGTGGCAGCAAGGGTCGCGCGAGCGCGATCAAGGCCGGCACCGTCAAGATCTCGGCGACGTACAAGGGCACGACTGGCACGGCCTCGCTCAACGTCACGACCGCGACGCTCACCAACATCCAGATCACTCCCTTCAAGCCGACCATCCCGGTCACCTTCGGCACCCGCCTGACCGCCACCGCGATCTACAGCGACGGGTCGAAGGCCGACATCACCGGCCTCGCCACCTGGACCTCGTCCAACGCAGCGGTCGCCGCCGTCAGTGACGCCGGCGGAACCAAGGGGCGCGTCTCCACGTCGAGCGGCGGCACCGCCACCATCACCGCCAGCTTCGGCGGCATCTCGGGCACCGACGACGTCGTCGTTTCGGCGGCGACTTTGTCGTCGATCGCGATCACACCCAATCCGGCCGACGTCGCGGTCTCGGGCAACGCACCGCTCATCGCCACCGGTACGTTCTCCGATGGTTCGACGCTCGACATCACCCTCAACTGCACCTGGATCTCGAGCGACGCTTCGGTCGCCGACGTCTCCAACGCCGGAGACACGACCGGTTTCGTCTACGGCTTCAAGGTCGGCAGCATCAAGGTGACCGCCCAGCGAGGCACGATCAGCGGCACCGGCGTCGTCAACGTGAAGTAGTCAACTTCAAGTAGTCGACCAGTCCAGAAGCTCAGCTGCCCGCCGGAGCTCCGCCGGAACAGAGGTTCGCCGGCGACGTGGTGCACGCGCCGTCGACCTCGCCGTAACAGGCCGTGGCCGTGCCCGCGGCGTTGGCGACGACCACGCCGACCAGCTTCTTGGTGGTGGCGTCGTAGACATAGCTCGTCGTGTCGTCGTGTCCGAAGACGACGAGCGCCGGGCGGGCGCCGCAGGTGCCGGGATGAATGCCGCTCGGCGCACTCGCGCAAGGCGGCGCCTCGAGGTTGCCAAACGTCGGACAAGGGACCGACAAGCAGGCGATGGCGAGCGGCGCGCATGCACCGGCGTCGGCGCCTCCGTCGACGCCACCACCGTCGCCCGAGCTGCCGAGCTGTCCGATGGTGCGGGTGCCGCATCCGAAGACGAGCACGGTGAGCACGAGCGTGAGCGCGAGCGCAGAGAGAGAAGAGAGCGCAGAGACGAGACGAACGGGTGGCATGGGGGCGCGATCTAACCCCGACCGACCGCCATCTCGCCAGCGATAAAAATTGGCGTCAGAAGTGGACGTCGATTCCCAGCCGCGCGCCACCGCCGGCGATGTCGAAAGTCGGCATCACCGAAGGCACCACCGAGCCTTTTTGGGGCTCGTCATTCATCCCTTGCGCCAGTTGCACGAGACCGAACACGGCGACGCCGAGCCCGACCATCGCGGTCACGGCGCTGCCGACGCGCACCGTCTTCCACGTCGCGATCGCGTCGACCGTGCCTTGCGCGTCGGTCGTCTTCCCCGGTTTGGGGTGCGCACAGCCATCGGAGCCATCGAGCACTGCGCAGTTCTCGCCGAGCTTGTTGCGCTTGCTCTCGAGCGCTGCGCTGCCGACGATGTACGTGAGAAAGCTCGCGGCCATCACGCCGCCGCCGACCGCGATGGTGAGCCACTCGCCGTCATGCGAACGAGCCGGCTTCAGGGGGGGCCGGGGCATCCCGGTCGTAGAGGTCTCGGTCGTCTTCACCTCGTCGCCGACCGGCGTGACGTCGATCGAGGTCGTCGTCGTGCCATCGGCGTCGATCTCGCGCTCGACCCGCTTGCCGTTCGGTAGATCGACGATCACTCGGGATTTCCCGCGGAAAACCACGATCGGCGACGCCAGAGGCAAGACTCCGCGGCGGTGCTCCTGAATCGTCACCACTGCCCCGGCCGGCCCCTTCACGTCGAGCCGCGCGATGTCTTTCTCGTGCGCCGCGAGGAACGCCTGCGCGAGGTCCTTCGCCTTGCCGGTGAGCCCCTTTGCGATCGCCCCCTCGTACGCCTCGTACGCCTGCGCATCGGCATGCAGGTGCGACGCTGCGTTGGCGAGTTCGAACTTCGAGTCGGCCGTGCTCTTGATCTCGTCGGCTTCTTCGAAGAAGCGCAACGCCTGGTTCCACTCCGCCGGATCCTTGGTGTCGCTCGCCCGATCGCGCGCCGCCGCCCCTTGCGCCATCGCCGCGTCCCAGGCGTCCGCGTGGGCCAACGTCGGCACTGCCAGCGCCGCCACCAGAGCCAACATCGAAAGCCGCTTCATCCCTGCCTCCTACTCATTTGCACGTGTAGGCCGTACACAACCCGCTCTCGCAATCACTCGACCGCTCACAAGGCGCCCCAGCCGCCTTCTTCGTACTCGCCGCCACACTCGCCTTCGCCGTCGCACTCACATTCGGCTTCGCCGTCTTCACGGCGACCACACCAGCATCTTTGGCCCCCACGGGCGTCTCACTCGCACTCACGCTCGCGCCCGCACTCACGCTCGCGCTCGCGCCCGCACTCGCGCTCACGCTCGCACTCACGCCTGCGCTCGCACTCACGCCCGCGCTCGCACTCACGCCCGCGCTCGCACCCGCACTTCCCGTTCCCACGCTCGCACCCACCCCGGCACTCCCCTCCGACTTCGTGCTGCTCGTCCGCCCCAACCAATACGACCCCAACAAAACCACCACCACCGCCCCAGCAATCAAAACCCACCGCGACTTCGGCGCCGCAGTCCCCATCCGCTCCGTCGGCGGAGGTCCGACCTGCAGTCGACCCGTCTGCGACATCGGTGCAAACGTCGGGTTCGAGCCCGAGCGAAACGATGGCGGGGCTTCCATCGCCGGCGGACCGACGACCGCGGTCGCGGTTGCTTCGTTGAGATCGATCGCGCTCTGTGACGTCCCGGGCTGGGGCTGAGAACGTCTCGCATCGCCCGAGCGTGCGGCCTCGGAGACCAAGCTGGTCGCGTGCAGGGTCGGCGGCGCGGTCACCGGCTGTTTGCGCACGTCGAACGAAGGTGCCGCCGGGGTCACGTCACCGAGCGCGGTCAGCAACTCGCGCGTCATCTCGCCGACCGAGGCCCAACGGTGCGACGGATCGCGGGCGCACGAGCGGAGGAACCACGCATCGAGGGCCTTGGGAAAACCCGTGCCGCGCTCGCTCGGCGGGGTGAGCGGATCGCTGATGATCTTCATCAGCAGATCGCTCGGGGTCTCGGCGCCGACGAAGTATTCGACGTTGGTGAGCACGCGGTAGGCGATGAGCCCGAGGGCCCATTGATCGCTCTGCGGGCTCGCTCCCTTGCTGCTGCGCGCTTGCTCCGGCGCCATGTAGAGGGGCGTACCGAAGAGCGTGTGCGCGTCGGTGCCCATCGCGCCGGTCGACATCAGGTTCGCAGCTGCATCGCCGCTCAGCTTGGCGATGCCGAAATCGCAGACCTTCAGCACCGGTCGCCGATCGTCCTCGACGTCTTGATGGAGGAAGAGATTCTCCGGCTTGAGGTCGCGGTGGACGATGCCCTTCTCGTGCGCCATGTCGAGCGCGCGCGCGATCTGTTGGAAGCACCAAGCCACCTCCGCCCGCCCGAGCGCGCCGTTCGTCTTCAGCCGCTGCTCGAGGTTGCACCCGTCGAGGAGCTCCATGACGATGAACGGGCACGGCAGCTGCGTCTCCGGATCGATGTACGACGTCTGCGCGTCGATCACCTTGACCACGTGTTTCGACTGCAAGCTGGCGGCGGCGCGCGCTTCACGGAGGAAGCGATCGACCATCGCCGGATCGAGCGACGCGCGTAAATGGAGAGTCTTCAGCGCGTGACGCTGCAACGACTCGACGTGCTGCACGAGCCACACGCTGCCCATGCCGCCGACGCCGAGCCGACCGACGACGCGGTAGCGGCCCGCGATCACCCGGCCCTCGAGCTGGACGAGATCGGCGGTCATTCAGGGCTCGCAGTAGCCGGTCGCGCTGCCGCCGAATTTGTTGCAATTCGGTGCTGCCGTCGACTTGCAGTCGCCGATGACGGTGCACGGGGTGCAACTCGACGACGCCACGCCGTTGGCCTTCTCTTCGAAGTAGCAGCCGCAGCCCTTGGTCGGCTTTACCGAGCGCAAGGCGCCACCATCGGCGTCACGCGCGACGCGCATCGCGCACGACGGCACGAGGTGACGGGCGGCGTAGAGGCCGACGATGTCGATGCCGGTGAGCGTCTCGACGCCGTTCACGACGTTGACGAAGCGCTGCACGTTGGTCGTCGGTCTCCCCGCGCCGTCGACGTGGGCGATGAGATGGAGCGGCCCCCAGAGCGGGTAGTGGCCGTCGCGCACGTTCTTGCGATCGAAGGTGGTGGCGTTGGAGTCGGGGAGGAAGCCGCAGCGCTGACCGTGATCTTGGAAGCTGAGGAACTGGAGCTTGTCGCGGTAGTCGTCGGCGAAGTCGGCGGTGAGGATGCCGAGCGCCTTGGCCGACGTGGCGGCGCCCGCGAGGTCGGCGGCGATGAGCGAGTCACGCATCGGCGCGCTCCCGGACTGCACCTGGCCTTGCCACTTGGCGGGTGGCAGACCGATGGCCGCGCCGATCAGCGTCTGCGGGCCCGAAGTGGCGAAACGCTGGAAAATGAAGTTCGAATCGGTCCACGGCGCGACCGGATACGAGGCGCCGCCGAATCCATAAACCAAATATGCAGCCTCGGCGCTGATGCTCGTCGCGCTCGAGAGCTTGGGGACGACGAAGCCGAAGGTCTGCACCGGCCCGTAGAAGTCGGAGAGGCCGGAGGGGAGGCCGGAGGGGAGATCGAAGCAGGAGGTGGCGAAGACGTCCGAGACGCCGATGTCCGCTTGGACGCCGGCGCTGTCGAGCGTGCACGTCAGCTGCGCGGCAGCCGAGCTCGGATCGACGGCGGTGTCGGCCGTCCAATAGGTGCCCTTGCCCTTCAGCAACGCGGTCGACGGGTTGAGCGCGGCGTTGACGCCGAGACACGAGCCTTGCGTGACGTAGACGACGGAGAGCGGCGTGGCGTTGTTCTCGAGCGACTGCGCGAGGATGCCGATGAACGCAGTCACCGCAGAAGCGCCGGTGAGATAGACGACGTTTCCGCCGCTCAAGCTCGAGCACTTGGGCGGTGGCGGCGGAGCATCGGCTGTGTCGGTCGCGTCACTCGCGTCGGTCGCGTCGGTCGCAGCATCACTCGTGTCGGCCGTCGCGTCAGGGGTCGTATCGGCTCCAGCGTCACTGGCGTCGACCGTCGAATCGGCGCTATCGGTCACATCAGCCGTCGCATCGGCCGTCGCATCGGCCGCATCTGCGGCATCGGTTCCGGCGTCACCGCTCGGCAGGGGAGGTAGGCCGCCGTCGAGGCCGAGCTTGGTGTTGTCGAAGGGCACGCACGCGGCGCCGGTGCAGGCGTTTTCGAGTTGTTCCCACGACGTCGGTTCGCACTTCCAACATGCCTTGCCCGCGAACCCGGTGGGATCGACGCACGCGTCGCCGGCCTCGAGGGTGTCGGCCGTGTCTGCGGTGTCGGGTACGCCCGTGTCGCTCGTATCCGTCGTATCACTCGTGTCCAGCGCATCGAACGTGTCGGCGGCGTCGGTCGTGCTGTCGATCGGAACGACGCTGTCGGTCGTCGAGTCCGGAGTGGACGTGTCCGTCCCGCCGTCGTCGTCCACCTCCGACCCGACGGTCGGTCCAGTGCACGCCGCGACCATCATCAAGCCGATGACGCCGTGCCCAAGCCTCGCCCTTCCCACCTTCACACCCTCGCGATCGAATCTACAGGTCGAACGCAGGCACGGCTAGCCGGCGCGAAGACTCTGGCGAAACGCGACGGTCAGCAGCAGGCGCGGGCGTTTCGGGCGCCTGCGTGGCGTGGCATGCTCGGCGGAGAATGGCGCAGGAAACGGCGCAGGAATCGGCACCTGAGCTTCGCCGCTTCGGCATCATCGGAGATGTCCACGCCCAAGCGGTCGCGCTCCGCCTCGCGCTCGACCATTTGCGTCACCAGAATGTCGCACGAGTCCTCTGCGTCGGCGACGTGGTCGATGGCCATGGTGACGTGAATGCGTGTTGTGCGCTGCTTTGTGCGCCCGAGGTCACGTGTGTGCGCGGCAACCACGAGCGCTGGTGGCTCGCCGGAAGCATGCGCGATCTCCCCGATGCGACGACGGCTGGCGAGGTGTCTGCGGCCTCGAGCGAGTTCTTGCGCGCGCTCCCGGCGACGAAGCGATTCGCCAGCGCGCTCGGTCCACTGCTCCTCTGTCACGGCATCGGCGACGACGACATGGCGCGGCTCCTCCCCTACGACGATGGCTACGCGCTCGCCAACAACGACGCGGTGCAGCGGGTGCTCGCGCTCGAGGTCGCGGTTCACGTCAGTGGTCACTCGCACGTGCGCATGGTGCGGACCGTCGGCGGCACCGTCTTCATCAACGCCGGCACCTTGCATCCGGCATTCGACCCTTGTTTCGGACTCGTCGATCTCGACGAACGCACCGTGCGCTTCTTCGACCTCGTCGGCTCCGGAGGCGTGCGCGAAGGCGAGACCTTTCGTTTCGGCCTCGCCGGCGACGATCTTTGGGGTGCGATGTGATTAGGCGATTTTCGTAGCAAGGCCGTGCGCGGCGACGGCCATCACCTCGGCCTCGCCGGCGCGCAGCGTCGGTTCGCGACGGAGGAGTCGGGTGCAGAGGATGTCGAGATCGTCGGCGTCGACGTTCGACAAATCGACGCAAAAAGAAGGCGCCGGCGCGCTCCCTGTCTGTTTGCGTAGCACGACCTCTTGGGCGTTGCCGAAGAAGGGCAGCGCGCCCGTCAACGCTTCGAAAAGGAGCACGCCGAGCGCATACCAATCGACCTTCGGCCCCAGTCCCTCGGCTTGGCTTTGCTCGGGCGCCATGTACGCGGGTGAGCCGGCGAAGGCATCTTCCAGATCGAAGTCGACGAGGACGACGCGCCCACTCGATTTTTCGACGAGCACGTTGGCGGGACGAAGATCGCGATGGAGCAGTTCGGCGCGGTGCAGCGCCGCCAAGCCGGCCGCGAGCTGCGGCAGCACGTCGCGGAGCCGTCGCACTTCGTCGGCGCTCGCCGCGGTGAAGACCGACACGCCCGCGTCTTGCGTCGGTTGACCGAGGAGCAGCGGATGGGCGAGCGGCCGCGGATCGCGCGTCATGACCGGTTTCGGTGGGCGAATCCAGCTCATCACGTCCATGCCGTCGATCAGCTCCATGCTCGTCCAGCGGTGCTCACCGACGATCGACACGTCGTGGATGCGCACCACGTTCGGGTGCAACGGCGGAGCTCGCCTCGGTGTCGACGTCCCATCCGATCCTGGCGAGCCTGGCGAGCCTGGGGAATGAGGCGCGCACTTGAGGGCGACGCGTTCACCGCGCTCGACGTCGTCGGCGGAGTAGACCACCCCGAAGTCACCGCGGCCGAGCTCGCGGAGGTCGAGATAACGAGGCGGGACGTCCACGCTGGGAATACACCCTCGAAACGTGTGTTGCGGCAAGGGGTAGGTGGATCCTCCCCGCGGGCATCTCCCGAGCGCTAGGCTCAGCCAGGTACCGTTCCAGAGTCGGGGGTTCGATGTCGTTGCGTCCCTTTTCCTCGTTGCTTGGTGCACTGTCGATCTCGTCGCTGTCGGCCCTCGTCTCCGCATGCGGCGGTTCGATCGTCCCCGACGATCACCCGGCCGACGTCGGCGCCGAAGATGACACCGGCGTGATTCGTCATCACGACGCGACCCCCGACACCACGCCGCCGCCGCCCGACACGCGCGTGGTCCACGACACCTACGTCGATCCGGGCTGCCCCGACGTGCCCTTGCCGCCGCCGCGTCGCGATTGCGATCCGTACGCCAAGCCGACCGGCTGTCCGACGGGTGAAGCGTGCTTCCCGTTCGTCGACTATCCGACGACGCCCTGCGAGCCCGAGCAGTACGGCACCATGTGCATCACCGCGGGCACTGGAAAACAAGGCGATCCGTGCGAGGTCGCGGGGTGCGCCGAGGGCTTCGTCTGCGTCGTCTCCGGCGCGGGCAACGTCTGTGGCGCCAACTGCAAACCGGGTGAGCTCGGCACCTGCCCCGATGGGCTGGTGTGCGATCCGATCGACGTCCCGGGGTATGGAGTCTGCTTGTGATGCTCGTGAGCCATCGACGCATCTCGCGCGTCTCGCGCCTCTTCGGTGCTGCTCTCTTGGTCGCGCTTCCCGTCGCAGCTGCGTGTGGAAGCCGCACCAGTCCGCTCAACGACGACGTCCCCGATTCCGCCGCGCCGGCCGTCGCTTGTCACGCCGATCTCGACTGCGCGAAATTCGGCGACCTCTGCAGCCCCGTCATCTGCAATCCGTTCGGGCGTTGCGAGGATGCGCCGCAGGTCGACTGCGACGATCACGACGTCTGCACGACCGACAGCTGCGACGGGAAGACGGGCGCCTGCGCGCACCTCTCGCGAACTCCCGACAACGACAAGGACGGTCATCACGCGCCTCTGCCCGGGCATCGTCCGGCCGACTCGGGCGCCTGCGGCGACGACTGCGACGACACGAACGGCGCTGCATTTCCAGGCAATTCCGAGATCTGCGACGGCGTCGACAACGACTGCAACGGGGTGGTCGACGACGGTCAGCGCTACGTGCCGCTCGATCCTTCGATCGACGCCGTCCGCGTCTCCGGCGAGATCGCGCCCGCCGACACCGGTGACTTGGCGTGGGGCACCACCGGCTATCTCGCCGGGTACACCGGTGAGCCGAGCGGCAAGATCCATTTCTACACGTCGGTGCTCGACGCCGCCGGCACCAAGACCGTGCCCGAGGCGACCCTGAGCAAAGCGACCGCCGACTCGGTCGGTGGCGTCGTCGGTTGGACGGGCTCCGAGTTCGGTCTCTCGTGGTCCGATCGACGCGACTCGTGGGAGACGTACTTCGTCCTCGTCGACGAGAAGGGCAACAAGCTCGGCCCCGACACGCTCATCTCCGACGAAGATGGCGAGTGGTCGCTCAACACCTCGCTCGTGTGGACCGGCTTCGAGTGGATCGTCGGCTGGCAGGACATGCGCGACATCGGCCCTGATTTCACGCTCTATGCGCGCCGCGTCGACGCCAAGGGAAAGCCCGTCGCCGCTGCGGTCGCCCTCGACGACGATCAGGGAGAGAACGTCGCGCTCGCGGTCGGCCTCGGGAGCATCGGCGCGACCTGGGTGCACACCGAAGGCAAGTCGCACTCGATTTGGTTCCGTTCGTTCGATCGCAACCTCAAGCCGCTGGGGCCGAAGCTCGAGCTGACGAAGCTGCCCAACGGCGGACAGAACCCGACCATCGTCTGGAACCGCGACTCCTACGCCATCGCCTGGGACGATCGCGACGGCGCGCTCCACGCGGTCTACGGCGCACTCGTCGGCGAGAAGGGCGAGCTCGTCGTACCTACCCACGCGCTCACCGAGAGCCCTAAATTCTCGCGTTATCCGTCGCTTCGCCCGCTCGGCGATCGCTTCTTGCTCGTGTGGTCCGACACCAAGGACGGCAACCTCGGCTACGAGCTCTACAGCAAGATGCTCGACCAGAAGCTCGGCCCGCTCGACGTCGAGCGGCGCATCACCCACGCGCAGGGCGACAGCATCGGTCCGGCGACCGCGTTCGGTCCCAAAGGAGACGTCGGCATCATCTTCCGCGACGACCGCACGAAGGCGAGCCACATCTACTTCACGCGGCTCGTCTGCGCGGCCGGCCCCGGCTGATGTGGTTGATGGGACCGGGCTGATAGGTCCGAACCTCCGCCCGTGCTACGTCGGCCGGCGATGCCGATCACGGCGAGCTCGCTCTTTTCGTCTTACTTCCGACCGCTCTATCCGACCGACCTGGCGAGCGACGATGCGCTCGTGGCTGCGCGCGAAATCGACGCAAATCCCGCGAAAAATCCGCAGTTCGCACGCACGCTGGCCGAGACGGCGATCGTCTTCGCGCAGCTCGCTCCGCGTGCGCTCGGGGCGCCTTCGCTGGCGCTCGACTTCACCGATGCGTCGGTCCATCACCTTGGCGCCGCGCTCGATCGCCGCGCCCGCGATCGACTCCTCGAAGCGAGCAAGCCGGGCGATCCCGAGGCGCCGATCGTCCAGGTCGTGGTCCACGGCGCGGCCTACGTCGGTGAGTGCATCGTCCGCGCGCATGGCGGCAGGTGGGGCGTTCGTCGCCCCCTTTGGGAGAGCGTCGTCCACCTCACGAGCAAGGCGGGTGAGGGCGCGCTCACGCCCTTCCATTGGTGGCTCAAGTCACTCGCCGACGACGAGATCGAGCTCGCCGGTCTCGTCGCGCGCTACCGCCAATACGTCGAGCGCGCGTCGCTGCGGCTGGAAGACGTGACGCCGATCGTCGAGGCCAACGCCGATCGCAAGCTGCCGACGTTGAAGATCGTCCGCTACGATTTGCTCTACAAGCATCTGCGCGCGCACCTCCCCGAGCTGCGCGATTTGGGCCGTGATTTTCCGTCTCCCGAGGCCTTCGCCGATCTCGGCTTCCTCGAGCTCGGGTTCCTCCTCCTCGGCGAGGGGCGCTTCCTCCTCATGCACGGCCGGGGCAAGCGCGGGCTCCACGTCTTCTGGCTCGATCGCGAGGGCTTCTCGCACGCAGCGCTGTTCCCGGCGTCACCGGGTGATCCCGCATCGGTCACCGTCGAGGACGACAAGCTCGTCGTGCAATTCACCCAAGAGGGAACGCAGCGACGGCACGAGATGCTCTGGTGGGGCTGAAACCGTCCAACGGCCGCGCCGGCGCAAATGTGCTAGTCCGTCCGAGATGTCGTCTCGCGCTCACCCCGCCCTCTTCGCGCTCGGTTTGCTCGCGTTCGCGGCGTGCTCGTCGAAGGACGGCGGCGGCGATCTCGACAACCTCGAGCCGCACACCACCTTCAAGGCGAACCCCATCGCCGAGATGAACGACCCCGCCAAGCAGATCTACTGCGAGGGGAAGTGTCCGACGGGCGTGCCGTGTCAGAAGCAGTGCCCGGCCCTCAGCGCGCGTGGCGTCGTCGTGGTCGGCGTCGACAACTTCGACGAGCGCGGCGACGGCAGCGCCATCGGCAACATCTACGTGCAAGACGCGGTGCAGACAGGGCCGAAGGGCACGGCGTACTCCGGGCTCACGCTCTTCCGTTCGCAGAAGGTGCCGAGCACGCTCGCGGTCGTCGTCGGCATGGGCGTCGACGTGGGCGGTAAATATCAGCCGTTTCCCGGGCCGAAGAACGACTTCCCGCCCGGCGTCGTTCTCCCCGAGGTCGACAACGGAGCCATCTCGCAGGCCTTCGAAGGCTATCCCCCGGTGCCGATCGAGATCACCCTCGCCGAGCTCGGGACCACCAAGGACTACAAGCCAGGCATGGCCTACGTCGGTCGGCTCGTCACCATCAAGAACGTCACCCTCTCGAGCTCCTTCGACCCGAAGTACAAAGAGGCGGCGATGGACGGCACGTCCTCGACGTCGGGCTCCCTCATCAACATCGCCTCGCAGCTCTTCGATCTGCAGAATCCGGCGGGTCCTGCGGCCAAGTCGGGCACCAAGTACAAGTCGGTCACCGGCGTCCTCAACTATTTCTACAACTTCAAGTTGTGCCCGCGCACGGCCGCCGATCTCGAGAACTGACGCTCCCAGCGCTCGTCGGTCTCTCTGCGCTCTCGCTGGGCCTCTCCCTCGGCCTCGCGTCGTGTGGGCCACCGAAGGGTGCGAGCACGACGCCGAAGGGCTCGGAGGTCGCGCCGATCGCCGGGAGTGGCATCGAGCTCCAACAAGCGGGCGGTCGGCCGCGTCTCGCGCTCGTGCGACGCGATGGTGATCCGCTCCCTGCGATCGCGATCGAGATTCGCGTCGATGGCGTCGATGGCGTCGATGGCGTTGCTGGCGTTGCTGGCGTTGCTGCCGGACCGAGGTTGGCAGCGCTCGCTGCGCTCTCGGCCTCGCGGCTCGAACGTCTCGGCGGCGTCGCGCTCGAGGTCCGTCTCGGGGCACGTTACGCACGAATCCGCGCATTTTTCCCCTCGCTGGTGACGTCGCCGACCGAGGCCGCGCGGGCCGTCGATGGCGCGCTGACGCTTCCGATCGTCGCCTCTGATCCTTCGCTGGCAGCGATCGAGAAAGCGCTCGCGTCGTTCGCTGCGCGTCCGGTCGACGATCCCGCGCTCGCACGCTCGACGCACTGTCTCGATCGGCCAGCGCGCCCGCCCTCGTTCAAAGGCGTCGCCAAGGACGCGCTCGTCGCCACCGTCGAGGGTTGGCGTAAAGAGGCGGTGCACGCTGAAGGCGTGGTCGTCGGCGTCGTCGGGGCCAGTGGTCCGATCGGCACCTTCGCGCAGTCGTGGAGTGCACTTCCAGCGTTCCCGACGGCGCCGCCGAAGAGCGTCGCATCGCCATCGCCATCAGCTTCGATCCTTCCGCAAGGCATCCTCGTGACCGCGTCGGCGAGCACGTCCGAGTCGGCGGTCTTGGTCGTCGAAGGTGCGCCGCGTGCGAGCGCCGAGGCCGTCGTCGCGCGCCTCGTCGATCCCGACGGACCGCTCATGCTCCGGCTTCGTGGTGCCGACGAGTGGCACGCCAAGGCGGTCGGAGGCGTCGCGCATCCGGAGGGTTCGTGCTTCGTCGTCGAGCTCGAGCCTTCTCCGCGCGCACGGCTCACCGCCAAAGAGTGGAACGCCGATCGGGTGACGATGCGCGCCGCGGTCGCGCTCGAGGTCGCGCGACAAGAGATCGATCTGGCGCTGGAAGCCACCTCCGGACTCACCGAAGCCGACGCCGCAAGGCGCTCGCTCGCGCAAGGAAGCGATGCCCGTGAATCGGCCGATCGAGCTGCTTTTTGGGGTTGGCCGTCTTCGCCGCCGCCGCCGAAGCCGACCAGCACGTTGACGTTGGTGGCGCCGTTGCCGACGCTCCTCAAGAGCATCGCTGCGAGCAGCGCCGAGGTCGACGTCCTCCTCGCGCCGCTCGGTCCGAAGATGCAGGCCGCCGTCGATCGCGCGCGCCTCTCGTGGGCGCGTGGCGAGGTCGACGTCGTCTCCCGCGTCGAGGCCGGCCAAGGAGAGCTCTGGCTCGCGCTCGGGAGCTCGTGCGGATCGGCGCACGAAGGTGTGCTCGACGCCGGCATCGGTCGGGTGGCGATGCAGGCGCTCGTCACCGCCGCCCATCCGCGCGCTCTCCTCGATGGCGTCACCCTCGAGCCGTGGGGCGGTGCGCTCGGCGTCGGTGCGGTCGCGCACGCCGTGCCACGTCCGTCCGAGAGCTCGAGTGCGCTCGCCCACCGCGTCGCCGATGGTGTGGCGCGCGCCTTCCTCGCGACGTATCCAGACGTCGACGACGAGCTCGCCGCGCGCAGCACCTCACTCGTCGATCTGGGAAATCCACCTCCGCCGGGTGATCTGGTGCGCTTGGCGCTCCGTTCGCTCGCGCCCGAGCACCCGAGTTGGCTCGATGGTCTCGGCACCCTCGAAGGCGTCGCCCGCGTCGGACCCGAGTGGATCGACCTTCGTCTGGCGACCTTGCGCGCGAGTCCGCTTCGCATCGCCGTGCTCGCCAACGTCGACGCCCAGCAGGTCGA
This sequence comes from Deltaproteobacteria bacterium, assembly GCA_025363655.1. GTDB lineage: Bacteria > Myxococcota_A > Polyangia > Polyangiales > JADJMO01 > JANYDK01. The sequence continues at coordinate 51,706 of JANYDK010000109.1, read as the reverse complement.
GGTCGCGGCGCACGCGGCCGATCGTTGGACGCCACGGAGGCCCGGCGAGTCGCGTGCGTGTCCAGTCGTCGACGCTGCCACCACGCCGAAGGGCGCGATTCATCCGCTCACCGTCAAAGCAGGGACCGGCGTCGCGTTCGCGTTCCCCGTCGACGAAGCGCAACGCCCGTCGGCGATGCTCCTCGCGCAGGCCATCGGCGGAGCGGGCGGAAAGCTCGACGGCGCGCTCGCCGCATCCGGATTGGTCTCCTCGCTCGACGCTCGTTACGTGCGCGGCGTCGGCCACGGCGCCCTCGTCGTCGTCGCCCTCGCGCCCGATGCCAACGTCGAGGCCGTGGTCGAGAAGCTGCGTGCGCTCTTCGCCAGCCTTCGCGGCGCCGGGCTCGTCTACGCCGACTTCGCACGCGCGCTCGGCAAAGAGAAGGACGCGCGCCTCCTCCGACAAATCGAACCACGCGCCCGCGTCGTCGACTTGTTCCTCGGCGAGCTCGAGCCGGCGGTGACCTCGGTCGACCTCGCCCGTTTGCGCGCGGTCGCGGCCAAAGTGCTCGACGAAGACCGTGCGCAGCTCGTCGTCGCGCGCACCAAATAGCCATTTTCCCGGCAGATCGTCACATCGACGTGACGCCGCGTCTGGACGGAGTGGCTTGTCGAACCCCGCCTTGCTGCCGCATGCTTCCGTCATGGCGGCAGAATTGTCTTCTCGGTGGAAGTCGCTCCGTGGCGCGCTCGCGCTCTTCTCGGGCTCGCTGCTCATCTGCGGGTCGGGCGCCTGCGGATCGAGCGGCGGCGACGGCAACATCGACTTCGGCGACAGCGGACCGGGTGCCGATGGCATCGCCGCCGACGCCGATCCCGATGGCTTCCAACTCGATGCCGGTGGCGGTTGCCTGCCGCCCTGCACCACTGGCTACTCGTGCATCTCGGGGACGTGCGTCGCCGATCAGCCACCGTGCACCAGCGACAACGATTGTCAGAACGACTCGTACTGCGACCCGGCTACGAAGAAGTGCCTGCCCTATGGGCCGCCCGGCAAGACGCACAACGACGGTTGCGTGTCGGTGGTCCCCGTCGGGCTCTTCGCGCCGGCGGTGATGTGCGAGTTCCGCGCGGCACCGGCAGGCGACAAGTTCGCGACCTACCTCAACGTGCTGGCGACGCCGACCGTCGCCACCTTCGAAGCCGGCGGCACGCCGAGCATCGTCGTCCCTTTCTACAACGGCCTCGACGGCAGCTCCGAGCAAGACGGCATCGTCCGTGTGCTCTCGGGGAAGGACTGCACGCAGCTCGCGCAGCTCGGCGAAGTCGGCGGAGCACCGACGTTCGTCTCCGCGTCGTCGTCGGTCGCGCTCGGTGATCTCGACGGCGACAAAATACCGGAAATCATCGCCTATTCGAAGCCGACGTCGTCCACCGGGAGCGTCATCGCCTTCACCAAGAAGGGCGGCGCCTGGTCCGTGCTCTGGCGAGCGCACAACGCCGACACCACGCCGTGGCTGGTGGGCGCGGGCAATCACGAGTGGGCAGGACCGTCGGTGCACGACCTCGACGACGACGGCAAACCGGAGGTCTTGCGCGAGGCTTACGTCTTCGATTCCAAGGGCGCGCTCGTCGCCGGACCGCCCGCTGGGTTCGCCGAGGGCTACGGCGTCGGACAATTCCCGGTCGTCGCCGATCTGGATGGTGACGGCAGCGTCGAAATGGTCAATGGCGCCAACGTCTGGCGCTTCGACAAGCCGACCAAGAAGTGGGTGCTCGTCACGGCGGTCACTGGAGGCTTCGCCGGCCTCACGGCGCTCGCCGATTTCGGCACCGACTCGGTCGACGGCAAACAAGACGGCAAGGCCGAGATCGCCGTCGTGCTCTCCGGAAAGGTCGTCGTCGAGTCGATCAGCGGCAAGGTGGTGTGGGGTCCGATCACGCTTCCTGGCAGCGGTGGCGGCGGTCCGCCGACCATCGCCGACTTCGACGGCGACGGTCAGCCCGAGATCGCCGCGGCCGGCAGCGACAGCTACACGGTGCTCGATCCCGACTGCCAAGCGGCGACCGTTCGACCGGGCGGCAAGTGCGCCACCGGCAAGACCGACGGCGTGCTCTGGACCCGCAAATCGCAGGACCATTCGTCGAACATCACCGGCTCGTCGGTCTTCGATTTCGACGCTGACGGCATCGCCGAGGCGATCTACGCCGACGAGTGTTTCACCCGCGTCTACTCGGGTGACAAGGGCGACGTCGTCTTCAGCCAGTACACCTCGAGCTGCACTTGGTACGAGAACCCGATCGTCGCCGACACCAACAACGACGACCGCGCCGAGCTCATCGCGGTAGGCAACTTGAACTGCGGACCGACCGCGACCTCGGGCGTCACCTGTGGCGCCGGCGAGGTCGAATATCCGGACGTTGCGCGACCGTCGGTCGGCGTCGACGCCGTCTTCTCCGGGCTCCGCTGCAAAGCCGCCACCGATTGTGTGTCGGGCGTCTGCGACTCCGGCTTCTGTCGTTGCACGGGAGACGCGCAGTGCTGTCCCGACAAGGACGACGCCAAGTGCATGGAAATTGGCTTCATCTGCATGCCGCCGCCAACCGGAACGCCGGGCACCGGAAAGACGTGCCGCGCCGCCCATCCGCACGGGGTCGCCGGCGTGCGCGTCTATCACGACTTCGCCGATCGCTGGGTTCGTTCGCGCAACATCTGGAACCAGCACGCGTACTCGATCACCAACGTCAACGACGACGGAACCATCCCGCAGACGAGCAAGTGGGTGTCGAATTGGAAATCGACCGTGCCCAAGTACAACGACTTCCGCAAGAACACGCCGGGCACCGCCGATCCGCTGAAATCGCCTGATTTGACGGCGAAAGGGAGCCGGCAAACGTGCACCGGCGGCAAGCTCACGCTCTCGGTGCAGGTCTGCAACCGCGGCGCCGAGAAGGCCGGCGACAACTACTCGGTGACGTTCTACCGCGGCGGAGCCGCCGATCCGACGAAGGTGATCTGCACCGCCAAGACCGACAAGCCGCTCGACGTCGGCGAGTGCGAGACCCTCAGCTGCGACTGGACCGATCCGCCGAAGTCGACGCCGGAGGATGTCTTCATCCTCATCGACGCCGAAGGCCACGTGCGCCAGTGCAACAAGGACAACAAGAGCAGCAGCATCAAGGGAGTGGTCTGCGCCGGGCCGGCGTAGACTCGTCTAACCTGAAGGCATGTCCGACGACGCGGTCTTGCGTGCGCTCCTCGCGGCCCGGGTGCCCCCGACGTTCGCGGAGCTCCATGCGTACGTCCCCGATGGGACGGTGGTGCCGGTGCGGCTCGATGCCAACGAGGCGCCGGCGCTCCTCCCGACGCTCGACGCCGAGGAGCGACGCGCTTGGAACGAGGCGCTCGCCGCGGTCGAACCGGCGCGTTATCCCGATGTTCGCGCGAAGGCCCTTCGTGCGCACTTTGCGCAGGAAAACAAGGTAGATCCTGAGTCGCTGGTGATCGGCTGCGGCTCTGACGAGGTGATCGCGATGCTCCTCGCGACGCTCGCCAAACCACTCGATGGACGGCCGCCGAGCATCCTCGTGCCGACCCCGACCTTCGTCATGTATCGCGTCTCGGCGCGCGTGCACGGTTACGACGTGCGCGAGGTGCCGCTCGACGCCTCGTGCGATCTCGACGAGCCGGCGATGACCACAGCCATCCGCGAGACACGTCCCGCGATGGTCTTCCTGGCGACGCCGAACAACCCGACGTCGGCGTCGTACTCCCGCGAGAAGGTCGAACGACTTGTGCGCGTCGCCGCCGAGAACGATCCGCCGACGCTCGTCGTCGTCGACGAAGCCTACCTCGCGTTTCGTCTTGGCCCGGCGACCGAGCGAAGCGAGATCGACCGGGCGGCCAAAGTTGCGAAGCAACCTTTGGCGAAACGAGACGCCCCGGATCCCTGGGGAGGCTTCACGGGCCTCGATCTCCAACGCGATCACGCCAACGTCGTCGTGCTGCGAACGCTCTCGAAAATAGGCCTCGCGGCGCTGCGGGTCGGCTACGCCATCGCCCACCCGCTGCTCTCGCGCGAGCTCGAGAAATCGCGCTTGCCCTACGATCTGCCGGCACACTCGCAGGCTGGCGCGCTCGTCGCGCTCACGTCGCTCGCGCCGGCCATCGAGCGTCACGTCGCAAGCATCGTCCGTGCTCGAAGCACGCTCGCCGAGGCGTTGGCGAAGAGAGGCCTCGTCCACGCGCGCGCCGACGCGAATTTCTTCTGGCTGACGCAGAAGGGGGCCGCTGCGGTGCATGCCGGTCTTCGCGCGCGCGGCGTCCTCGTCCGGGCCTTCGCCCCCTATCCCGATCGGCTCCGGGTTACGGTGGGAGCCAGCGCGGAGAACGAGCGGTTTCTCACCGAGCTCGACGCTCTTCGCGCCACGCTGCGAGATGCATAAGGAGTCGATGTGTCCGACGAGCAGAATCGCCATGGTCAGCTCGGCGAGGCGCTCTCGCTCCTCGCGCACGACCTGAAGAACCCGCTCGCGGCCGTGCTCACCAACCTCGCCTACGTCGGGAGCGCGCTGCAGGAAGAGCGCTCCGTGAGCGAAGACGTGCGCGAAGCGATGACCGACGCGCGCCTCGCCTGCGAATCACTCCAGCGCTTCGTCCACAACCTCGAGCTCTTCGGGCGCGACGCCGCCGGCCGAGCGTCGATGCCCCCGCTCGAGACCGCGCCGCTCGATCTCCGCTCCGTCGTCGACGACGTCCTCGAACGACAGCGTGAATCCGCGACCGGTCGGCGACTTCGTTTCGAAATCGTCGACGGCGCAGGTGGGCCCGCCGGCAGCGAAGGAAAGGCCCGCATCTACGCGCTCGCCGATCGTGAGCTGGTCGTACGCGCGCTCGACAACCTCGTCGCCGACTCGGTGCAATGTGCGCCGGCGCGTTCGGTGATCGAGCTCTTGGTGAGGCGCCTCGGCGCGCACGAGGTGGCGATCGTGGTGCGCGACGACGGCGCGATCGTTCCGGAAGAGCTCCGCGACCTCATCCCCACGGCAAACGGGCAGACCCTCTCCAAAGGGCGGCCCGAGGCGCGCTATGGCCGAGGCCTCGCGCTCTGGGCAGCATCGATCGCGGCGCGTCTCGCCGGCGGACGTCTCGACCTCGGCGCCGTTGCTGGAAAGAGCGCTCTCACGGTGGTCGTCCCGGCGCATCAAGACGAATCCTGAGCGGGCGGCCGCACATCGGTCGCGGGGACGCACCAAGGCAGTTGGGGTAAGAGATGGGCATGTCCGCCACGCCCTCCGGCAGCTCGCCCCAGCGCCCGTCGTCGACCATCCTCATCGTCGACGACGAGAAGAACATCCGTCGCACGCTGCAGATGGTGCTCGAAGGTGAAGGCTACGCCACGCTCGAGGCCGAGACCGCCGAGCAGGCGCTGACCATCCTCGGCGCGCCGGCGCGTCCGGTCGATCTCGCCATCTTCGACGTCAAGCTGCCGGGCATGAGCGGGCTCGAAGCGCTCGAGAAATTGCGGGCCGACGACACGCTCAAGGGGACGCCGGTGATCGTCATCAGCGGCCACGCCACCGTCCACGACGCGGTGCACGCGATCAAGCTCGGCGCCGCCGACTTCTTCGAGAAGCCGCTCAACCGCGAGCGCGTCGTCGTCTCGGTGCGCAACGTCCTCGACCGCGCCGCGCTCTCTCGTGAGCTGACCGGCCTCCGCGCCGAGGCGAGCAAACGTCACGAGATGATCGGCGGCGCCGGCCCGATGCGAAAGCTCTTCGCCGAGATCGAGAAGGTCGCGCCGACCAAAGCCGGCGTCCTCATCACCGGCGAGAGCGGCACCGGAAAAGAGCTGATTTCCCGCGCCATTCACGTGCTCTCGCCGCGCAAGGACGCGCCCTTCATCAAGGTCAACTGCGCCGCCATCCCTCGCGAGCTGATCGAGAGCGAGCTCTTCGGTCACGAGAAGGGGAGCTTCACCGGCGCGCAGGCCCGCAAGCGCGGCTTCTTCGAGCAGGCCCATGGCGGCACGCTCTTCCTCGACGAAATCGGCGACATGGATCTGACCGCGCAGGCCAAGGTGCTGCGCGCGTTGCAGCAGGGCGAGATCAGCCGCGTCGGCAGCGAGCACGTCATCCACGTCGACGTCCGCGTCCTCGCCGCGACCAACAAAGATTTGGAAAAAGAGACGAAAGCCGGCGCATTTCGTGAAGATCTCTTCTTTCGCCTGAACGTCTTCCCGGTGCGTTCGCCGGCGCTCCGCGAGCGCACCGAGGACATCCCGCTCCTCGCGATGGCCTTCCTCGAGACGTTCTGTCGCGAGAACGGCATGAAGCAGAAGCCGATCGACGCCAATGTCATGAGCGCGCTCGTCACCCGCAAGTGGCCGGGCAACGTGCGTGAGCTGAAGAACGTCGTCGAGCGCATGGCCATCCTCTCGGGCGATCGCATCACCATCGCCGACATGCCGGAAGATCCGCACGAGAACCCCTTCGAGGAAGAGCAGGGCGACGCCGGTGGCGACGACTCCGGCGAATTTCCCACCGCTGCCGTGCGCGAAGGCTCGGTGCGGACGCCGTTGCCGATGCCCGCCGGAGGCGCCTCACGCTCGACGCTGCGCGAGTACCGCGACGCCGCCGAGCGCACGTACATCGTCGACACCCTGCGTGAGCTCGAGTGGAACATCTCGCGCGCCGCCATCGTCCTCGGCGTCGAGCGCACGAACCTCCACAAGAAAATCCGCGCCTACGGCATCAAGCGCGGAGAGGGCTGAATCTCTCTCTGGCGCTCTCAGTGGTGATACGGCTCGCCCTTGCGAATCGTCATCGCGCGGTAGACTTGTTCGACGAGCACGAGGCGCGCGAGGCGGTGGGGCAGCGTCATCTTTCCGAGTGACAGTCGTTCGCTCGAAAGGGCGAGAATTTCCGGAGGAATTCCGTCGGCGCCGCCGATGACGAAGGTGAGGTCCTTGCCTTCGAGGGCCACCTTCTCGACGTAGGCGGCGAGGCCTTCGCTCGTGCGTTGCGTTCCGTCGATCGTGAGAAGCACGAGCTGCGCGCGCGCGGGGATCTGCTTCTTCAACGCAGCGACGTCGCCGTCCTTCACCTCGACCTCGTCGAGCTCACAGTAGTGTCGCAAGCGCTTCACGTACTCGTCGACGGCGGCGCGGTAGTGCGTCTCCTTCAGCTTGCCGACGGCGATGATGCGCACGCGCATCGCCTGACCTTGCGACGGCTCGGCGGGCGCGTCGACCAATCCCCTGGAAAAACCTGCTAGGGTCGCGTCTTCGATGTGGGGCATTCTCGCGGCGATTGCGCTAGTCGTGCTCAACGGCTTCTTCGTCGCGGCCGAGTTCTCCATGGTGCGCGTCCGCCCGGCGCGCCTCGAGCGGCTCGCCAAGAAGGGGAGCGCACGCGCCGCCGCCGCGCTCAAGATCAACCAGCAGCTCGAGCGCTACCTCTCGGTCTCGCAAATCGGCATCACGCTCTGCTCGCTCGGCCTCGGTTGGATCGGCGAGCCGGCGATCGCGCGGGTCATCGAGCACGCGTATTTTTCGGTCACCGGACGCGAGCTCGGTGTCACTGCGCATGCCATCGCCACCGGCGTCGCCTTCTCACTCATCACCTTCTTCCACGTCCTCGTCGGTGAGCAGGCGCCGAAGCTCATCGCCCTCCAGCGCAGCGAGCAGCTCGCCCTCGGCCTCGCGCCCTTTTTTCGCGCCGCGTTCTACCTGCTCGCGCCCGTGCGCTTGATCCTCGAGAACGCCACCGGCGTCGTCCTCCGCATGTTCGGCGTCAAGAGCGGCGCGCACACCGAAGGGCACCTCTCGGAGGAAGAGCTCCTCAGCATCATCGCCGCGACGATGGCGCGCGGTCCCGGCGCCGAAGACAAACGCGAGCTCCTCGAGCGCGTGGTCCGTTTCGCCTCCCGGCAAGCACGTCACGCGATGGTCCCGCGCGTCGACATCGCCTACCTCCCGATCGGCACCCGCGGCTCCGAGGCCATCGAGTACCTCCGTCGCGAGGAGTACACCCGCGTCGTCCTCACCGAGCGCAACGACCTCGACCGCGTCGCCGGCTACCTCTACTCGAAAGACTTGCTCCTCGATCCGACCGCAGGAAATCGAGCTGATTTGAAGGGGATTCGTCGCGACGTGCTCTACGTGCCGGAGTCGCAATCTCTGGTCGACGTCCTCCGCTCGATGCAACAGTCGCAGACGCTCTTCGCCATCGTCGTCGACGAGTACGGCGGCACCAGCGGCCTCCTGACGATGGAAGATCTCCTCGAAGAGATCGTCGGCGAGATTCGCGACGAGGCCGACGAAGACGAGGTGCCCAACGTGCGGCCGGTGCCGGGGCTCACCGGCGCCTTCGACGTCGAAGCGGTCGCGTCGGTCGACGAGCTCCGTTCGCTGGGAGTGGAGCTCGGCGAGGAGTCGCACGGCGAGACGGTCGGCGGCTACGTCGTCAAATCGATCGGCCGTCTCCCGCGCCACGGCGATCGCGTGCGCATCGGTCCCTTCGACGCCGAGGTGCGTGCCCTCCGTCGTCGTCGCATCGTCCGCGTGCGGCTCCTCCCGCGCATGCCGTCGCTACGGCCGCCGAAGTCGTCCGAGAAGATCGAAGCCGCCGCCCCGACGCCGCCCCCGGTCGATCGCTCGGATCAACCAGAAGAAGAGTGAATTGCTGCGCGACTGATCGATGAAACGCCTCGTCCATCACGCGCCGCTCCTCGCGATCCTGCTCGCGATCGTCGCCGCCTTCGTCGCCCCCAGGCTGCGGCTCTCGGGCGACCTTTCCCGGCTATTTCCCGACGATCCCGCGTCGCGCGCGCTCGGTAGTTACGTTCGTTCGTTCGGCGGTGGCGACGTCACGACGATCCTCGTCCGAGGTGAGGATGTCGACGAGGTAGCGCGGGCGTCCGACGAGATCGCGGCTCTCGCGCAGGGCAAGCCAGGCATCATCCACGCGACGACGACGCTCGCGCGCGCGCACGACGGCGACGTCGCCGATCCGACGCTCGGCTGGGCCTTCGCCGACGACGCCACGCGCGCAGCGCTCGCCAAAGCGCTCGGCGACGAAGGGATGCGCGCCCGCCTCGAGGAGACCCGCGCGCTCCTCCTCGTCCCTGGAGGCGGTGCCGCCACTGCTTTTCTCGCGCACGATCCGCTGCGGCTGCTCGCGATCGTCGCCGAGGCCGCGCGCCTTCGCTCGGTCGCTGCCACGGTCGGGGCCGACGCTTCCGGCGATCTCGTCGCCGACGGTGGTCATGCGCGCTTCGTCCTCGTCACCACCGAAGGCTCGGCCCTCCAATCCGCCGACGCGCGTCGCATCGTCGAGGCGCTCGAGGCCGCGATCGGCGCCGTTCTTCCGAAGCACCCAGGTGTGCGCGCCGGCATCGCGGGTGGACCGGCGATCGCGCGCGACGCCGAGAAGATGATCCGCTCCGACCTCTATCTCTCGAGCGCCATCTCCACCCTCGCCGTCTCCCTCGCCTTCCTCGTCACCTTCCGCCGCGCGCGCGCGCTCCTCGCGATCGGTCCGCCGCTCATCATAGGCACGTTATGGACTATCGCCGTCGCCGCCCTTTTCTCGGATGGAATCGCCGCCATCGCGATGGGCTTCGCCTCGGTGGTCATCGGCGTCGGCCTCGACACCGGCGTTCACGCCTACGCCGCCGTGCTTCGAATACGCAGCGAAGAGCCGGAGCTCCCGCGCGTCGAGCTCGCCTCTCGTGCGCGCGCCGAGGTCGCGAGGCCGACGCTCACCGCAGCGTTCGCCGCCGGGCTCGCGTTCGGATCACTCGCCCTCTCGCGCTTGCCGGCGCTACGACAGCTCGGCCTTCTCTGCGCGCTCGGCGAGGTCCTGACTGCGCTCGCGATCCTCGCCCTGACGCCGACCATTGCCGCGCGGCTCGAGCCGAAGTCGACCCTCACCGCGACGCCGAGGGTGATCGTGCGGCTCGCCGAGCTGGCCCGCGCGAGACGCTCGGCGGGGCTCATTTTCACCGCCCTCGGGCTCGGCGTCGTCCTCCTCGTGGTGCTCGGACTGCCAGCCCCGGCGCCGGCCATCGTCGCGGTCAAACCACGCGGCTTGCCTGCGCTCGAGACGCAAGAGGAAGCGATTCGTCTCGCGTCGGGCGCCAATGCGGCGATCTCGTTCACCGATCACGGCGGCGAAATCCAACTCGTCATCACCCAACGCGGACGCGACGAAACAGCGCTCTTCGAGCGTGGCGAACGTCTCGCGCAACGCCTGATGCGTGAGCCTTCACTGGTGGTCGAGGCGCTCTCGTCCTGGACGCCTTCACCAGCGTCGATCGCCGCGCGCATCGCCGAGCGCGATCGTCTCGATCTCCCCGCGCGCGCCGAAGCGCTGTCCGGAATCCTCGTCGAAGAGGGGTTTTCTGCGGAGAAATGTGCTCCAGCGCTCGAGCACCTGCGACATCCGGCGACCCTCGAGACCGCGCTTTCGGCGAGCGATGCGCTGCGGAGAGACGTCCTCGCGCCGCTCTACGCTCGTCACCTCGCGCGCGATCCGAACGGCGGTGAGCTCGTCCTCGCGACCTACGTCCGCGCCAAGAACCTCGACGCTGCGTGGTTGCAGAGCCTCGCCCGAGAGATCGATCGCGACGCCGTCGTCACCGGCTATCCAGTGCTCGAACGTTCGCTGAAGGAGGCGCTCGCCCACGATCTGCCGCGCGTCTCGCTGGCGGCGTTGGTGCTCGTGGCCCTGGCGCTGCGCGCGGTCTTGCGTCGATTCCGCGAGGTGCTGGTGGCGCTCATCGCGCTCGCGGCCGAGCTCCTCCTGGTCGCGCTCCTCGTGCGTCTCTTCGCCATTCCAGTCCACGTCTACGACGCGCTCGTGCTCCCGGTGCTCATCGGCATCACCGTCGACGAGTCGATGTTCCTTCTCCACGCGGCACGACGCGGCGGACCCGCAGCAGCCCTTCGAAGTGAGGGGAGGGCGATCGTCGCCACCGCGACGACGACGGCAGCCGGCTTCGCCGCGCTCCTGGTCTGTCATTTCCCGGGCCTCCGCGATCTCGGCGCGGTCGGGCTGGTGGGAACGCTGGCCGGTCTGGTCGCGTCGCTCTTGGTGGTGCCGGCCGCGGCGAAGCTGCTCGGAATCGGCGAGGAGGGAAAGGACGCGAAACCCCCCGAGTTCGAGCGAAAGGGTTGACGAACCCCCGCGCACGACGCATAAGCCGCCTCCTTCCATCTGCCGGAGTAGCTCAGATGGTTAGAGCGGGCGTTTCATACGCGCTAGGTCAGGGGTTCGATTCCCTTCTCCGGCACCCTTCTTACCCGTCACGTGGTCACGCAGTGCTATGTAGTCTCTCGTGAGGCGCGTTCAGTCGTACTGGCTGGGACGAAAGCGCTACGCCGAGGCGCATGAGCTACAGCGCGAGCTCGTCGAGTCCCGGCAGGCTGGGCACATCGGCGACACGTTGCTCCTCCTCGAGCATCCGGCCGTCGTCACCCTCGGTCGCGGCGCCAAGCTCGAGAACGTGCTCCTCGACGCCGAAGCTCGGGCAGAGCGCGGCATCGACCTCGAGAGCGCCGGACGCGGTGGCGACGTCACCTACCACGCACCCGGTCAACTGGTCGCGTACCCCATCTTCGACCTCAAGCCCGATCGCTGCGACGTACGCCGCTACGTGCGCGACCTCGCCGAGGTGATGATCCGCACCGCCGCCACCTACGGCATCTCCGCCGGCACCATGTCCGGACAAATTGGAGCCTGGGTCGATCTCGACGCCAAGGCCGCCTGGCCCGGCGAAGAAACCGCGCGGCGGCCTGGAAAACTAGGCGCAATCGGCGTTCGCATCTCGCGCTGGGTGACGATGCACGGCTTCGCGCTCAACGTCAGCACCGACCTGGCCGGCTTCGGCGCCATCGTGCCCTGCGGCATCGCCGACAAGCCCGTGGCGTCGCTGGAGTCGCTGGGGGTCACGACGCCGTCGCTCGCCGAGGTGGCCGACGTCGCCGAGCGCCATTTCGCAGCGGTCTTCGACGCCACGGTCGAGCGCGAGAAGGTGCCCGAAGGTTGGTGAAGGGGCTATGCTCGGCGCGGCCAAAGTTGCGACGCAAATCGTTGGCATCCTTGGGAAGGAGAAGGCAGCGTGCAGCGCGTCCCCGTTCTCGGTGAGCCCCGTGTTCTCTCGATGATCCTCGCCGGCGGCGAAGGGAGGCGCCTGCTTCCACTCACCGCCGAGCGCGCGAAGCCGGCGGTGCCCTTCGGCGGCCGCTACCGCATCATCGACATCGTCCTCTCCAACTTCGTCAACAGCGGCCTCACCCGCATCAAGGTGCTGACGCAGTACAAGTCGGCGTCGCTCGAAGAGCACATCGCGCGCGCGTGGCGCCTCTCGGCCATCACCGACGACTTCATCGAGGCGCTCCCGGCGCAGCAGCGCACCGGCGGCTCTTGGTACAAGGGCTCGGCCGACGCGGTCTTCCAGTGCAAGCACGTCATCGACGACGACAACCCCGACGTCGTCGCCATCTTCGGCGGCGATCACGTCTACAAGATGGACATCTCGCAGATGATCGACACCCACGTCGCGCTCGACGCCGACGTGACCATCGCCGCCATCCCGGTCACCAAGGCCGAGGCGCGCGACTTCGGAGTGGTCGAGGTCGACGCCGAGTGGCGCGTCGTCGCCTTCCACGAAAAGGTGCAAAATCCGCCGGAAATGCCGGGCAAACCGGGCATGTGCCTGGCGAGCATGGGCAACTACATCTTCAATCGTGGCGCGCTCGTCGAAGAGATCATCCGCGACGCCGCGCTCGGCGACGACGCCACCAAGCACGACTTCGGTCGCGACATCCTCCCACACATGGTCGCTGTCGGGAAGGCGGTCTTCGTCTACGACTTCTTCGACAACCGCGTCCCCGGCGAGGCCGATCGCGAGCGTGGTTACTGGCGCGACGTCGGCACCACCGATGCGTATTGGGAAGCGCAGATGGACTTGGTCAACGTCCAACCCTTCTTCAACTTCTACAACACGCGCTGGCCCATCCGCACCGGCATGAGCCACGATCCCCCGGCGAAATTCGTCTTTCGTGACGAGGTCGGAGGTCGTACCGGCGTCGCCACCGACTCGCTCGTCACCAACGGCTGCATCATCTCCGGCGGACGCATCCACCGCTCGGTGCTCTCACCCCGCGTGCGCGTGAACTCGTTCTCCGAGGTCGACGAGTGCGTGCTCTTCGAGGGCGTGCAGGTCGGTCGTCACACCAAGCTGCGTCGCTGCGTCGTCGACAAAGACGTCGAGGTCCCCAGCGGTCTCCAGGTCGGCTTCGACCGCGCCGCCGACGTCGCCCGCAGCTTCGTCGTCACCGACAAAGGCATCACGGTCATCCCCAAGGGTTTCCGCTTTCCGAAGTGACTTCTCAAAAGAAGACCATCCCGATCGAGAGCATGGCGCCCTTCGTAGTGCGCGTTCCCTCGTAAAATTCCGGGTATTTCTGCAGCGCTTGTTCGGTCTGCGCGCCGTCGAGGCGGCCCCGGACGAAGCCACGGAGCTCGATGCGGAGGGCGTTGTACTTGGTCATGCGATGCTCGATGCCGGCGCCGACGCTGCCGCCGAAGTAGAAGTGCCCCCACGGCACGTCGTTGGGCACGACCATCCCTTCGTTGTTGTCGAAGTGGGACACGCGCATGTCGACGCCCATCACCGTGTAGAGCTGAAAGCGCGAGAGCGGCGTCAGGTAGAGGTAGACGTCGGGGAGCGTCCAGCCGAGGTCGTAGCGCTTGTACCCGCTCTGATCGACGCCGAAGACGGGCTCCATGCCGACGCCGAGCGCGATGCGACGACCGAGGCGCGCGTGCATGCTCGCCCGTAGACCGAAGAGCTCCGCGCTCCCCGAGAAGCCGCCCATCGTCGGCGTCAGCCGAAAGACGTCGAGTCCGACGCCGACCTCGGGCTTGCCGTTTTCACCGGGATCGTCCGGCTCGTGGTCCTCTTTGCACCCTTCGCCGAGGTAGTTGCAGTCAGCGTGCGCGCGAGGCGTGAGGGCGCTGGTGGCAGCGAACGCGGTGAGCGCGGCGAAGGCGACGGGAAGAAGGCGGAGCATCGACATGCCCCGACAACGCGACGCGCTTCGGCGGTCTTACACCCGGGACGCGGGACGTGAATTCAGCCGCCGAATGCGCGCGTCGCGAAGGCGCCGAGCGTGCGGGCCATCCAAGGTGCCGTCAGCGCGATCGCGACCACGACCGCGAGGAGGCGCGGGAGGTGGGCGATGGCCGCGTCTTGCAAGCTCGTGGCGCTCTGGATGGCGCCGACGACGATGCCGACGAGCGCAGCCGCGGCGACGATCGGCAGGCTCATCGCCGTCGCCAAGAGGAGAGCCTCTCGTGCGAGCGCGAAGGGAGCGGCCGGATCCATCGGTGCTCAGCCGGCTTCGGCGGTGTCGGCCGAGGCGGTGTCGGCCGGCGGCGTGGTGTCGGTGCCCGAGTCGGTCGGCTCGACGGTGTCGTGGCAGGACTTGTCGCTCCAGCAGTGTTGGCCGCTCGCGCAGTCACGATCGCCAGCGCACTGGAAATTGCAGTGTCCAGAGCGATCGCAGAGGTACGGCTCGACGCAGTCGCTGTTGAAGAGGCAGGTCGCGCCGAGGCCGCCATCGGTCGGCGTCGTCGCCGTGTCGGCGCCCGTGTCGGCGCCGGTATCATCGCCCGTCTCGCTGCTCGTCTCGGTGGCGCCGGAGTCGGTGACGGTCGTGTTGCCGTTCTTGCAGACCTCGGTCGTGGCGTCGGCGATGGCGTCGGGGCAGCAGACGTTGAGCTTCTCTTTGCAGACGAGCCCGGACTGGCAGTCGTCGTTGTTGTTGCTGGTGCTGCAACGCTCGCCCTCGCCCTGCTTGCTGCAGGCGACGACGAAGCCAGCCGACGCGAGGACCATGAGCACCGCAGAGAAGAGAGAGACGCGAGGACGCAAGCGCATGGAAGAGGGCTTAGCAGATGGCCCACGCGCGGAGAAGGGCGCCTGATACGCCTGAGAATGCGAAAAAAAACGAGGCGAAGGTGTCTCCACCCTCGCCTCGTCGAAAGACGTCTGTGACGTTGGCGTCTCAGCCCTCGTCGTCTTCTTCCCCGCTCGCGATCTCGTTCACGCTCGGCAGCTTGCGGATCTCGAGACGCGCGATCTTCCACGCGCGCTGAACGACCCACGAGAGCGAACGGTCGAGGCGCGCGGCCTCGTCTTTGATCTCTTGGAGCATCTCCTCTGGGAAATAGAGGCTCTGCTTCCGCTTGTCAGACCTTGCATCGGCGAAGCTGATCCGCGACTTCGACTCGTTATCCGCCACGGCTCCTCCTAGGGGTGAACAACCCAAGATTGCCCGATCTCAACGAACATGGGTAGTAGATCCGCGCAGAAGGGGAGCGACAGGCGCAGCAGGCCCTAGATCCTGCGGAAAAAGGCCTCCTCCAGCGCGGCCCCTTTATCGGACTTTGACGATCGTCGCCGGCTCGGCGGTCGTCGGGAAGGCGGCATCCCACCCTCGCGGGAGGCGCGGGAGGGTCCACTCGAAGAGGCGCATGGCGTCGAGCGGCGCCAGGTTCACGCACCCATGGCTGTGCACGTAGCCGAACTTGCGGTGCCAAAACGCCCCATGCAGCGCGACGCCCTTCTCGAAGTACTGCACCCAGGGCACGTCTTCGATCGAGTACGTCGCTGCGTCTTCGGTGGTCTCCGGCGGATCGTCGGCGTTCGACATCGTCGCGCTCCGGAGCTTGACCCAGATGTGAAAGGTTCCCTTCGGCGTCGGTGAGCCCGGCCTTCCGCTCGACATCACGGTGGCGAAGACGGGGCGCGCGCCCTCGTAGGCGACGACGGTCTGCGTGGTGGTGTCGACGTCGATCCAACGCTCACCCGGGCCGAGACCTTCGGGGAGGAGCGCCTTCGTCGGTACGCGCAAATCGATCGCGCGCATCCACTCGCCGTCGCCGATGCGGACGAAGCCGCCCTTGCCGTCGCCCGTCTTCGTCGTCTCGAGCACGTTGATTTTCTGCAGCCGCGTGCGCGCGCCGACGCTCTTGCTGCCGGCCTTCCCAGCGGCGAAGACGTTGGCCTTGTCGGGGAGCACCCAACCGACGTCGGGCGCGTCACCCTCGGCGAGCGCCAGCACTTCGCCGTGGAAGCTCGTCGCCGTCACGGGAGCGAGCTGCTTCTTCGGGATGTATTCGTTCTTGCGCGTGCGGATGTAGACGGTGCCTTGGTAGCCGACCTCGGTGACTCCAGCGACCGCCCAGCCCTTGTCGAGCTGCGTGCTCGGCGTCTCGTCGGCGACGTCGGCGAGCTTGGCGTAGGCGTCCGCGCCCTCGGCGCCGACGAAGTAGTAGCGATAGGGGAGCCCATCGAGCGGCGTCGGGTGGATGGTCTGGGCGACGCCCGGCGGATCGCTCGAGAGCTGCACTTTGTCGCTGCAAACGTAGGCCAGCGGTCCGACCAAGAGCCAACGTCCGGTGCAGCCGGGTCCGCGAATCGCGCCGAGGAGAGGGAGCTTCACGCCGGCGGCGATGAGCCCACGACGCGCACCGGCGGGGGCGATCGAAAGCGCCTCGTCGTCGCGGAGAATCTCCACGCTCGTGGCCCAATCGGCGAGCGGCACGTCGCCCTTGGTCAGCCAAATCGACGACGACGGTGCCGGCTCGTCGGCGCGCGCGAGCTTCGTGCGTGCATCGAGGAGCCCGGCGATCGACAACGTCGCGAGGACCGCGACGAGCGCGAGCGATGGCAGCGATAGCGCACGCAGAGACGAAGATTTCCAGGTCATTCGTGCGACCACGGTACCATCGCCGCGCAGGCCGCGGTACGCGCGTCTGGTGTCCGTTCGACTCACCTGGCCGGGCCGCGACGATCGACCGATCGAGACGCGTGGCGCCCGCCTGGTACCGGTCGAGCCTCCGCCCGAGGGCTCGAAGGGCCGCGTCGTCGTCGGTGACAACCTCCTCGCCCTGCGCGCGCTCCTCGAAGAAGGCGGCGAAGGCTCGATCGACTGGACGTATCTCGATCCGCCGTACATGAGTGGCGCCGACTACGCGCACGAAGACGGCAAAGGCGCCCGCACCCACGCCTACAAAGATCGTTGGGCGCAGCGCGGCGATTACCTCGACGTGCTCTATCCGCGCCTTCGTCTCCTCCATCGTCTGCTCGCACCACACGGGACGATTTGGGTGCAGGTCGATCACCGCGCCGCGCACTTGCTCCAAGTACTGCTCGACGAAATCTTCGGCGTGCAACGCTTCCGCAACGCCATCGCCTGGAGGCGCGCGCCGCCGCTCGGGAGGCAGGTGCAGAGCGGACAGTTCCCCCGCAACGTCGATACATTGCTTGGTTATGCGAAGGGCGATTCGCCTCGTTTCAACCGGCTCCACGTGCTCACGCCGCTGAAAGAGGGCAAGCCGAGGTGGGACGAGGCGGCGCAGAAATTCTTCACCCTCGCCCCGCGCGGCGACTACACCGACGAGAGCGTTTCGCGCCTCGAGCGCGAAGGACGCATCCATCGCACGCCGAGCGGGAAGGTCTACGTGAAGTACTTCCTCGAGGTCGGTGTCGACGGCACGCCGCTGAAGCCGCGCGCAGTCGACAGCTTTTGGGACGACGTGCCGCCGCTCCGTCACGTTTCGCCTCTCGAGCGCACTGGATATCCGACCCAGAAACCGGAGAAGCTCCTCGAGCGTCTGCTCGAAGCGACGAGCAATGCAGGCGATCGCGTCCTCGACTGCTTCGGCGGGAGCGGGACGACGGCGGTGGTGGCGGCGCGCCTCGGGCGACCGTTCGTCACCGTCGACGAGAGCCCCGTCTCCTTGGCGACGACCAAGTCGCGTCTCGCCGCGGCGAAGATCCCCTTCGCGCTCGAACGGGCCGAAGATTCAGCCAGCTCGATGTCAGGTTAGATCGTTTCCCGCGTTGTCCCGTCGAAGCAGGTGACGACGGATTCGTGAGGGGCGTAGTCTCCAGCTCGCTCGCGCCATTTCGTCGGTACGTCGATTCGTCGCTTCGCGCGCATTCGTGTTCGGGAGGATCGCTTGTCCGTCAGATCGTTGCCATGGGCGCTCGTCGCCCCGCTCCTGCTCGTCGGTTGTCCGGCGGGCCCGTCGCAGACGTCGGGTGCCAAGGCCAGCTTCGAGGGGCCGAGCAAGCCCGGCGAATCGACCGCGGTCGATCGCGAGTCGGTCGGCATCACCATCTACAACCAGAATTTCGGCCTCGTTCGCGAGATTCGGCGGGTCAAGCTCCCGGTCGGCAAGGTCGAGCTCGCGTACCGCGACGTCTCCGCGCACATCCAGCCCGAGACGGTGCACATCCGCTCGCTGACCGATCCAGGTGCGCTCGCGGTCGTCGAACAGAACTATCGCTACGACCTCTTGAGCCCGCAGAAGCTGCTCGAGAAGTACGTCGGCAAGAAGGTCATCCTCCATCGCTACAACCGTCTCCTCGGCAAGGACGAAGACTTCGACGCCGAGGTGCTCTCGACCGAAGGCGGCTCGCCCGTCTTCAACGTCGGCGGTGAAATCACCTACGGTTTCCCGGGTCGCGTCTCGTTCCCAGAGGTGCCGAAGAACCTCGTCGCCAAGCCGACGTTGGTCTGGCTCCTCGGCAGCGGCGTCGCCGAACAGAAGGTCGAGGTCACCTACCTCACTTCGAACATGGGCTGGCGCTCCGACTACGTGCTGCTCATCGACGCCGAGGACAAGCTGGGTGACCTGCAAGGTTGGGTGACGCTGACCAACCAGAGCGGCGCCAGTTGGGAGAACGCCAAGCTCAAGCTCGTCGCCGGCGACGTCCAGAAAATCGCGCCGCCGATGACCGAGACCACCACCATCGTCGACGAGCTCGACGAGGACAAAGAGATCGCGGAAGAGGCGCCGAAATTCGTGGAAGAGGGCTTCTTCGAATACCACCTCTACACGCTCGATCAGCCGACCTCGGTGAAGGACAAAGAGCAGAAGCAGGTGTCGCTGCTCGAGGCCAAGGGCATCAAGCTCGACAAGAAGCTCATCTTCCGCGGCGACGGCTACGAGTTCCGCAACGACTACGGACTGCAAGAGAACCAGAAGGTCGCCGTCTACCTCGACATCGAGAACAAAGAGGCGAACAAGCTGGGAATGCCGCTGCCGAAGGGCACCGTTCGCGTCTACAAGGCCGACAAATCGGGGAGCCCGCAGTTCATCGGCGAAGACTTCATCGACCACACGCCGCGCGACGAGAAGGTGCGCGTGAAGATGGGCGAGGCCTTCGACGTCGTCGCCGACAAGAAGCAAACCGACTGGAAGCCGATGGGCTACTGCCTCTCGGAGAGCGCCTGGGAAATCAAGGTCCGCAACCACAAGGACACGGACGAGACGGTGCGCATCGAAGAGCCCGCCGGCGGCGATTGGACGATTCTCCAGTCGAGCCACAACCCGACCAAAGACGATCAACAAACGTTCTTCTTCGAGGTGATGGTGCCGAAGAAGGGCGAGACAAAGGTCACGTACCGCGTCCGCGTGCGCTGGTGCTGATCATGACGACCAGTTTTTTTCTCGAGAACGCCGTTCTCAAATTGAAGGAGATTGCCCGATGACTCGTCGACGGAGCCTGTTTCTCACCGCCAGCCCGTGGCTCTTGGCCGCCATCGCCGCCGTTCCGCTGCTCGCCGGTGGTGCCTCCGCGCAGTCTGCGGGCAAGTCGCTGACGTCGACCTCGGCGCAGCGAACGGAGGTCGGCATCACCGTCTACAACGACGGCTTCGGCCTCGTCCGCGAGATCCGCGACATCCCCATCGGCACCGGCCGCGTCGCCCTCGAGTTCCGCGACGTCTCTTCGCAGATTCAGCCGGAGACGGTCTCGATCAAGCCGGTCAGCGGCGGCGGGCTCAAGGTCTTCGAGCAGAACTACCGCTACGACCTCTTGAGCCCGCAGAAGCTGCTCGAGAAGTACGTCGGCAAGAAGGTGAAAATCTATCGCTGGAACGAGAAGCTGGGGAAGGAAGACGCCTTCGACGCCGAGGTGCTCTCGGTCGCCGGTGGTCAGTCGGTGATGAAGATCAACGGTGAAATCACCTACGATTTCCCCGGTCGCATCGCTTTCCCGGAGGTGCCGGCGAACCTCATCGCCAAGCCGACCTTGGTGTGGAACCTCGACAGCACGGCTCCGAAGCAGAAGGTCGAGGTCACGTACCTCACGCGCGGCTTCGGTTGGAAGGCCGACTACGTCTTCTCGCTCAACGAGAAAGACGACCTCGGCGATCTCACCGGCTGGGTCACCCTCACCAACGGCACCGGCGCGGCGTACGAGAACGCCAAGCTCAAGCTCGTCGCCGGCAACGTGCAGAAAATTCAAAACTACGGCGGCGGCTACTACCCGGGCGTGCCGGCGGCGACCGCGAGCGCTGCGCCGCCTCCTCCGCCGAAGTTCAACGAAGAGGGCTTCTTCGAGTACCACCTCTACACGCTGAGCGCGCCGACGACGATCCTCGACAACGAGCAGAAGCAACTGACGCTGCTCGAAGGCAAGGACGTGAAGGTGCTGAAGAAGCTGATCTTCAGCGGCTCGAACTACTACTACCACTCGAGCTACGGAGGCTTCATCTCGCAGAACCAGAAGGTCGGCGTCTATCTCGACATCGAGAACAAAGAGTCGAATCACCTGGGAATTCCGCTGCCGAAGGGCACGGTGCGGGTCTACAAAGCCGACAAGTCGGGCGCCAAGCAGTTCATCGGCGAAGACCTCATCGACCACACCCCGCGCGACGAGAAGATTCGCATCAAGATGGGCGAAGCCTTCGACGTCGTCGCCGATCGCAAACAAACCGACTGGAAGCCGTTCGGCACCTGCGTCTCCGAGAGCGCGTACGAAATCTCGGTGCGCAACCACAAGGACACCGCCGAAGAGGTCGAGCTCGTCGAGCCCGCCGGTGGCGATTGGGAAATCCTCAGCTCGTCGCTTCCCTCGGAAAAGAAAGATCAATTCACCTTCCTCTTCCACCCCAAGGTTCCGGCCAAGGGTGAGGTGAAGGTGAAGTACCGCGTGCGCGTGCGTTGGTGCTGAAGATGAGCACGCAGCGCCTCACCTCCGCTCTCGCGACCTTCGCCGCCGCTGCCACGCTGATCGCGTGCGGCAACGCCAAGTCGCCGAAGCCCGGCTTCGACGGTCCGGTGCATCCGGGTCAATCGACGGCCGCGCAGCGCGAGTCGGTCGGCATCACCGTCTACAACTCCAACTTCGGGCTCGTGCGCGAGGTGCGCAACATCGACGTCCCCACCGGGCGCGTCGAGCTCGAGTTTCGCGACGTCGCCTCGTACATCCAGCCCGAGACGGTGCACGTCAAATCGCTCACCAACGCCGATTCGATGGCGATTTACGAGCAGAATTACCGCTTCGATTTGCTGACGCCGGGCACGCTCCTCGAGAAGTACGTCGGCAAGAAGGTGAAGCTCTACCGCTGGAACGAAGCGACGAACGGTGAAGACTCCTTCGACGCCGAGGTCCTCTCGGTCGACGGTGGACAGCCGGTCTACAAAATCGGCGATCGCATCACCTACGGTTTTCCCGGTCGCATCGCCTTCCCCGACGTGCCGGCGAACCTCATCGCCAAGCCGACCTTGGTGTGGCTCCTCGGCTCGTCGGTGGCGAAGCAGAAGCTGGAGGTCACCTACCTCACCAACGGCATCGGCTGGCAGGCCGACTACGTGCTCGACGTCGACGACACCGACACGCTCGGCGATCTCAAAGGCTGGGTCACGCTCCGCAACAGCAGCGGCGTCGCCTACGAGAACGCGCAACTGAAGCTCGTCGCCGGCAACGTGCAACACTTCCAGCCCCCGCAAGACCAAGACGGAGCCTACGACGCGCCGGTGATGGCGAAGGCGTCGGCCGCCGCGGGCAACGCCGCGCCGAGCTTCGTCGAAGAGGGCTTCTTCGAGTACCACCTCTACTCGCTCGATCAGCCGACGACGCTCCTCGACAACGAGCAGAAGCAGGTGTCGCTCCTCGAAGCGAGCGGCATCAAGCTCGGCAAGAAGCTGATCTTCAACGGCAGCAGCTACGCCTATCGCAGCAACTATTCGGGCAGCTGGGTGACGCAGAACCAGAAGGTCGGCGTCTTCCTCGACATCGAGAACAAAGAGTCGAACCACCTCGGCATGCCACTCCCGAAGGGCGCGCTCCGCGTTTACAAGAAAGACAAATCGGGCGCCAAACAGTTCATCGGCGAAGACTCGATCGATCACACGCCGCGCGACGAGAAGGTGCGCATCAAGCTCGGTGAGGCCTTCGACATCGTCGCCGACAAGAAGCAAATCGACTGGAAGCCGCTCGGCACCTGCTCCTCCGAGAGCGCCTACGAGCTCTCGCTCCGCAATCACAAAGAGAAGGCCGAGAACGTGCTCGTCGTCGAGCCGGCGGGCGGCGATTGGACGATCGTCGCCTCCAGCCATCCGTCGACGAAGGAGTCGCAACAAGTGTTCACGTTCGATGTTCCGGTGCCTGCCAAAGGCGAGGTCAAGGTCACCTGGCGCGTTCGGGTGCGTTGGTGTTGAACCGCCGATCCATCGGTCGC
Source organism: Deltaproteobacteria bacterium (assembly GCA_025363655.1). Taxonomy (GTDB): domain Bacteria; phylum Myxococcota_A; class Polyangia; order Polyangiales; family JADJMO01; genus JANYDK01. The sequence goes on along the minus strand of JANYDK010000109.1, from coordinate 29,174 downwards.
CTCGCGGGTCTCGCGGGTCTCGCGGGTCTCGCGCTCATCGCCGGCCTCGCGGGTCCTTCGTCAGCGCAGACGGCGGGCAAGTCGCTCGTCTCGACGATGGCGCAGCGAAAAGACGTCTCGGTCACGGTCTACAGCGACGGCTTCGGCCTCGTGCGCGAGACCCGAGAAATCCCGCTCGGAACGGGTCGCACGAGCCTCGAGCTGCGCGACGTCTCGGGACAAATCCAACCCGAGACGGTGGCCATCAAGGGCAACACCGCGACGTCGCTGAAGGTCTTCGAGCAGAACTATCGCTACGATCTCTTGAGCCCGCAGAAGCTGCTCGAGAAGTACGTCGGCAAGATGGTGAAGCTCTATCGCTGGAACGGCGCGACTGGAAAAGAAGACGCCTTCGACGCCAAGGTGCTCTCGGTGGCGAGCGGCTCACCGGTCTATCAAATCAACGGCGAGATCACCTACGGCTTCCCCGGTCGCATCGCGTTCCCGGAAGTTCCGGCGAATTTGATCCCGAAGCCGACCTTGGTGTGGCTCCTCGACAGCACGGCGGCGAGCCAAAAAGTCGAGGTCACGTACCTGTCGAGCGGCTTCGGTTGGAAGGCCGACTACGTCCTCTCGATCGACGACAAAGACGCCGTCGGTGACCTCCAAGGGTGGGTCACGCTCAACAACACGACCGGCACCACCTACGAGAACGCGCAGCTGAAGCTCGTCGCCGGCAACGTGCACAAGGTCTACTCCTACCCTGAGGGGAAGGACGACTACGCCGGCGACTACAAGAAGAAGATCGCGGAGAAAGCGCCCGAGCCGAAGTTCGTCGAAGAGGGGCTCTTCGAGTACCACCTCTACACGCTGAACGTCCCGACGACGCTGCAGAACAACGAGCAGAAGCAAGTCTCGTTGCTCGAAGGCAAAGGCATCAAGGTCACCAAGAAGCTCATCTTCAGCGGCGCGAGCTACTACTACCACTCGAGCTACGGCGGCTTCATCGCCAACAATCAGAAGGTCGGCGTCTATCTCGACATCGAGAACAAAGAGGCCAATCACCTGGGAATTCCGCTGCCGAAAGGCACGGTGCGCGTCTACAAAGCCGACAAGTCGGGCGCCAAGCAGTTCATCGGCGAGGACGCCATCGACCACACGCCGCGTGACGAGAAGGTGCGCGTGAAGATGGGTGAAGCCTTCGACGTCGTCGCCGACAAGAAGCAAACCGACTGGAAACCCTTCGGCTCCTGCGTCTCCGAGAGCGCCTACGAAATCTCGGTGCGGAACCACAAAGACTCAGTCGAAGAGGTCGAGCTCGTCGAGCCCGCCGGCGGCGATTGGGAAATCCTCAGCTCCTCGTTGCCCGCGGAGAAGAAAGATCAATTCACCTTCCTCTTCCACCCCAAGGTCCCGGCCAAGGGCGAAGTGAAGGTGAAGTACCGCGTACGGGTGCGTTGGTGTTGAACCGCTCCACCTTCCGAATTCCGGCGAGTCTCCTGGCGGCCGCCGGCCTCGCGGTGCTCTCCGGTCTGGTCACGCCTTCGCAAGCGCAGACGGCAGGCAAGTCGCTCGTCTCGACGATGGAGCAGCGCAAGGAAGTCTCCGTCACCGTCTACAACGATGGCTTCGGCCTCGTGCGCGAGACCCGAGAAATTCCGCTCGGAACGGGTCGTGCGAGCCTCGAGTTGCGCGACGTCTCCGCGCAAATCCAGCCCGAGACGGTGGCCATCAAGGGCAACACCGCGACGTCGCTGAAGGTCTTCGAGCAGAACTATCGCTACGACCTCTTGAGCCCGCAGAAGCTGCTCGAGAAGTACGTCGGCAAGATGGTGAAGCTCTATCGCTGGAACGGCGCCACCGGAAAAGAAGACGCCTTCGACGCCAAGGTGCTCTCGGTGGCGAGCGGCTCACCGGTCTATCAAATCAACGGCGAGATCACCTACGGCTTCCCCGGGCGCATCGCCTTCCCGGAAGTGCCGGCCAATCTCATCGCCAAGCCGACGCTGGTGTGGCTCCTCGACAGCACGGCGGCGACGCAAAAAGTCGAGGTCACCTACCTCTCGCGCGGCTTTGGTTGGAAGGCCGACTACGTGCTTTCCATCGACGACAAAGACACCCTCGGCGACCTGCAAGGCTGGGTCACGCTCAACAACACGACCGGCACGACGTACGAGAACGCGCAGCTGAAGCTCGTCGCCGGCAACGTGCACAAAGTCGTCGACTACCCGATGGGTGGCAAAGGCGAGGGCGGGATCTACCTCGAAAAGGCGAAGGAGCCGGCCAAGCCCAAGTTCGTCGAAGAGGGGCTCTTCGAGTACCACCTCTACACGCTCAACGTGCCGACGACGCTGCAGAACAACGAGCAGAAGCAGGTGACGCTGCTCGAAGGCAAGGGCATCAAGCTGACGAAGAAGCTCATCTTCGGCGGCGCGAGCTACTACTACCACTCGAGCTACGGCGGCTTCATCGCCAACAATCAGAAGGTCGGCGTCTATCTCGACATCGAGAACAAAGAGTCGAATCACCTGGGAATTCCGCTGCCGAAGGGCACGGTCCGGGTCTACAAAGCCGACAAGTCGGGCGCCAAGCAGTTCATCGGCGAAGACGCCATCGATCACACCGCGCGCGACGAGAAGGTGCGCGTGAAGATGGGCGAGGCTTTCGACATCGTCGCCGACAAGAAGCAAACCGATTGGAAACCGTTCGGCTCCTGCGTCTCCGAGAGCGCCTACGAAATCTCCGTCCGCAACCACAAGGACTCGATCGAAGAGGTCGAGCTCGTCGAGCCGGCCGGCGGCGACTGGGAAATTCTCAGCTCGTCGTTGCCGGCCGAGAAGCGAGATCAATTCACCTTCCTCTTCCACCCCAAGGTCCCGGCCAAGGGCGAAGTGAAGGTGAAGTACCGCGTGCGAGTGCGTTGGTGCTGATTCAGGGCCGATAAGGCGGCAAGGTGCGGAGCGCCGATCGCGGGAGCCAGCCCTCGCCGCGATCGGTTCGCACGTGGGCCTCCGACATCCGCTCTTCGAGGACGTCGACCCGCGTGCCTTCGACGAGGCGAAGTGGATCGCCGCTGCCCATCGGTTTGGCGACGAGCCCGGGGACCACGACCACCGCCTCACGCACGTTGCGTCGCAAGTAGCTGGCACCGAAGCCGAGCGCGCTGGCGAGCACCGCGACGAAGAAGCCGACGATCGCCGTCGTCGAAGCTGCCAAGCGCAAGCCTCTCTGGACGCGGGGTCGCACCGCGAGCGCGACGGAGAGTGCGAGCGAGGAAAGAAGGGCGATCGCCATCCATGCATCGGCCGGTGCAGCCGTCACGAGGGCGCGCCACATCGGCGGTGCACCGACCTCTTCGGCTTTGGCTCCGCCCGCCACTTCTCGTCGTGCGATCTCCCGACGCACGATTTCCAGGGCGCGGGCCGCTTCGCGATCGTTGGGCGAACGTCGCAGCGCCTCTTCGAAGGCATGGACCGCGCGTCCGAAGTCGCCAGTGACGCCTTGCCCGGTGTGGGCACGGGCGGCGTAGGCGAGGCCGCGATCGAAGGCGACTCCAGCGCCGACCACGCCGTGATCGGCGAGCGATTCGAAGAGCGCCACCGCGGTGTCGGCCCTTCCGCCTTCGAGCGCCGAGGTCGCGTCGTCGAACGTCGGATCGCTCACGAAGGCGCCTCCGAGCTCGCGGCGCGACGGGCGAGCTCATGAAGCGCACCGACGATGCGCGAGACTTCGGCGACGGTCGGCATCCCTGCACCGGCGAAACGTGCTGCTTCGAGCGACGCGAGCGCCTCGATGATTCGCGTGCCGAGCGCGTCCTCGACGCCTGCCTCGCCGAGCCCACGCGTCAGCTCGCTCGTCGTCAGGCCACGCGAACGGAGCCCCGTCGCCGCTTCGAGCGAGCGATCGATGGCCCGCGTCGAGGCCGCTGCGCACGCCGGCACGTCTCCACGTTTCTCCGCGTCGCGCGCTTCGGCGAGGGCCATCTCGGCGAGCGACTCGGGCCGCTCTTTGGTCGCGGCACGCTTACGAAGCGAACGCCGCGCGAAGGCGACGCCGCCTTGCGCGAGCACCACCGCGAGCGGCATTCCTGCGATGAGCCCGAAGGTCCAGGTGTGATCGGCGAGCGAGCTCCCTTCACCGCCGGCGCCGAGCTCGTGCCTCACGTCGGGCAGCTTGTCGATGGGCCCCGCCGCCTCCGTCGAAGAAGCGGGCGCCACCGCCTTCGTCACGCGCGCCTTGCCGATGCTCGCCGACGGCGATGCGTAGGTTTTTTTCTGAGGATCCCAGACGTGGAAGGCGGCGTCGCCGAGCTCGTAATCGCCTGGCGTTTCGAACGCCAAGTCGTAGACGAGCTTGCGCGCACCACGCACCGCGGTGCCGTCGACCTCCGTCTTCGCCTCGTCACCGGTCGGGGTCCAGGTCACTCCCGCTGGGCTCGGGAGCACCGCGCGAAGACCGTCGAGCCTGCCGTTGCCGCGCATCCGCAACGTCAGCACCGCGTGCCCGTCGACGACGAGTCGTGGGGTGAGCTCGGCGAGGACGTGCAGATCGCTCGCGACGTCGCCGAGCACGTAACCGGGCGGTCGCCCGTCGAGCGGCGGTTCGATCACCTCGAGCGACACGGTGTTGGACGCCAGGTCGTGACCTCCCGAAGGCGCGAACGGATCGGCGTACTCGACCTCCGCCGCGCCAATCGTCAGCGAGCCTGTTTTCAAGGGAAATGCGCCGTATCCAGCGGCAGCGGCGTAGGCCCAGTGTTGCCCGCCGATGGTCATCGGATGCCACTCGCTGTCGATGTGGCCGAGGTCGATGGTCGCGAAGTCGGGGAACGTGGGCGGCCTCTTCACGGCCAACCGCGGTGGATGCAGCGTGTAGACGAAGAGCTTGGTCGTCACCTGCTCACCGACCACCGGACGACGCGTCGCCGGGACGATGCGGACGAAGATCGTGCGCTCGGCCGGATCGGTCGGGAGCGAATCGACGGCCGCGAGCGGATCGACCGGCGCGATGTTCGGCGTCGGCGGCGGCTCGTCCACGGGCTGCGGAGGATCGCCGCCGAAGAACGAGTCGTCGGTGAACGGATCGGGCGCGGCCGGCTTCGCCTTCGGGGCCTTGCCCGCGGGGACGACGTTGACGGTGACGGCGGGCGTCTTCACCGGCACGCCGTCGACGTACATGCGCCCCGGACCGAGCGTGTGAACGCCCAGTTTTTCTGCGCGAAGTCGATAGCGCACGGTGACCGAGACCGACGATTTGCCCCCACCGCCGCCGAAGGAGAACGAGTGCTGCGTCGAGGTCGTGGTCTTCACGAGCGTGAAGCCGTCGGTACTTCCCGGCGTCGGATTGCGCGCCGGCGAGTCGTCACCGCTCGAGGTCACCGTCAGCGTGTACTCGAGCACGTCACCGATCCCGACCGTCGCGCCGTCGACCTCGGCCTTGCCCGACGCTCCCGCTGCCTCTGCGCTCGGCACGCCGCCGAGATCGAACAGCGACGTCGCTGCGAGCGGAGTCGTCGCCGCGATGAGCGCTGCGAGCCGCCATCCTCTACCTCGCCGACGTCCTCGACGTGTCGCGATCATTTGTCGAGCCCCTTCGGGAGCTTCTTCCGCTCCTTCAACTTCTGGGGCAGGTCGAGATCGAGCGGTGCTTGTTTTTCCAGGCGATCGAGCTCTCGCAGATCGATGCCGCCGGACGGTGCGGGTTGCGGCGCGGCACTGCTCTGCGGCTGCGGCTGTTGCGAGGGAGACGCGGGCGCCTTGGTGTCCTGCCCGCTGTCCGAAGGGCCACCCTCGTCGACCGCGGTGTCACCCTTGTCGTTCTTCGCGTCGCCGCCCGTGTCTTTGCCGTCGTTGCCGGTGTCGCCGCCAGTGTCGCCGTTGCCATCGCCGCTGTCGCTGTCTTGTCCGGCGTCGGGAGTCTCGCTGTCACTGGCGTCGGCCGCGTCGGTCTCGCCGTCGCTGTCTTGTCCCGCGTCGCCATCGGTCTCGCCATCGTTGCCCGAGTCGGCGTCGGCGTCGGGTCCCGAGTCGCTGCCGGCGTCTTTGTCGTGAATGCGCTTGAGCGCGATCGCACGATTCCACGCGGCATCGCGGGCAACGGCGTCGTCGTCGCTCGGCGGTCCGACCTCACCCGCTGGATCGATGCCCCGCGCCGGATGCGCGACCAGCACGCGATCATACTCGACGATCGATTGCTCGTACCGCTGCGAGAGGAACTCGAAGTTGCCGAGCAGATAGCGCGCGCGAAGTCGCATCGCCGGCGTCGTCGTCGGATCGTTCGCCAGCTTGAGGAGCAAGAGATGCGCACAATCGAGCTCCTTCGCCCGCGCCGCGGTGACGCTCTCGGCCTCTTCGCCCGTGCTCGGCCCCATCTCTTCTTCCCCGAAGCGACGGCCCACGAGCTCGCTGATGCGAAAGATGACGAGCCCGAGATCGAGCGATGCGAAGGGACGATCGATCACCAGGTCGCGACCGCCGTCGCCTTCGCAGCGATACTCGAGCACCTCCTCGAGATCGCGCCGCGCGCTCGTCAAATCGGCGTCGCCGCCATAGGCCGAGGCTTCGAGCGCCTGCCTCGCATGCTCGACCTGCGGATCGTCGCGATCGAAAATCTTTCCCAGATCCCACGAGCACGCGCCGAGGAAGAGGCCGATCGCGAGCGGCACCGAGACGACGACGAGGAGGCGTGCGACATGCTCAGCGCGCATGGGTCACCCCCACGCCGAGCCTGTTTTCCAGGTCGTTCGTGTCCGATTTGCGACGACGCCGCGCTTCACCGACGAAGACGTCGACGAGCAGGAGGACGAAGGTGATGCCGAGTGGAATCGCGTACTGCTCGGCGTAGAGCACGTCGACCCGCTCGCCGCCCTCGGTGGCGATGAGACGCTTCAGCTCGGTCTCGACCTTGAGGAGCCCGGTGGTGCCGTCCTCCGAACGAACGAACACACCCTTCGTCTCGGCGGCGATCCCTCGCAGCTGCGCCTCGGCCTCCGGCGTCAGCTCGGTCGTCACCAGCTGCCCGTTGTCGTGCACGTAGCCATTGGCCACGCCCGAGTCGGGATCGACGTCGGGGATCGGCTGCGGCGCGCGCCCACCGACCATCACCACGTGGATCTGGATGCCTTCGTCCTTGCACGCGCGGGCGACGGCGACGGGATCGCCTTCGAGATCTTCACCGTCGGTGACGAGGACGATCACCGGCCGCTGCTTCTTCGTCGTCGGCTGCACGGGCTGACCATCGAGCCCTTGCGGCACCAGCTGGCGACGTGCGAGCTCGAGCGCGCGCGCGATCGCCGTTCCGCCCGGCATCTCGTAGGGCTCGTGCCCGCTGAGGAATTGCAGCGCTTCCGAAGGATCGATGCTCGGCGGGCTCGCCACCGCTTCACCCGCGAAGGCGACCGCTCCCCAACGAATCTGCGGCAGCCCTTTGACCATTCGCGCGACGTCGTTGCGTCCGCGCTCGAGTCGCGACGGCAAGACGTCTTGCGCGTACATCGATTTGGAAACGTCGAAGACCACCATCGCACTGACGTCCGCCGCCGGGACGATCTTGGTGCCACGTCCGTAGCGAGGCTGCGCGGCGGCGATGATCGCGAAGACGACGGCGAGCACTCGCAGCGCGCCCTTGAACGCACGACGCGGACCGGCGTCGAAGGTGACGAGCCGATCGATCATCGTCGGCACGCCGAGCTTGCTCGTCGCCTTGCGCCTCGCCACGTCTCCGAAGAGCATCAGCCCGAGGAGCGCGAGCGGAATCGGCAAGAGCCAGAGCACCCAGAGGTACGCGAAGCTCACGGGAACCTCCGGAGGAGCATCGCGCGCAGGAGTGACTCCAGAATCACCAGCGCCACCGCCGGCACCAGCACCAGCCCGAAGCGCTCGACCGGATCGGACGAGGCCATCTCGAAGCGCGTCTTCGCCAGATTGTCGAGGATGGCGTGCATCGAAGAGCGCAGCTCGTCGGTCTGCGTGGCGATGTACATCTCGCCCCCGGTCTCCGAGGCGATCTGCTTCAGCAGCTCAGGGCGCACGGGAAATTTGGCTCTTCCGTAGATTGGACGCCCGTACGGATCTTTGTCGACCTCGACATCGACCTCGTCGCCGTTGCCCATCTGCACCGTGTAGATCTTGATGCCGAGCTCCTTGGCGGCGGCCATCGCGTACTCGGGGCTGAGCTTGCCGGCGTTGTTGTCACCGTCCGTGAGAAGCACCACCACCTTGGTGGTCGCCTTCGATTTGCGGAGCCGCGCGATCGAAAGCGAGAGCCCGTCGCCGATCGCGGTGCCGTCACCGCTCACGCCCTCGAGGCCGATCTTCATCTTGCCGACGAGCTGCGCCAGCGCCGTGTGGTTGAAGGTCAGCGGCGAGAGGAGGAACGCGTCTCGCGCGAAAATCACCGCTCCGATGCGATCGGTCGTGCGCCGTTCGATGAACTCCTGCACCACCGCCTTCGCCGCTTCGAGCCGCGTCGGTCGCAGGTCGGCTGCGCGCATCGAGCCCGAGAGGTCGAGCGAGATCATGATGTCGATGCCGCTGCGTTCGTCGATCTCGGCAGCACCGAGCGACTGCGGTCTCGCCATCGCGACGACGACGAGCGCGAGCGCCGCCGCCCGCAAGACGCCCGGCACGTCGCGAAAACGAGCGCGAATCCCGCCGATCGCTGCCCGCCCGGCGTCGATGCTCGGCACCCGCAAGCGAGGCACGCGCGCATCCTCGCCGACCGTCGCCCGCACCAAGACGAGCGGCACCACGACGAGACCGAGGAGAAACCACGGCCGGTCCCATCGTAGCGCCCAGATGTCGTCGCCATCGAGGCGCGCGAACGCGTACCCGAAGGCAGTGCCGACCACGAAGGCGAAGCCGAGGAACGCGACGATGATCCGGAAAAAACGGCTCATTCGTCACCTCCTTCGGGAGGCTGCGGAGGAGCTGGCGGGGCAGGGGGCGGCGGAGGCGGCTCTTCGTCGGCCTCGATGAAGCGCGGTTCTTCGACCTCGCGCGGTGCCACTGGCTCGGGCTCTGGCGTCAGGCTCGGCCGCGGCGGACGCAGACCTCCGCCCCCATGCGGCGAGGTCACCCGCACGAGATACATCGCCAAATCGGCCGTCTGCGTGCCCTCTTCTTGCGACGCCGACATCCCTGCGAACTTCACGAGATCGCACATTCCGAGGAACGTGCGCACGTCGTCGATCGGCACCGGCGTCACCAGCCGACGAATGCGCGCGAGGAGCTCGTCGCTCGTCATGTCGAGGCCGTCGAACCCATAGAGCTTGCCGAGATAGACGCGCACGACGTCGGAGAGGCGATCGTAATAGTGCTTTCCATGCAGCTTGCCGGCGAGGAACTCGCTGCGCGCCGCGCCCAGTTCGGCGATGGCGATGGTCCACGGCGGATGCGGCGCCGGCGGCGGCGGCGCCACCTTCGGCCGACGCAAGTAGTAGATGAGCGCGGCGACGATCACCGCCCCGGCGAGCGCGCCGAGGATGCCCCACTGCACCAGCTCTTGCGTCCGCGTATCGCGCGTCTTCTGCGGCATCGACGCGGGGTTCGGCCTGGGCCACGGATCGGGATCGTTGGCGATCGGCTGATCGACGTCGACGACGTGCGTGGCCGTACACACCGAGATGTCGCCGCCGCCCTTGCGAAGCACGATCACCCGCACCGCAGGCAACGTGAATTTCGCGCGCACCAGCGACGTCGAGAGGACCACGAAGGGTATCTCGAGGATCGTCGTCGCCTTGCTCTTGTCGTCGGCGAGCGGCTTGGCGACGGGGGCGATCCCGCGGCCGAAGCTGCCGTCGTCGGCGACCCGGACCTCGCCGTTCTCGCTTTTGACGATCAGCTGCGGGAGATCGGCCGGCACCGTCGCCGACTCCCCCGACCCATGTTCGACCACGATTTCCAGGGTGATGAGCTCGCCCGCCTTCACCCGCGTCGGCACCCGCTCGACGATCTTCGGTTTCTGCGCGCCGCTCGGAATCTGCTCGACGCATGCCCCTTGCGGAGCCGGCGGTCCGGCGTCGGCGGCGCGCGCAGGACGTACTTCGATCGCAAAGCAGAAGAAGGCGAGCAGCAGGGCGACGACGAGCGCGGCCCGAGAAGGTGCGCTCATCGTCCGCTCCTCGCTCGACGGGCGCGCCGGGCGAACAGATCGCGAATCGGCTTCACGTACGAGCCATCGGTGCGGACGACGACGTGATCGATGGCGAGCTTGCGGAAGAGATCGCGAATGCCCTTGCGACGCTTTCGCGAGACCGCCGTGTAGTAGTCGCGCACGCCGCGATCGCTGGTGTCGACGATCGCCTCTTCGCCGGTCTCGAGATCTTCCAACGTCGCGAGGCCGATGTCGGGGAGCTCGTCGTCGCGCGGATCGACGAGCTCGACGGCGATGAGATCGTGCTTCGCCGAGGCGAGCGCGATCGCCCGCTCGAACGCCGCGCGCTTGCGCCCATGGCCGGCGAAAAAATCGCTGATGACGAAGGCGACGCTCCGTCGCTTGGCGAGCCGCGACAGCGCTTCGACCCCCACTGCCAAGTCGGTGCCGCGGCCCGTAGGCACGCCCCCGAGCACCTCGCGCGTCACGCGCAGTACGTGTTTTTCGCCCTTGCGCGGCGGGACGATGCGCTCGACGCGATCGCTCACCATCACCAGCCCGACGCGGTCACCGCCCTTGATCGCCGAGAAGGCGACGAGCGCGGCGATCTCGGCCGCGAGCCGTCCTTTGGTCTTCAGCTGCGTGCCGAAGTGCTCGCTCGCCGAGACGTCGACGAGGAGCATGACGGTCATCTCGCGCTCTTCGGTGAAGAGCTTGATGAAGGTTTCGCCCGTGCGCGCCGAGACGTTCCAATCGATCTGCCGCACGTCGTCGCCCGGCTGGTACGGACGCACCTCGCGAAAGGCGATGCCCTGCCCACGAAACACGCTCGTGTAGGTGCCGGCGAGCGCGTCGGTGGCGAGCCGCGAAGTGTGAATTTCGATCTGCCGAAGCGCCGCCAAGAGCTCCTTCGGCACACGACCCTGCCCGCCTTGCCCTTCTTTGGGCGGCGTCTTCGGGGCGGGGGCGGGGCGCGGCGGAGCCATCTTCGATCAAAAATGACGAACTCGACGAACGACGAATCGACGAATCAGGGAACCTCGACGACCTCGAAGACTTTGCGCACCACCTGCTCGGACGTGACCTGCTCGGCCTCCGCCTCGTAGGTGAGCACGATGCGGTGCCTCAGCACGTCCGGCCCGACCTCCTTCACGTCCTCCGGCGTCACGTAGCCGCGATGACGGAGGAACGCGTGCGCGCGCGCCGCCATGTTGAGCGCGATCGACGCACGAGGACTGGCGCCGTACTCGACCAGTCCTTCGAGATCCTTCAGCCCATGCTTGGCCGGCGCGCGCGTCGCGTGGACGACGTCGACGATGTAGTCCTTCACCTTGTCGTCGACGTAGATCTGCTCGACCGTGCGGCGCCCTTCGAGCAAATCCGACGGCGTCGCCACCTTCTGGATCTCCCGCGACGACTGCGTCGTCATGCGATCCATGATCTGTCGCTCTTCTTCGCGCGTCGGATAACCGACCCTCACCAGCATCATGAAGCGATCGACCTGTGCTTCGGGCAGGGGATAGGTGCCCTCCTGCTCGATTGGGTTCTGCGTCGCGAGCACCGCGAACGGCGAGGGCAGGGGATGGCTGCCGTCACCGATGGTCACCTGCTTCTCCTGCATCGCCTCGAGGAGCGCGCTCTGCACCTTGGCCGGCGCGCGGTTGATCTCGTCGGCGAGCACCAAGTTGGCGAAGATGGGTCCGAGCTTGCTCGTGAAGTCGCCGGTGCGCTGGTTGTAGATGACCGTACCGATCAGGTCGGCCGGGAGGAGGTCGGGCGTGAACTGGATGCGCGCGAACTTGGCGTCGATCGCCTGACACATCGTCCGTACCGTCAGCGTCTTCGCCAAACCAGGCACCCCTTCGAGGAGGACGTGCCCACCCGTGAGGAGCCCGATGAGGATTCGCTCGATCATGTACGTCTGACCGACGATCACGGTGGAGACCTCGCCGATCACCCGATCGATGAAGGCACTGTCCTTGGCGACCCGGTCGTTCAGCGCGCGGATGTCGAAAGCCATTGCGTCGTCAAATAGTCGCGCGAGGGGTCGAACGACAAGCCCGCCGGTGTCGGGCGTGCCGATCGTGCCAAGGTGTGCACGCATTCGGGCATTTCTCGGCAAAAATAGGGCCCTGCCCCTGGCGAAGGATTTGCTCTACCCCAAGCCATGGACTCGCGAACGCCCTCGATCGGTCTCTCTCTCGGTCTCTCTTTCGCCCTTTTCTCCACCGTCGCTTGCGGTGGCTCCGTCTCCGACAACTCCGACGCCGGTGGCGCTGCCGACACGGCCGCCTCCGACTCCGCGACCTCCAAGGACACCTTCACCAGCTCCGACACCATCTCCGTCGACTCGTCCCCCGTCGACGCTGGCTCCGGCGCCTGCGGAGGAAAAGCCGGCCTCCTCTGCCCGACCGGTTCGTGGTGCAGCTATGCGATCGGCACTTGCCACAATCCCGACGAGCTCGGCGTCTGCCGCAAACGCGAAGCACTTCCCTGCGCCGCACCTCGCCCCGATGGCAGCGATGCGGTCTGTGGCTGCGACGGCACCACGTATGGCAACCAGTGCGCCGCCACCTCTTCCGGCATCAGCGTCGATCACCTCGGCCCGTGCGTTTCGCTCCCCGGCAAGATCTGCGGCGGCCTCGCAGGAGGCACCTGCGCCTCGTCCGAGTACTGCGACTGGGGCGCGATCCCGAGCGCCTGTGGCGGCGACGACGGCACCGGCACATGCAAGGCGCGCCCCGCGTCCTGCATCCCTGCCGACGGCATCTTCTGCGGATGCGACGGCAAGACGTACGAGAGCCCATGCGCCGCCGCGCTCTCCGGCTCGGGCGTCCGCAACAACGGCCCCTGCCCGAAGTGAGTTTCGGCAACCGAGCGAACGAGATTGACCGAAACGGCCAGAGTCGCGAAGCGATCTTTGGCGAAACGAGAGGCTTTTTTCTGCTCGAACTCAGCTCGCATGGACACGTGTCGAGTGCCCCGACTTTCGCGTACTCTCGGCCTCCCGCCAGCCCAGCCCGTGAGCAGGTGCGGCATCGAACCAGAGGGAGTCACGCGAAAATGAACAGCAAGATCCTCCGTACGTACGGCTCGTGGACACTCGGTCTCTTCCTCGCGCTCGGCGTCGCCGGTTGCCCCAAGGACGAGAAGAAGGCGGACGACAAGAAGACCGAGTCGGCCGACAAGAAGACCGAAGACAAGAAGCCCGCGGACAAGCCGGCCGACAAGAAAGACGACAAGAAGAAGGACGACAAGAAGAAGCCGACCGTCGCCGCGAAGAAGAAAGAGAAGAAGGACGAGAAGAAGCTCGACGACGCCGATCAGGGCAAGAAGCCCCCGGCGGACAAGCCTCCCGCGGCCATCTCCGACAAACTCCCAGAGACCGTCAAAAAGAACCCCGCGCCGAAAGACTGGGACGTCTTCTACGATGACGTCCGCCAATACGCTTTCGCTGCGCCGAAGGGCTCGATGTACACGACCGACGAGCTCGAGAGCACCATCTCGAGCGACGGCAAGCTCTCGTACTGGGACATCGTCCCGCCGAGCCCCTACGAGTTCACCATCGACTTCGTCTCCTTCAAGGACGCCACCCTCACCCAGGACGACCTCATCGACGACGCCCAGGCCTGGCTGGTCGACGACGACAAGGCGACCGACGTGAAGTTCGACGAGCCGATTCAGATCAACGGCCGCTCGAAGCTCGTCCACTACGACGAGACCCTCGAAGGCGGAAAGCACCAGAAGGGCATGGTCCTCGTCTTCACCGACGTGACCGACAACTACATGCTCTTCGTCGACATCGACGCCGACAAGTACGACGCCAACGACGAAATCATGGATGGCGTCTGGCAGTCGTTCACGATCTACGGCCGCACTTACGAATGATCCGCGCGCTCGCCTCACGGTGAGCACCGAGCTTCGACGAGAGAGCACGCCTGACTGGGCGTGCTCTTTTTTCAGGGTGATCGCAGCTTACGCACGAGACGATGGAAGTGCGTTCGATCGAGCGAGAAGCGCAGGTACGTCGCGCCGACCGCGGCTCCCCAACTCGCTCCAGACGAAGCGCTCCACCGCCGCGGACAGGCGGCGTTCGTCCTCGGGCGTCGGCGGCGTCGGCTGCGTCTGATCCGCGCTAGTACCGCGGGACCTTGGGATCGACCTGCAGCGACCAAGCGTCGATGCCGCCACGAAGGCTGACGACGTCGCGGAAACCGTGCGCTTCGAGGATGGCCGCGCCGCTCCGTGAGCGCACCCCGTGGTGGCAATAGACGACCACCGCACCGTCGCGAAGCTCGGCGAGCTCGCCCACGCGACCGTCGAGCTCGTGCAGCGGGACGAGCACGCAGGGCTCGAGCGCGGCGATGGCATGCTCACCCTCGGTGCGCACGTCGAGCAGCAGAGGCTTGGTCGGACCCGCGATCGCCGTGGCGAGCTCGGCGACGGTGATCTCGCGAATCGGCATGCGGCATCTTCATCACGAACGCACCGAGAATTCCAGCCCCCCGGCCGTCCGGGAACCTACGAGCAGTCGCGATGTCCGCAAGGTAAGATGAAAATCTGCCCGTGCTTCCCCGTGCGCGTTCCTGCGCTCGTGGGTGCGCGCAGGAGCACCCACGAATGCGTCTCCGTTCCTTCGCCCAGCTCGTCCTGCCGCTCGCCCTCCTCGTCCCCGTCGCGTGCACGAACGCCGCGACGACGCCGACCGGCCCCAACGTAGCCGGCGCCAAGACGAGCGCGACGCAAGGCGATCCGCCGCTCAGCCACGCGCAGATCGCTCCCACCGACGACGACGCCGGCGGCACCGCCCCCGACGTCTTCGAGCGCGCGAAGATCGCGATGGACAAGGGCAGCTGGCAACACGCTCGTCTGCTCTTCGACCGCGTCGTCGACGCCGATCGGGCCGAGCACCCGGCCGGCGCCGCGCTCTCCTCGATGGGGCGCGCCGCTGCCTACAACGCCGCCCTCTGCAGCGAACAGCTCGGCCAATCGAAGGACGCACGCGATCGTTTCCAGAAGCTCGCCTCGGAAGCCCCCGACTCCACCGACGCCACCGACGCGCTGCTTCGTCGCGGCCGCCTCGACGTCGAGCTCGAAGATTGGACCGATCTCTCGCAAGCCTCGTCGTCGCTCCTCGGTCGCAACGATCTCGTCGCCGGAGATCGCGCCGAGGCGCTCTCGCTCCAGGCCATCGCCCTCGTGCAAGCGGGCGAGCTCGCCAGCGCCGACAAGGACGTCAACGCCGCCGAAGCGCTCCTCTTCCCGAAGGACGACGCGATCGCGCCGCCGCAGAACGCAGCTGCCTTCTGGTTCGCCAAAGGCGAGCTCATTCGCGGCAAGGGTCTGCGCATCGTCCTCAACCCGCCGCCGCCCGATTTCGGCGTCAAGATGGAGCAGCGCTGCCAGTCGATCCTCGACGCCGAAGACGCCTACGTCGAAGCGATCAAGACCGAGCAACTGAAGTGGGCGGTGCGCGCCGGCGTTCGCGTCGCGTCGCTCTACACTTCGCTCCACGACGATCTCCTCGCCATCCCTCCGCCGAAGTCGGCGACCACCGATCAGAAGAAAGAGCTCTTCCGCGGCGCGATGCGCCTCCGCTACCGCATCCTCCTGCAGAAGGGCCTCGGCACCCTCGAGCACACGCTCAACCTCGAAGGCACCACCGGCGTGAAGTCGGCTTGGTTCGAGCGGGCCCGCGAAGCGAAGGCCACCCTCGACAAGGAGCTCGAGTCCGAGAAGGCCGAGCTGAAGAAGCTCCCCTACACCGAGGAGCAACTGCAGAAGGCCCTCGACGATCTCTCGAAGCCCGATCCGAAGGGGAAAGCCTGAGCAACTCCGCCTCTTTCTCGACCTGAAGTTCGTGTCTTGACCGACATGGACCACCCTGCTAGCAAGCGCGTCCCCGAATCAGACGCATCCGTGCGTCCTTCGGGTCCGAGGCACCTCTCTCGAGGGGGGTGTTAAGGTTTTCGTCTGCGCGTGGGTTGCGAAGAGAGCGTTTGGCCGCTAAGCTCCGCCGCCCTCGACAGTCTCGAGGTCCCGGTGACGGGCCCGAGGGGCTTCGCTGACGTAGCTCAACCCGGCAGAGCACCTGTTTTGTAAACAGGCGGTTAGGGGTTCAACTCCCCTCGTCAGCTCGCGAAACCAGAGGGTTCACGACGTAGTTTCTTTCAACAATTCCGGAGGGTTGCCCGAGCGGCCAAAGGGAGCAGACTGTAAATCTGCCGGCTATGCCTACGTTGGTTCGAATCCAACACCCTCCACTGTCCGGCGAGCGTTCGCGCTCCGTCTGACAACCGCGCAGGTTGCGAGTCTCGCGGTACGTCGCGGGAGTAGCTCAGTTGGTAGAGCGTCAGCCTTCCAAGCTGAACGTCGCGGGTTCGAGTCCCGTCTCCCGCTCTCTCGGAAGTCTTTCTTTCTTCAGCAGTGCAGTGAAGTTCAGTCGAAGTCGACGTCGCCCACCTAGCTCAGATGGCAGAGCGCGTCCTTGGTAAGGACGAGGTCACCGGTTCAATCC
This sequence comes from Deltaproteobacteria bacterium, assembly GCA_025363655.1. Classification (GTDB taxonomy): domain Bacteria; phylum Myxococcota_A; class Polyangia; order Polyangiales; family JADJMO01; genus JANYDK01. Next base: position 12,586 of record JANYDK010000109.1, on the reverse strand, counting down.
CGGTGGTGGGCTCAACGCCGGAAAAAGTAACGATTCCCCTGCCGCTCCCGGCGGTAAAACGTTTTCAGGACACCAACGGAGGATTGCTCAGATGGCCAAGGAGAAGTTCAACCGCACGAAGCCGCACGTCAACGTCGGGACGATCGGACACATCGACCACGGAAAGACGTCGACCACCGCGGCCATCACGAAGGTCCTCGCGAAGAAGGGCAAGTCGAAGGAGATGTCGTACGCCGACATCGCCAAGGGCGGCACCGTCCGCAACGACTCGAAGATCGTCACGATCGCCGTCTCGCACGTCGAGTACGAGACCGACAAGCGCCACTACGCGCACGTCGATTGTCCCGGACACGCCGACTACATCAAGAACATGATCACCGGCGCCGCGCAGATGGACGGCGCGATCCTGGTCGTGTCGGCCCTCGACTCGGTCATGCCGCAGACCCGCGAGCACGTGCTCCTCGCCCGCCAGGTTGGTCTCAAGACCCTCGTGGTGTGGCTCAACAAGTGTGACGCCGTCGAAGACCCCGAGATGCTCGAGCTCGTCGAGGAAGAGGTCCGTGACCTCCTCGCCAAGTACGACTTCGACCGCGCCAGCCCGATCGTCCGTGGTTCCGCGATGCTCGCGCTCAAGGGTGATCCCAAGGGCGAAGAGGGCATCATGAACCTCATGACGGCGCTCGACACCTGGATCCCGGAGCCCGTCCGCGAGATCGACAAGCCCTTCCTCATGGCGATCGAAGACGTCTTCTCGATCAAGGGCCGTGGCACCGTCGTCACCGGTCGCGTCGAGCGCGGCATCATCAAGGTCAACGAAGAGGTCGAGATCATCGGCTTCACCGAGGCCAAAGAGCAGCGCAAGACGGTCGTCACCGGCGTCGAGATGTTCCGCAAGCTCCTCGACCAAGGTCAGGCTGGCGACAACATCGGCGCGCTCCTCCGCGGCATCGAGAAGGACGACATCGGCCGTGGCCAGGTCCTCGCGAAGCCGGGCAGCATCACGCCGCACAAGAAGTTCGAAGCCCAGGTCTACGTGCTCAAGAAGGAAGAGGGCGGCCGTCACACGCCGTTCCTCACCAACTACCGCCCGCAGTTCTACATCCGCACCACCGACGTGACCGGCACCGTGAACCTCCCCGAGGGCACGAAGATGGTCATGCCGGGCGACAACGTCATGATGAACATCGAGCTCATCACGCCGGTCGCCCTCGAGGAGCAGATGCGCTTCGCCATCCGTGAGGGTGGGAAGACGGTCGGTTCGGGCGTCGTCACCAAGATCGTCGAGTAAGAATCGCTGAAGGCGGGCGGGTCCCTCGTGGTCCCGCCCGCTCTCGCGTTTTTTTCGGTGACCAAAGATGGGCGAGCGAGTGCCGATCGTCCTCGCGTGCTCGGTCTGCGGTGAACGCAACTACCGCACGACGAGATCGCGAAAGGTCGGCACCAAGCCGATCGAGCTGAAGAAATTTTGTCCGAAGTGCGGAACGCACACCCAGCACAAGGAGTCGAAGTAAGTCCCTCGACCCTCGACATCGTGGCGGCCGCGGTTATCTCAACCGGGCCCCTGATTTTTCTAGGGGAATAGCTCAATTGGTAGAGCAGCGGATTCCAAATCCGCAGGCTGTGGGTTCGAGTCCCCCTTCCCCTGCCCACGCATCGAAGCGAGTACCCTGATGGCCGACGATCCGCGCGACGAGAAGGACGACGAAGAGAAGGTCGCCCAAGAGGAATCCGAAGAGGGCGACGCCGCCGATAAGGTGGCGAAGCAGGCCCTCGTGCGCGCGGATGGTGACGAGCCCAGCGAAGAAGGCGGAGATGCCGCAGGCGCATCCGAAGAAGGCGGCGACGGCGACGGCGAAGAGGAAGACGACGATCTCCTCCCCACGCAGATGGGCCAGCGTCGCTACGTCTACGCCACGTTCTTCACCTTCGCGATCGCGCTCGCGTACTTCTTCAGCAAGGCGGGCCTCGCGCTCTGGCACCGGCTGAACCAGTGGATCCCCGGCAAAATCGGCGAGCCGCGCGAAGACCTCATCACGCCGATCGCGGCGGCCGTCTCCGGCATCGCGATGTTCCTCGTCTATCGTCGCCAAGCGGTCCGTACGCTCGCCGACGAGGTGACACTCGAGCTCTCCAAGGTCGAGTGGCCGACGAAGGAGAAGGTTCGTCGATCGACCACCATCGTCGTCGTCGCCAGCCTCGGCTCGGCGCTCGGCTTCTGGCTCTACGACATCGGCGCCAACCGAGCGATCGGCTTCATCGCCGACTCTTCCAAGACTTGGGTCGTCCTGCTCCGCGTCGGACTGGGCGGCTTGGCCATCTACTTGATCCGCGCCCTGGGGTTGCGGTTCCTGGTGGGAACGGGGCGGGCATGAGCAGCGTGGCGAAAGCGGCCGTGGTTGCCGAGCAACCAGTGGCACGGAGAACCGACATGGCGAAGAAGTGGTACGCCGTCCAGACGTACTCCCAGTCCGAGAAGCGTGCGAAATCGAACCTCCAAGAGCGCATCAAGCTCAAGGGCTTCGAAGACAAATTCGGGGAGGTCCTCATCCCCACCGAACAGGTCACGGAGAATCGTGCGGGTGGTAAGTCGCGCACCCGTGAACAGTGCAGCTTCCCCGGCTACATCTTCGTCGAGATGGACCTGAACGAAGAGACTTGGCACCTCGTCAAGGACACCTCGAAGGTCATGGGCTTCGTCGGCGGCCCCGGCGGCAAAGACCCGATCGAGGTCAAGGCCTCTCAAATCGAGCAGCTCCGTCAGGGCATCACCGAAGGCACCACCAAGCCGCGTCCGAAGGTCACCTTCGGTCCTGGCGACGAGGTCCGCGTGACCGACGGTCCGTTCTCGAACTTCACCGGCACCGTCGAAGAAGTGAAGCCGGAGAAGCAGAAGGTCCGCGTCAAGGTGTCGATCTTCGGTCGCTCTACCCCGGTCGAGCTCGACTTCAACCAGGTCGAGAAAAAGCGCGCGTAGGAGTTCGCAGGCGACTTTGCGCCTGCCAGCAGCTCCGGCTCGTTCGTTCTGCAGGGTGTTCGACGGCGAGACCGTCGGCGCTGTATGCTCGCGCTCCAAGGCTGAACGCGCCCGCGCGGATGGCCTGGCTCGACGAGCAACATGAGCAACCAAGCGCGCATCGATCGATTGGAGTCGCTTCTCGAGCGCATTCAGCGCAACGCACGCGCGCCTCGCGCGGCGAGCCTCATCGTCGCGCGCGCGCCCACGCCGGCACCTGCCGCGCCCGCGCCCGCGCCGACGACGCCGATCCGCACCGAGCCGAAGCCGGCCTCGTCCGCGCAGCCGCCGTGGGCCAAGCCCGCGAGCCCTGCGCAGCCTGCGCCGTCGCCACCGTGGTCGAAGCCGCAAGAACAACCGGCGCAGACACCTGGCCTGCTCGCCCAGCCTGTCGCCTCGCGCAAGCACACGCCGATGCCGATGCCGGCGGCTCCTGCTCCCGCAGCTCCTCCGGTGGCTGCGCGTGCTCCGGTGCCCGCATCAGCGACACCTGCGCCCGTTGCCGTGCAAGCGCCTGCGCCGCGCGCCGCGCCCGCTCCCGAAGCGACGCAACCCGTCGTTGCACGAACGTCCGTGCATACCCCACGACCTAGCGAGACGGTGCCGCTGCCCGTCGCCAAGCCGTCCGAACAACTCCTGACGCCGCGCCCGATGCAGGCAATCGCACCGCGGCCTCTCGGCGGCGTGCCTTCCGCAGCATCGCCACCACAGCAGCGTCCTCCCGCGACGCGCACGCGCACGTTGCTGATGGGACGGCCGACCCTCACCTCCGACATGCCACCGGCACCGACGCCGAGCGCACCGCCGGTAGCCGACCCCCGACTCGCCGGCCGCACGCCGCCGATGCCCGCAGCAGCGCGCACTGGTTTCGACGAAGAGGCGACCCTCATCCGCGCGCCCGAGCTCGAAGATCTCTCCTCTTCCGAGCGCACGATCGACCGCGAATACCCGTCCGAGGAGACCACCGTCGTCCGCCCGCTCGATGAAGAGCGGCGCCTGATGGCAGAGGTCACACCGCCGGTGCAAAGGTTCGAGCCCATCGTCGCTCAACGCTCGGTCAACATCTCCGAGCACCCGCCGCCCATCGATCTCGCCGGTCTCGGCGGCCTCGAGCCCGTCGAGGAAGATCGACCGCTCGGTGAAGCGCTCGCAGCGGGCACACCCTCGCCGCCCCCGCCCGATTTCTCGCCGCTTCGAACGCCCGCGCCTGCGATACAGGCGCCAACGCCCGCGCCTGCGATACAGGCGCCCGCACCTGCGCCCGCGCCCGCCCGCGTTGCTCCTTCTCCCGCCGCCGACGCCCGAGGTGGCTGGTGGCTCGCCGTGCTCGTCTTGGTCCTCTTCGCCGCCGGCATCTACGCCGCTCTCCACTTCGGCGTTCTCCCCAGCCGACGTCAATCCGCGCCGACGCCCTCGAGCACGCCCGCTCCTTCAGTGTCCTCCTCCTCTGAGTCGGACGAGTAGAAGAGCAGAACGAGCACCGCGAGTCGTTATCGCTTCGGCGGTCGCGATGGCCGCGGCGCAGCGGGAATTCGGCCGCGCGGCGGCTGACGCGTGGCCACGCTCGGCTCCTTGTCGGCGGCACGCGAGGCCTCGGCGGGAGGCGCGTGCGTGTTTCGCTTTGGTCGTGTCGAGGGCCTGGCGCTCGGCCTCCCACGCGGCCGAGTCGATTCGGCTGCGCGCTTCTGGCTCGAGGCCGGCGTCGTGCTGATCGGCGCCAGGTCGTCGCCATCGACCTTGCGTGTCGGGGCTTCGTCGAGGCCTCGTCGCAGGGCCGGCGCCGCGCCGCGTGTCTGCTTGTCGACCTGCCGCGCCTCGGCGAGCAAGACCCGCAACGGAGCGGCCCCAGCTGATGCCTCTTTCGGCGCGGAAGCGCGGAAGGCGATGCGACCAGCGCCCCAATCGAACGACGCGCGCACGATGGCGACGGGGTCGACGTCGCGCCCATTGATGTTCGCGACCGAAGCGAAGCCGGAGGCGACGTCGACGATCGCGCGCAAGCCTTCGGCTCGAACGGTGACGCGACCGCTACGCCGCTCCATCTCGAGGAGCGTGAGCAGACTCACGAGCGACATCTGCTCGAGGTCTCCGCGGAGGTTGGCTTCGGCGGAAGTCGGCGGGCTGCTGGAGCTTCTCGCGCTGTTCGAGATGCCGCTCGAGATGCCGCCCGAGTTGCCGCCCGAGATGGACGAGGGCGTGGCGCGCGGCGCTGACACCTTGGCCGGCGCGCTGCGGCGGTGTCGTTCGATGAGAGCCCGTACCTGCGCGACGAGCTCGTCGATGCGGAACGGTTTGGTGACGAAGGCGTCGGCCCCGCTCTCGAGCGCGCGCAGTCGACCGTCTTGCGCGCTCCGCCCGCGCGGCTCGTCGGGCTCGCCGATGAAGAGCACCGGTGTCGCGCTGATCGGCATGATTTCCTCGCGGATTCGCGTCACGAGCCAATAGCCGTCGGCGCCTTCGACCTTGAGGCCGCAGACGATGCAGTCAGGCGAGTGCATGTGGATGTGCTCGAGGGCTTCATCGCCCGAGCGCGCAGAGGTCACCTCGAAGCCATGATCGCGGAGGCCGGTCGTCAGCAGGCGTCGCAACCAATCGCTCTTCTCGACGACGACGATGCGCGCGTCGGGAGGCATTCGAGCTCAGCGTACCATGCGCATTCGAGCCGCGGGTGCCTGCCGAGGTCACGCTCTGGTCGGGAACTTCGGGTGCCAAGTCGAACGCCGGTACACTTGGTTCGATGTTCCCGGAGGAGGCGCCGCCGACGATACGCGGCTATCGCATCCTGCGCCGCCTCGAGTCGCGCCGTGGTGCGCGCGTGTACCTCGCGCGGGGTGACGCGACGCACGGTTTCTCACGCGACGTCGCCCTCAAACTCGTCGCCGACGCGACCGAAGGTGACGCCGCGTATGCCGAAGAGCTCGCCCGCGAAGCGGTGATTTCCGAGCAATTGCAGCATCCCTCGATCCTCCGGATGTACGACTTCTTCCAGGATCCGCCCTGGCTCGTGCTCGTCCTCGAGGTCGTCGACGGGACCTCCCTCTCGCGTCTCCTCGATTGGCTCGCGACGCGGAAGCAGGCCTTGCCGCAAGAGGCTGCGTGGTACGTCGCCTCCTGTGTCACCGAGGCGCTCGCGCACGCACACGCGCTCACCGACGGTGCAGGCGCGCACACGCCGGTGATCCATCGCGACGTCTCGCCGCCGAACGTCCTCCTCTCGCGCGACGCGTCGGTGAAGCTCGCCGGCTTCGGGCTCGGCAAGATCCTCGACCGTACGCCAGAGACGGCGATCGGAGTCATCAAGGGTTCGCCCGGCTACATGGCGCCGGAGCAGCTGCGGGGCGAGCGGCCGACGGAGAAGGTCGACGTCTACGGCGCGGCGCTCCTCGCTTGGCAATTGGTCACGGGAAAGGCACCCGATCCGCTCCTCCATGGCCCGGCGCTGATCGCGCACATGGCGGGCGGAGACGTCGACGCGATGAAAGTAGGCGCTCCCAAGGAGCTCGTCGCCGCCCTCGAGGCCGCCCTCGAGCCCGATCCGATCACGCGTGAAATCTCCTGCGACGAGCTCGCCCGGTGGATCGCCAAGGTCGCGGACGTCGACCGAGGCCGTCGGGCGCTGCGTACACTCGTCGAGCAAATGGCCGATGGACCACCCCCGCCCACCATTCCGCCTGGGCGGCCATCGACGCGCGCAATCGCCAAGCCTGCGAAGATGGGCGAAGATGGGAGAGGGGTAGCGGTGAGCTCTTCCGACTCGAAGTCGAACGATTCGTCGGCGAGCACGTCGCCCCAAGGTGCGCCGCCGCGTCCGAGCAAGACGCCGCTGCCGAGCCCAGCCGTGCCGCGTGCACCTGCGCCGCGCACGCCTGCGCGACCGGTGCGTATGGGCACGCTCTTCGGGATTGGAACGAAGCCGCTCGACGCCGCTGCGTCGGGACAAGTGCCGGCGGTCGTCGAGCTCACGCCGAGTCACCTCGAGCCGCACGTGTCGGAGACGCAGCGAGTGGTATCGTCCCAGCCGACGATGGCGGATACGCAACGCGTGGTCGGTGATCCGATCGACTCTTCGGGCAGCCTCGTCGCCGCGAACCCGCACGAGGGCGCGCCGATGCTCGCAGCGCCGCCGCCCGCCGCGTTCACGCCGTCGCCTCCCGTCGCCGCGCCGCTTCCGACGCCGTCGCCCGCGCAAGCTGCAGAAGAGCTGGAAGCAGAGCTCGTCGTCGATCCCTCCGGCGCCACCGTCGTGCGTCCCCCACGCGAGCCTCCGAAGCCGCTCGATCGACCGATGCCTGCGATGGACGCGCCACGCGTGGTGCTCGATCCCACCGCGCGCCCGCCGCGCTCGATGGAAGATCTCCGCGACACGGTCATCAGCTCGAATCGCGCGAGGCTGGCGGAGGAGAGCGACGACGACACGATCAGTCGCGCGCGTCGGAAGCGAAGCAGGCTGATCGTCCTCGGTGTCGTCGGCTTCTTCGCCTTCGTCGGCCTCATCGGCCTCGTCGTCGCGCTCGTCTCCGGCAAATCGAAGTCGAAGGACAAGGACGACGTCGCTGCCACCGACACGAACAAGACCAAGGGCGGGGCGAAGACACCCGGCGACGACTCGACGACGAGCGCGACCACCACCGACACGGCGGCGCCTCCGTCGAAGAGTGGGACGAGCGTCGTGGTCAAGACCACCGCCAAGTCGACGAGCGACTCGCCCGATGCGCCTCTGAAGAAGGGCATGGGACGCCTCGTCGTCGAGGCGACGATCCCCGACACCGACGTCTTCATCGGCGATCGCAACTACGGTCCGCCCGGTGAATCGATGGTCGTCCCCTGCGGCTACCGCTGGGTTCTCCTCGGCAAGGCCGACCCCAAGGGCAAGTTGCAGAAGAAGCTGACCAAGTCGCAATCGGTGTTCATCGAGTGCGGCAAAGAGACGAAGGTCAAGCTCAAGCCTTGAGCCGGCTCTCTTCCTGCGCAGGGATTTTCGCAGGTTTTCAACGAAGTTCGGTCCGGCACTTGCACAGCGCCGCGAAGCCCGTATAATCCGCGCCCCTTTCCGACCGGTACCCGGTCGGGGGCAAAAGCGCCCGCGCATCGTCGACCGCAACGACGCGCGAACCTTCCGGCGATGCGGCAGAGCGAAGGCTCGAGGAACCTCCGATGAAAAAGATCACCGGCTACGTGAAGCTGCAGCTCCCCGCGGGAAAGGCGAACCCCTCGCCCCCCGTCGGCCCGGCGCTCGGTCAGCACGGCGTCAACATCATGTCGTTCTGCAAGGAGTTCAACGCGAAGACCGCCGGGAGTGACATGATCATCCCGGTCGTGATCACCGTGTACTCCGACCGCAGCTTCACGTTCATCACGAAGACGCCGCCGGCCTCGGTCCTCCTGAAGAAGGAAGCCGGCCTCGCGACGAACAAGAAGCCTGGCAGCGGGTCGAAAGAGCCGAACAAGAACAAGGTCGGCTCGGTCACCACGAAGCAGCTCGAGATGCTCGCCAAGCTCAAGATCCAAGACATGAACTGCGGTTCGGTCGAAGCCGCGATGAAGACCATCGCTGGCACCGCGCGTTCGATGGGGATCGAAATCAAGGCTTGATCGCGCTGCGCGAAAGCGCCGTCGCGATGAAGAGGCGACGTTCCGGAATTCGCCGGGCGTTGCGCTGACTCCTCCACACCACCGCCCGACGAGCTCTCCTAGAAACAGAGCGCGCACGGATTCGGTGGGAGGCAATGCCGCAAGGAGGCACATGGGAAAGAAGATCGGAAAGAAGCGCGCTGCAGCGCTCAAGGATCTCGATCTCACCAAGCGCGTAACGGTCGAAGAGGCCATCGCACAGGTGAAATCGAGGGCCTCCGCGAAATTCGACGAGACCGTCGATCTCGCGGTGCGACTCGGCGTCAACCCGAAGCACGCTGACCAGATGGTCCGCGGCGCGATCGTCCTGCCGCACGGCACCGGCCAAAAGCTGCGCGTCCTCGTCTTCGCCAAAGGCGAAAAAGAGGCAGCTGCCAAGGCTGCGGGCGCCGACATCGCCGGTGGCGACGAACTGGTGCAGAAGGTCCAAGAAGGATTCATGGACTTCGATCGAGTGATCGCCACCCGCGACATGATGGGTGCGGTCGGCAAGCTCGGTCGTGTCCTCGGTCCCCGAGGCCTCATGCCCAACCCGAAGGTCGGCACGGTGACGGACGACGTCGCCACTGCCGTCAAAGAAGCCAAGGCCGGTAAGGTCGAGTACCGCGTCGAGAAGGCTGGCATCGTCCACGCCCGCATCGGCAAGGTCTCGTTCGAGGCGAAGCAGCTCTCGGAGAACGCCAGCGCGATCATCGAGGCTCTCGTCCGCGCCAAGCCGTCCACGGCCAAGGGTATCTACCTCAGGTCCGTCACTCTTTCTTCGACCATGGGTCCCGGCGTCCGCGTCGACGCCGCCGCGCTCATGTCGACCGGAGAGGAAACTTAAGCCATGCCCGTCACCGCGAATCCGCGCAACACGCGCTCCGGCAAGACGTCGCAGATCGGCGACATCAAGGCGAAGTTCGACAAGATGACCTCCATGGTCCTCGTCGACTACGCCGGGATGAACGTCGAGACGGTCTCCAAGCTCCGCGCCGAGTTCCGTAAGGTCGGCGTCGAGTACAAGGTCGTCAAGAACACGATCGTCAAGCAGGCCCTCAAAGGCTCGACGCTCGGCGACACCATCGGCAAGAGCCTCCGCGGGATGACTGGTCTCGCGTGGTCCTACGAAGACCCCGCCGCGGCCGCCAAGGTCGTGAAGGAGTTCAAGAAGGGCTACGAGAAGCTCAACATCCGTGGCGGTGTCATCGACGGACAGCTCCTCGATGGCAAGGGCGTGGAAGATCAGCTCGCGACGATGCCCGGAAAGGACGAGCTGCGCGCCAGCCTGCTCGCCACCTTCCAGGCACCGATGCAGCAGCTCGTCATGCTCCTCAACGCACCCGCTCAGAACTTCGCCTACCTCCTCGATGCCAAGCATCGCGAATTGGGCGGCACGAGCGAGTGATCAACGCCGCGCTGCCTGAAGCGCGGGCCTTCTGCAAACCAGACTTTTTCGTCACGACTCGATAGGAGATTCATCATGAGCGCCATCACGACCGAGCAGGTTATCGACCACCTCAGCAACATGCCCGTCATCCAGCTCGCCGGGCTCATCAAGCAGCTCGAAGAGAAGTGGGGCGTGAAGGCTGCGCCCGTCGCCGTCGCCGGTCCCGCCGTCGCCGCCGCCCCGGTGGCTGCTGCCATCGAGCAGACCGAGTTCACCGTCGTCCTCGCTTCGTTCGCTGCCGACAAGAAGATCGGCATCATCAAGGTCGTCCGTGAGCTCACGGGTCTCGGCCTCAAAGAGGCGAAGGACATCGTCGAAGCCGCGCCGAAGCCCCTCAAGGAAGGCGTCAGCAAGGCCGAGTCCGATGAAATGAAGAAGAAGCTCGAGGAAGCCGGCGCGAAGGTCGAGCTCAAATAGTCCCACCCCGGCCATGGCCGGGCCTCGGCTTCACCCCGGCACTCGCCGGGGCCCCCGAGAGCCTCGTCCGTAACCGGGTCTGAGTCTGTTTCATCTCATCCCACGTACGAGTGTGCTCGCTCTTCTCCTGGCCTCGAGAAGGCTTCGCGAAGACGAGCACCTCGACCGGTGAGCGACCGAAAGGCCGCTCCTTCGAGTCCCCCCGCTGCGTCACGAAAGTGCCGCCGCCAATGTCGTGAAAGTCAAGGTCGAAGGGTTCGTGTCCCCGAGAAATTCTTCTCCGGCTCATCCCTTCGACCTTGCGCTTTTGCTCCCGAGTGATCCCAAACACCTCTTGCGAGTTTTTGGGACCGTGAAATCACCGGGAAATTCTGTGTCTTTCACGAATCGTGCCTTCCAGACTTCCCCGGGGCCCGAGACGGCGCTATGCAACCGCCGCACCGCCGCCCGAACCCCCGCGCGACTCGACCTTCGAAGCCCCTACGCACTAGGGGCCTAGATACCTGTCGCGCTCGTATCCCGCGCGCATCCGTTGCGGGACACACCTGCTGAGCACTGAGGAGCGAGATGGCTTCTGTCATCCAGTCGAATTTCCGGGTCCGTAAACACCTCGGCCAGGTTCGGAAAATCATCGAGGTCCCGAACCTCATCGATATCCAGAAATCGAGCTACGAGAAATTCCTCCAGCAGTACGTTCCACCGCGTGATCGCGTGGACGTCGGACTCCAGGCGGTCTTCCGCTCGGTGTTCCCCATCAAGGACTTCAACGGCACGAGCGAGCTCGTCTTCGTCTCCTACAACTTGGAGAAGCCGAAGTACGACGTCGACGAGTGTCGGCAGCGAGGCATGACCTTCGCTGCGCCGATCAAGGTCACCACCCAGCTGATGATCTACGACACCCGCGAAGGTGGCGAGCGTCTCGTCCGAGACATCAAGGAGCAGGAGGTCTACTTCGGCGAAATCCCGCTGATGACCGACACCGGCACCTTCATCATCAACGGCACCGAGCGCGTCGTCGTCTCGCAGCTGCACCGCAGCCCGGGCGTCTTCTTCGATCACGACAAGGGCAAGACGCACTCGAGCGGCAAGCTCCTCTACAGCGCGCGCGTCATCCCCTACCGCGGCAGCTGGCTCGACTTCGAGTTCGACCCGAAGGACATCATCTACGTCCGCATCGACCGTCGCCGGAAGATGCACGCGACGGTGCTCCTGCGCGCGCTCGGCTACTCGACGCAGGACCTGCTCAACTATTTCTACCAGACCGAGACCGTCCACTCCGACAAGGGTGGCAAGTGGACCAAGTCCCTCGAGTGGGACCTCCTCTACGGTCAGCGCGCGACGCGCGACATCAAGGTCGACGGCGAGCTCATCGTCAAGAAGAGCACCAAGTTCACCAAGCCGGCGATCAAGAAGCTTCGCGAGAAGAAGATCGATCGTCTGCCGGCCGAGGTCGAAGAACTCGTCGGCAAGGTCCTCGCGCACGACATCGTCGACCAGGAGACGGGCGAGATCCTCGCCTAGGTCAACGAGGCGCTCACCGAGGGCAAGCTCGAGAAGCTCAAGGAAGCCAAGGTCGAGTCGTTCAAGATCCTCTTCATCGATGGTCTGAACGTCGGCAGCTACTTCCGCGACACGCTCCTCGCCGACAAGGTGAAGACGGCCGACGAGTCGATCATGGAGATCTACAAGCGTCTCCGTCCGGGCGATCCGCCCACGATCGAGACCGCTCGTAACCTCTTCGGCAACCTGTTCTTCAACCCCGAGCGCTACGACCTCTCGAAGGTCGGCCGCCTCAAGTTGAACTACAAGTTCTACCGCGACACGCCGGAAGATCAGCGTCCGTCGATCGACACCCAGACGCTCACCCGTCAGGACATCCTCGAGACCGTTCGTCACCTCATCGAGCTGAAGAACGGCCGCGGCAGCGTCGACGACATCGACCACCTCGGCAACCGCCGCGTCCGCGCGGTCGGTGAGCTGATGGAGAACCAGTACCGCATCGGCCTGGTTCGCATGGAGCGCGCGATCAAAGAGCGCATGAGCATGTCGCAAGAGATCGACACGCTGATGCCGCACGACTTGATCAACGCCAAGCC